>CAZAOZ010000036.1:0-31011 GCA_964486865.1 uncultured Bordetella sp.
GCGCCGGAATGGCGTAGCGGCGGGCGATCCATTGCGTAATGGCGCTGCGCAGCGCGTCGCTGCCCAGTGTCGCCGGGTAACTGGCGAGGCCGTCGAGATTGGCGATCAGCGCTTCGCGGATGAACGCCGGAGTCGGATGCTTGGGTTCGCCGATATGCAGGCTGACCGGCTGGAGCGTTGCCGGCGGCTGATGGCCGGCGAGCAGGGCGGTCAGCCGCTGGAAAGGGTAGCTTTGCAGCTTGTCGAGGCGCGGGTTCAAGCGGGATTTTCCGTAAGTTCAGGATCAGCGCGTCGGCGCGGCCGGATCAAAATCGGGCAGATCCGGCACGGCGGCGGCGCGGAATCCGCGTTTGGCATGTTGTGCGGTGACTGTCGTGAAAATGCCGCCGCGCACGTAAAAGCGCGCCGTCAGGCGCATCCAGCGCGGGCGCGTTGCAGCGACCAGGTCATCGAGGATGCGATTGGTGACGGCTTCGTGAAAAGCGCCTTCGTTGCGGTATGACCAGACATAGAGCTTGAGGCTTTTGAGTTCGACGCAGCGCCGGTCGGGCACGTAATCGAGGATCAGGGTGGCGAAATCCGGCTGTCCGGTTTTCGGGCACAGGCACGTAAACTCCGGTATTTCCATGTGAATCCGGAAATCGCGCGCCGGCGCCGGATTCGGAAACGTGTCGAGTTTGCGGGAAGGCTGCGATGGCATGAGCGGGAGGAATCAATTCAGTTAAAATGCGCGCTGAATTCTACGCGTTTGGCCCCAGTAATTAAACTTTTCGTGGCAGAACAGCATCTTGCGCCTCAAGCAAATCAATCTCGCCGGTTTCAAGTCCTTCGTCGATCCCACGCATATCCCCGTCCCCGGCCAGCTGGTCGGTGTCGTCGGGCCCAACGGCTGCGGTAAATCCAACATCATTGACGCCGTGCGTTGGGTGCTGGGCGAGACCTCGGCCAAGCACCTGCGCGGGGCGACCATGCAGGACGTGCTGTTCAACGGCTCCGGCAACCGCAATCCGGCCAATCGCGCGAGTGTCGAGCTGGTGTTCGACAACAGTCTGGGCAAGGCGGCCGGGCAGTGGTCGAGTTATGCCGAAATCTCGGTCAAGCGCATGCTGGAGCGCGACGGCGATTCGGCCTACTACATCA
This sequence comes from uncultured Bordetella sp., assembly GCA_964486865.1. Taxonomy (GTDB): domain Bacteria; phylum Pseudomonadota; class Gammaproteobacteria; order Burkholderiales; family SG8-41. Next base: position 1,141 of record CAZAOZ010000036.1, read on the forward strand.
ACAACATACACGTGCGCCGCCGCGACATCGCCGACATATTTCTCGGCACCGGTCTGGGCAGCCGAGCCTACGCCATCATCGAGCAGGGCATGATTTCGCGGGTCATCGAGGCCAAGCCCGAGGATTTGCGGGTGTTTCTCGAAGAGGCGGCCGGCGTTTCCAAATACCGCGAGCGCCGGCGCGAGACCGAGCTGCGGTTGCGCGACACCCGCGAGAATCTGGCGCGTGTGGATGACATCCGCCTGGAACTCGACAAGCAGCTCACGCATTTGCAGGAACAGGCCGAGGTGGCGACCCGCTATCACGCGCTGCAGACCGAAGTGGCCGGCACGCAACAACTGCTGTGGTTTGTGCGGCGCCAGGAGTCGGCAGCAACCCGCAACCGCCATGCCCGGGAAATCGAGCGTCTGGGCAACGAGCTGGAAGCGGAAACCGCCAGACTGCGTGATGCGGAGCGGCGGCTCGAAGAGTTGCGCAACCAGCACTATCGTTCCGGCGACGAGGTTCACGCGGCACAGGGCGCGCTGTATGAAACCAACGCCGAGATTGCCCGCCTGGAACAGCAGATCACGCATATCCGCGAGAACCGCAGCCGTGTTGAACAGCAGATCGGCAGCCTGAACAACCAGATCTCCGCTGCGGAGTCCGGCCTGGCGCAGTCCAGGACCAGCCTCACTGAGTGGCAGGTGCAGCATGCACAGGCAGAAACCCGCGTGGCGGACTGCGAAGCGGGCATTGCCGGAGAGCGCGCCAAGCTGCCGGTCGCCGAGGGCGCCTGGCGGGCGACCAGCAACCGCCGCGATGAACTGCAGCAGGCCGTGGGCCGCGCCGAGCAATCGCGGCAGGTCGAGCAGACCAAGCTGGATCATGCGACGCGGGTGCTCGAAGGGCTGGCGCTGCGCAACGAGCGGCTGCATGAAGAACAGAACAGCCTGGAAAAACCGGATACCGCTGCACTGGATGTACTGGGCACACGGATTGCCGGTATCGAGTCGGAGCTGAACGGCCGGCGTGCGGCGCTGGCCGGCAAGGAGCAGGCGCTGCCCGGGCTGGAAGCGGCGCTGGAGGAGCAGACCGCAAGTCTCGACAACGCAGTCCAGGCCATGACGGCTACGGAAGCGCGCGTTGAGGTTTTGCAGCAATTGCAGGACAAGCTTGCGCATGGCAGCGGCATGGACGAGTGGACGGCGGCGCATGGCCTCGACGGCAAGGCGCGGCTGTGGCAGGGCATTGCCATCGAGCCGGGTTATGAAGATGCGCTGGAGGCTGTGCTGCGCGAACGGCTGAATGCCGTCACGCTCGACGGTCTGGAAGCGTGCGGCAACTGGTCCGGCAATGCGCCTCCGGGCAAATTTGCGGTGGCGGAAACCGGATCTGCAGGTGACGGCGCTGCCGCCCCGGTGCCGGCGCGTGCGCAGCCGCTGGCGCGATTCGTGACCTGCCGCGATTCCAGGCTGGCGGCAGTCCTCGCGGACTGGCTGCACGGCGCGTTTGTAGTCGAAAATCTGGCGGCAGGATTGGCGTTGCGCATGCAGCTCGCCCCCGGTTCCCTGCTGGTGTCGCGCGATGGTTATTTGTTCACCCGGCACAGCTTGACATTCCATGCACCGGATTCGGAACTGCATGGCGTCCTGTCGCGCCAGCGCGAAATCGAGGCGCTGGCCGGCGAGGTGAGCAGCAGGAAGGGCGCGCTCGAAACGCTGCGTGCGGCCGTGGACGGGCAGGCCGCGAACATCGCCGCTGAAAAGGCCGCGGTGAACACGTTGCGGGCGGAAACGGCGGCCTTGCAGCAGCAACAGCACGCACTGCAGGTCGAAAGTGCCCGTTTGACGGAGCAGACACAACGCCTGACGCAGCGCGGCGAGCAGATTGCCGCGGAGCTTGCCGAGATTGCCGGGCAGGTCCAGGCCGAGACCGCACATCGCGAAGAAGCTGCCGCCAACCTGTCGCGTTTCGGCGATGAGGCTGGCAGCCACGCGCGTGAACTGGAACTGGCGCTGGAGCTGTACCAGCGGGCGCAGCTGGTGCTCGATTTGCAGCGGGAGAGCGTGCAGAAAGCCGAGCGCGATCTCCAGGAAGCGGTGTATCAGGCCAAGACCTCCCAGAACAAGATCGAAGAAATCGGGCGCAGTATCGCAGCGACGACCGGAAGCATCGAGCGCCTGCGCGAGGCGCTGGCCGTCGAACAGGAGGCCCTGTCGCGGCTGGATGAAACGCCCTGGCAGACCCAGTTGCAGCAACTGCTGACCGTGCGCACTGGCCGTGAGCAGGCGCTGGCCCAGGCCCGCGATGCGCTGGAAGCAACCGAAACGCAGTTGAAGGCGGTCGAGCAGGAGCGCATGGTCGCGGAACAGAAACTGGGGCCTCTGCGCGACCGTATCGGCGAGGTGCGGCTGAAGGAGCAGGAAGCGCGCCTCAGCGAGGAGCAGTACGCGCAGCAGCTGACGGAAGCCGGCGCCGACGAGGCCGCCCTGGCGCAGCAGCTCGAGAAGGGCACGCGCTCCGGATCGCTGCAATCCGAGATCAACCGGCTGAACGAGGAAATCAGGAGCCTCGGCGCCGTCAATCTGGCTGCGCTGGAGGAGCTGGAGGCTGCGCGTGAACGCAAGACCTATCTCGATGCGCAGCATGCGGACCTGACGGCGGCGATGGCGACGCTGGAAGATGCCATACGCCGGATCGACCGGGAAACGCGCGAACGCCTGCAGAGTACGTTTGACGAGGTCAACGGGCATTTTGCAAAAATGTTCCCGGCGCTGTTTGGCGGCGGTAATGCCAAGCTGCTGTTGACCGGAGAAGAAATTCTTGACTGCGGCGTGCAGGTCATCGCGCAGCCGCCGGGAAAGAAAAACAGCTCGATCCACCTGCTGTCGGGCGGCGAGAAGGCGCTGACGGCGATGGCCCTGGTATTTTCGATATTCCAGTTGAATCCGGCGCCTTTCTGCATGCTGGACGAGGTCGATGCGCCGCTGGATGATCACAACACGGTCCGTTTTTGCGAACTGGTCAAGAAAATGTCCGCGCAGTCGCAGTTCGTGTTCATCAGCCACAACAAGATCACCATGGAAATCGCCAATCAACTGCTGGGCATCACCATGCAGGAGCCGGGCGTGTCCCGGGTGGTGGCAGTGGACATCGATGAGGCCATGAAGCTGACGGAAGAGGCGGCCTGAGCGGCGACCCGATGAGCGACCTGCAGATCGCCCTCGCAGTCATCGGCGCCCTCGTCGTCGCCGCGGTTTATATTCATAACATCTGGCAGGAACGCAAGCTGCAGCAGCGCCTTGAGCGCGCGTTTGAAGGCGAGCGCAATGACGTGCTGCTGGATGCGCCGCCAGGGGCGGGGGCGCGCATTGAGCCGCGGTTGGTCGCCGGCGATGATGACGGCGCGGATGCTGAAATAAGCGGTGGCGGCAACGCGGCTGACGGCAGGGGGCTGGAGCAGGATGGTGCCGATGCCGTCACTGAGTTCATTGCGGATATTGAACTGGCGGCGCCGGCGGACGGAACGGCGCTGCGTGAATTGTTGTCGCGCATTTCGGTATCCGGCAAGCCGGCGCGCCTGCTGGGATGGGATGCAGCCGGCGGCTGGCGTGAGATCGGCCGTGACGGTCAGGGCGACTGTCGCCGGCTGCAGGCAGCGCTGCAATTGGTCAGTCGCAGCGGGCCGCTGCATGCACCCCAGATCAACGGGTTCTGCGATGCACTGCGGGCCTGGGCTGCGCAGCATGGCGCCGAGGTGGCGATGGATGAGCCGGCATCGGCGGTTGAGGCTGCGCAGGCGCTCGATAAAGTGTGCGGCGAAGTCGATGTGGCGATCGGATTGAACGTCATTGCGCAGTCGGGCGGTGCGTTTCCCGGCGAGCAGATCGCCGCGGCTGCCGCGGCTGCCGGATTCAGGCTCGAAGCGGACGGATTGTTCCACTGGCGTGATGAAGGCGGCCATAAGCTGTTCACGATGGAAAACCACGAGCCGGAAGGATTTTCCGCGGATCGTCTGGCGACCATGCAGACGCCGGGATTGACGCTGCTGCTCGACGTGCCGCGCATTGCCGGCGGCGAGGCTGCGTTTGACCGGATGGTGCAGGCCGCCCGGGAACTGGCCGAAGGGCTGGGCGGATTTGTGGTCGATGACAATCGCGTGCCGCTGCAGGACGAAGGCATTGCGCGCATCCGCACCCAGTTGCAGGGCATCCATGCGGCAATGGCGGCGCACGGAATTCCCGCCGGCGGCGAACGGGCACAGCGGCTGTTTGCATGACGCAGCGCGCGTTGCGGGAGCGCGTCATACGCCTCCGCGAAGAAATCGAGCACCACAATCATCAGTATTACGTCCTCGACGCGCCGGTCATTTCCGACGCCGAGTACGATCGCCTGTTCCGTGAACTGGAACAGCTGGAGACGGAACATCCGGAACTGGTCACCCCGGATTCGCCGACACGCCGGGTCGGCGCCGTGCCGCTGGCATCTTTCGACCAGATGGCGCACCGGCAGCCGATGCTGTCGCTCAATAATGCATTTGCCCCGGAGGAAGTCGAGGCCTTTGACCGCAGGGTGCGCGAGGCGCTGGGGCAAACGGAGATCGAGTACGCGGCCGGACCCAAATTCGACGGGCTGGCCATCAGCCTGGTGTACGAGGACGGATTGTTTGTCCGCGGCGCGACCCGCGGTGACGGTTATACCGGCGAAGAAGTCACTGCCAACCTGCGCACCATACGCTCGATCCCGTTGCGCCTGCCGGCGAATCGGGCCGTGCCGTCATTGCTGGAGGTGCGCGGCGAAGTGCTGATGCTGCGCGCGGATTTTGAGCGTTTGAACAGGCAGCAACAGGCGCAGGGCGAGAAGATATTCGCGAATCCGCGCAATGCGGCAGCCGGATCGCTGCGGCAACTCGATCCGCGCATCACCGCGGGCCGCAAGCTGACGTTTTTTGCCTATGACGTGAGCGGCAGCGAAGATTGGGCGACGCCGGAAAAATACTCTCAAATTATTGATTTTATTGAAAAAAATGGATTCCGGACGGCGCGGGAGCGTGCCGTGGTGCGCGGCACCCCCGGCCTGCTCGGCTATTACGACAGGATCGGTGCGGCGCGGGCCGGATTGCCGTACGACATCGACGGCGTGGTGTACAAGGTCAACAGCATTGCCGATCAGCAGCAACTGGGTTTTGTGGCGCGCGCGCCGCGATTCGCCATCGCACACAAATTCCCGGCCGAGGAAGCGAGCAGCGTGGTACTCGGCATCGACGTGCAGGTGGGCCGCACCGGCGCGCTGACGCCGGTGGCGCGGCTGCGGCCGGTGTTTGTCGGTGGCGTAACGGTGACTAACGCGACGCTGCATAACCTCGATCAGGTGCGCACGAAAGACGTGCACACGGGCGACACTGTAATTGTGCGGCGCGCGGGCGATGTGATACCGGAGGTCGTACGCGTCGTGTTGGAACAGCGGCCGGCGCAGGTGGAGCGGTTCGAGATGCCGGCGATCTGCCCGGTGTGCCAGTCACGGGTGGAGCGCATCGAGAGCGAGTCGGCGTACCGCTGCACCGGCGGACTTTACTGCCCGGCCCAGCGCAAGCAGGCGTTGCTGCATTTTGCCTCGCGCAGGGCGATGGATATTGAAGGGCTTGGCGAGAAGCTTGTCGATCAGCTAGTGGACAAAGGCATCGTGCGTACGCCGGCAGACCTCTACGGCCTGCAGGCCGCTCAACTGGCCGATCTCGATCGCATGGCGGAAAAGTCGGCGGACAATGTGATCGATGCGATACGCAGAAGCCGGCATACGACTTTGGCACGTTGCATTTACGCGCTTGGTATCTACCATGTCGGCGAGGAGATCTCGCGCATACTTGCGTCGCATTTTGGTAACCTCGACGCGCTGCTGGCTGCCGACTGGGATGCACTTATCGCAGAAAAGAAACTTGTACAGAAGGAAAATACGAAACGGCGTGCGAAAGGTATCGAGATCGAGGAACAGTTACTGTCCGGCGTTGGTCCCGAGATCATGCGCAGCGTTGCCAATTTCTTCCAGCAACCCCATAACCGGGAGGTCATTGATCAACTCATTGAGCGCGGCGTGACATTTGATCCGGTGCAGGCCATGTCGGGCGGCGGCCTTGCCGGCAAGACTTTCGTGCTGACCGGAACGCTGCCCGGCATGAGCCGGGATGACGCGAAGGCAAAAATCGAGGCGGCGGGGGGCAAGGTCACCGGCAGCGTATCCAAAAAAACGGACTATGTCGTGGCCGGCAGCGAGGCCGGCAGTAAACTCGAGAAGGCGCAGGCACTGGGTGTTACGATCATCGATGAGCAGCAACTGAGAACATTGCTGGCTGCGCGGGACTGAAAGCACAGACTAAGAGCGCAGGACTGAAGGAGAGAGCTTGAAGCGTACATCCGTATTGCAATACGCACCCATACGCAAGGCGGTTTTCCCCGTAGCCGGCCTGGGCACGCGTTTTCTGCCGGCCACCAAGGCGAGCCCGAAGGAAATGCTGCCGGTGGTCGACAAGCCCCTCATTCAGTATGCGGTGGAAGAGGCGATTGCGGCCGGCATTACCGAGCTGATTTTTGTCACCGGTCGGGGCAAGCGCGCCATTGAAGATCATTTTGATCAGGCTGTCGAGCTGGAACTGGCGCTGGCGCAGGCCGGCCGCAAAAAACTGCTGGCCGAGGTGCGCGGAATTCTGCCGCGCGACGTGAATTGCATATTCGTGCGCCAGGCCCAGGCGCTGGGTCTCGGACATGCGGTGCTGTGCGCGCAACCGGCCGTCGGCGACGAGCCGTTCGCCGTGCTGCTGGCGGACGATCTGATCGCCGCGCGCACCCCGGTACTGGCGCAGATGGAACGGCTGTATCGCCGCCGGGGCGCGGCGATGGTGGCAGTGCAGCGTGTTTCCCGGTCGGAAATTTCCCGCTATGGCGTGGTGGCCGTGCCGCCGCGCTCGCGTTCTCCCCATGTGATCAGCGGTATTGTCGAAAAGCCGCGGGCCGAGCGCGCGCCTTCATTGCTCGGCGTGGTCGGACGTTACATCCTGACGCCGGCAATTTTCGGCGAACTGTCGCGATCCGGCGCCGGGGCGGGCGGGGAGATCCAGTTGACGGATGCCATTGCACGTCTGCAGCGGCGCGAACCCGTTCTTGCCTATGAATTCACGGGGCGGCGTTATGATTGCGGCAGCAAGCTGGGCTATCTGGAAGCCAATGTGGAGTTGGGTCTGCAGCATCCGGAAATCGGCAAGGCGTTCAGACGTTATCTCGCCGGCGCCGGGCGCAAGCGGGCAGCCGGTTGAACAGACCCTGAGCGAGTTACGCAATGGCTAAAAAACTGCTGATCATCATGGTCAATACCGATCCGTCCAGCGTCTCGGAACTGGGAGCGCCTTTTTTCCAGGCAACCGTTGCTGCTGCCATGGATTACGAGGTCGAGGTGATCCTGACGGCGCGCTCCGGCGAGCTTGCCAAGAAAGGGGTCGCCGAGAAGCTTTATGTCAAGGAGGGTTCGCCGAAGAGCGTCCATGACTTCATCAAGGACGCGCATGAAGCCGGGGTCCGGTTCAAGGTCTGCACGCCGACCCTGGATTTGTGGGGCGATGACCTGATTCCGGAAATCAGTGAAACGGTTGGGGGCGCTTATGTCATCGAGCAGGCCATGGATGATGACGTGGTGACCTTTACCTATTGAACCTGGAAACGGCAGTTGATCGCTTTCCGCACGTTCAACCTCTTGATGAATAGATACTTTTTCAATCTGTCGTCCTTCACCCGTTGGGTGAGCGCGCTACGGTGCGGATCGCACGGTTCTGACGGCGCATGGCGGCGTTGCAACTCCTCGGAATACATTGAGTATTCCTCGTCGTTGCGCCTTGCCCTGCACCGTCAGAACCGCACGCTCCACCCCGTCCAACTACCGTTTCCAGGTTGAAATACTCTGCCGCGCAGGCGCAGGCATTGTTTGCCCGCGCTGAATTGCTGGTGGCGCCGGCGGAGGTGCGCGCTGCCGTGGCGCGCGTCGCGAATGAAATTAACGCAGCTTTGCGTGACCAGCAGCCGCTGGTGCTTGCCGTCATGCGCGGCGGCATCGTGTTCGCGGGGCATCTGCTGCCCCTGCTGCAATTCCCGCTGGATTTTGACTACGTCGATGCCACGCGCTACGGCGATACCACGCAGGGCGGTGAGCTGGACTGGCGCATGGATGTGCCTGCGGCAGTGCATGGCCGCGTCGTTCTGCTGGTCGATGACATCCTCGATGAGGGCCGTACGCTGGCGGCAGTGCGCGGGCGGCTGCTGACGCAAGGCGCGCAGCGGGTGCTGATTGCCGTATTCGCCGACAAGCAGCTGCCCCGGATCAAGCCGGTCGCAGCGGATTTCGTCGGTGTGCAGGTGCCCGACCGCTACGTGTTCGGTTTCGGCATGGATGTCCACGGCCTGTGGCGGAATCTGCCCGCGGTGTATGCTCTCGGCCCGGACAAACCAGCGGCATAACAAGACATGCTAGGGATCATCGGCGGCAGCGGCCTGTCGCAAATTGCGGATCTGGACATCATTCGCCGGCAGGTTGTGGCGACGCCCTACGGCGAACCATCCGACGTCCTGATTTTCGGGCGGTTGCAGGGCTGCGAGGTGGCGTTCCTGCCGCGCCACGGCCAGGCGCACACGATTGCCCCGCACCGGATCAACTATCGCGCCAATCTTTGGGCCTTGCATGCGCAGGGCGTGCGCGATGTGGTGGCCGTGGCCTCGGTGGGCGGTATTGCCGGCGATCTCGGCGCAGGAATGCTGGTGGTGCCCGACCAGATCATCGACTATACCCACGGCCGCGATGCCACTTATTTCGACGGCGTGGCGCAACCGCTGGCGCACATTGATTTCACGCGGCCGTTTTGTGACGTCCTGCGGCAGCGGTTATTGCGTGCCGGTGCGGTCGCAGGCGTAGCGTTGCTCGACGGCGGCACGTATGGCGCCACGCAGGGACCGCGTCTGGAAACCGCTGCTGAAATCGACCGCATGGCGCGGGACGGTGCGCATCTGGTCGGCATGACCGGCATGCCCGAGGCCGCGCTGGCGCGGGAACTGGGGCTCTGTTACGCCATGCTGGCCGTGGTCGTCAATCCCGCCGCGGGACGCGGGGCGAGTGCCGGGCATGTTTCCATGGATGACATCACGGCGGTCTCCGCGGCAGCAATGATCCGCGTACGGGCACTGCTGGCTGCATTGGTGCAGTTGCATGGCGGTTAGGCCGGTATTGCGCATGGGAGACCCGCGCCTGCTGCAGGTGTCGCAGCCCGTGGAGCATGTCGATACGCCGGAATTGCAGGCGTTGCTTGACGACATGCTGGACACGATGCGGGCACTGGATGGCGCGGGACTGGCGGCGCCGCAGATCGGCGTGCCGTTGCGCGTGGTGATTTTCGGCATAGAGTCGAATCCGCGGTACCCCGATGCCGAGCCGGTGCCGCAGACCGTGCTGATCAATCCGCTGATCACGCCGCTGGATGCGGACATGGAAGAGGGCTGGGAGGGCTGCCTGTCGGTGCCGGGCATGCGCGGACTGGTGCCGCGATACCGGCGGTTGCGTTACCGGGGCATGGATGCGCGGGGCGCGGCGATTGACCGCAGCGTCGAAGGCTTTCATGCGCGGGTGGTGCAGCATGAATGTGACCATCTTGACGGCATTCTGTATCCGATGCGCATCCGTGACATACGCGACTTCGGATTCACGGATGAACTGTTTCCGGGCCAAGGGAACACTTGTAACGGAGTAGGGGATGCCGGCAACGACTGAAGCGGTGACCGCTCAGACACGCAGCTGGTCGAGCAGCTCGCTTTCGAACTGTACGGTGAGCTTCGGATTGCTGAGCACGCTGCCGCTGACGACAAAAGTGTCTTCGGCACGCGCCCCCAGGGTGTTGATTTTTGCCGCGTGCAGGTTGATGTCGAATGCGGTCAGCGTGCGGGATATGCGTGACAGCAGTCCCGGCCGGTCGCCGGCGACGATGGACAGCATGCGATAGGTGCCGCGCTCGTCAGGCTGGATGTTGACCTCGGGCGTAATCGGGAAATGCCGCAACTGGCGGCTCAGGCGGGGCTTGGTCAGCGGCGGCAGCGGCGCCTTGCTCGACAGGCGTCCGGTCAATTCATGCTCGATGTAGCTGATCAGGTCGCGGTATTCCGGTTGCCGGTTCGAAGTGTCCTGGATGTGGAAGGTGTCGAGGGCATAGCCGTGCTTGGTGGTATGGATTTTGGCTTCGTAGATGTCGAAGCTGATGCTTTCGAAAAAACCGCAGATGCGGGAGAACAGTTCTTTCTGGTCAACAACATAGACCACGACCTGCAGGCCTTCTCCAATCGGTGACAATCGCGCCCTGACCACCGGCGCGGGCGAGTTGACATGGCGGCAGAGCTGCCGGGTGTGCCACGCGATTTCCTGCGCTTCGTGCTGCAGGAAATACGCGGTGTCGAGCTGGCGCCAGAATTCCCGGTAATCGGCTTCCGGTATTGCGTACAGCCGCAGCCTGGCCATGGCGTCTTCCTGGCGCGCAAGCCGGCCGTCCAGCGGACCGGTATGTTCGCCGGCCAGCAGACGCTGCGTGGCATGAAACAGGTCTTCCAGCAGCTTCGCCTTCCATGCATTCCATACCTTGGGGCTGGTGCCGCGGATGTCGGCCACGGTCAGCAGATAAAGCGCGACAAGGTGGCGCTGGTCACCGACGCGCCGGGCAAAGGCGCTGACGATGTCAGGGTCGCTCAAATCCTGCTTTTGCGCGGTCGCCGACATGACCAGATGCTGTTCCACCAGCCAGGCCACCAGATCGCAGTCGGCAGGCTCCAGTCCGTGCGCTTTGCAAAAGCGATGGGCATCGACCTTGCCGAGATCGGAATGATCGCCGCCGCGCCCCTTGGCGATATCGTGGAACAGGCCGGCGAGGTAGAGCAGTTCCGGTTTTTCGAATTCGCTCATCAGGCGGCTGCACAGCGGGAATTCGTGGGCCAGTTCGGGAACCGCGAAGCGCCGCATGTTGCGCACCACCTTGAGGATGTGCTCATCGACGGTATAGACGTGATAGAGATCGTGCTGCATCTGGCCGACGATGCGGCCGAAAGCGGGAATGTAGCGGCCCAGGATGTCGTACTGGTGCATGCGCCGCAGTTCGTGAATCACGCGCGTCGGGCTGCGCAGTATGTCCATGAACAGCGCGCGCATGCGCGGGTCGCGGCGCGCGGCGGGATTGATGCGCCGGCGCGCACGCCACAGCGCCCTGAGCGTCACCGCGCCGATGCCCTTGATTTCATGGTGCTGTTGCAGCAGCGCAAAAGCTTCAAGTATTGCGCATGGGTCGCGCTCGAAGATTTTCCGGTCTGGCGCCGACAGCAGTTCGCCGCGGATCACGAATCGCTTGTTCAGCGGAATCACCATGGTGCGGTTGGCCGGCGGCGAGATCCGCAATTCCAGATTCTGCAGCAGGATGGTGTTCAGCTGCGACACCGATTTTGCAGTCTGGTAGTAACGCTGCATCAGGCGTTCGCTGGCCCGCTTGTTGGCGCGATTGGCAAAGCCGAGCTGTTTGGCCAGTGCCGTCTGGTGATCGAACAGCAGCCGGTCTTCGCGGCGTCCGGCAAGGAAATGCAGGCGGATGCGCAGCAATTCGAGCACGCGCTCATGACGCCCGATGGCGCGCGCCTCCTCCGCGGTGATGAAGCCCCGTCGCGCCAGTTCCAGCCAGGTGCGACCGAGCCGGGCGGCCTTGGATATCCACAGGATGGTATTGAGATCGCGCAGGCCGCCGGCGCTTTCCTTCAGGTTGGGCTCAAGGTTGGTGGCCTCGTGTCGCGAATGGCGTTCCTGCTGCTCGATGCGCTTGGCGCGCAGGAACGTTCCCGGATCGATGAACTGCTGCAGTTTGCGCACGAAGCGGTGGTGGAGTTCGCGGTTGCCGGCCAGCAGTCGCGATTCCAGCAGACTGGTCTGCACCGTGATGTCTCCGGCAGCCACTTCGAAACACTCGTCGATGGTGCGTACGCTGTGCCCCGCATCAAGCCCGATGTCCCAGAAGGTGCTGACCAGTGCTTCCAGTTTCCCGCGCAGCGCGGCGTCCGGCGGCTGCGGCAGCAGGATCAGGATGTCAACGTCGGAGTGCGGGAACAATTGACCGCGCCCGTAGCCGCCGACCGCGACCAGCGCCACATCCGCCGGTATTGCGCAGTTTTTCCACGAGATCCGCAGGTGGCGATCGGTCAGCCGTGTCAGATGCCGCAGCACCTCGCGTCCGAGTTGTCCGTTTTCGAATTTGCGCTGCAGTTCGGCGCGCTCGGCAGCGAGCATGGCGCGCTGTGTTTCCGGCGCCAGAGGGCGCCGTCGTGATCCGGCGGTGTCCGGGGTTTGTACGCTGCTCATGCGTCAGCGGTATCCGGGGGTCAGCGGGCTTCCGCCGCTGCCGGTGTGGCAGCAGATACCGTCAGCACTTCGTGGCCGTTTTCGGTCACCAATACGGTGTGTTCCCATTGCGCCGACAGGCTGTGATCCTTGGTGACTATGGTCCAGCCGTCCGCGAGCTGGCGGATGTCGGCCTTGCCGGCGTTGATCATCGGCTCCACGGTAAAAATCATTCCGGCTTCGAGACGCAAACCCATGCCGGGCCGGCCGTAGTGGAGGATTTGCGGTTCTTCGTGAAACTTGCGGCCGATGCCGTGGCCGCAGAATTCGCGGACCACGCTGAAGCCGTGCTTCTCGGCATGCGTCTGGATGGCATGGCCGATATCGCCGAGGGTATTGCCGGCCCTGACGGCGCGGATGCCGCGCCACATGCATTCGTAGGTAATGTCCACCAGCCGGCGCGCCTGTATCGAGGGTTGTCCGACAAAGAACATGCGGCTGGTGTCGCCGTGAAATCCGTTGTAGATCACCGTGACATCGACATTGACGATGTCGCCGTTCTTGAGTTTTTTCTCGCCGGGCACGCCGTGGCAGACGACGTGGTTCACCGACGTGCATATGGATTTCGGGTAAGGGGTGTAGCCCGGCGGAGTGTAGTTAAGCGGCGCCGGCACCGTGCCCTGCTGGTTGACCATGTAGTCATGGCACAGGCGGTCGATTTCGCCGGTGGACATGCCGGCGCGGATCTGCGGGCCGATAAAATCGAGAACCTCGGCGGCGAGCCGGCCGGCGATCCGCATCTGCTCGATTTCGTCCGGGGTCTTGGGTTGAACAGCCATGACAGCGCTTTCGGTGCGCGCCATCTCAGGGCCTGTTAACAATCATTTCATGAGTGCGACGGCGACGATTTGGCCTCAGGGCTAGGAGCGTCGAGCGCGGTTTGCCCGTAGGCAAATGAGCGAAGGCGCGACAACGCCCTGAGGCCAAATCGTCCCGTCCCTCCGGGTTGTGGTCAAAATCGCCACTGGCTGCGTTGCTTGCCTCGCCCATATTCCCGATATGGGCCACGGCAAGCGCCTTGCCACTGACGATTTTGACCACAACGCATCTCACGAAATGATTGTTAACAGGCCCTAGGCTGCGCGGCTTCTGGGTTATTGTGTGGACGGCGATTCTAACAGGTTGTTACCACTCGGAAATTCCGGTTTTCCCGGATCGGGGTGGGCCAGCACAAGGGAACACTTGAAGCGGGATAGGGCATGGCCGACGGGAGGGGTAAGGGGGGGTGGATGCCTTGGAAGAGGTCGCTTTACGTGCTAAAATAACAAGTTAGCTCGATTGTGTTTGGATTTGCCGCGGCAGTTTTTGCCCTGGCCGGCTTTCGAGTATTTCACACACCTGCCGACGTTAAGGGTGCCCGGATTTCCGGGTCGTCACGGGCGGGTGGCGGATTAACCCTAACAGGAGATTTACATCATGTCAGTCACCATGCGCGAAATGCTGGAAGCCGGCGTCCATTTCGGCCACCAGACGCGTTACTGGAATCCGAAAATGGCTCAGTACATTTTCGGCCATCGCAACAAGATTCACATCGTCAACCTCGAGAAGACGATGACCCTGTATCACGACGCGCTGAAGTTCGTGCGTCAACTCACCTCCAACAAGGGCAGCGTGCTGTTTGTCGGCACCAAGCGCCAGGCGCGTGAAATCGTACGCGAAGAGGCGCTGCGCTGCGGTTCGCCCTACGTGGATTACCGCTGGCTGGGCGGCATGCTGACCAATTACAAGACGGTCAAGGGTTCGATCCAGCGCCTGAAGGACATGCTGGCGATGCGCGAGGATGGTTCTTTCGAGAAACTGTCGAAAAAAGAGGCGCTGCAGTATGAGCGTGAAATCACCAAGCTTGAGCGCAGCCTGGGGGGCATCAAGGACATGAACGGCCTGCCGGATGCGCTGTTCGTGATTGACGTCGGTTACCAGAAAGGTGCGATTTCCGAGGCGAAGAAGCTCGGCATCCCGGTCATCGGCATTGTCGATACCAACCATTCTCCCGACGGCGTGGATTACGTGATTCCCGGCAATGATGACTCGAGCCGCGCGATCAAGCTCTACGCCCGCGGCATGGCCGATGCAGTGCTGGAAGGGCGCAGCACCAGCATCAAGGAGATTGTCAGCGGCGGCTCCGACGAGTTTGTCGAAGTCGAGGACGGCGAATCGGCAAGCGCCTGACCCGGCGCCAACAGACATTCAAGGGGCGTGCAGCCCCTTTTTTTTAATTTATGGGGAATTGCTGAATCATGACAAAAACATGCCTCTGACGAGGCTGTCATGTTTTGGGAAAAACCAATATCGCAAGAGGACAGGCGGCAATGGCAGAGATAACAGCGGGCATGGTGCGGGAACTGCGGGAGAAAACCGATGCCCCGATGATGGAATGCAAGAAGGCGTTGACCGAGGCCGGCGGCAGCATGGAGAAAGCCGAGGAAATCCTGCGCGTCAAGCTCGGCAACAAGGCGAGCAAGGCCGCATCACGCATTGCGGCTGAAGGCGTGGTGGCCGTGCATATTTCAGGCGATGGCAAGCTGGGAGCGATGGTCGAAGTCAATTGCGAAACCGACTTTGTGGCCAAGAACGACGACTTTCTCGGTTTTGCCGCGGCGCTGGCCAGGCTGGTCAGCGAGAAAAAGCCGGCTGACATCGATGCACTCTCAGGCCTGACGCTCGACGGCGGTTCGGTGGAAGAGCGGCGCAAGGCGCTGGTCGGGAAGATCGGCGAGAATGTGTCCATGCGCCGCTTTGTGCGCATGGAAGCCAAAGGCCGTCTCGCTTCATATATCCACGGCGGCGCCAAGATCGGCGTGCTGGTGGATCTGGTCGGCGGTGAAGACGGAATGGGCAGGGATATCGCGATGCATATCGCGGCCAGCAAGCCGAAGGCGCTTGATGCCTCCGGGGTGTCGGCCGAGGCCATCGCAACCGAACGCCGCGTGGCGGCGGAGAAGGCGGCTGACGATGCCGCCAAGTCCGGCAAGTCGATCCCGCCGGAAATCATGGCCAAGCGCGTCGAGGGTTCGGTGCAGAAATTCCTCAAGGAAGTGACGCTGCTCGGCCAGCCGTTCGTCAAGAACGACAAGCAGACCGTGGAGCAGCTGCTGAAGGCGGCCAATGCGCAGGTTGCCGGCTTTACGCTGTACCTGGTCGGCGAAGGCATCGAGAAAAAGAAAGATGATTTTGCCGCGGAAGTCATGGCGCAGGTAGGTCAGGCCCGGCAGCACGCGTAAAAAATATAATATAATCAACAGGTTAATGAGATATGGCCCGGGCCCCAGCCTATAAACGCATACTCATCAAGCTGAGCGGTGAAGCGCTGATGGGCGACGATGCGTACGGCATCAACCGCGAGGTCATCGGGCGCATCGTGACCGAAGTGGCGGAAGTGCAGCGTCTCGGCGTGGAAGTCGCGGTGGTGATCGGCGGCGGTAATATTTTCCGGGGCGTTGCTCCAGGCGCGGCGCACATGGATCGGGTCACCGCGGATTACATGGGGATGCTCGCCACCGTAATGAATGCGCTGGCGCTGCAGGATGCCATGCGCCAGAAGGGACTGGTGAGCCGGGTGCAGTCGGCGCTGAACATCGAGCAGGTCGTCGAGCCGTACATTCGCGGCAAAGCCATGCGTTATCTGGAAGAGGGGAAGGTCGTCATTTTTGCAGCAGGCACGGGCAATCCGTTTTTTACCACCGACACTGCGGCGGCGTTGCGCGGAACGGAAATGAGCGTCGATTTGATGCTGAAGGCCACCAAGGTCGACGGCGTCTATACGGATGACCCCAAGACGCATCCCGATGCGATGCGCTACCAGAGATTGACGTTCGATGAGGCGATCACCAAAAACCTCAAGGTGATGGATGCCACGGCACTGACGATGTGCCGCGACCAGAAATTGCCGATCAACGTGTTCAGCATATTCAAGCCGCAGGCGCTGAAGCGCGTGGTCATGGGAGAAGACGAAGGTACTATGGTGCATGTTTGAACGGAGGCGACCATGATTGCTGAAATCAAGAAGAATACCGAGCAGAAAATGAAAAAGACCGTGGAGGCGCTCAAGGCCGACCTCGGCAAGATACGCACCGGGCGCGCCCACACCGGGCTGCTGGACCACGTCATGGTGGATTACTACGGCACGCCGACGCCGCTGCCGCAGGTGGCCAATGTCACGCTGCTCGACGGGCGGACGATCGGCGTCAGTCCGTGGGACAAGAAAATGGCGTCGGCAATCGAAAAAGCCATCCGCGATTCCGATCTCGGTCTCAATCCCGGCACACAGGGCGATATGGTCCGCGTACCGATGCCCGCGCTGACCGAGGAGCGCCGCAAGGATCTGATCAAGGTGGTGCGTCATGAGGGCGAGAATGCGCGCGTTGCGGTCCGTAACGTGCGGCGGGACGCCAATGCCCAGTTGAAGGATCTGCTGAAGCAGAAAAAGGTTGCGGAGGATGATGAGCGCCGCGCGCAGGACGAAGTGCAGAAACTGACGGATCGCTCGATTGCCGACATCGACAAGGCTTTGCAGGTCAAAGAAGCCGAGTTGATGGCGATCTGATCGCAGAGTCGTGGCCAGTTCAACACAGGGTATTCCGGAAGTCAGCGGCATTCCGCGGCATATCGCCGTCATCATGGACGGTAACGGCCGCTGGGCGAAGCAGCGTTTCCTGCCGCGGGTTGCAGGCCACCGCAAGGGCGTCGAATCGGTGCGTAATGTGGTGCGCGGCTGCGCGGAGCGCGGCGTGGAAGCGCTGACGCTGTTCGCCTTCAGCAGTGAAAACTGGCGGCGTCCGGCCGAGGAGGTGTCGCTGCTGATGCAGTTGTTTGTCAACGCGCTGCAGCAGGAGGTGGAGCGGTTGCACCAGAACGGGGTGCGGTTCCGGGTTATCGGCGACCTGTCGCGATTCGACCGCGTGCTGATTGATCTGATTGCCGATGCGCAACGCCTGACGGCAGGCAACACCGGACTGACGCTGACGGTGGCCGCAAACTATGGCGGGCGCTGGGACATCATGCAGGCCGTCAACCGGATGCGTGCGGACAAGATCCCGGGAGATGCGGCGTGGACCGAGGCGCAGTTGGCGCCGTATCTGGCGCTGGGCGACTTGCCGGAACCGGATTTGTTCATCCGTACCGGCGGAGAGCAGCGCATCAGTAATTTTCTGCTATGGCAGCTTGCCTACACCGAACTCTATTTCACCGATACGCTGTGGCCGGATTTTGACGGACGCGCGCTGGATCAGGCCATTGCGTCCTATCAGCAACGCGAACGCCGTTTTGGCCGGACCAGCGAACAGGTGACTGCGGCGTCGGACGCGGGCAGTCGCGTGGCGAGCGCCTGAGCGGTTCGCCGGCACCCCATGCTCTGGATCCGTGTTGCTACCGCGGCCGTACTGCTGCCATTGTTCATCGGCGGCCTATTTTTTCTGTCGCCGCGCGACTGGGCGTTGGCGCTGCTGCCCCTGGTGCTGGCCGGGGCCTGGGAATGGGGCATGCTGGCGGGATTCGGGCGCGCACGCAATGCGGGGTTCTGCGCCGGCGTGGTGCTGAGCGCACTGGGCATCCTGTTCATCCCGCAGCACGGGCCCGGCGTGGCGGCAGCAGAATGGGCGGCATACGGCATATCCGTGGCGTTCTGGTGCGTGTGCGTTCCGCCGTGGCTGGCGGTGCCCTGGCGCGTGCGCAATCCGTGGCTATTGGCGCTGACCGGCTGGATTCTGCTGGTGCCGACCTGGCTGGCGCTGGTCAATCTGCAGATGATCCCCTGGCTGTTGCTTGCCGTTCTGGGCATCGTCTGGGTGGCCGACATTGCGGCGTACTTCGCCGGCCATACCTGGGGCCGTCACAAACTCGCGCCATCGATCAGTCCCGGCAAAACCTGGGAAGGTGTGGCGGGGGCCGCGGTGGCAGTCGCGGTGTATTATGGATTGGTGTGGAATTTCGGGTTACGTGACATGATTTCCGTCTCCGGCTTCGCTGCCGCGGCGCTGGTGGCGATATTGCTGCCGTTGGGTATCGTCGGTGATCTTTTTGAATCCTGGATCAAGCGCCAGGCCGGCGTAAAGGACAGCGGCTGGCTGTTGCCGGGTCATGGCGGCGTGCTGGACCGCATTGATGCGCTGACGTCAACGTTGCCGCTGGCCGCGCTGGCGGTTTCGTGGACCCTGCGTGGTACGCAATAACATGCAGCAGCTGACCATACTCGGATCAACCGGCAGCGTCGGTGTCAGCACGCTGGACGTGGTGGCGCGCAATCCCGGGCGTTTTTCGGTGACGGCGCTTGCCGCGCGCTCGCAGGTGGATGTGCTGTTCGAACAATGCCGCCGTTTCAAACCGGCTCTGGCGGTGATGCTTGAGCCCGCTGCTGCAGAACGCTTGCGCAGGCGCCTGCAGGAGGCGGCTGTTGCGACAGAGGTGATGAGCGGTCCCGAGGCGCTGGAGCATGCGGCCGCGCTGCCGGAAGTGACTGTGGTGGTCGCTGCCATTGTCGGCATCGCCGGACTGCGGCCGACACTTGCCGCGGCGCGTGCCGGCAAGCGGGTACTGCTCGCCAACAAGGAGTCCCTGGTCACTGCCGGCAATCTGTTCATGGCTGCAGTGCGCGACAACGGTGCGGAACTGCTGCCGATTGACAGCGAGCACAATGCGGTATTCCAGGCGCTGCCGCCGAATCGCGGCAATGCAGCGCTTGAACGTTGCGGCGTGCGCCGCATCCTGTTGACCGCATCCGGCGGACCTTTTCGCACCGCCACGCCGGAACGGCTGGCGCGGGTGACGCCCGAAGAAGCAGTTGCGCACCCCAACTGGGTCATGGGGCGGAAGATTTCAGTGGATTCCGCGACCATGATGAACAAGGGGCTGGAGGTCATCGAGGCGCACTGGCTGTTTGCCGCGGATCCCTCGATCATCGAAGTGGTGATTCATCCCGAGAGCGTGGTGCATTCGCTGGTTGAATACTGCGACGGTTCGGTGATTGCGCAACTGGGCAATCCTGACATGCGCACACCCATTGCCCATGCGCTGGGGCATCCGGAGCGCATCCCTTCGGGTGTTGATTTTCTCGATCTGGTGCGCATCGGCAACCTGCATTTCGAGGCGCCGGATACCCTGCGTTTCCCCTGTCTGCGTCTTGCTTACGAAGCGCTGCGTGCGGGCAGTGCGGCCGTGATTGCGCTGAATGCAGCCAACGAAGTGGCGGTGGCGGAGTTTCTGGAGCGCCGCATCGGATTTGCCGATATTCCAATGGTGATCGAGAGCGTAATGCAGAATACGGTCGCACAGCCGATTGCCTCAATCGATGACGTGCAAAGAGCGGACGCGCAGGCGCGCGCCGATGCGCTGGTCATATGCGGGCGCAGCGGACAGCGACGCATGGCAGGCGGAGGCTGATTGCCATGAGCATGTTGTTGACTATCGCAGCGTTCATCGTTGCGCTCAGTGTGCTGATCATAGTTCACGAATACGGCCATTACTGGGTGGCGCGACGCTGCGGCGTCAGGGTGCTGCGATTTTCGGTGGGACTCGGCAAGCCGCTCTGGTCGAAGACGCTGGGCGCTGACCGCACGGAATGGGTAATTGCGGCGGTTCCGCTGGGTGGTTACGTGAAAATGCTGGATGAGCGCGATGGTGAGGTGGCGCCGCATGAACTGGATCGCGCGTTCAACCGCAAATCGGTGTGGCAGCGCTTTGCCATCGTGCTGGCGGGGCCGGTAGCCAATTTTATCGCCGCGATTGCGGTGTACTGGGTATTGTTTGTGTACGGTGTTCCGGGATTGATCCCGGTGCTGGCAGAGCCGCCGGCTGGTAGCGCTGCGGCGCGCGCGGGGGTGATGGCCGGCGATACGGTGACTGCCGCGGGCGGCACGGCGGTGCGTACCTGGCAGGATTTTCGCTGGATCGTGTTGCAGCGCGCCGTCGAAGGCGCGCCGGTCATTCTGGAAGCAAAGACCGGGAGCGGGGCGGCAGTGCGCAGGGAGTTGCGTTTTGACGGATTTGATTCGCGCGATCTGGAAGGCGATGTGCTGGTTGCGCTGGGCCTGACGCGCATGCGCGCGCCGTTGCCGCCGGTGATCGGAGAGTTGAGTACGGACGCCGCCGCTGTACGGGCCGGATTGCGCCCGGGCGATCTGGTGCTGACTGTCGATGGCGTGCGTATCGAGACATGGGAGGCGCTGGTAGCGAGAGTCCGCGCTGCACCACGGCAGGAGCTGCAGATTCGCGTGCGGCGCGGCGATGTGGATATCCCCGCGCTGCGGGTGACGCCGGACGCGGTCGTCGATCGCGGAACCGAAATCGGCCGTATCGGTGCCGCACCGCGGCTCGATCCGGAGGCCATGGCGCGCATGCTGACCGTGGTCAGTTACGGACCCCTGGAAAGTGTGGTGAAGGCTGTTGCCAAAACCTGGGAAACATCGGTATTCAGTTTGCGTATGCTCGGGAAAATGGTTACGGGGGAAATTTCGCTGCGCAATCTGAGCGGCCCCATCACGATCGCTGATTACGCCGGGCAGTCGGCGCAGAACGGGTGGATATCGTATCTGTTGTTCCTCGCGCTGATCAGCATCAGTCTGGGCGTGCTCAATTTGCTGCCGGTTCCGTTATTGGATGGAGGACACTTGATGTATTATGCGGTGGAGATTTTGACCGGAAAACCGGTATCTGAGCGGGTCATGGAAGTCGGACAGCAAATCGGCATGGTTGCGCTGTTTTTGCTGATGGCCTGCGCTTTGTATAACGATATCAACCGCCTGATCGGCAGCTGAAATATGGCATTTCACCGTTGGTTCTGCGCGGCGCTCATGGCGGCCGCTGTTCCGGTTTTCGCAATCGAGCCGTTTGTCATCAAGGATATCCGGGTCGAGGGCATACAGCGCACCGAGGCCGGTACCGTATTCAGTTATCTGCCGGTCAAGGTCGGCGATACGATGACCGACGAGAAAGCCGCGCAGGCGATCCGCGCGCTGTTCGCGACCGGATTTTTCAAGGACGTGTCCATCGAAGCCGACGGCAATGTACTGGTGATTGCCGTGCAGGAGCGCTCATCCATTGCGCAAGTGGAGTTTACCGGCGTCAAGGAATTCGAAAAAGATCAGCTCCTCAAGAGTCTGCGCCAGATCGGACTCGGAGAAGGACGTATTTTTGACCGTTCGCAACTGGACCGGGCGGAGCAGGAGCTCAAGCGCCAGTATCTCAGTCGCGGCCGTTACGCCGTGATGGTGACGACCACCATAACTCCGCTGGAGCGCAACCGCGTTGCCGTCAACTTTACGGTCGATGAGGGGGATGTCGCGAAAATCCGCGAGATCAGCATCATCGGGGCGGCGACGTTCAAGGAGAAGGATCTGATCGACCTGTTCGTGTCGCGCACGCCGGGGTGGATGACCTGGTGGAGCAAGCACGACCAGTATTCCCGCCAGAAACTGGGTGCGGATCTCGAAGTGCTGCGTTCCTTTTACCTGGATCGGGGATACCTGGAATTCAATATCGATTCCACGCAGGTGACCATATCGCCCGACAAGAAGGACATTTACATCAGCGTCAGCATTACCGAAGGGCCCAAATACACCGTTTCCGGCGTCAAGGTCGCCGGGGATCTGCTGATACCCGAGGCGGAAATCCTCAAACTGATCACGGTGAAGGCGGGTGAGGTGTATTCGCGCGACCGGATCACCGAATCGACCAAAAACATCAGCGACCGGTTAAGCAACGACGGTTATGCGTTTGCAAACGTCAATGCCGCACCCGATCTGGACAAAACCAAGAATCAGGCGACGTTCACGTTTTTCATCGATCCGGGCCGTCGCGTCTATGTGCGCAGGATCAATGTTGCCGGCAACAACCGTACGCGTGATGAAGTCATCCGCCGGGAAATGCGGCAACTGGAAGGCGGCTGGTATTCCGGCGACAGGATCAATCTGTCCCGCAGCCGGATCGATAAGCTCGGTTATTTCACGGAAGTCACGGTGGAGACGCCCTCGGTGACGGGAACCACCGACCAGGTCGATGTGAACTTTACGGTAACCGAGAAGCCGACCGGCAATATCCTGCTGGGTGCGGGTTTCGGCAGCGGTGAGGGGGTCGTGCTGTCGGGTTCGATATCGCAGCAGAACATTTTTGGTTCAGGCAAGCATGTGGCGGTCCAGGTGAACAGCAGCAAGGTCAACACCGTGTATTCGCTTTCCTACACCGACCCTTATTTCACCGTCGACGGCATCAGCCAGGGATTCGACATTTATACCCGTGAGGTCGATGCCGCGCAGGGCGGACTGGGCCGGTATCAGAGCAAGACGCTGGGCGGCGGGGTGCGCTTCGGCGTGCCGGTGACCGAGCGGGATACCATTACCTATGGGCTGGGGTATGAAAGCACTTCGATCACGACCTATTCCGACAGCCCGCTGTTTTATCTGGATTATGTGGCGACGTTTGGCAGGGATACGGATGCGGTGCTGGGCTCCGTCGGCTGGGTCCGGGATGGTCGCGACAGCCTGATTTATCCCACCAAAGGCACGCTGCACCGCGCGGGGGGTGAAGTGGGACTGCCCGGCGGCTCGCTGCAATATCACAAGGCCAGCTATCAGTACCAGCGGTATTTCCCGTTGACCCGGCATTACACCCTGATGCTGAATGGCGAAATCGGCTATGGCGATGGATCCGGCGGCAAGCCGCTGCCGTTTTTCAAGAACTTTTTCGCCGGGGGTGTAAACTCTGTCCGTGGTTACCGGACGTCCAGCATCGGACCCAAGGATCAGAACGGCGATCCGCGCGGCGGTACTCACCGGATGGTGGGGAATGCGGAGTTTCTGTTCCCGTTTCCCGGATTGCAGAACGACCGGTCGGTGCGGTTGAGCGCCTTCGCTGACGCCGGCATGGTCAGTGACCGGTATGACGGAGGCGATTTGCGTTATTCGACCGGTGTGGCGGTGAACTGGTCTTCGCCGATGGGGCCGCTGAAGATCAGTATCGCCAAACCGCTGAACGCTGAGACTGGTGACCGCAAGCAGGCTTTTCAGTTCACATTTGGCGGTGTATTTTGACCGGTAGCAAGGCAGGCACGACGGGTCATTTGCCTGAAGCAGAATTGAAGGAGAGCAAGTTGAAACACATTGGTGCGGGGTTGGCGGCATTGCTGCTGGCAGGCGTATCGGCCATCGCCATGGCGGCCGAATTGAAAATCGGCTTTATCGATCAGGAGCGCATCACGCGGGAAAGCGCGCCGGCCGAGCGGGCCAGCAAGCAATTGGAAAAGGAATTTGCGCCGCGCGCGCAGGAACTGCAGCGGCGTGAAGCCCAGATCAAGGCGCTGCAGGGGCAGCTCGAAAAAGATGTGCTGACCATGAACGAAAGCGAGCGTCGCGCCAAAGAGCAGGAACTGGGCCGCCTGACGCTCGATTTCCAGCGCATGCAGCGCGAGTACCGTGAAGATCTCAATTTGCGGCGCAATCAGGAACTGGGTTCGCTGTTTGAACGCGCGAACCGGGTAATCAAGCAGATTGCAGAAGCCGAAAAATATGACGTCATATTGCAGGAAGCGGTGTACCGCAATCCGAAGATCGACATCACGGACAAGGTGCTGAAGGCGCTTGCCGAAGCCAAATAGGCTCTGGCACGCGCCACCTGGCCGGGTGTTCCGTGTCTGTATAACCTGTTCCTGAGTCCAGATGACAGCGCTTTCGACCCTCCGCCTCGGAGACATCGTGGCACGGCTAGGCGGCGAGCTGATAGGCGACGCCTCGGTGCAGCTGCGGCAGGTGGCGACCCTGGAGGGGGCCGGGCCGGACACCATTACTTTTCTGGCGAACGAGCGTTATCTTGGAAAATTGCAGGAAACGCGCGCCGGCGCAGTCATAGTCGGCGGGAATCTGCGCGGTTCGCTGGCCATCCCCCATATTGTCGCGACCAATCCGTATGCGTATTTCGCCCGTGTGTCGGCGCTGTTTAATCCCGGGGCTGCGCCGGGCGCCGGCAGGCATGCCAGCGCCATCGTGCATCCCGGCGCGCGAATTGGCGATCGCGTGCATGTCGGAGCGCTGGCGGTGATCGAGGACGGCGCGGTCATCGGTGCGGGAGCCAGCATTGGTGCCGGGAGCTATATCGGCGCCGGGGCCGTGGTGGGCGAGGACAGCCTGCTGTACCCGAATGTCACCATTTACCGGGAATGTACGCTGGGCAAGCGCGCGATTGTGCACGCCGGCGCGGTGATCGGTGCCGATGGTTTCGGCATCGCGATGGACGAAGGGCAATGGATCAAAGTACCGCAGATCGGGCGGGTGCGGATCGGTGATGATGTGGAAATCGGCGCCAACACGACGATAGACCGCGGCGCCATTGATGACACGATCATCGAAGACGGCGTAAAACTCGACAACCTTGTGCAGGTGGCCCACAACGTGCATATCGGTGCGCATACGGCCATTGCCGCATGTGTGGGGATTGCCGGCAGCTCGCGTATTGGACGCTCTTGCCGTATCGGCGGCGCTTCCGGCATCGCCGGACACCTGAACATCGGCGACAATGTGGAGATTTCGGCGCACACGCTGGTGACGAAATCCATTACCGGGCCGGGTACCTATACCGGCGCATATCCGTTTGAGAACAATCGCGACTGGCGTCGCAATGCCGCCAGTCTGCGCAATCTGGCGGATCTGGCAATCCGGGTGCGTCACCTGGAGCAGGCGCTGAAAACACGCAAGAAAGGCGAATCATGAGCAGCATGGACATCAACGAGGTATTGCGTTACCTGCCGCACCGTTACCCGTTTTTGCTGATCGACCGGGTGCTGGAATGCGAATCGGGGAAGCATATCGAGGCACTGAAGAACGTGACCATCAACGAACCATTCTTCACCGGGCACTTTCCCCATCATCCGGTGATGCCCGGTGTGTTGATCATCGAGGCCATGGCGCAGGCTGCGGCGATCCTGTCATTCGTCACGATGGGAGTGATAGCGGATGAGCAATCGATCTACTATTTTGTCGGTATCGACAATGCGCGTTTCAAACGCCCGGTAACGGCGGGCGACGCACTTCGACTGCGCGTGACGCTGGTCAGGAACATGCGCGGCATCTGGAAATTTCATGCTGAAGCGCGTGTTGATGATGTCATTGTCGCGGAGGCCGACCTGATGTGCGCCGTGCGCGATCTGCCTGGCGATACGGCCTGAACGACTGTGCCGGCACGCATACATTCCACAGCGATCATCGATCCCCAGGCGCGCCTTGCGCCGGATGTCGAAGTCGGCGCCTATTCGATCATCGGCGCGGATACCGATATCGGTCCGGCGACCCGCATCGGGCCGCATGTGGTGATTGGTCCGCATACGCGGATCGGCGCGCGCAACACGATTTACCAGTTCTCATCCATCGGCGAGGCGCCGCAGGACAAGAAGTACGCCGGGGAACCGACACGGCTTGAAATCGGCGACGACAACACCATTCGCGAGTTTTGCACCTTCAACCGCGGTACGGTACAGGACGGCGGCGTGACCCGCGTCGGCAACCGCAACTGGATCATGGCGTATGTGCACCTTGCGCATGATTGCCAGGTCGGCAACGACACGATATTTGCCAACAATGCCCAGCTTGCCGGTCATGTGCATGTCGGTGACCATGCGATCCTCGGCGGTTTTACGGTTGTCCATCAGTATTGCCGTATCGGGGCGCACAGCATCACCGCCATGGGCACCATCCTGCTGCAGGATCTGCCGCCGTTCGTGACGGCTTCCGGCAATGCCGCCGAACCGCATGGCATCAATGCCGAGGGCCTCAAGCGGCGCGGATTCTCCGCTGCTGCCATTGCCGGAATCAAACGCGCCTACAAGATGCTGTACAAGTCCGGGCTGTCATTCGATCAGGCGCGCGCGCAGATTGTTGCCGCGGCACAGACCGAGCCGGCACTGTTGCCGCTGGCTCAGTTTCTTGCCGCGCCCGGGCGCGGCATCATCCGCTGACGACCGTGGCAGGCGATCATCGTGCAACCGGTCCGCTGATCGGTATTGTTGCCGGTGAGCCGTCGGGCGATTTGCTCGGCGCCGCGCTGGTGCAGGCTTTGCGGCAGCGCATGCCGCAGGCCCGTTTTGTCGGCATTGGCGGACCGAAAATGGCTGCTGCCGGCGTTCACTCGTGGTTTCCGCTGGATAAACTGTCGGTCCGCGGTTATGTCGAGGTGCTGCGGCACTACCGGGAAATCACCGGCATACGCCGCGAACTGAAGCGCCGGTTCCTGGCGGAACGCCCGGCCGTGTTCATCGGGGTGGATGCGCCGGATTTCAATCTTGATCTGGAACTGGCGCTGAAGAACTCCGGCATCCCCACCGTGCATTATGTCAGTCCGTCGATCTGGGCCTGGCGCGGCGGCCGCATCGGCAAGATCCGCCGCGCAGTATCGCGCATGCTGACGGTTTTTCCTTTTGAGGCCGCCATTTATGAGCGCGCCGGAGTGCCGGTCAGTTACGTGGGTCACCCGCTCGCCGACCAATTGGCAAAAATGCCCTCGCGCGCCGAGGCGCGCGCCGAGCTGCGCCTGCCGGCGGCGGTGCCAGTGGTTGCGATGCTGCCGGGCAGCAGGGTCAGCGAGCTGCAGGCGATGGCGGATTTGTTCGTGGCAACTGCGGAAAAAATTTCCGGCACTGTTGAAGGTGTGCGCCTGCTGGTGCCGCTGCTCAATCGCCAGACGCGGGAATTGTTTGAGGCTGCGTTGTACCGGCGCGAACATGGTGAACTGAACATTACATTGCTGTTCGCGCATGCCCATGAAGCCATGGCTGCCGCAGACGTGGTTCTGGTGGCCTCGGGCACGGCCACGCTGGAAGCGGCGTTGCTGCAGCGGTCCATGGTCATTACTTACCGGATGCCGCGGCTGAGTTGGTGGATCATGAACCTGCGGCGTTATCAGCCGTGGGTGGGACTGCCCAATATCCTGGCCGGGGAGTTCGTCGTGCCGGAACTGCTGCAGGACGCTGCGACCCCCGATGCCCTGGCGACGGCAGTGATCGAGTTGCTGCGCGACCCGCAGCGGCGGCGTGCGATTGAGGAGCGTTTTGCGGCAATGGCGCAGGAATTGCGACACGATGCCGCTGAGCGTGCCGCTGAAGCGGTGCTGCCATATCTGACGGTTGCGGTGCGCTGACGTGCGTCTGGTCTGTGGAGTGGATGAAGCCGGCCGCGGGCCATTGGCCGGACCGGTGTTTGCGGCTGCAGTGATTCTGGAAGACCCGCCGCCGCTGCCGGGTCTTGCTGACTCCAAAAAACTGTCGGCGCGGCGCCGCGAGCAGCTTGCCGGAGCGATTCGCAGCAGTGCCGTGTGCTGGGCGGTGGCCAGCGCGACCGTGGAAGAGATCGACACGCTGAATATCCTGCAGGCCAGTCTGCTGGCCATGCAGCGCGCGGTGCTGCTGCTGAGCAAGCCACCGGCGGAGATCCTGGTCGATGGCCTGTATTGTCCGCAGGTCGCCATGCCGGCACGCGCGATTGTGAAGGGAGATGCCACCGTGCCGGCGATTTCTGCTGCATCCATACTGGCCAAGGTAGCCCGGGATGCAGCGATGCTCGAACTGCATGACGCATTTCCCGGCTATGGATTCGACCGGCACAAAGGCTATGGCACGGTGTTGCACATGGCCGCGCTGCAATGTCTGGGACCGACTCCGGCGCACCGCCGCAGCTTCGCCCCGGTGCGCGCAGCGATTAAAAATATTTAATAAAAACAAAAGGTTGCTATATTGCGGCGCGCGTCGCTGCGGCAATCACCCGGAGCAGTGCATGACGTTCGCGGGCCGGCGTGACGCGCCTGCGTTGCGTCGCGCACTGCCGGCGCAGCGTGGCGAGAAACTGCGGGTCTGCTTCTGTTTTTGCAAGCAACCGCGCCAGCGCGCGTGCGTTGCCCGCGGGAAAATAGCCGCGGTAGCCGGCGCCGAGCAGTCCGGTATTGCCGGGTATCCGCGAAGCGATGACCGGTGTGCGGGCGGTGAGCGCTTCGCTGACCACATTGGCTCCGCCTTCCATCAGTGAGCTGATGACCATGACGCGGGCGCGCGCGAGCAGCATCAGCGCGCGCCGGCGGGTGACTTCGCCCAGCCAGTGATAGCGCGGCTCGCGCGCCATCCAGCGCCGTGCCGCTGCAGCGAATTCCGGTGTGCGGGCGCCGCCGATGTGGGTGATGCGGATGCGGCTGTCCCGCGGCAGATACCGTAACGCAGCCGCGGTGCGGAACGGATCTTTCTCGGCCCGCAGATGCCCGCTGATGATGATCTCAAAGCAGTCATCCAGCGCCGGTCGGTGCGCGATGGGATCGCAGGACTGATGGACAACGCCGGTCCTGCGGCGCAATCGCGGTGGCAGTTCAAGCAACCCCTGATCCTGGAGCACGATGAGACGGGTGGCGAGTTCCAGCGATTCCTGCGCATTGACGTCGCTGCGGATATCGCGATACAGATCAGTGCCGGTCAGCGCGACGATCAGGGGGCGTTCAGGAAAGCGTTCGGCGAACCGGACAATCGAGTCGTGGCTGCGGCGGGCGTGGAGGGCGAGCAGCAGATCGGCGGCGCGCCCGTTCCAGGATTCCTGCACGGTGACGCGATGGCCGCATGCACGCAGCATGCGTGCCCAGCGTACGGCGGTATTGCGGTTGCCGTAACGGGATCGCGGGCCTGCGGGCGTGACGAGGACAATGTTCATGGAGCGGCGATCCGGATACACTGGCTGGTGACTATAACAAACTGCAACGCGCAATGAATAATGCATTCCCGGCAGATGCCCTGCCAGTGAATAGTGCCGGACTGAGCGTCATGCTCGATGCGGCGCGGCGCCGTACGCTGGATCTGGTTGCCGATATCACGGCCGGGCAATGGCTGGGTCCCCGCCTGGACATTGTCAATCCGCCGCTGTGGGAACTGGGGCATATCGGCTGGTTCCAGGAATACTGGTGCCTGCGCCGCCATGGCAATGGCGCGGTGAACAAATCGCTGCTCGACGGTGCGGATCAATGCTACGACTCGGCGCGTGTGCCGCATGCCACGCGCTGGAATCTGCCGTTGCCGGATCCCGCGCAGACGCTGGATTATCTGCACAAGGTGCGCACGGCAGTCGGGGAGCGGCTGCGTGATTCGCCGGATGCGGCTCTGGGCTATTTCGTGCAGCTGAGCGCGTGGCATGAGGAAATGCATTGCGAAGCGTTGACCTACACGCGCCAGACGCTGGGCTACGCCGCGCCGCCGGGAGTCCGCGGGGAGTTGCCGCCTGCGGACGATGCGTGCGCGGGCGATGTGGCGATCGGCGGCGGATCGTTCATGCTGGGTGCGCAGCCCGATGGCGGGTTTGTCTTCGACAATGAAAAATGGGCGCATGCGGTGGAGGTGCGGCCGTTCAGCATGGCGCGCACGCCGGTGACCAATGCCCAATTCGCGGAATTTGTCGATGACGGCGGATACGCCGACCCGCGGTGGTGGAGCCCGGCCGGCCGGGC
>CAZAOZ010000037.1:0-30931 GCA_964486865.1 uncultured Bordetella sp.
CGCGGCGTGCACCGCTTCGACATGGACAAGGACTATGCCTACATCTCCACCGAGATGCCAGGCTATATCGGCAACATCCTCGTCACCTACGACATCCGCAATCCGGCCAAACCAGAGGAAGTATCGCGCTGGTGGATGCCGGGGCAGCACATCGCCGGCGGCGAAAAACCCACCTGGCCCGGCCGCCAGCACCGCCTGCACCACACGCTCAGGTTCGGCAATGAACTGTGGGCGGGCTGCTGGCACGGCGGCGTGCGCGTGATCGACGTCACCGACATCAAAAAACCGAAAACCACCGGCGCCTACAACTACCACCCGCCGTTTCCGGAACCCTCGCATACCTTCATGCCGGTGCTGAAAAAAATCGACGGCAAACGCATCGCGGTCGCCATCGACGAGGAAGACCATGCACACGACGCCGCGGAAATGGCGCGCCGCCGCGGCCGCCCGCACGGTTGCCTGTGGGTATTCGATGTCACCGACCTGTCCAACATCAAGCCGCTGTCTTTGTTTGAAGTGAGCGAACTCGACAGCCCCTGGAGCCGCACCACGCCGGGCCGTTTCGGCGGTCACCAGTTCCAGGAACACTGGAAGGGCGGCGACACGCTGCTCTACTGCGCGTGGTTCGCCGGCGGCCTGCGCATCGTCGACGTCGCCGATCCGTCGGCGCCGCAGGAAGTGGGCTGGTACATCCCCGAGCCCTGCGGCGGCAAGCCCTGCCCGCAGACCAATGACACGGATGTCGATGACCGCGGGCTGATTTACATTGTCGACCGCTATTGCGGGTTTGACGTGCTGGAGTTTTCAAAACACTAACAATCACAATGCGGAAGAGATCATGAATCAGTTTTCCAGGAATATCTGCAATGCCTTATTGACTCTGTCGGCAACCGTTTGTACAGCCGGTGTCGCCGAAGCACAGTCGCCGGCCTACCCCACCAAGCCGATCCGCATGATCATCGCGCTCGCCCCCGGCGGCGGCACCGACACCATCGGCCGTTACCTCGCACAGAAAATGAGCGAAGCCTGGGGGCAGAACGTGGTCTCCGACAACCGGCCCGGCGCCGGCGGCTCGATCGCTTCGGAGCTGGTGGCCAAGGCGCCGCCCGACGGCTACACCATGCTCACGAACTCCTCTGGCATCACCATCACGCCGAGCATCATGAAACTCGGCTACGACCCGCGCAAGGATCTGCTGCCGGTGAGCCTCGCCGTGATTTCGCCGGGCGTGCTGGTGGTCCATCCTTCGCTGCCTGTCAAAAGTGTGCAGGAGCTGATCGCGCATGCGAAGTCAAAGCCGGGCGAACTGCTGTTTTCGTCCTCGGGCCAGGGCTCGGGGCAGCACCTGGCGATGGAAATGTTCGCGCAGATGGTCGGGCTAAAGCTCACCCACGTGCCGTACAAGGGCACCGCGCCGAGCATCATCGACGTCGTCGCCGGGCGCATCTCGATGACCATCGCCAGCGTGATTTCAACACGGCCCTTCTTCACCACCGGCAGGCTGCGCGCACTGGCCGTGGTCGGCCCGAAACGCACACCGGCACTGCCGGATTACCCGACGGTTGCCGAATCCGGCGTGCCGGGTTTCGGTTACAACAACTGGTACGCGGTATTCATGCCCGGCGCCACACCGCGGCCAATCGCGCAACGCGTGCAGCAGGTGATTACCAAGGCGGTGACAACGCCCGAAGCGCAGAAGCTGCTGATCGGCCAGGGCCTCGACCCCGTCGGCAGCACGGTCGATGAATTCAGCAAGATGTACAACGAGGAAATCACACGCTGGGGAAAGGTCGTCAAGTCGATCGGCCTGCAGGTGCAGTGATTTCCGGATTCAATGCAATCAAATGAACAGGATGATGCAGGGTCACGAGAAGCAGCTTTTTATCCTGTAAATCCTGCCCATCCTGTAAATTGCTTTCAACCACCCACAACCGATGACCACCGCAAGCACCGAATTCCGCGTCATGACTTCCGGCGCATTCACCGCCGCGTATAAAACGCTGTTGCCGCAGATTGAACGACTCACCGGCAAAAAGGTGATCACCGTCACCACCTCCATCGGCACCGGCGACATCTCCATCCCCAACCGGCTGAAGCGCGGCGAAGTCGCCGACATCGTCATCGTCGCGGACGGTGTACTGCGCCAGTTCATCGCCGACGGTCTGGTGCAAGCCGAAGGTTATACCGTACTCGCCCGTTCAATCGTCGGCATGGCAGTGCGCGCCGGCGCACCCAAACCGGACATCAGCTCAATCGATGCCCTGAGAAAAACCCTGCTGCAGGCAAAATCCATCGGGTACTCGGCCAGCGAAAGCGGCAAATACTTCACCACCGAACTGGTGCAGCGTCTCGGCATCATCGAACAGGTGCTGCCTAAAAGCCGCATGATCGGCGGTGGCGAGCGCGTCGGCGCCGTAATCGCGCGCGGCGAGGTCGAAATCGGCTTTCAGCAAATCAGTGAACTGCTGCCCGTGCCGGGCATTGCGCACATCACCCCGCTGCCGGCGGAAGTGCAGAAAGTTTCGTTTTATCCCGCGGGCGTCGGCACGAAATCACCGGATCCCGTAGCAGCACGCGCGGTAATCCGGTTTCTGGCTTCGCCGGAAGCGGCGCAGGCGATTATCGACAGCGGGCTGGAACCGGTCGGCAGCTGATAATAGGGCCGGGGGGGGCCCGAACATCGCATCCGCCGGGCACCCCTCTTGTGTCGCCGCGTTCCTGGCTGAGACCTTATTCCCTACAACCTTTGATCTACGTCAGGGAAACCGGCCTGCAATCGTCGCACATTGGCTTTTGTGCCTCCGGAAAAAAGGGGAACAACATGAGTGCGAAAACCGACCGCGCCGCCTGGATCAAAGGACCTGATGCATGTTGCAGCCCCCCGCCGAAAAATCAGGCGAATCCCCGCCGCTTCGTGCTGCTCGGCGCGCCCGGGGCCGGCAAGGGTACGCAGGCGGAATTGCTGAGTGCTCGTCTCGGCTGCTGCCAGCTTTCAACGGGAGACGTTTTCCGCGCCGCGAAATCCGTCGCAGCGCACGAACGCAGTCCGGCCCTCAACGCTGCCCTCGATGCCATGCAACGCGGTGAACTCGTTACGGACGAAACCGTGCTGGCCATCGTCCGGGAGCGAAGCACCTGCCTGATGTGCGGCGGCGGATTCCTGCTCGACGGTTTCCCGCGCACCGTGCCCCAGGCCGAGGCGTTGGCCCAACTGCTGGAGCGGGAGCGGATCAAACTCGATGGCGTGATCAGCTACGAACTGCCTCTGGCCACCATCGTGGCACGACTCGGCGGCCGCCGCACCTGCGAGAAATGCAAGGCGGTCTATCACATTCAATCCAGGCCGCCGAAGGTTGAAGGCGTATGCGATGACTGCGGGGGACGCCTGCTGCAGCGGGAAGATGACCGGCCGGAATCAATCAAGGTGCGCATGGCCGCCTACGAATCCAGCACCGCGCCCCTGGCCGACTACTACCGCAAACACAACCTGCTGGTGAGCGTATCTGCCGAAGGATCCCCGGAAGTCATCCACCAGCGCACAATGCAGGCGATCGAGGCAAGGATCTGAGGCTCCGGTCCAGGGTCGGCCCGCTTTTATCATCCGGGGGAAGTGGGGTCGCTGTTTCTTACTTCGGCACCAGCTTGATGTCGCGAACCACTTTTCCATACTTTTCGTATTCGCTTTTCATCAGGTCCCTCAGATACTCCGGCGACTCGGCCCAGACATCCAGCCCCAGACCTTCAAGCTTCGCCCGCACGTCCGGCCTCTTCAGGGCCACGTTCATTTCCCGGTTGAGGATGGTGATGATCTCCTTCGGCACCTTGGCCGGTGCCACAAATCCAAACCAGCCGCCGGAAGAAAACCCCGGTACCGTTTCCGCGACGGTGGGCAGGTCGGGATAGTTGGATGCGCGCGTGGGTTTCGCGATGCCGAGCAGTCGCAACTGGCCGGACTTCACAAACGGATAGACGCCCGTGAACGAACTGAATGCGGCATCCACCCGCCCGGCCATGATCTCCGACGCCATGGGCGCTACCCCCTTGAAGGGAACATGCACGTATTCGAAACCGACGGCGGAGCGAAAAAGTTCAGCCGCCATGTGCAGAAAAGCGCCCTCCCCGTTGCTGGCGAACGTGACTTTGCCCGGATTGGCCTTCAGGTGCTTCACGAATTCAGCGGTAGTCTTGTACGGTGCCCCCGGGTACACGACCAGCGCGAGATAGTTGGTCGCGACCAGCGCGACAGGCGCGAAATCCTTCAGTGCGGCGTAGGGCACGTTTTTCATCGTGTGCGGAATGACCGACAGATTGCCGCCTTGCCCGCAGGCAAAGGTGTAGCCATCCGCGGGCGCTTTTGCAGTTATTTCTAGGCCGATCTGGCCGCCGGCGCCGGGCCGGTTATCGACCACGAATTGCTGACCGAGGCGCTCGCCCATGTGCTGGCCCAGCAGCCGGGCAAAGGTGTCGCAGGGGTCGCCGGGCAACTGGGGCACGATGACACGGATCGCGCGGGCAGGATACTTCTGTGCCAGCGCCGTACCCGTCAGACAAGCACATGCGATAAGGGCACAAACAATGCGTGCAGCATGAGTCATGGTCTTCCTCCTTATGGTCGGTCCGGACGTGTTTTTCTTGTAATCGCCGTTGCACACTCTAGCGCTGCCTGCCGGTCGGGCGCAAGGGCATCGCGTAACAGCCATCCGCAGCCGCTTGCCTTCCGTCAGGCGCGCTTACTCGATCCCCGCCGCCACAAACAGCGGCTTGCCCGCCGGACCGCCGAGGAATTTGACCAGCGCCTGCGCAGCATCCTTCTGCGTGCCGGCGCTCATCACCGAGGCGATGTAGGAGGTGTAGTTCTGGATTTCCGCCGGAAACGGGCCGACCAGGATCAGGCCGTGCTCTTTCTCGAGCAGGATTTCGGTGATCGGACCGAAGCCGACTTCCCTGCCCTTGCCCTTCAGCACGTGTTTCATCACTTCGGCGCCGGTGGTGTAACGCGCGGCCTTGCCCTGCACCTGCCCGTAGAGGCCCCACTTCTTCAGCAGGTTCTCGAAATACAACCCGGTGGTCGCGGTGTTGAAGACGATGGACTCGGCCTCGAGTACGGTTTTCCTGATGTCGTCGGCGGTGGCAATCGCCGGCACCGGTGCTCCGGGGCGGATTGCCACGCCGGAACCGACGCGACCGACGTCGACGCCGCCGACCTCGACCTTGCCCGCCTTGGAGAAATCCGCAACCGCACCCGGCGGCGCGATGATCACGTCGAAGGTGTCTCCGGCAGCGACGCGCTTGCGCATCTGCGGCGTGGTATTGAAAGTGATTTTGACCTTGTGTCCGGATTCTTTTTCGAACGCTGCCGCAGCCGCTTTCAGTCCCGGCTCGATGGCGCCGCCGCTGATCACGGTGATTTCGGCGGCGTGAACTGCCGTTGCCAGTGCCAGACCTGCGAGGGCCGTGATGACTCGTTTCATCGTCATACTCCGTCAGTGGTTTTCAGGAAATCCCGGTTTCGGCAAAAATCTTCTTCGCTTCGGGCGACGCC
This sequence comes from uncultured Bordetella sp., assembly GCA_964486865.1. GTDB lineage: Bacteria > Pseudomonadota > Gammaproteobacteria > Burkholderiales > SG8-41. The sequence continues at coordinate 5,543 of CAZAOZ010000037.1, forward strand.
AGCCGCTGCGCCAGTGCCGCAGCAGCAGCCGGCGCACCGCTCATCGCCGCCGCGTCATAACTCGTCATGTTCTGGATTTCATCGGGCAGCGGCGCCGCGAGCTTGACCTTGCAGCCCTTGTCCATCATCACCATCAGTTCCGAAATCTGCGCGAGGCCCACCGCCTGCGCGGGATGCGCGGCGACATATTCCATGATGCTGGCGCCGGTTTTGACGACGACAATTTTCGATCCGAGCGGCGCGGTCAGGTCCAGCCTGGCCAGCAGTTTTTCCGAGTAGATGCCGCTGGAAGCCTCGTTGCGCACCACATGGCTGGCGCCGAGCAGCAAGCTCTTGAAGGATTCAGTATCGGGGATCGCCGGCACCGGCGCATCGGCATGAATCACCACGCCCATGCGCGAACGGCCGAGATAGCCGCGGCTCGCGGGATCGATTTTTTTCTGCGCGGCAAACTCGTCCAGCACCACCGGTGTCGCCACCACCACATCCGCCGTCTCTCCGGCCGCGATGCGCTTGCGCAGTTCGGGCACCGGCGTGAATTCGATGCTCACCTTGGTGCCGGTATCTTTTTCGAACGCCGCGGCAATGCGCGCGACACCTCGCTTGACGGCGCCGGCACTGAGAATTCTGAGTGTGGTCATCGGCGGTCCGTTTTCAGTCGATGCCGGTGGCTGCCATGACCGCACGCGCCCCCGGTGTCGCCAGGAACATCGTGAACGCCGCGGCAGCCGTCGCATCGGCGCTCGCGACGGTCACCGCCGCGTCATAGCCCGTGATGCTCTGCAGGTCGTCCGGCAGCGGCCCCGCCAGCGCAATCGCCACGCCCTTGTCGATCAGTTCGCGGATCTCCGGCAATTGTCCGGCACCCAGCAGATTCTGCGCGGACGCCGCCACATGATCCATGACTTTCACGGTGTCCGGCTGTTTCACCGCCTTGTCGGCGCTGAAACCGAGTTTTTCGAGCAACTTGACGACGTAGTTGCCACTGGAGGCAACATTGACCACCACCGCATCGGCCGCGGCAACCGCGCGCTTGAAGGACTCCACGGAAGCAAGATCGGGCGCGACAACACCTTTGCGCACTGCCAGCCCCATGCGCGACTGGCCCACGGTCATGCGCGTGCCGGCATTCACCTTCGCCTGAGTCACAAATTCTTCCATCGCCGACTGCGGCACGACGGCGACATCCACCGCCTCGCCGGCCAGCACGCGCTCGCGCACGGTAGGCGCAGCAGTGAATTCGACAGTCACGCGATGGCCGGTATTTTTTTCGAACTGCGCTGCCAGTTGCGTGATGCCGCGCTTGACCGGGCCTGCGCCCAGGACTTTGAGGGATGCCATGTTGTTCTTTGATTACCTTTCAGTAGCAAATCGGCGCGGTGAGTTGAAGAATGGTGATGGGTGATGGGCAGGGAGCGTAGCTTCCAGATTTCCCCATAACCCATCACCATTTACCAATCACCAATTACCAGTCACCAGTCACCGATTTCCCGTCAATCAGCCCTTGCCCCCGAATCCTTGATCACCTTCGCCCACTTCGGAATTTCAGCCTTGATATGCGCGGCGAATTTCTCCGCCGTGCCGCCTTCGATGATGGCGCCCTGACTCACGAGAAACTTGCTCACCAGCGGATCCTTGAGCACGGCGTTGACTTCGGCATTGAGCCTGGTCGTCACCGCACGCGGCGTACCGGCCACCGCCACCAGGCCATGCCAGGTCGAAGCCTCGAAGCCGGGCACGCCCGCTTCGGACACCGTCGGCAGATTCGGCATGGTGTCCATGCGCTGTGACGTGGTCACTGCCAGCGGCCGCAGCCGGTTGGCATCAATGTAGGCCTTGACCGACAGCGCGGTCGCAAAAATCATCTGGCTGCGCCCGGCCAGCACATCGGTGATCGCAGGCGCCGCGCCCTTGAACGGGATATGCACCATGTCGGTTTTGGTCATGCTCTTGAACAATTCGCCCGCCAGGTGCGCCGCAGCGCCGCTGCCTGACGACGCGTAGTTCAACTGGCCGGGTTTCGACTTCAGGTAAGCCACCAGTTCTTTGACATTTTTTGCAGGCACGTCCGGATGCACTACCAGGATGTTCGGCTGCGATGCAACCCATACCACCGGCACCAGATCTTTTTCCGGGCTGAAGGTCATGCGCTTGTAGAGCGACGCATTGGCGGCGAGCACGCTGTTGTTGGCGATCATCAGCGTGTAACCATCAGCGGGACTGGTGGCGACGATTTCGCCGGCCACGTTGCCGCCGGCGCCCGGACGGTTGTCGAATACGAAGGGCTGACCCATGCGCTCCGCCATCTTGCCGCCGATCAGCCGCGACAGGATGTCGCTGGGTCCGCCGGGCGAGAACGCGATGACCATGCGCACCGTCTTGGTCGGATATCTGGCTGGATCTTCAGCGGCGTGCAGCGCCGGCGCAATGACCAGCAGCGCCGCGGCTGCCGCCGCGGGGATAAATCGTGACATGACTGCCTCCTCCTGATTGTTATGCGGCCTCCCTGCAACCGGCCCGCCAGCTTAACGCCTGCACCCGTCGCTGACAATGCAAACCCCGCCACGTAGTGGGCCGCGGCAGGCGCATTGCCGTCCCGCGGTGCTATCCTATATGGACTGCGAATACGCCGCGCGCGGCCACCGGTCAGCGCATGGTTTCTCCGGCGCGTTTTCAACATCATTCCAATTTTCAACGACTCTGCTGCGAGGAAACAATACGATGAGCAAGACGCAACGCATCAAGGGCCTGCTCGCCCCGGTGGTCACGCCGTTCGACCAGGATCTCAATCCGGATCCCGCGCGCTTCATTGCGCATTGCCAATGGCTGATCTCGCAGGGCTCCGGCCTTGCCGCCTTCGGCACCAACAGCGAAGCCAACTCGCTGTCATTCAACGAACGCATTGCACTGCTCGATGCGCTGCTGGCAGCGGGCGTCGATCCCCAACGCATGATGCCGGGCACCGGCTGCTGCGCGCTGACCGATTCGGTGCGCCTGACTGAACATGCGGTGAAGGCCGGCTGCGCCGGCGTGCTGATGCTGCCGCCGTTTTATTACAAGGGCGTCAGCGATGAAGGCCTCTACCGCAATTACTCCGAAATCATCGAGCGCGTCGGCGACGACCGGCTGCGCATTTACCTGTATCACATCCCGCCGGTGGCGGTGGTCGGCATCACGCCCAAACTGGTCGAGCGGCTGCTGAAAAAATACCCGACCGCCATCGCCGGCATGAAAGACAGTTCCGGCGACTGGAACAACACCAAGGTGTTCCTCGACAATTTCGCCAAAAGCGGCTTTGACATGTTTGTCGGCAGCGAATCCTTCCTGCTCGCCAACATGCAGAACGGCGGCGCCGGCTGCATCTCGGCCACTGCCAACGTCAATCCGGCAGCCATCGCCAAGCTCTACCGCGAATGGAAAAACCCGGACGCCGAAGCCCAGCAGAAGGCGCTCGATGTCGCGCGCAACACCTTCGGCAAGAAATATCTGATGATCGCCGCGCTGAAAGCCGGCATCGCGCAGTACAGCGGGGACGCGCAGTGGTGTACCGTGCGCCCGCCGCTGGTCGAGCTGACCAAGGACGAGCGCACATCGCTCGCCGCGGAACTCAAGGCCATCGACTTCCAGATGCCGGGCTTGAAAGTCACATAACCGTCACACAAAATTATAAATAAAAACAACGACTTATGCATAATCACTGAAAGCCGACCTCTTCTTGCCCCCCTTCTCCCTCCGGGAGAAGGGCCGGGGATGAGGGAAACCTTCTCACCCAGAATCCACGTCATGTCCCCCATCAACACACCAAGCGCCGCCGCACCCCTGTGCGCCGGTCCCGATTTCAATCCGCGCGCACCCAAATTCAAAATGCCGGCGCTGGCCTGCGACAGCCACGCGCACGTGATGGGGCCCGCCGCGCGTTACGACTATTCCCCGGCGCGCGTCTATACGCCGCCCGACTGCCTGCTGCAGGATTACCGGCACATGCTCGACACGCTGGGCGTCACGCGCGCCGTGCTGGTGCAGCCCAGCGTCTATGGCACCGACAATTCGGCGATGCTCGACGCGATGAAGATGGATCCGCAACGCCTGCGCGGCGTGGCGGTGGTCGATCCGGCGATCAGCGATGCGGAATTGAAAAAGCTGGATGCCGCCGGCGTGCGCGGCGTGCGCGTCAACATCGTTGACGTCAAGGACCGCAAAGCCGGCACGCTGCCGATGGCCATGCTGCGCCCGCTGGCGCAACGCATCGCCGGCATGGGCTGGCACATGGAATTCCTGATGCACGCCGATGAATTCCCGGATCTGGATCGCACGTTCGCGGATTTCCCGGTGCCCATCGTGCTGGGCCACCTCGGTTACATGAAAACAGCGCTGGGACTCAACGCGCCGGGATTCCAAGCACTGCTGCGCCTGATGCAGGCGGGCAAGGCGTGGGTGAAACTCACGGGGCCGTACCGCATCTCCGGCACGCCACTGCCGCATGCCGACACCGTGCCGTTTGCGCACGCACTGCTCAAAGCCAATGCGGAGCGCGTGATCTGGGGCACCGACTGGCCGCATGTGATGCACAAGGGCGCGACGCCCAACGACGGCGATCTGACCAACCTGCTGCTCGACTGGGTGCCGGATGCCGCGCAGCGCGAGCGGGTGCTGGTGGCGAATCCGGCGCGGCTGTACGGGTTTTAGATCAGCACGCTCAGCACAGACCAAGTTCTTTCATGTACTTCAGCACCCCGGGATGGATCAGCTCCCGGGTCGGCGCCGCGGCCAGCGTGTTCTGCAGCGTCGATTCCTGCGCCTGGTCGAGCTTGGCGGCCAGCGCGGCGTGGCCTTTATGCAAGGCACGCGCGATGCGGTAGGCGACATCGTCCGGCAGTGACGCGCGCGCCAGCACGAAGGGCCACGACCCCACCGAATTGACCGGCCCGGCCTGCCCCGGATAACTGCCGGCCGGCATGGTCGTCTGTTTCAGGAACACATGTTTGCTCTGGATGCGTTTGATTTCATCCGCGCTGGGCGAAATGAAGCGCATGCCTTTGGGATTCTTTGCGATGGCCATGAACGGCGGCCAGCCGACGCCGCCGCCCCACATCGCCGCCGCCTCGCCGCCATTGACCAGCGGCGGGCCGTCGCCGGCTTTTTCCAGCAGCCGCGCGTCGAAATCCTTTTTGATGTCGAGGCCGAGGCCGTCGAACACATAACGCGCCAGCACGACAAAGCCGGAACTGGACGCGCCCCACACCACGGTTTTGCCGATGAGGTCGCCGATGGTTTGATACGGGCTGTCGGCGCGCACCATGAACATGCCCGCCTGCGAGTAGGTGGCGTTGATGATGCGGATGTTCTTGCACGGCGCGCGACCGATGCCGTTGACGGCCTCGTAAGTCACTTCGCCGGTGGCCAGCGCGATGTCGAGTTCACCATTGTCGATGCGGCCGACATTCTCGCCGCTGCCCTTGGTGTTCAGCGGCTCGATGTTGAGCGAGTCGTCGGTGGCGTTGAGCACTTCGGCATACGGCCAGCCGTAGGCGGGAAAACCGCCGCCCGGGGTCGCGGTGCCGAGTTTGATATGGGTTTTCTGGGTCATGAGTGTTCCTCTGTAAATTTCATTTTTCCGTCAGCGATACGCCGCTGGCCTGCTCCCAGTAGCGGACGATTTCGGTCTGATCAACGCCGGCGCCGATTTTTTCGGCGGCAGCGTTCCATAGTTCCGATACTTTCTCGCCCAGCGGCACTGCAGCGCCGATGGCGTGCGCGGTATCGACGGCGATTTTGACGTCCTTGGCAATGAAGCTCAGCGCCATGCCGGTGGCGTACTTGCGCGTCAGCACCTGGGGTATGACTTTTTTCTCGATCGGGTGATTGCGCCCGCCGCACATGGTCGCCAGCCCGTCGGCCATCATTTTCGGATCGAGGCCGAATTTTTTGCCGATGGTCAGCGCCTCGATGGCGTTGATCAGCGCACAGGCGTTGACGTAATTGGCCAGCGCTTTCATCGCATGGGCCGAACCGGTGGCGCCGCAATGCGTCACTGCGCGGCCCATGGCTTTCAGCACCGGCGTGCAGCGCGCGACCAGCGCCGCATCGCCGCCGGCCATGATGTCCAGCGTTGCGTCTTTCGCGAACACCACGCCGCCCATCACCGGCGCGTCGATCATGCGGATGCCCAGCGGCGCCAGGGCTGCCGCGGTCTGTTGCGTCCCTGTCGGATCGCAGGTACCCATGTCGATCAGCACCGCGCCGCGCGTGAGCGCGGCAGCCGCACCGCCCTCGCCCAGCATGACGGTGCGCACGATCCTGTCGTCGGGCAGCATGGTGATGATCGCATCCGCGCCGCGCGCCACTTCAGCGAGCGACGCCGCAGCCCTGCCGCCGTGCTGCATGACGAAGGCTGCGGCCGTTTCCGGCCGCGCGTCAAATACGGTGACGTCGAAGCCGCCTTTCAGCAGATTCGCCGCCATCGGATTGCCCATGTTGCCGACGCCGATGAAACTGATTTTCTTGATGGTCATCATTTAATAAAACCTGAAGTCAAAAGCGAAAAGCAGCCACAGAGGACACAGAGCTCACAGAGAAAAACAACACCCACAACTTAATGTCCGCACGAGTTGCTCTGGTTTTGACCTTCTCTGTGCTCTCTGTGTCCTCTGTGGCTAGGTTTTAAGGGGTTCTTACCAAACCGCACCGCGCGCGGTGATCGGCCACAAAGCTTCGACCTTGCCGCCACGGACACAGACGTAATGGTCATACAGGTTCACCGTCGGATCGCAGTGGCCGGGAATCAGCCTGATCTTGTCGCCCAGCGCAAAGCCCGGCGCGCCGTTCATTTTGATCACGCCGTGCTCGTCGGAAGCCTTGAGGAACTCCGCCTGCGGAAAATCCGCCACCCGCGGCATGCCCGAATCCACGCTGGATGCCTTCAGCCCGGCATCGACGATGGCGACATCGGGCCGCGTACGGCTCATCACCGTGGTCCACACGAACAGGCTGTGCTCGAAACGCGGAATGCCGCTCTCGGTCCAGTCGTTTTTGGCGTAATCGGCGTCCATGAAAATGTACGAGCCGACCTGCAGTTCGTCATAGACCCTGCTCGCTGCTTCAAACAGATAAGTGCCGGTGCCGGCGCCCGTGACCTTGCCGCGCGGGATACCGGCTTTGGCAATCAGATCCAGCGTCCGTTGCACACCCGCCACTGCAGCGTCGATCGCCGCGCGGCGCTCTTCAACCTTGCGCATATGCTGCGCACCACCCTGATAGGCCTGCAGGCCGGCGTAACGCAGGTTTTTGCAGGCGGCGATGGCCTGCGCGATGTTCAGCGCCGGCTCGCCCGGCTCGACACCGCAGCGGTTGGCGCCGACATTGACTTCGACCAGCACGTCGAGCGTGACGCCGGCGGCGCGCGCCGCAGCATCGAGATCGGCGACGTTGCCGGCATCGTCGGCGCAGACAGCAACCTGCGCCTGCTTCGCCAGCGCCGCCAGGCGCTGGAGTTTGGCGGCACCCACCACCTCGTTGGCGACCAGCACATCACGCACGCCGCCCTCGACCATGGCCTCGGCTTCGCTGACTTTCTGGCAGCACACGCCAACCGCCCCCAGCGCAATCTGCCGGAGCGCGATCTGCGGGCATTTATGGCTCTTGGCGTGCGGCCGCAGCATGACCTTGCGGCCGGCGAGCGACTCGCTCAGCCGCTGCAGGTTGCGCTCGAAGGTATCGAGATCGAGGATCAGCGACGGCGTATCGACGTCGGAAAGCGGCATGCCCGGCTGGGCAGGCGGAATGCGCGGCATGATGCGATTACCCTGGTGATGCGTCAGATGACCGGCTTCAGCCCCGCCTGCTCGGCGCCGTACGCGCACACGGCCTCATCCTCCTCGCCGGTGCCGCCGCTGCCGCCCGCGGCGCCAAGTATGTTGCCCGCGGCGTCCTTGATCAGCACCGCGCCCGGTTGCGGCAGGAACTTGCCCTGCGCAGTGGCCGCCAGCGTGATCATGAAATTGGGATTTTCCTTGGCGCGTCCGGCGAGCGCACGGCTCGAACAGCTCATCGCCACTGCCGCCCACGCCTTGCCCAGCGCCACGTCGTAACGGAACATGGTCGCGTTGTCCTGGCGCTGCGCGGCGACCACATGGCCGCCGTCATCAAGCACGACGATCGCCAGCGGTTTGACTTTCATTTCCTTCGCCTTGGCAAAGGCTTTTTCAATAATGGTATTGGCCTGCTGCAGTGTGAGCTTCGACATGCGGATCTCCGTGTAGGGGTGTGACGCCGGTGAAATTCAGCGATTGACTATACAACAAAAAACGCGGGGGGCGCGCCCCGCCCATCACCCATCACCCATTACCAGTTATTCGGCAGTGTAACGCCGCTCGAGCTCGTCGAGCGCTTTCATGCCCATCAGATCGTTGAGCTCCTCGAAGCCGACCTGCAGATCGGTACGCTCGACCACGCTGTTGTTGCCGACCACTTCGCGCTGGAACACGTCCAGCGCATTCATCATGCCGCGCAGCGCAGCGGTGCTCAGCAGGCGCGGATAACTGACCGCGGCAACGCCGATGTCCTGCAACTGTTTAGGTGACATCAGCGGCGTGGTCTTGCGCGGGCGCATGCCCAGCCCCATGTTGACCATCAGCGGTTTGGGCACGTTTTTCGCAACCCTGGCGATGTCCTCCTTCGACAGCAGCGCATCGGCGTACATCACGTCGGCGCCGGCCTCGGCATACAGGTTGAGCCGCCGGATCGCCTCATCCACGCCATGCGGTCCGGCAGCGTCGGTGCGCGAAACAATCACAAAGTCGTTATCGCGCCGCGCATCCACCGCGGCCTTGACCTTCTGCACCATTTCTTCCGCCGGAATGCATGATTTGCCGGCCATGTGACCGCAGCGCTTGGGCCACACCTGATCCTCGATCATCAGCGCCGCCATGCCGGCCTTCTCGAAAGCGCGGACGACGAAATGCACGGTCATCGCGTTGCCGTAGCCGGTGTCGGCGTCGGCGCGCAGCAGCAGGTTCGAGCAGTCGGCCAGCCGCCGCGCATTATTGAGATTCTCTTCGAAAGTCATCACACCGCGGTCGGCCCAGCCCATGCGGCTCTCCGACACGCCGGCGCCGGAAATTGCCGCCGTCTTGAAACCCGCGCGCTCGACCAGCCGCACGCTGTAGCCGTCATAGACGCCGGGCTGGATCAGGATTTCCGGCGCGTGTATCAGCGCCTTGAACTGCTTGCCTCTGCTGCTCATGACGCCATCCTCCGGAAAATGTCATGCAACTACCAGGCCACCGCGCCGCCATCGACCGGAATGATGGCGCCGGTCATGAAATTCGAGGCGTCGGATGCCAGCAGCACGGCGATGCCTTTCAGGTCATCGGGCCCGCCGGTACGCTTGAGCGGAATCTCGCGCTCGATGTTGTCCTTGTTTTTTTCGTAGAGCTTCTGGTTGATCGGCGTCACGAAAAAACCGGGGCAGATGCAGTTGACCTGGATGTTGTGCTGCGCCCATTTCACCGCCAGATCGCGCGTGAAATTCACCAGCGCGCCCTTGCTCGCGCCGTAGGCAATCGAGTTGTACGCCTCCGGATTGCGCCCGACGAGGCCTGCAATCGACGCGATGTTGATGATCTTGCCGCGTTTTTGCCTGATGAACTCGCGGCCGATGGCCTGCGCGCACAGGAAAGGCGCGGTGATGTTGAGATCGAACACCTGCTGCCAGCGCTCCGGCGGCGTGTCCTCCGGCGGCGCCACCCAGGCGCGCCCGGCATTGTTGACCAGCACATCGACGCGGCCGAATTTTTTCAGCACCGCCGCTTTCATGGCCTCGACCTGATCGACTTTGGTCACGTCGCAGCCCACTGCCAGCGCCTGCACGCCGATTTTTTCGATCTCTGCCACCGCGGCTTCACAGACATCGACGCGGCGCGAACAGATCACGATGTTCGAACCGGCCTCAGCCAGTCCTTTGGCCATCTGCAGGCCGATGCCGGTGGCGCCGCCGGTGATGACGCTGACGCGGCCGTCGAGGTTTATCAGATCTTTGATTGTTGCCATGGGAAACCCTCCAGAAAACCTTTTTTTGCCACAGAGGACACAGAGAGCACAGAAAAAACACAAATAAAATATGAATATAAACAATGGCTTACGTATTTACGATCCGTATCATCTGAACGGGTTTTGTTTTCCTCTGTGCTCTCTGTGGCCTCTGTGGCTAAAGCCTTTCAGTCGTCCTTCAACAACAATCCCGCGATGATGTTGCGCTGGATTTCCGATGTGCCTTCGTAAATGCGCACAATGCGCGCATCGCGGAACGTGGTTTCGATGCCGGCTTCGCGCATGTAACCCATGCCGCCGTGGATCTGCACTGCGGCATCGACCACCCGGCCCAGCGCCTCGGTGGCAAACAGTTTTGCGGTGGAGGCTTCCATGGTGCCGCGCTCGCCGCGCAGCAGGGTTTCAATCGCGCGCTGCGTGAGGCCGCGCGCGGCGTCGCGCGCCACCGCCATGTCGGCGAGCATCCACTGCAGGCCCTGGTGCTCGGCGAGCTTCTTGCCGCCCTGAGTACGGGTTTTCATGTAATCCGCGGTCTGCGCGATCAGCTTGTCCATCATGCCGCAGCAGCGCGCCGATACCGTCACGCGCCCCGCGGTCAGCGTTTTCAGCGCCTGCACATACCCCATGCCTTCGGCGCCGAGCAGGTTCTCCGCCGGGATTGCGCAGTCGGTGAAGGCCAGCGGCGCGGTGGTGCAGCCATGCATGCCCATTTTGAGCTCGTTCTTGCCGATGCTGAATCCCGGCGTGCCGCGCTCGACGATGAACGCCGAAATGCCCTTGATGCCTTTGGCCTTGTCGGTGATCGCCATCACCGTGAACACCTGAGCGAGGCCGGCGTTGGTGATGTAGATTTTTTCGCCGTTCAGCACATAGCGGTCGCCCTTTTTCACCGCGGTGGTGCGCATCGCCGCCGGATCGGAACCCGCCTGCGCTTCGGTCAGCGCAAAGCTGCCGATCCATTCGCCGCTGGCCATCTTCGGCAGGAATTTGTTCTTCTGCGCGGCAGTGCCCAGCGCGTTGATGCCGGTGGTGCTGATGCCGGTGTGGTTGCCGATCAGCGTGGCGAAACCGTAGTTGGTCTGCCCCATGACTTCCTCGATCGCACACTTGCCGGCGAGATCCAGGCCGCTGCCGCCGTACTCCTCGGGGATGGTCAGCCCGAACAGCCCCATGTCGCGGGCGAGCCGGATCAGGTCGTCCGGAATCGCGTCGTTTTCCTCGATCCAGCGCGAACGCGGATCGACCTGCTCGCGTATGAAGCGGGCGGCCTCGTCACAAAGTTGCCTGACTTCGCTGGATATGGCCATGCCTGATCATTCCTCCAGGTGATTAGGTGATTAAGTGACGAGGTGATTACCCCGACCAATCACCTAATTACTTAATCACTTAATCACGGTTCTTATCAACGCATCCGCCGCCTTCACACCCTGCCCCTTGGGCATGACGATCAGCGGATTGATGTCGAGTTCAGCAATATGATCCTTCAGGTCCACCGCCAGCGCCGACAGTTTCACCAGCGCATCAGCCAGCGCATCCACATCCGCCGGCGGTTTGCCGCGCGCACCGGCGAGCACCGGGTAACCCTTGATTTCTTCGATCATTTCGCGCGCTATCGCCGGCGTGATCGGCGCCAGGCGGAACGCCACGTCCTTCAGTACCTCGGCAAAAATCCCGCCCAGGCCGAACATCACCGCCGGGCCGAACAGCGCATCATTGGTAACGCCGAGTATGGCCTCGATGCCGCCGCCGACCATCTCCTGCACCAGCACGCCGGCTATGCGGGCATCGGCTTTGTAGGCCCGGGCATTGCGCATGATCTCATCGAATGCTGCCGCTGCATCCGCCGCATTGGCCACCCCCAGCCGCACCGCTTTGGCTTCGGTCTTGTGCGAAATGTCGGCCGACTGCACTTTCATCGCTACCGGGAAGCCGATTTTTTGCGCGGCGGCCACCGCAGCCTCGCGGGTTTGCGCCAGCGCTTCGCGCGTCACCGGTATGCCGTACTCGGCGAGCACCTGCTTCGCGGCGTATTCGGCAACGTCGCCGGTTTTTCCCTTGAGCTGCGCCTGCGCCGCCGGGCGATGGATCACCGGTGAGCGGTCGTTTTTCTGCGCGGCATTGCGGCGCTTCGCCTCGGCATACCAGGACACCGCCGCCAGCGCGCGGCCGCAGCGCACCGGCGACTTGTAATGCGGGATGCGCGCCGCATCGAGCGCGGCATAGGCTTCGGGGGCCACCGCATCGCGCGCGCTCCATGAAATGAATATCGGCTTGTCGGTCTTCGCCGCGACGGCGATGATCTCGCTCGCCACTTTCTGCGCGATCTCGCCCTGCAGCGAAGCATTGATCATCGCGATGCAATCGACGCCGGGATCGTCATTGATCGCCTGCAGCGTGCGGTTGATCAGCGTCAGGTCGTTGAAAATCGCCGCGGTGACATCGACCGGGTTGCCCAGCGCGCCGAACGACGGCACGAATTCGCGCAGCTTGGCCACCGTCGCCGGCGCCAACTGCGCCATTTGCATGCCGCGCGCGATGATCTCGTCGGTCATCAGGATGCCGGCGCCGCCGGAAATGGTGATGATGGCGAGGCGGTTGCCGCGCGGCAGATGTTTGCCGCGCAGCGCGCGGCCGTAATCGACCAAGTCCTGGATGTCCTCGACCTGGATGATGCCCTTCTGGCGGAACGCGGCTTTATACAAAGCCATCGCGCCGCCGAGGTTGGCGGTATGCGAAGCTGCGGCCTTCTGGCCCTGCTCGGTGTTGCCGACTTTCCACATCAGGATCGGCTTGCCCGCGGCAAGCGCCTGGTCGCCGATGTCGAGTATGCGCCGCGCGTCCTTCACGCCCTCGATATAGGCGCCGATGATGTCGGTCTGCGGATCGCGGATGAAATATTCCATGAAGTCCAGCGTGGAGACGCCGATCTCGTTGCCGGTGGTCACCATCTGCCGGAACGGCAGGCCGCCGTCGAGCGAAGACAGGTTCATCACCGAAAACCCGAAACCGCCGGACTGCGACACCATGCTCACCGCACCGCCTGCGTAGTCGGCATTGAATACCGAGCCGAATCCGGCATACACGCCATCCGCCGCGTTGATCATGCCCTGGCAGTTGGGACCGATGACGCCGATGTTGTACTGACGCGCAATGTCGGCCAGCTTTTGCTGCAAGGCCACGCCGCCGCCGCCGGTTTCCGAAAAACCCGAACTGAAAATGATCACGTACGGCACGCCCTTCTCGCCGCAGGCCGTCAGCATGTCGGCCACGCGCGAGGCATTGACCAGGATCAGCGCGAGTTCCGGCGCTTCAGGCAGTGCGGCTATTGACGGCCAGCATTTGACGCCGGAAATTTCCGCGTACTTCGGATTGACCGGGTAGAGCCTGCCCTTGTAGCCGTGGCTCAGCAGATGTTTCAGCGGCTGGCCGCTGATGGTGATGAGATCCTGCGAAGCGCCGATGATGGCGATGGACTGCGGGCTGAAAAAGCGTTCGATGTCGGTGCGCATGAGATTGCTGATTTGAAATGTAACCATTCAGCCTGAAGGAATTGTATTTTCTGTTTTTCTTGCTGCGGGGAAGGCGCTGATTATACGCCGCGGTCTGCGCCATCGACCGCATGCTATGATCATTGCACCCCCGTCACGACCATATTATGAGCACCACCGCCGCCACTGTTTTGCCTGCGCGCACCTTCAGGGAAGTGTGGCTGATTTCCGCCGGCCATGCGCTCACGCACTGGTACCCGGCGACGTTCTATGTGCTGCTGCCGCTGATCGGCAAGGAACTGGGGCTCTCCTATACGGAAATCGGTTTTCTGATGAGCGCGCAGCACTTCGCCGGCGCGCTCTCCAACCTGCCCGGCGGCATGCTGGTCGATGCCATCGGCAAGCGCGGTTACCTGATGGCCGCGTCGCTGTTCTGGGTCGGCTTCCCTTACGCGCTGATGAGCATGACTAACAGCATGTGGATGCTGGTCGTGTGTCTGATGCTGGTCGGCGTCGGCAACAATCTGTGGCATCCGGCGGCGATTCCGGCGCTGACCGACCGTTACCCGCAGCGCAAGGGTCTGGTGCTGTCGTTTCACGGCATGGGCGGCAACATCGGCGAGGCCATTGCCCCGCTGGCCGCCGGCGCGCTGCTGGCGTGGTTCAGCTGGCGCACGGTGGTGGTCATCAACGTGGTGCCCGGGCTGGTGATGGCCGCCCTGATTCTGCTGATGATCGGCGCGCTGAGCGCAGCCGGCGGACGCGGACACGACCACGTCAACGCCGGTGTTGCCGCCGGCGGTCCAAAATGGAACATGCGCCAGTATCTGCGCGACCTGGGCGGCCTGCTGCGCGACCGCACGCTGATGCTGATTTGCATCAGCTCCGGCTTCCGCACATTGACGCAGGTCGGACTGATGGTGTTCCTGCCGGTGTATCTCGCCTACGAGCAGGGCTACTCGCCGATCGCCGTCGGCGTGTGCATGACGGTGCTGCAGGTCGCTGGCCTGATCGCCAGCCCGCTCGGCGGCCACCTGTCGGACAAAATGGGACGCAAGAAAGTCATCATGTCGAGCATGCTGATCACCGGCCTGATGATCATCGGCATGGTGCTGGCGGGCCAGTCATTCGCGTTCATCGTGTTTGTGGCGCTGGTCGGATTTTTTCTCTATGCGATGCGTCCGGTGATGCAGGCCTGGGCCGTCGAACATACGCCGCAGCACCTCGCCGGCACCGGCGTCGGCCTGCAGTTCACGATTCTGGCCATCTGCGCCAGCATCGCACCGGCGGCATTCGGCCTCATCGCCGACGCCTGGAGCATCTATGCCGGGTTCTACTTCCTTGCCGGCGCCATCATCCTCGCCAACCTGCTGGTGGTGCTGGTGCCGCAACCGCGCTCGCCGGCCGCTGCAGCATGACCGCCGGCTGGCGGCCGACGCGCGAAGTTGAACTCGTTGCCGGCACGCCGGCCGGCGGCGGGCAGGATCGCCCGGCGCGCGCCCTGCTCAAGGTGCTGGAAGCCAACGGCCTGATCGATGTGCCGGTCAGACTGACCAACATCGCCGGCCGCGGCGGCGGCAACGCCTGGGATTATCTGGCGCAGCACCCCGGCGACCCGCATGTGCTGGCGATCAATTCGCCGACCATCATCACCAACCATCTGTTGGGTGAAAGCGGTTTCGACGATCGCGCACTGACGCCGCTGGCCAATCTCTATACCGAATACATCGCCTTCCTGGTGCGCGCCGACTCAAAACTGCGCACCGGCGCGGACCTGCTGGCGCGGCTAGGCAACAACGCCGGGGGACTGACCATCGCCATGGCCACCGCCATCGGCAACATCAATCACATGGCATTGGCTCAGCTCACCCGGCATGCCGGCGGCAATCCGCAGGCGCTGGCTCTGCATGTGTTCGATTCGGCGCGGTATGCCGCGGCCGACGTCATGACGGGCAGGGCTGAAGTCGCCGCGATCACCGCGGTCAGCGCCGTCCCGGAACTGGAGAGCCGCGGGCTGCGCGCACTGGCGGTATCGGCGCCGCAGCGCCTGCGCAAGCTCTACGCCGACACGCCGACCTGGACCGAACTGGGCGTGGATTGCGTGATCGGCACCTGGCGCGGCGTCATCGGCGCGCGCGGCATCTCATTGGAACAGACGGCGTTCTGGAATGCGGCGCTGCAGGCCGCAACTGCCAGCGCGGCGTGGAATGCCGAACTCGACAGCCACTATTGGGCCAACACTTATACCGACAGCGCGGCGACGCTGGCGATGATGACGCACGAACGCCGCGTCATGGGCGCACTGCTGCGTGATCTGGGATTGCTGCCGGAGTAAGCGCGCGAACCGCCGCCCGGCAACGGGGCCGGCGCAATTCCGGATCGATCGCACCCGGATATATCATTTAAATATTTGATTTTATTGATTTATTTAATGTTGTCGGGCTATGTTATCCTTGTCGCCCCGCGCGGCGGGACCAATTAACTCCGAGGCTGGCAGCAATGAAAACCGAAGTACACGTCCATGGCAGCGTTTTTTTATGCAAAGGCGTGAAACTCGCGCAGATCGAACTGGCGCTGCGCCCCTGGCTGGATTATGTCGATGCCGATCACATCGCCGACGCCAAGAGCCTGGAACGCGAAGAACCCGGCATCGTGTATGACGCGCGCGAACGCGTGGTCAGCATCTGCTGGACGGGCGACGTCGGCCGCAGTTTCCACAACAAGCTCACCGAAGCCTGCAACAGCCTGGGCCCGCTGACCGAATATGCCTCCGAAGTCGAAGTAACCTATTACCCGGACAACGGTGAGGACGAGTTCCACCAGTTTTTCGTCGGTCCTTCGCCGGAAGCAATCCATGAATTCCGCCGCCAGTGCGTGACGGAAGACATCAACCACATGCTGTCGCGCCATCTCGGCAAGCCGGAAGTCGAGCAGGTCACCGCGCTGGTGACCAAAATGTTCGATGCGCACGCGCCCGCCAGACCGGCGGCCGGCGACACGCCCGCTGCCGGCAGCAGCACCTCCACCGTCATTCCGCTGCACCCGCGCAACAAGCACCTGCACTGAGCGCACTAGGCCGCGCTTCGCCTACTCGCGCTTTTTTTCACCCAGGCGCAGCGCAGGCATGCGCAGGCCGAAAAAAATCGCCGTGAAACGAATGGTCACAATCGCGGCCATGCCGGCGTAACCGGCGGTCAGCCGGTCAAATCCCGCGGCCTGCAATAACAGATACACGATAATGCCGGCGATGGCCGCCGTTGCATAAATCTCACCGTCGCGCAGCAGCAGCGGGATTTCAGCGAGCAGCATGTCGCGAAATACGCCGCCGGCGACGCCGGTCATCGTACCGAGGATCACCGCGACGATGCCGCCGTAACCCGCGCTCTCGGCAATGCGCGCGCCGCTGATCGCAAACAGCGCCAGCCCCAGCGCATCAGCCACCAGCAGTGCACGCAACGGAATCTCGCGAAAACGCACCACCAGCAGCGTCAACAGCGTCGCCACCAGTATCGCCCACAGGTAGCCGGTGTCGGCCATCCAGAACACCGGATGGCGGTCGATCAGCAGGTCGCGCAGCGTGCCGCCGCCGATGGCGGTGACCGTGGCGATGACCAGCACGCCGAACCAGTCGAGATGCTTGCGTCCGGCGGCGAGCACGCCGCTGACCGCGAACACGGCGACGCCGAGAAAATCCATGACATGCAGCGGCGTGATCAGCGGATTCATGGCGGCCTTCAGCGGCGGCGTGGCTCAGGCGCGCTTCTGCAGCGCGTCCTTGCGAAAACTGATGGTGGCGTCGGGATCGATCTTGACGTGGATGATCGCCGGCTTGCCGGCTTTCAGCGCGTCACGCAGCGCGTCCGCGGTCTCGCCCGCGCCCTGCGGGTGATACCCGTTGCCACCGCAGAGTTTCATTACTTCGTCAAAACGCGGGCTGTGAACGTGGGCGCCGATGTAGCGTTCCTGGTAAAAATCGCGCTGGTAGGCGATTTCCGAACCCCAGGTGCCGTTGTCCATGACGATGCCCACCGCGGGAATGTTGCTCATCACCGCCGTTGTCATTTCGCCCATGGTCATGCCGAAACCACCGTCGCCCATCAGCGAAATCACCGCACGATGGGGAGCGGCAACCTTCGCGCCGATTGCCGCCGAATAGGAAAAGCCGACCATGCCGCAATCCAGCGGCGTCAGCAGCGCCGGCGCTTCGTAACAGGGCAACTGGTCCGTCGCCTGAAAACCGGTGGTACCGGCATCGAGTGTGAAAATGGCATTGCGCGGCGCCGCCTTGCGCAATTCGGCGTAAATCACGTCCGGATGCAGCGGCTTGCCGGTGCGCGCGCCGGAAGCCTCGCGCTCCGCCCACAGCGCCGCGCGCGCCTTGAAATAAGTTTCGTTGCGCGCGCGCCACGGCGCGGCGCCAGCGGCGACAGGCGCCATCACTTCCAGCAATCCGTCGATCACGGCGCCGGTGTCGGCCGCCACCGCAAGCGCCGCCGGGAAATAACGCCCCAGCGCCAGCGGATCGATATCGACCTGGATGATTTTCGCGGTCGGCGAAATATCCGTGTGTTTGTAAAACGTGGTGTTGAAACCGAGCCGCGTGCCCAGCGCAATGATCAGGTCGGCTTCGCGGGTCAGCGTGCTCGCCACCGGATTGCCGCGCGGTCCGACGCCGCCCGCGTGCAACTGAAAATCCATCGGCAGGATGTCGGCGTGACCGGCGGAACTGGTGACGGGTATCTGCAGCTTTTCCGCGAGAGCGGCGAGTTTCGCGCCCGCGCGCGCCCACTTGATGCCGGCGCCGGCGTGGATCACCGGTTTTTTCGCGGCCAGGATCAGCTTGCGGATTTCCGCCAGCGTCGCGGCATCGGTGGCCGGCGGCCTGATATCCGGCGCATGACGCTGCGGAATGTCGGCGTCGATGTCGTGATTGAACAGGTCGCGCGGAATGTTCACCACAACAGGTCCGCGGCGGCCGGCGTTGGCGATGCGATACGCTTCGAGGATGAATTCCGGAATGCGCTCCGGCCGCGGCACGGTCATCACCCGCTTGGTCACCGGCAGGAACAGCGTGTGCTGGTCGATTTCCTGGAAAGCGTCGCGCCCGAGGTGCTCGGTGGAGGCCAGCCCGGTGATGGCGACCACCGGCGAATAGGCAAACTTCGCCTGCGCGAGGCCGAGCACCATGTTGGCCGATCCGGGGCCGGCCTGGCCGCAGATGAAGGTGCCGGGCGTCTGCGTCACGCGCCCGTAGGCATCGGCCATGTGCATGCCGCAGTTCTCATGGCGCACACCGATGTATTCGATGTCCTTCGCGTCATACAGCGCGTCGTACATTTCCAGCGTGCTCGAGCCCATCAGCCCGAACACCTTGCTGACCCCTGCCGCGCGCAATGCGGCCACCGCGGCGACGCCGCAACGCATTTTTTTCATGGTCATGCCGGTCCCGCCCTGTGCTATTTGTTCAAAACATCCGGATTGGCGACATTGACGGGTTTGCCGCCGATATACGCCACGATCTGCTCGACGGCAGTACCGTAGTACGACTCATAAGTCGCCTCTTCGACATACCCCAGATGCGGCGTGCACACCACGTTGTCCATGCCGATCAGGGGATGACTCGCATTCATCACCGGCTCATCTTCATACACGTCGATCGCCGCGCGTCCGGGGCGCCCGGCTTTCAGCGCGTTGACCAGCGCGTCCTTCGCAATGATCGGCGCACGGCTGGTGTTGACGATCAGCGCCGTCGGCTTCATGCGCGCCAGATCTTCCGCAGTGACGATGCCGCGGGTGCCGTCGTTCAAGGGAAGATGTAGTGAGATGACGTCGGACTCCGCAAAAAACGCCTCGCGGCTGGCGGCGATGTCATAACCCGCCGCCCGCGCCTTGGCGGTGGATCCTTCGCGCCCCCAGCATACGACCTTCATGCCGAACGCCTTGCCGACCTGCGCCACCTGGCTGCCGATGCGGCCATACGCGTAAATGCCCAGCGTCTTGCCGGCGAGCCCGATGCCCACCGAGCCCTGCCACTGGCCGCTTTTCAGCCGCTGCACCTCCTGCGGAATGCGCCGCAACGCAGCGAGGATCAGGCCCCAGGTGAGTTCCGCGGTCGGATTCGGATTACCGCCGCCGCCGGCAGAAACCACAATGCCCTTTTCAGTGCAGGCGGCGATGTCGATATGGTAGGCGTTGCGTCCGGTCTGGCTGATCAGTTTGAGTTTTGGCAGTTTCTCGATCACCGCGCGCGGCAGTTTCGAGCGCTGCTGCGTCAGCACCAGCACTTCGGCGTCTTTCAGCCGCTCCGCCAGTTTTGCCGGATCTTTTTCCGTATCGGTATAAACCATCAGCTCGTGGCCTGCGAGCTGCTGCGCGGCTTTCACGCGGCGGAAGGCATCCTGGTAATCATCGATGATGGCGATTTTCATGGCCTTCCTTTGAGAGGGGTGACTGATTATTCTGGAAAAAGCTATCAGCCACAGAGAACACAGAGTTCACAGAGGAAAATCAAGAACATGGGGCATTTCCACATCCCACCAATCTGGTGAGGGTAGCGTGATGATTCAACCCCTTGAATCTCTCGGTGTTCTCTGTGATCTCTGTGGCCGAATTGACGTTTTAGGGATTATATAAGGCTCAACGCCTGCGGCTGAGCATGCCGCCGACGCCCAGCATCGCGGCATTGGCCAGAAACACCGGCGCCACACCGAAAGCACTGCCGAGCGCGCCGAAAAACAGCGGCACGACGATGTGCGTCAGATTGTTGATGGCCATGCGCAGGCCCAGCGCCTCGCCGGAACGACCCTCCGGCGCGCGCGCGTAAATCATCATCAGCGTCAGCGGCTGGCCGCAGCCCGTGCCCATGCCCAGCAAAAACGCGATCGCCGCCAGCAACACCACGTTCTCCGTCAACGGAAACAACAGGTAGGTGCCGGCGGCGATGAAGATCGACATCACCAGCACCTGCTCCTCGCCAAAACGTTTGGCGATCTGCGGCAGGATGATGCGCACCAGGAATGCCGCCGCCGCGAACACCGCCAGCACCGCCCCGATGGCCGAGGCCGACAGGCCGATCCGGTGGCCGTAGATCGGCATGTAGAACTGGAACAGGTCGATGGCGGTCAGGATGATGCCGCTGGTGATCAGCGTGCGGCGCAGCGGCACATTGCCGAGCAGGCCGACGGCATAGACCGCCGCCTCTTCTTTTTTCCCGGCGCCGCCGCGCAGTGCGGCAAGCCGGTGGCGCGCGCCGAACAGGATCGCCGCCGAGATCGCCGGGGTCACGGCGATGCACAGATAGGCCGCGGCATGACCCAGCGTATCGATGGCGAATCCGGCGGCCAGCGGCCCGACAAATCCGCCGCTGGCGATCATCAGGCTGAAGTTGCTGAAGTTCCGGGTGCGCGTGTCGGGCGCGCTCAGCATGCCGATCAGGTTCTGCACCGACACGTTGTAGAACACGTGCGCGGCGCCGAGCAGCAGCGCCGACAGGTACAGCGTGTGCAGCGAGGGCAGCGCGCCGGGCAGCACCAGCGACAGCGCCATGCCCAGCGAGCCCAGCGCCAGCGGCCAGCGCACGCCGAAGCGGTCGGCCAGCTTGCCCGCGTACAGCGCCAGCAGCATCGGGCACAGCGAATACAGCGCAACGATGACGCCGAGCATGAACTGTTCGACCCCCAGTTCGAGTGCGAACAGCGACACCAGCACCTTGCTGCCGCGGAAGGCGCTCATGTTGAGCAGTATGACCAGCAGGACGACGGCGATGGGCATGGGGCGCCTGTTCAATAGCGTCAACCGCGCTTGCGGCTGAACCAGTTGCCCACGGCCAGCACCGTGGCACTGACCCAGAATACCGGCGCCAGACCGAACGCCGCGCCCACCGCGCCAAACGCCGCGGGCACCGCGACATGCATCGAGTTGTTGATGGCGATGCGCAGCCCCAGCGATTCGCCGCCGCGGCCGGCCGGCGCATAGCGATAACAGAGCATCACCGTCAGCGGCTGGCCCAGCCCCATGCCCAGGCCGAGCGCGAAGCAGATGGCGCCGATCACCACCGCGCTTTTGAAAAACGGCAGCAGCGCAAACATCGCCGCAGCCAGGAAAATCGCATAAAGCAGCGTGGCTTCCTCGCCGTAGCGACGCACCAGCAACGGCAGCAGCGCGCGGCTGACAAAGGTTGCCGCGGCGGCGGCACCCAGCACCATGCCGATGGCGCTGGCCGACAGGCCTGTTTCATGTCCGTACAGCGGCAGGTAGAGCTGAAACAGGTCTATGCCCGTCATCACCACAGCGCCGGCAATCAGCACGCGCCGCATGTCGGCATCGCGGAACAGGTCGGTCACGCGGTTGGCCTCCGGCGCCGCAGCCGGCTTGCGGTGGCGCGGCACGCGCCGCGACAGCGCAATCAGCACCACCGTCGCTACAGTACTCAGCGCGCCGAGAAACAGATAAGTGCGCACATGGCCGGCGTGATCAATCGAAAAACCGGCGAACACGGGGCCCACCAGATCCGCAACGGCAATGATCAGCGCATAGGTATTGAAATTCCGGGTGCGCGCTTCGCCCTCGCCCAGCAGGCCCACCAACGACTGGAACGCCACTTGGCCCAGAATGAAGCCCAGTCCGGTCACCGCGGCCGCGGCGTACAGCAACGGCATGCTCGGCGCAAACCACGGCAGTACCGCCCCCAGCGTGCAGACGGTCATGCCGGCGAGGATCGGCAGGCGAGCGCCGTAACGGTCGGCAAGTTGCCCCGCCTTCACCGCCAGCAGCAGCGGAAATACGCCGTAGGTGGCCAGCAGCAGTCCGATATCGAGCGGCGTCGCACCGAGTTCCAGCGCGTACAGCGTGTTCAGCACGCGCGCGCCCTTGTAGGCGCTGTTCCACAGCACCACCACCACCAGCAACTGGAAAAGGGTGATGAGGCGCGCCGCTACTGGCGCCGCGCCGGTCGCGGAAGGTTGGTCGGCCATGGGAGGCTCCGATTGTAGCGCAGCGCCTCCGTGCCGCCCCGCTTGAAGTCCATGAAGTAGAATGCGTGCTTTTCCGCGCCGCCCATGCCCCTTCCGTCACTGCGCGCTCTGCGCCACCGCAACTTCCGGCTGTTCCTCACCGGCCAGACTTTCGCGCTGGCCGGTTACTGGATCCAGATGGTGGCGCAAAGCTGGCTACTCTACCGCCTGACGGAGTCGGCGACGCTGCTGGGCGTGCTGGCCTTCGCCAGCAGCCTGCCCATCCTGCTGCTCGCACCGCTGGCCGGCTGGTGGTCGGATCGCTGCAACCTGCACCGCACGATGTTCGTCACGCAGATCCTCGAACTGCTGCAGGCGGCGACGCTGGCCGCGCTGGCGCTGGCCGGCGTGATCGCGCCCTGGCATATCGTCACGCTGGCAATGCTGCTCGGCGTGCTGGTGGCCGTCGAACTGCCGATCCGCCACGCTTATCTGCTGGAACTGGTCGAAGGCAAGGAAGACCTGCCCAACGCCATTGCGCTGACCTCGCTGATGGCCAACAGCGGCCGGCTGGTGGGGCCGGCCATCGCCGGCATCATGATCGGCGTGCTGAGCGAGGCGCACTGTTTCCTGGTCAACGCGCTGACTTATATCGCGGTCGTCATTTCATTCCTGATGATCCGCGTGCAGGCACAGCCGCGCGAGCCGACAAAAACGTCGATGCTCAGCGGACTGCGTGAAGGGTTCTCCTACGCGTGGCATCTGCTGCCGATCCGCGCGCTGCTGCTGACGCTGGCCGTGGTCGCGTTCCTCGCCACGCCGTACTCGACGCTGATGCCGGTGATGGTGCGCGACATTTTCGGCGGCGACGCGGAAGAAATGGGCTATCTGATGGGCGCCAGCGGCCTGGGTGCGATCTCCGGCACGCTGTACCTCGCCTCACGCGCCAACGCGCGCGGCCTGATCCGGCTGATCATCATCGCCAGCTTTTCCGCGGGCGCGGCGCTGACGCTGTTTTCGCACGCGCCGTCGAGCTGGTACGCGCTGCCGCTGCTGGTGGTGATCGGCTTCGGCATCCTGGTGACCTCGGTGTCCGTCAACATGATCCTGCAGACCATTGTCGATGACGACAAGCGCGGCCGGGTGATGAGCCTCTACACCGTGGCGTTCCTCGGCATCTCGCCGTTCGGCGCGCTCGCCGCCGGCGCGCTGTCCGACCTGATCGGCGCACGCGCGACACTGACCATCGGCGGACTCGCCTGCATGATCGCCGCGCTGCTGCTGGCGCGGCATGGGCCCACGATCCGCGGGCAGATCAGGCCGATTTACGAGCGGCTGGGGATAGCGCGGCGGTAGGTTACGGGGTCAAAGGCAACGTTTGAAATCACCGCCCCGCACGACTTTTCGCGCAGGCCAGTGGTTTGTAAATGATCCGGCCCACGGAGCGCAGCTACGCTACGCGGCCTGCAACAGAAATTCGACTTTCACCGCCTCAAACGGAAAGACAATGCGACCGTCTTCCGTACGGTCAAGCACCCCGGCGTTGAGCAAAACAGTAACATCGCCGTGTACGGCCTTTACGTCGCGCCCGGCGCGGCGGGCAGCCTCGCGAATGGAAACCGGCCCGGCTCCGCAGAGCACCTTGAGCAGTTCCCAGCGCTTTTCGGTCAGCACTCGCCATAGCAGCTCAGGAGTGGCAAAGCTGATGCGCGCAGCCTTCTGCGATTTTCCTGTTTTCCAGGCATGCGTAAAGTCCGCCATTGAATCAGCTGGCGTCCGCACATCAAGAGTTACGGTTTTCATGGCTCCACCTCGCGATGTCATGTTGAAAGTCGACAATCAATTGATCCGGGGTCGTGAATGTGTAAGCACGTTCCTTTCCCATAAAGTGCCGGTGATCTCCTTTTCCGGTCTCGTTGTCGTAGCGCAGAACGCATTCCCCGTGAACGACATATGCCAACCTGTACTTGTATTGATGCGACGATCCTTCCATAGCCTTCGGGAGCCGCCAAAGCACCAACTCAGCAAAGGCTGATTCTGAGTAGGCGATGCGAGTCCGAATGAGCTCAACGGCCTTCATGTTGGAGATAATGCCAACACTGACGGGCGTTGTCAATCACTCCAACAACCATCTGCCGCGCTCACGAAAATAATACTGGCTCTGACCCTTGGGGTTCGCAATATCACCAGCGAGCAAGCCAGCCGATCAACAGCGCCAAGAGAATTACGAGGGCGATAGCGACCTCAACGAACCATGTTCGTTTGATGAGCGTTCGCATGAACGCTAACGGATCGTCGGGTATTTCCTTACGTTCCGAGCTCATGATGACCAAAGGTACCGGAGTGGATTTCAGTCACTCTCACTCCGGCTTAACCCCCGAAGCCTTCACCACCTTGGTCCACTTCACAATCTCCGACTTGATGTAAGCGGTGAACTGCTCCGGCGTGCCGTAGATAATTTCGAAACCCACGTTGGCGAGGCGTTTTTCGACCGCCGGATCCTGCAGCGTCTTGCGGATGTCCGCATTGAGCCGCATCACCACCGCCCTCGGCGTGCCCGCCGGCGCCTGCACGCCGAACCAGGAACTCGCCTCGAATCCGGGGAAGCCCGATTCGGCGATGGTCGGCAGCTCCGGCGTCGCCGGGGTGCGCTTGATGCCGGTGGTGGCGATGCCGACCAGCTTGCCGGAACGCACGTGCGGCAGCGTCGAAGCCATGCCGCTGATCATCATCTTGATGTGGCCGCCGACCAGATCCGTAATCGCCTGACCGCTGCCCTTGTACGGCACATGCATCATGCTGATGCCGGCCATGCCGTTCAACAGTTCCCCCGTCAGATGGCCGACGCTGGCGACGCCCGACGTGGCAAATGAAATCTTCTGCGGATTGGCCTTGCCGTAGGC
>CAZAOZ010000038.1:0-30791 GCA_964486865.1 uncultured Bordetella sp.
CCATGCAACACCCCTCCTTTCGGTAAAGTGTTGCACTTGGGCTTTGAGACTGCGGTTGTTAAATAGCGCTTCCAACTCCTTTTGCAGGTCAGCTGCGCTGCCGGCTTTTTCAGCTGCCTCAAATGCATTCATTGTCGGTCCGTAATATTTCCTGAACGAAGCGAGGAATTCACTTGGTGCGCTGGATGTATTGAAAGTGAACGTCTCTCTCGAAAATGAAACTTTCTCTTTCGATATGCTGGCGCCTGAAAATCGCTCTAGAACGTGGTTTTCTATTCCCCACGTCATGGGGCTAATGAAGCCTTCTGGCGGTGGTGGTGAGTATGAAGAACTAATTTTGAGAATTTGTGCGACCAATGTCGGGTCGTTTGGAATCCAGTTTCCCATGATGATTCGACCTCCGGGACGGGTAACGCGCACCATCTCTTTAGCCACGTCGAACGGCTTAGGTGCGAACATGGCTCCAAAAATGCTCACAACAAGATCAAAACTTTGGTCTTGTAAGCCGCTTAAATCTGATGCATCGCCTTCCTGAAACCTGCAGTTATTCAGTCCATGATCTTTGGCACGTTTGTTTCCGGCATCTACAAGATATTTTGCGATATCCACACCCAATACGTCAGCTCCAAGTTTTGCCTCAGGGATTGCGGTCGTTCCGTCGCCGCATCCTAGATCCAAAACTTTTAGCCCTTTTGTAATTTCAAAACTCTTGGCAAGGAGATCTCCGCTCACTCTCATGCTTTCCGCGATGCGAGTAAAATCGCCTTTTTCCCAAAGTGCCTTATTTGGATTCATTTCAAAATTGCCTTTCACTAAGTAAAAGTATCAGTGGGGAGTTTTTCTCTTGGTTAATCTAAGTAGTGCATGGTCAATATAGCAAGCCGATAGGGAAGTGCAACCCGGTGGTTTTTCAGGGATAGCCACGTGTGCCACAACTGAGTGTGGCGGAATTGTGGCGCGCTGGAAGATGAATGTCCGGATATTGTCGGCAGCGGACTTGGGCAACCTTTCAACGGCCTCACTGTCGCGCCGTCAGGGCATTTGCCGGAAAGTCTTTTCTTCGTCTTTGAGTGCCGCCGCTCTGGTGCCTGCAATCCAGAATTTGACGGCCCGGCGAACCAGTTCTGCCATCGTTGCGCCCGTTTCCTGGTGACGGCGCCTCAATTCTGCCAGCACCGCCGGGTCGAGGGTGACTACCAGTTTTTCCATCTTGTTGCCGTAGCCCAGCGCCGGCTGTCCACCGTGTTGTTTGATTTTCTTTTTGGGCACGGTTGTATCTCCATGAATTGGAAGGGGCTGACCTTGCTCACGCCCAGTGTAACGATCCATCAGAGAGAATCAACCCGCAGCCACAACTGAGTGTGGTGGCATTGAGGCGGACTGGCGTGAAATTTAGAAGAGAAACTGTTTTCCAACAGCAGCCGGCATCAATACATCTTCTTTGTAAACCTGCGCCAGTGCGTGTAACGCACGCCATCCGGTGCAGTGACAGGGAACAATCCGCTTTAGCTTGAAGGCACCAAAATCACGAACGGTGTCAGGAATCGTTGCTTCTACTTCGGTCCCCGAAAGATGGAAGCCTCCCATTACCGCATAGAGTGGCACGTCCCCGAAGACGTTGCGTGCATCTTTCAACACGTTAATCACGCCGGCGTGTGAGCATGCTGTAAAAACGATCACGCCCTTGCCTTTGACGTGTGCAGCGACATACCGCTCATCCAGGATCAGTGGGTCGGGTTCCCAGTCCAAGCCATCTGGCCTTAGCCTGACGTGCGGCGGGAGGCCTCGCTCATAGGGCGTGATTCGCGGAATCTCGCCGCTGACATAAAACATCTGCTCCATGATGACGCGAGCGTCTGGAGAGTTGACTATGGCGGCGCCTCGTCTTTCCAGGTCAACAGGATTCATCACGTTCTCAGCCGGGATCACCATGCCGTTAGGCAAGCGCATTCCGCGGGTTACAAACATGCCCTCGTTAACGTGAAAGGGCACCGGGTTTCCGCCGTTTGCAGAAACGACAAGTCGCAATGCCTCGGGTAGTCCGCCACCGTGGTCCCAGTGTCCGTGAGACAAAAAGATTGCGCCGACCTCGCCAAATGGCGTCCGTAGGCGATCACCGTTACGCGCGAGGGTGTAGGCTTCAGGACCGGCGTCGAAAAGAAGAATCCGGATATCACTTCCGACACGCGCAGTGATGACGAGGGACAGTCCATGGTTCGCGCAGCAGCGCACATGACCCGACGAAACCATGAGCCCCTTGGCCCTGAGCACGGCGTGTTCACTGGTTACGCCTTTTGGGACAGTGGATAGTGGGTCAACGACGTTGTCGACCAAGACGCTGACTTCCAGAGAATCGACAGGCTTTACGTTGCGTGCAACGATTGCGCTCATGTTCTTCTCCCTAACCAGGATTTGAGCAATGCCACCGGGTAGAGCTGATTAGCCTACGCCTGTCAGTGAAGACCGTAAATCTGCGATCTGTCGTCCGTTAGTGCGATCGATTTGTTCCAGATGCATCTTGTTGATCAGATACGGTTTTTCTCTGGGTTGGTCAAAGTAATGCAATGGCCGGCATAACAAGCCGGCAGGGGAAAGCAATCCGAGGGTTCAGGGTTTTGTGGCTGCTGAGTGTGGCGGAATTGTGGCGATGAGAAAAAGATGTGGCGCACACTGCGAAGCCCACAGGTCTACCGGAACCGGCCTTAATTCCTGGGCACACACAAGCTGGCGTGGCTGGCGGGCTATCGGCCGGAGGCGGTCATTCATCTTTCTGCCCAGCGTGCGCCAATCTCCCGACACAATTGTCGGAGGCTACCCCGGTAGAGCCACACGCAGCCACATATCCCGTAGAGTGGAAGCGAGGCAAAGAAGTTTGCATCTCGCATTACTAGTGCAGCAGGATTCGTGAAGTGCCAATATAGCCAGTAGCTTCCATCGACGGTGAACCAAGTTGCGAAGAGCATCGCCGGCCAAAGCTTCCACTTACGCTCCAGGATAACCCGAATGCTCCACGGTGCTGTGAGGTAAGCCAAGAGCGCCATGATCAAGCTGATGGGGATGTCCCAGTCAGGTGCTTCATAGTAGAAGGAGCCAATAATCAATAGCGTGATGCCGAGCGCAAGCGTCACGAGCTTCCACGGTCTTGTGTATTCCGCCAGTAACGAGGATTGCCACGACTGAGCCGTGTCCGCGCTGATGCCGTCGTCGTTTCTCATGGGGCGCCCTTATCTGGGGTATCGACTTGTACTGGCATCCGATGGGATCGTCATGTCGATCATATCAACGCCTTTGTCCTAAAGGTTGCTGAAGTGCTGACCATGAACCTCTCCTTCAGGCACGCGCCGAGGTTTGTCTGAGCAACATAGCCGCACGCTGGTGATCCCAGTGTTGAGCATTTGAAATGCGTTTCAGCGATTCAGCTATATGCCGCACGCAATTCCAGCGTCGTATTACGCAGGCGCACGGCCAGTTGTCGGGTGAGGTTGTGCATGAAGTGGCTGTGCAGGGCCGGGTTTTCGAGCCGCATTTTTTCCAGCGTCGGACCGTCGAGCATGTGCAGCACGCAATTGGAAAGGGTATCGGCATCTGCGGAACGGGGCCTTCCCTCGACCACCGCCATTTCCCCCAGGATTACGCCCGGGCAATAGGTGCCAAGCCGGTAATTGCGCCCCTCTTTGCCTGACAACTTCACGCTGACCGTGATCTCGCCCTGCGCCAGCAGATAGAGGCGGTCTCCAGGGTCGCCTTCGCGGAACAGTGCCGTGCCTGCGGGCAGCACCTCGCGCTGGAGATAGCTTTCCAGCATCGCGGATTCCGCAGCCGACATGCCATTGCAGATGTCCATGGCCGAAACCGGCAGTTCTTCCTCGGACTGCTGGTTCGGCCAGCCGTTTTTCAGCTCAATGTTTTCGGCGTGTTCAAGAGCGCGATCCACGTCCTCGAACCAGTATTCCAGCGGCACCACCGTGCCGACGCCGGCACGCGTCATCACGCTGCCGCGACGACCGGCAACGGAAACAGCCGCAATGGCGGTGTGGATTCCGCGCTCACCCAGGCGGCGCATGGTCTGCATCAGCACCAGCGCCCCCGTGGGGTCTATGTCATGCACACGCCGCATGTTCAGTATCAGGTGCCGGCAATCCACGGCGACTTTCTCGATTTCGCGGCCAAACCGATCCGCAGTTCCGAAGAACAGGGAGCCCTGTATTTCGACTACCCGGATTGCAGGGCCGAGGCTGCGCAAATATGCGGTCTGCTCCTCCGGCCGGACCCGCGTCGACAGCCGCTGCGCACCCTCGTAATGGCCGCGCAGCGGTGTGCGGCTGGTGTTGCGCACATAGAGAAACATTGCACCGATGATGCCGAAGAAGATCGCCGGCACGGTGCCCATCAGCAGGGTGGCCATCATGACGAGAATCCCGACAATGATGTCCGCGTCCGGGCATGCGACCAGGCGTTTGCGCCAGGCCGTCATCACGTCCCATCCGGCAACGATCAGCACGCCCGCGAGTGCGGAAATCGGGATGGCGAGCAACAAGGGCAGCGCGAATAGCAGCAGTGGTATCGCCATTACCGAATGCAACGCACCTGAAAGGCGCGTCCGGCCTCCGGCGGCGAAATTGGCTACGCCGCGAAAGGGGGCACCACAACTGACGACGCCGCCTGCGGCAGCGACCGCGACATTGGACAATCCCTGGGTAATCAGTTCGCGGTTGCTGTGATAGCGCATGTGGCTTGCGATGCTCAGAACCGACGAGGAAAGCAGTGACTCGATCGAACCGATGAAGGCAATCGTCGCGATCGCCGGCAACAGTGGCAGCACGACATCGATGGCGGTGTTATCAAGAGCGAACTCCGGCAGGCTCCAGGGATACGGGGGGTATTGTCCTGATGTGAGGGTGTCCAGACCCGCTGGTCCGACAGCGTTGCCGCCGAAGACCGTCAGCAGCAGATAATGCAGTGCGGTGCCGGCCAGCAGTCCGACCAGCGGAGCAGGGGCGTTGGGAATCATGGTGCGCGACTTGGTAAAGCAAAAGATCGTTGCTATTCCGACGGCAATTGCCCCCCAGCGCAGTCCCGTTTCCAGCAGCAGGTCGTTCCAGCTTATGCTGGTGGTAATTCCCAGAAATGCCGGAAGCTGAGGCCACAGGACCAGTATGCCCAGTGCGACCATGAAGCCGGAAATGACCGGATATGGCAGGAAGCGGATGACTGCGCCGAAGCGAAGCAGGCCGAAGGCCACTTGCAGCAGGCCGGATATCGCAAGGCACAGCATGAGGATACCCAGTACCCGCGGCACGTCCAGTGCATTGCCGGTAACCATTGCCGCGTGTGTTGCGATCGCCGAGATCAGGCCTGCCATCAGCACTGCGACCGAGCCGCGAGGACCGTTGATCTGGCATGGTGTGCCGCCAAGGAAGAGGGCGACAATGCCGACTACGGCAGTGGATGCGATTCCGGCAGCCATGCCGCTCGCCATGTATTCGGGCCCAAGTGGCGCGAAGGCGAGCATGCCCGAGGTTATCGAGTAGGGGAGCCCTACCAAAAGGCTTGCGAAGGCACCGCGCAGATCTCCCGCCAGATGGGGAAAGTGTCCCCGAAAGCCGGCAAAGATTCTGTGATTTTTGATGGTTGCCACAGTCTGTCCTCACGAAGGGCGGCAAAGTGATGGCCAACCAGTCAATCTGCGACCTTTTCAGGTTCCAGGTCACTGAGCCGGCGGCGGATTATAACGCGGGCATCCAGGACCATCGATTCCTTTGACGGGATCAAACCGTTGATCTTAAACGGTTTTATTTCGTGGTTTACAGGGTTATTGACCGACTTGGCTCGGCGGCACAGGCGGTAACGTAAAGTAGAAAGTCGCTCCCTGGTCCACAGCGCCCTCGGCCCAGACCCGCCCGCCGTGTAACGCGACGATGCGCTGCACGGTGGCCAGTCCGATGCCCGTGCCCTCAAACTCGGTTGCCCCGTGCAGGCGCTGGAATGCGCCGAACAGTTTGTGCGCATATGCCATGTCGAAGCCTGCGCCATTGTCGTTCACCCAGATCACCGTTTGGCCATCCTGCCCGGTGGTGCCGAAGCGGATGCACGGGTGGGGCTCCTTCCGGGTGAATTTCCAGGAGTTGCCCAGCAGGTTTTCCAGCAGGATGCGCAGCAACTGCGGGTCGCCCTGAACGATGACGCCCTCCTGGATCCCGGTTGCCACGATGCGCTCCGGGTCGCTTTCCCTGAGCTCTGCCAGGATGGCACTTGCGAGCTGGCTCAGATCCACCCTTTGCGTCGAGAGTTGGTGGCGGCTCACCTTGGACAGTTGCAGCAAATCGGCGATCAATTCACCCATGCGCTGGGTGGCGCGACGAATGCGCTGCAGATAATCGCTTCCTTGCGTGTCCAGCTGGTCGCCATACTCTTTCAGCAGCAGTTTGCTGAACCCGTCTATGCCGCGCAGCGGCGCCTGCAAGTCATGGGACACCGAATAGCTGAACGTTTCCAGTTCCTTGTTGGTGGCCTCCAGTTGGCGGGTGCGTTCCGCCACGCGCTGCTCCAGCTCGGCGTTGAGCGCGATGACCTGTTCCTGGGCCCGTTTGCGCTCGGTGATGTCATGAAAGAGGGATGCGATACCGATGATCTCGCCGGCATCATTTTTGATCGGAGACACGCTGGACAGGACATCGAGCACCCGCCCGTCCTTGGTCAGTCGCTGGGTTTCGTGCGGTTTGAGCGTTTCGCCGCTCAGTATCCTCTCGGTCATTTTGGGGAATATGTGCACCCGTCCCGGTGGCGTGTTGAAGGAAATCAGCTTGCCGATGGCATCGCTGGCGGAAAAGCCGAACATCCGTTCCGCGCCGGCGTTCCACGAGGTAATGGTGCCGTCGAACGTGCGGCTGACGATGGCCTCGTGCGAACTCTCGACGATCGCGGCAAGCTGGGCGCGTGCGGTCTCGGCCTGTTTGCGTTCGGTGATGTCCGTAGTGATTGCCGTATGGTGGGTAATTTTCCCTTGTGAATTTTTCACGGCACTGATGGACAGCCACTCGCAATACAGTTCTCCGTTCTTGCGTTTATCCCAGATCTCGCCCTGCCAGTTTCCGGTTTCGTTGATGGCAGCCCACATGCGCTGGTAAAACGCCTGGTCCTGCATCCCGGAACTGAGGATGCTGGGGGATGCTCCAATGACTTCCTCCGCCGTGTAACCGGTGATCCGGGTGAACGCGGGATTGAATGCAATGATCCGGTTGGATGCATCCGTGATCATGACGCCTTCCTGGACATTTTCGATGACCGTGGCGGCGAGGCGCAGATTTTCTTCTGTTTTCGTGCGCTCGCTGATGTCGCGGACGATGACGGCGGCGCCGATGATCTCTCCGGCCTCGTTCCTGATCGGTGAGACACTGGACATGACGTCGATTAACCGCCCGTCCCTGGTGATCCGCAGATGCTCAAACGGCGCGAGTGATTCGCCGTCCAGCAACAGCCTGGAGTGTTCCATTATTTTGGAATGGCGATCCGGCTGCAGGGTGATGGTGATTGGTTGGCCGATGGCCTCGGCTGCGGTATAGCCGAACATGCGCTCCGCGGCTGCGTTCCACGATGTAATCGTGCCGTCCAGCGTACGGCTGATGATGGCGTCATTGGAGTGCTCGACAATGGTCGCGAGGTGCGTGCGACTGGCCTCCAGGTCACGCACCATTGCCTTGGCCAGTGTGCTGGCGCGCTGGTGCAACGCGGCATCAAGGGCGCCAACCGTAATGGTGAGCAGGAATATCAGGATTGTCGCGCTCGCAACGATGATGGCAAGCTGCGTAGGGTTCACCCCTTTGGGTGCGGCAGTGCACACGCTTTGCGGATCGAACATTGCGGCGGCCATCCCGGTGTAGTGCATACCCGCGATCGCGAGCCCCATCACGGCTGCGGCAGCCAACCGATGCCACACCGGCGGCGTACTGGGTTCTGCCGGGCTGAGCATCAATATCAGCCGCAATGCCATCCAGGATGCGGCGATGGCAATTACAACAGACGCGGCAAAGAGTGCAGGGTCATAGTGGATGGCCGGCAGCATTTTTAAAGCAGCCATCCCTGTGTAATGCATGCCCACGATGCCAAATCCGAGCAGGCAGGAACTGGCGAATAGCGCGCGGCGGCCTGTCCCATGCCGCCGAACGATGACGAGCGCCATCACCGCCGCAAGCACTGTGGGCACTATGGAGCCCAGCGTGATAGGGACGTCGTAGGCGAGCGGGATCGGGAGGCTGAACGCCAGCATGCCGATGAAGTGCATCGACCAGATGCCGATCCCCATGGACACTGCGGCGCCGAGCAGCCATAAATCTGCGGCGCGGCCCTGCGCGGTTCTGAACCGCGTGACCAGGTCGAGGGCGCTATAGGAGGCCATCATCGCCACGACGATCGACAGGCCGACCAGCCAAATGTTGTAGCTGCCAGTCATTCTTGCCGGCCGCCATCCATCTTGTCACTGGCCAGGATTAGTTGGTCAAATGGCATTCCCCCTCCCACTCCGTGTGGAATGAAGATATTGGTTATAACCACACTGTTAATAAGGAATATACAATGCAGACCAGCTATTTGATAGATATCAAGGAAAACCCTCTCAATTTGCAGGCATTTTCTGCGAGCAGTATTGGAACCGCTGCAGGCAAACGTGGGCCGCAAGTCCGGAGTTATTCCGCCTGAGGGTTTTCGTGCGGATTATGGTGCAGAGAGATCGCTGCGATCCGATCCGGACGCAGCGCTGCGCATGGCGGCAGTTCAGTGCGTGCCGGCCGGTTTTTCAGGATAACTGTAGGAACGTTCGGCGACGAGGTCCGCGCCGTCGAATACCCTGACCGATACCGTGCAGCGGTCCTGGGGGCCGATGCTCAGCGAGAGTTTCGACAGGGCCGCGGTTTTGCGATCGTCAACGCGCACCTCGCCGCCCTGAGTGGTCGAGGTGGTGCCGGCTGCACCGGTTTTGGCGGCAATCACTTCGTAACGCAATACCGCGCCAGCGGGCGCCTGGATCTGCGGCGCCATCGTCAACCTGTGATCCTCGACGCGGGCATCAAGCGTCAGGCGGTAACCGGGTTTATCCATGGCCAGTGCAGTATTACCCAATGCGATCAATAGCGTCAGCGTGTAAACAGTACGCATGATGAAAAAACGCCGGGGGTGTTGCCGCCCCCGGCGTGTCATGACAATTACGCGATCAGTTCTGGGTGATGGATGCAGTATTGCCCGCACCGCCGCTCTGGGAAATGGCTGCGGAATTGGCAAAACCGCTCTGCAGAATCGTGGCGGTATTGTGAAGCGCGCTGGTTCCGGCGCCGGACTGGTTGATGGTGGCGATATGCGCGGAACCCGATTGCTGGATGTTCGCGTCGTTCCAGAGGCCACTTTGATTTACGGTAGCCTGATTGGCGGCGCCGGCCTGGTTCACCGTTGCATGCAATTGGTAGCCGCCCTGAGTGACATTCGCCGTATGCGCGACCCCGTCCTGGGTCACGGTGGCCGAGCTGCCGTCGGCATTGTTATGGGTAACGCTGGCCGTATTGGCCTCTCCCGACTGCGTGATGCTGGCCGTGGAAAAGTCGCTCGTCGGGTTCTGCGTGATGCTGGCTACATGATCGCTGCCCGACTGCAGGATCGAGACGATTCCGAACCAGGCGTCACGCTGGAAGATGGTCGCAGTATGGTGGGAGCCGGACTGATTGATTGAGGCATTGTCGCCTCTGGTGATTTGCTGAGTGATGGTCGCAGAGTGATCCGGGCCGGTCTGGTCGATGACAGCGGTATTCGCCGTGGGAGTAACTCCCGACACAGGCAGCCCGTCCTGGGTAATGCTTGCCACGCTCCGCAGGGATATGCCGGACTGGTTGATCAGGCCCACCGCGTTTGTTGAACCATTGACCTGGTTGATGGTGGCAGTCACGGCGTCGGTCGGGTTCGAGCCACCGTTATTGGTTCCGGTCTGATTGATGTTGCCCGTATTGTTGGTTCCGTCCTGATTGATCGTGGCCTGCGCATTGTTGGCCCAACCGCCAAACCCGGCTGACTGGCTGATGCCGCCGGTGTTCATGTTGCCCGTCTGGCTGATGGTCGCGCTGGCGGAAATAAGATCGTTTTGATAGGTAGTCGCCGTATTCAGGTCGCCAGTCTGGGTCACATTGGCGGAAGGCCCGGCAACGAAATCCTGCGTGACGTTCGCATTGTTGGTGTTGCCGGTTTGCGAGACGTTTGCCGTCGTCAAAAGGCCATAATAATTGGCCGCCGTCTGGGTCACGGTTCCGGTATTGCCATCTCCGGATTGGGTGACGGTGGCATCTGCGCTCCATGCATTTCCGCTGATTCCGTAAGCCAGCGCTATGGCGATCGCAATGCGATTAAGTTTTTTCATCATATTACTCCTTGCGTAGGTTGATGAAACTGCTGCTGTATAAGCGACTTGTTGCTCTTGTTGTTAATGCTGCACCACCCGTGACACATGGTTGTTGCCGGTCTGGGTGATAGCGACGTTCTGGCCGATCCCGAGCTGCAGGATCTGCGCCAGATTGTTAAGTCCGGTCTGTGTAACCTGTGCATTGTTGTAGAGGCCGCCCTGCGCGATATCGGCGCGGTTGGCCGTGCCGGTCTGGGTGAGCAGGATGTTGTTATGCAGACCGACCTGGATCAGGTTTGCGATGTTGCCGTCGCCAGTCTGGGATGCGTCCAGTTTGTTGTGTCCGCCCAACTGATAGGCGACGAGACGGTTGTTGTTGCCGTCCTGCATGACGGTAGCCGTGTTGTGGCCGAACAGGGAGTTCAGGGGCGGCAGGTGGCCACCGAGTTCCGGGTATTGATTGTCGAGTTCGAGGTCGGGCGCGAGATCGGCGGCGCGAACTGCTCCCGTGACGCTCACCAGCATCAGGCAGATCGCGGTGGCGATGCTCCATCGACGCAGGAGCCAAGGGGTAAACAGCACGGAGAGCCCTCGGTTGTTAATACTTATTAAAAGCATGTTGCGAGTAGCGGTGTCCTGACTCAATCGGTAGGGAAGGTGAATTTTCGTCAGGCGCACATGATGTGATTAGCCGATTCCGGGCGGACGACATCAGAAGAAAGTATGAGATCAGTTTTGAAGATTTGACTCTGGAGAGGGCTGGAATGGGTGGTTGGCGCCGGGTGCCGCCATGTTTGTTGATCTGCATCAATCGGGAGTAAAGTATTACGCTCTAGGGTAATAAGCCGTTTTCCCTGTGGCGCGCATTAATTCAGCAAACCGGTCTGTGTGGATTGCCTTGGGAGGCTAAATGGCTGTTGTTTGCATGTGTTTCAGGGGTGCATGGCCGTAAAGCTAAAACACACATGATTGCCGCCAGCGCCTGTGCAGACGGAAACTGTCGGTGACACATGATCGTTGCTGTTGAGCCGTGTCGTAGTTGACTGGGAGCTTCGTATGCGACCGCGGTCCTTTGACTTGAAAAGGAATATCTGAAACCAGGACGTTCTACGCGGCCTGCCGTCGCCGCAGGGCGATGGCCTCGATGCCGCCACGGAGGATGGCATGACGCAGCCAGCAATATTGCGCGAACCGGTGACGCGATCACGCGCGGTATTCATCATCGGTCGGCCCAGCCTGCAGAACAGGCTGCTTGCCCGGTTGATTGATGAGCGTCTGGACGTGTTCTGTCAGGTGTGTGCAATTGAAGGCATCGCTGATCTGCCGGTGACTGCCAATGGGCTGGCGTTGCTTGACCTTGAAGGTTGCACGGATGACGACACGGTCAATGCCCTGAAAATACTGTCGTCCAGCACATGCTGCCGCAGCATCGCGGGCATCAATGTTGACGAGAGCGCGCAGTTCGAACGCTACGTGGCCTGGCCGGAACTCAAAGGCATATTTTTCCGGGAAACGTCTGAAGATAATCTGCTGAAAGGCATACAGGCCATCTTCGATGATGAGTGCTGGCTGCCGCGGCGGATGCTCACCGCTTATCTCGAGCGGACGAGAAATCATCGCCATGCGCCATCAAGCGCAGGCGTCGTGCTGACACCCAAGGAAATCGCCACGTTGAAACTGCTCGCCGGCGGCAACAGCAACGGCCATATTGCGCTGCAGCTGCACGTCAGTCCGCACACCGTCAAGACGCATATCTACAACGTGTTTCGCAAGATCA
This sequence comes from uncultured Bordetella sp., assembly GCA_964486865.1. Classification (GTDB taxonomy): domain Bacteria; phylum Pseudomonadota; class Gammaproteobacteria; order Burkholderiales; family SG8-41. The sequence goes on from CAZAOZ010000038.1 coordinate 12,153, forward strand.
ATGTCAGCAACCGGGTGCAGGCCGTGCACTGGGCGTTGCGGCATATCGACGGTGTCGAGGTCAATTCGAGATGAGCGCGATTTCCGCAGGCCTGGCAGGAGTTGCGCTGGCGGCATGTTGCGCGGCCCATATTGCCGCTGCTGCCAACGCAGACATGATTGATCGTGACGTGCTGACGGAAACCGGGCGTCTCCCGCTGGAATTGAGCTCAGGTTTTATCGTCGATCGCACAATCACTCATTTCGGCGCTGAGTTTTTCCGGCATTTTTCCCATGCCTGGCGCGAGCAGGGCGGTACCGAAGGTGTGGACCTGACGCTGGTCGAGCGGCCATCGGCACGCTGGGGCAGCATTGTCTATGTCGAGCAAAATAACCGGCCGGAGGCGCGGGTCATTCTCTACGCCGGCCGCAGCGCAACCATCAAACCGCTGGCCGAGCAGACAGCGCGTTATATGGCGAACCGGATTGCTGACCAGTCGCTTGCCGGTCTGCTGTTGCGCGACCTCGATCTCGGCAAGCCGGAATTCTGACCAGATGGGAGGATGATATGAACCGCACCCGAATCGGGTTAATCCTGATCCTGCCGGCGTTCGCCGGCCTGGCGCACGCGACAGAAATTGTGTACGTGCCGAACAATCCATCCTTCGGCGGCAGCCCTTTGAACGGCCCGGTATTGCTGAACAGTGCGAATGCCCAGAACAAGCATACTGACCCGGCTGTCAATCGGGCATTGTCGGCGCTGGGCTCGCGAACTGCTTTGGACCAATTCAACCAGCGCTTGCAGTCAATGATTCTTGACCGCATTGCGACCTCCATTACCGGAAGTCTGTTTGATGCCGACGGCAATCTTCAGCAAGGCATCGTTGATACCAGTAGTTTTTCGATCACCATCGTCGATCAGGGCGGCGGTGTGCTGCTGATTACGACAACGGACAAAACCACCGGTGCCTCGACGTCTTTCCAGATATCGACAGCGCCGTAAGCGGAGCATGATCATGCGCTGCCAAAATTACCTTGGCATTCTCCGATCATGCCGTACGGGATGTGCGCTGGTGTTTGCCGGTCTGCTGGCCGGTTGCACGCTGATCGATGCCGATCGTGCCGCACCGATTGGCCCGCGTCCGGGCGCGTTGCTGACGCCGGCGTCCGATGTATATCGCGACTTGGTCAATTTGCCGCCGCCCAAGGGGAAAATTGTGGCATCGGTTTACGGCTTCCGGGATCAGACCGGCCAATACAAGCCGGCGCCGGACAGTTCGTTTTCGACCGCGGTAACACAGGGCGCAGGCGCGCTCCTGGTCAAGGCAATGGCCGATTCCCAGTGGTTCATCCCGGTTGAGCGCGAAGGACTGCAGAACTTGCTGACTGAACGCCGCATTGTGCGGGCACTCGACTCGCAGAAACAGGACGCCAGCAACGGAAACCTTGCAGGACTGCTGCCGGCCAGCATCCTGCTCGAAGGCGGTGTAATCGCCTACGAATCGAACGTGCGTACCGGCGGCGCGGGCGCCAAATACATGGGTATCGGCGCTTCCGAGCAGTACCGCACGGATCAGGTGACTGTCAATTTGCGTGCGGTCGATATTCGTACCGGCCGCATCCTGATCAGCACGTCCACGACCAAGAGCGTTTATTCCTACAAGCTCAGCGCCGACGTTTTTCGCTTCGTTTCCTTCAGGAACCTGCTGGAAGTGGAAGTCGGCTATACCCGCAACGAACCCGCACAATTGTGTGTGCAGGCGGCAATCGAAGCCGCGCTGGTGCATCTGATCGTGCAGGGCATCGCCGATAACCACTGGGTGTTGCGTAATCCGGCGGATATGCAGTCAAAAGTGATCCAAACCTATTTATCTGCACAAAAGGCCTATTTGTCGCAGTCTGAAGTTGAGCGCCTGCTCGACAAGGGCGAATTACGGACTCCGCCGGACTGATTGAGGCTGACCGATCCCTGTCATTGACCCGTCATCTGCGCGGGGCATGCTGGATCATGGAGATGCCGGCAAAAAATGCCGTTAATCCACACTTGCAGCAAGTGGACAATGGTTTACCGTGCAAGCGTGACCCTGCTGACAGGAGCGCAACATGGATATGGATCGCACCGATTGGGATCTGGATTACGAGGATGACGCCAATTGCGCGGAACTCGATGACGAGGCTGATGTGCTGGCTGAATATGAAGCCGAGCGCCATCTGGACACCCGCAGCGTCAATGTTCTGGGGCTGGATCCGGCGGCACTGGACTAGGGGCTGTAACAAGCTCCGCGGCCCGGCCAGACGCCGCAACTGCCGTGGCATAATGAACGCCGGAGCGGGCGTTCATTCATGGATTTCTGGCAACACTGCGGCTATCACCTGCTCGATCGGGCACCCGACGGGCATCTCGTCGTTACCGACGATTACCTGAGGCTTTACTACGCGCGGCCCGAACTGGCGCCGGTGGCGGAGTCCTGCGCGGCCGAGCGCGGCCTGTATCAATCGCTGCTGGATGTGCCGCGCCGTGCGGTGAGGGAGTCGGAAATTGCGGCCCTGGCCGACCCGGATGCGCAGGAAAATTACCGGGTCATGCTGCGTTTCCGCGACCAGTTGCTGGAGGCGCCCACGCTGGAGGCTTTTTATGCCGGCCTGTTCCGGCGCGATGTGGCGGTGCCGCCGCCATTCATTCATCACACCGTCGAAGTGATCCTGCGCGGCATGCTGGAGGGCACGGACAACGGCATGCTGGTGCGGGCGGCGGAAGTGTTTTTCCGGCAGCAGCGCGTCAGCATCAAGGACGGCGCCGTGATGCTGGCGGACGCGGAGACCGTGAATTTGCATGCGGAGAGCGGAGGGCTCGGCAACCTCGGGCGCATGCTGAAGGAAGTGAACGCGCCGTTGCGGTCGATGGATCTCGATGTGCTCGACGAAGCCAATCACGCCGAATATTTCCGCCGCGACGAGCGGCGCGACACCGTGCTGCAGATCAATCCGGGGCTGCCGGGCTCGCTGGCGTTGTGCGAGTTGCTGGCGCGCTGGGTGGCGCATTTTCACGGCACGGCGGTGACGGTGGCACCGATCCGCGAGATTCCGGACGAGGAATGGGTGTGGCATACGGGGCTGGATGTCGAAGCCAGCGCCATGCTCAACGACATTTATGCCGGCGCGGAGGTTGATGAAGACCGCATGCGCCGCGTCGTCGGCCTGTTCCGCATGGCGTTCGCCGACGCTTCCGCACTGCAGCCTGAACTCGAAGGTGCGCCGGTCTTTCTCGGCATGGCTATGACGCCGGAAGGCAATCTGCGCGTGAAACCGCAGAATCTGCTGATGAATCTGCCGCTGGCGAGGCGCATCTGATGAGTGGCCCGGCGGGAACCGGTTATTCCGCCGAGGCGCGCGCGGCCGCTGAATGGCAGCGCATTGCCCGTTTGCCGGACGAGGATGTTTCGCTGGCCGAAGGCGCGTTGTGGATCGCCGCCGGTGAATATCCGGAACTTGCCGTGGCCGGCTATCTCGACCGCCTGCAGGACATGGCGGATCGCCTGCGCGCGAGGCTGCGTCCCGACATGCCAACCGCGGAAAAGCTGTTTGCACTCAATCGCTATCTGTTCAATGAGCTGGGTTTCAGCGGCAACAGCGACAATTTCTACGATCCGCGCAACAGTTATCTCAACGACGTGATCGAGCGCCGGCTGGGCATTCCGATCACGCTGGCGGTGGTCTATATCGAAATCGGCCGGCGCATCGGCATCGGCCTGCACGGCGTATCTTTTCCCGGACATTTTCTGGTCAAGTGTACGCTGCGCGACGGCGTGGTGATACTCGACCCGTACAGCCACGGCGTGTCGCTGAGCGTCGATGAGCTGCAGCAGCGGCTGCGCGCCGCGGGCAGCACCACCGACGTTGATGAGGCCGTGCTGGCGCATCTGCTGAGCGCTGCCACTCACAAGGACATCCTCGCGCGCATGCTGCGCAACCTGAAGGGCATATATGCCAAGCAGGGTGACTGGCTGCGGGCGCTGTCGTCCAGCGAACGCCTGCTGGCATTGCAGCCGGACGCCGGCGAGGAGTACCGCGACCGCGGCGGCATCTACCTGAAACTCGAATGTTTCCGCGCGGCGCTGGGCGATTTCAACTCCTATCTGAAGCACTGCCCGGGCGCGGCGGATGCGGGGAGCATCCGCAAGCAGATCGCCGAGCTCGCGTCGAAGGTGGCGCGACTGAACTGATCTCCGCACAGGTTTGTTATGCTGTGTGTCTGAGCAATGAAACGTTAGCGGGGGTATGAGGATGGATGCTTATCTGTTGTGGGTGATTGCCGGCATTGCCCTGATCATCGTCGAAATGCTGACCGGCACGTTTTATCTGCTGGTGCTGGGCATCGCGGCCCTGGCGGCGGCAGCAGCGGCCTGGTTCGGCCAGTCTTTCTGGGTGCAGGCGGTCATTACCGCAGCGGTGACGGTAGCCGGCGTGCTTCTGATCAATCGTTTTCGCGGCAAATCCGTGCCGGGGGAACGTGCTGCGCTGGATGTCGGCCAGAGCGTGACGCTGGAATCCTGGATCAGCGAGGCGGATGGTCTGGCGCGGGTCAAATATCGCAACGCGCAATGGGAAGCTCAAGTGTTCGGCGAGCGAGCGCCCGACGGCAAGGTGTTCTACATCCATGCGGTGCAGGGCAACACGCTGCGCGTGTCCGCCGTAAAGCCGTCCTGAATTTTCGATCCCGTTTTTCCGGCTTCATTCGTTGTTCCGAAACATTGAGAGGGAGTAGCCATGTTTCCAAAACTGATCATCGTGGTGTTCATGACCGGCCTGCTGATCGCGTTTGATCAGCGTTCATTTGCCGTGCCGTTTTTCGTGGTGGCGCTGGGCGTGGTGGTGGCCATTGAATCGATCCGCCAGGTGCCGCAGCAGATGGCCTGGGTGGTGGAGCGGATGGGCAAATACAACAGCGTGCTCGAGCCGGGGCTGAATGTGATCGTGCCGTTCCTCGACCGCGTCGCCTACCGGCATTCACTCAAGGAAACATCGCTGGATGTGCAGGAGCAGGTGTGCATCACGCGCGACAACACGCAACTGGGCGTGGACGGCATCATTTATTACCAGGTCACCGATCCGAAGCTTGCATCCTACGGCTCGTCCGATTACGTCTCGGCGGTTACCCAGCTCGCGCAGACCACGCTGCGCTCTGAAATCGGCAAGATGGAACTCGACAAGACGTTCGAGAGTCGCGACGAGATCAACCGTCAGGTGGTCGCGGTGCTCGACGAAGCCGGGCGCACCTGGGGTGTCAAGGTGCTGCGCTACGAAATCAAGAACCTGACGCCGCCGGAAGCGATCCTGCGCGCGATGCAGGCGCAGATTACCTCGGAACGCGAGAAACGCGCCCTGATTGCCAAGTCGGAAGGCCAGCGGCAGGAGGAAATCAATCTGGCTGATGGCGAGAAGCAGGCCGCGGTGCTGAAATCCGAGGGCGACAAGACCGCGGCGATCAACCGCGCGCAGGGCGAGGCGGCGCGCATCCAGTTGATTGCTGACGCGACGGCGACGGCCATCTCTGCGGTGGCCGGCGCGCTGAACGGTCCCGGCGGCAATCAGGCGGCCAACCTGGAAGTGGCGAAGCTCTACGTCAACGCCTTTGCGCATCTCGCGCGCACCAACAACACGCTGATCGTGCCGGCGAACGTGGCTGACGTGGCAACGCTGGTCAGTTCGGCGATGGCGGTGATGGATAACGTGAAAAAAGCGACGCCGGGCGCGACGCCGGCGGTGTAGATGACTTAGCCCGGAAGGGCGCCGGGCAGCAGAAGCGAGTGGCTTAGCCCGGAACTGCACCGGGCGGCTTGGGAGGGCTGGCCCGGAACGGCGCCGGACTGCGTTAGCGCGGCGGCAGCCAGAGGCGCACGACGCGGGATGTTTCAGCCGCGGGTGCCGTGACAGACGGTTCCGCCGGGCGCAACCGGAGCAGCTCTTCTTCAGCCGGCGTCGGCGGCATGCCGCTCCACAGCAAGGCCGGCTCGTTCCGGGGCGCATGCTCCACCACCGGGCCGATATCGCGGGGCGCGCTGGCGCCGTCATCTTTTTCCCGCGGCGGATTGCCGTCGTAAATCAGGTTGCGCCGCCGCTGCAGGTAGGCATCGCGCACGAAGGCGTACTCGTCAAGCGCTGCGACTTCCAGCACTTTACTGGCATTCAGCAGCCTTTCGCGCTGTGCTACCAGCCGCAGGCCGAGAGCGGCGTTGCGGTCGCGCGTCGGATCAATGTATGTCACGGGATCAGCCTTGATATCGCCGACCAGGCCGGCGGTATCGCGGAGATTGCGCGGGCCGAGAAAGGGCAGCACCAGGTAGGGGCCGTCGCCGATACCCCAGTAGCCCAGCGTCTGGCCGAAATCCTCGTCATGTTTTTCCAGGCCGGCTTCGGTGGCGATGTCGAAAATGCCGAGCAGGCCGACAGTGGTATTGATCATGATGCGCGCGATATCGGACAGCGCGGCATCGAATTTCCCCTGCAGCAGGTTATTGAGTGCGACGATGACGTCGTTCAGGTTGGAAAACACGTTGTTGACGCCGGTACGCACCAGCGGAGGTACCACGCCGCGATAGACTTCCGCCAGCGGCTTCACCAGCATGGTGTCCACACCGTCGTTGAAGTGGTAGATGCCGCGGTTGATCGACTCCAGCGGGTCGCGCGGATCACCGGTGGTGGCGCAGCCGCTGAGCACTGAGCATCCTGCGAAGGCGCAAACCAGCAGCAGGCGCCGGACGAGGTGAAACATGTACTACCCCTTGTTGTTGTGCCGCAACATGTGCGGCTTTTCTTCATTATAACAACCATTTGCGGGACTGATGCCGCGCAACGCTGTCAGACGCAGGTAGTGTGGTTACGGCACAACGCTGAGCCGGCTTGACCCTTGGTGCGGATATGTGACAAGTCAAAGATTGGCCGAAATGCGTTTGTTATACTGCGCCAATCGCCATGAAATGCCCTATGCGATTCATGGTCTTTCCGGATTTTTCCTGAATTTTTGCCAGATCCAGCAAGGAGTTACACATGTTGCAGAAAGCCAAACCGGCGGTGGAACTGAAAGACAAGAGCCTGTTCCGCCAGCAGTGTTATATCGACGGCGCGTGGGTTGATGCCGACGACAAATCCACCATTGCAGTGCACAACCCGGCGAACGGTGAGCAGGTCGGCACGGTGCCGAAGATGGGGGCGGCAGAAACGCGGCGGGCAATCGAGGCCGCCAACGCCGCATGGCCGGCGTGGCGCGCCAAGACCGCCAAGGAGCGCTCCAATATCCTGCGCAAATGGTTTGAGCTGATGATGGCCAACCAGGAAGACCTGGCGAAACTGATGACGGTTGAGCAGGGCAAGCCGATCGCCGAGTCGCGCGGCGAGATTGCCTACGGCGCCTCGTTCATCGAATGGTTTGCCGAAGAAGGCAAGCGTATCTACGGCGACACCATCCCGACGCACGCGCCGGACAAGCGCATAGTCGTCATCAAGCAGCCGATCGGCGTGTGCGCGGCAGTGACGCCATGGAATTTCCCGAACGCCATGATCACGCGCAAGGCCGGACCGGCGCTGGCTGCCGGCTGCACCATGGTCATCAAGCCTGCTTCACAGACGCCGTATTCGGCGCTGGCGCTGTGCGAACTGGCCGAGCGCGCCGGCATTCCGAAAGGCGTGTTGTCGGTGGTAACCGGATCCTCGGGCCCGATCGGCAAGGAACTGACCACGCATCCGCTGGTGCGCAAGTTCACGTTCACCGGTTCGACCGAAGTCGGCAAGCTGCTGATGCAGCAATGCGCGAGCACCGTGAAAAAAGTGTCGCTGGAACTGGGCGGCAATGCCCCGTTCATCGTATTCGATGATGCAGACCTGGCATCGGCCGTTGAAGGCGCGATGGCTTCCAAGTTCCGCAATACCGGGCAGACCTGCGTCTGCGCCAACCGCATCCTGGTGCAGGACGGCGTTTATGACCAGTTCGCAAAAATGCTCTCTGACAAGGTGTCGCAGATGAAAGTCGGCAACGGCCTGGAGGACGGCAACACGCAAGGTCCGCTGATCGACATGAAGGGCGTCGAAAAAGTCGAGGAGCACATCGAAGACGCACTGGCCAAGGGCGCGAAAGTGCTGACCGGCGGCAAGCGCCACGACAAGGGCGGGCAGTTTTTCCAGCCCACGGTGCTCGCCAATGTGACCACCGACATGAAAGTGACGCACGAGGAAACCTTCGGCCCGGTGGCGCCGCTCTATCGCTTCAAGACTGAAGACGAGTTGCTGAAACTGGCGAACAATACCGAATACGGCCTCGCCGCGTACTTCTACAGTCGCGACATCGGCCGCATCTGGCGCATCGCCGAGGGCCTGGAATCGGGCATTGTCGGCATCAACGTCGGCATCATCTCCAATGAAATCGCGCCCTTCGGCGGCATCAAGGAGTCCGGCATCGGCCGTGAAGGCTCCAAATACGGCATTGAGGAGTTTGTCGAGGTGAAGTACCTGTGCATGGGTGACATCAACAAATAACCCGAACTACTGCAGTAAAAAAGCCGCTGCGATGTTCGCAGCGGCTTTTTGTTTGCTGAGTGATGCGCTCAGAGCGCGCCGACGATTTGTGCGGTGTAGGCTTTGGTGCCCAGTTTGCCGCCGAGATCCACGGTGCGCGTAAGCGGAGATTGCAGCGCGGCGTCGATAGCTGCTTCAATGGCTTTGGCTGCGGCGTCGAATTCCGGACGCTGGTGCCGCATCGCCAGCCATTCCAGCAGCATGGCCGCCGACAGCATCAGCGACACCGGATTGGCCTTGTCCTGCCCGGCGATGTCGGGCGCCGAGCCGTGCTGGGCCTGCGCGCAGCAGGCGGTGTCACCGGTCATGGTCGAGCCGGCGATGCCCAGCCCGCCGGAAATTTCCGAAGCTTCGTCCGACAGGATGTCACCGAACATGTTGCCGGTGACGATGCAGTCGAACTGCGTCGGGTTGCGCACCAGCAGCGCGGCCATGGCATCGACGATTTTCTCGTCGAGCTGCACGTCGGGATAATTTTTCGCCACGGCGCGCACTTCGCGCAGAAACAGGCCGTCGGACATGTGCAGCACATTGGCCTTGTGGACGGCAGTGACTTTCCTGCGCCGCTTGCGCGCCCATGCGAAAGCCACTTCCGCGATGCGCCGGCTTTGCTTTGCCGTGACCTTGCGGATGGCGATGGCGACATCCTCGGTCGGCATGAATTCACCGCGGCCCATGAACATGTTGCGGTCGCCGTAAAAACCTTCGGTGCATTCGCGGAAAATCACCAGATCCACCGGCTTGCCGGTGAGGCCCACGCCCATGCGCGATTTCGCCGGACGGATATTGGCGAACAGATCCAGTTGCACCCGCAGCCAGCCCGAAGGATTGATGCCGCCCTGTTCCTTCGGCGGGTAATCCAGGTGCGATACCGGGCCGAGGATGATGCCCGGCGCGGTGCGCGCGGCCTGCTGAATGACTTCCGGAAACGTCGAGCCGTGCTGCTTCAGCGCAACAAAGCCGATGTCCCGGATATCCCATTCGAGGCCCAGCTTGAAGCGGGCGCTGGCGCGATCAAGCACCGCCAGCGTGGCCGTGGTGATTTCCGGGCCGATACCGTCGCCGGGCAATACGAGCAGTTTCAAGATTGCTGACCTTTATTGATGCCCGTACATTTTTTTCCCGGTGAATGGCACCTTCGCCGTCAGCACGTCGCCGGTCAGCGCTTCGGTAATGAATATCTGCTTGTGATCCGCACCGCCGAAGGCGACATTGTCGAGGTGGTGATGCCGGTCATGGTCTTTGGACGAAATCAGGTGCGTCGGCAGCATGTTGGCGTCAAAGCGCCAGATGCCGACGCCTAACTGGCACACCAGCAAACCGTTTTCGCCGTCCATTTCAATGCCGTCGGGTCCGGCGACACCGCCGGAGAGCTGGATGGCCAGCCCGGTTTTGGACACCGAGCCGTCGGCCATCAGCGGCAGGCGCCACACCGAGTTCGAGCGGGTCATGCCGACATAGACATGTTTTTCCGTGGTGGAAAGGGTGATGCCGTTGGGGCTGGGGCCGTTTTCAAGCAGCCGGCGCAGTTCGCCGTTGGCTTTCAGGCGAAAGACGCGGCCCGTCGGATCGGCGATGCCGGTCTGGCCCTGGTCGGTAAAGTAGAGATCGCCGTTCGATGCAAAGTGCAGATCGTTGAGGCCTTTGAAGCTTTCGCTGTAAGCCGTGCGCAGCACGTTCTCCAGCTTGCCGGTCATGATGTCGAGCGTGAGCAGGCCTTCCTTGTAGTCGCAAATGAACAGCCGACCGTCCTTGTGGAATTTCATGCCGTTGGGCCAGCCGTCATACTGGATCACCAGATCCCAGTCGCCCTTGGGCGTGATGCGGAAAATGCGGCCGAACGGAATGTCGCAGACATAGAGATTGCCGGCGCGATCGAAGGCGGGTGCTTCCAGAAAACATTCAACCTCGGCGTTCTGCCGGTTCGGATCGGACCAGGCGCTGCGGCTTTTTTTGCGGAACTTGCCGGGCATGGAGGTGAAGACTTCGGCGTGGATATGCTCCAGCGGTTTGAATGGATTGAACATGATGCGGCAGCCTCTTCAGGATTTAAAGTAATTAGTTGATTTTATTGAATATTCAAGAGTGCAGCTAGCGCATTGCAGGCTGCAGTCATGATGCCGTGCGCGGCAGCGGCAAGGGCGCCGATGTTAGCACGCGTGCATGGCGTGTTACCGCATCAAGGACGCGGAATTATTCCGTGCGTGAGTGTTCATATTCCGGGCATGCGAATGCAGTGATGGACGCAGTGCGTTAGCATCGCGGCTCGCATTCATCCGGGAGTCATGCCGTGTTCGAAGGTTTCAAGCACACCCAGATTCAGACCAGTGATCCCGAAGTCAAAATCAATTTGCGTTACGGCGGCAACGGGCCGCCGATCCTGCTGATCCACGGCAATCCGCTGACGCATGTGCACTGGCACATCGTCGCGCCGCGGCTGGCCCAGGATTTCACCGTGGTGGTCACCGACCTGCGCGGTTATGGCGACAGCAGCAAACCGCGCGGCAAACCGGATCACAGCAATTATTCCTTCCGGCGCATGGGGCAGGATCAGGTCGATGTCATGCGGCATCTCGGTTTTGACAAATTCTGCGTGGCCGGTCATGACCGCGGCGCGCGCACTGCATTTCGCATGGCGCTGGATCATCCGGACAAGGTGCAGAAATTCGCCAGCTTCGACATTCTGCCCACGCATCACATGCTGACCCACGGGACCTGGCAGTGGGCTCTCAATTCCTCGCACTGGTTTTTCATGGCGCAGGCCTATGACATTCCGGAGAAGCTGATCGAGGGGAAATACGATTACTACATCAAACAGAAGCTGACCAAGCTCGGCATCGGCAAAGGGGGGTTCTCGGAGGAGACGCTGAAGGAATACGCCCGCGTCTGCACTGCGGAAAACATCCACGGCGTATGCGAGGATTACCGCGCGGCGGTGACGGTGGACATGGCCATGGATACCGAGGATTTCAACGCCGGCCGCAAAATCCAGTGCCCGACCGCGGTGTACTGGGGCGAGCAAAGCCACACCGAGAAACATTTCAATCCGCGCACGGCATGGCCGCAGTACGCTGCAAACATCCAGCGCATCAAGCCGCTGCCCTGCGGGCATTATCCGGCGGAGCAGGTGCCGGACATGGTGTACGACGAAATCAGCTCATTCTTCAAGACTTGATGCGCGGTTACTGCGCCTTCAGGTTTGCCGCGCGGATCACCTTGTCCCATTTCAGCGTTTCCGACTGGATGTAGGCGGAAAATTCCGCCGGCGTGGAAGCTGCGGACTCTATGCCGTTGGCCAGCAGTTGTTCGCGGACCACTGGCGCGTTGAGTGCGGCAGTGATGTCCTTGTGCAGGCGGTCGATGAGGGGTTTCGGCGTGCCCGCGGGCGCCAGCATGCCGTACCAGTTGCTGGCTTCGTAACCCTTCAGGCCCGGCGTCTCGGCGACGGTGGGCACATCGGGCAGCGCCACCGAGCGTTTTGCGCCGGTAACCGCCAGCGCTGTGGCACGGCCGGATTTCACCGGCGGCACGCCGGTCGAAATCACCGATACGAATACCGGCACATGGTTCGCCAGCAAGTCGGTCAGCGCCGGACCGCCGCCTTTATACGGGATGTGCAGCATGTCGATCTTGGCCATGGTCTTGAACAGTTCGCCGGCGAGATGACCGGGGCTGCCCAGCCCCGATGAGGCGTAATTCAGTGCGCCGGGTTTTTTCTTCGCCAATGCGATCAGATCCGGTATGGATTTGACAGCCAGCGTCGGATGCGTGATGAACAGGTTCTGCAATTGCACGGCCATGGTGATGGTCGCAAAGTCTTTCAGCGGGTTGTAGCCGACCTTGGTGATCGTCGGGCTGATGACCAGAGCGCCCAGCGTGCCCAGATGCAGGCTGTAGCCGTCCGGTGTGGCATCGGCCGCAATATCCGCGCCGATGGTGCCGTTGGCGCCGGCGCGATTGTCGATGATCACCTGTTGTTTCCAGATTTCAATGAGCCTGGGCGCCATGATGCGTGCGACCAGATCGGTGGCGCCGCCGGGCGGGAAGCCGACAATGATGCGCACGGGGCGGACAGGGTAGTCCTCCGCGACGGCGCAGGTTCCGGTCAGCGCGAGCAGCACCGCCGCTACGGCGGTCAGTGTGCGATGCGGGTGGGCGAACTGAGACATGTCGATCTCCTCCGATCCTCTGGTATTGTTCATGCCCGCGTTGCGATGACGGGTTGTCCCATTATAAAACCAGCTTGGGGTGACTGCGCTAGTGCGCGGATAATTAGGGGCTCTTGATCAATGACTACGGTTTCTGACTCCTTGCGCCTGCGCACCCTGCTCGGCGACTATCCCAATACCGCGGCGCTGAAATCGGGTGCCGTGGCGTCGCCGCGCCTGACGTTTGACTACGCCGACGTGAAGCTGCCGCAGAACGCATTCAAGGCGGTGATCCGCGGTGAATTCGACGTTGCCGAACTGGCCATCGTCACTTATCTGCAGGCCCTGGCCTGGGGCAAACCGGTGGTGTTGCTGCCCACCGTGGTCATGGCCATACCGCCGCATCCCTGCATTGCCTGCAACGCGGCACGCGGCGAACTGAAACCTGCCGATCTGCACGGCCGCCGTGTCGGCATCCGCGCGCATTCGGTGACCACGGTGACCTGGGTGCGCGGGATTCTGGCCAATGATCACGGCGTCGATCTGAACCGGATCAACTGGGTTACTTTCGAGGATCCGCATGTGCCGGAATGCATTGAGCCGGCGAACGTGACGCGGGCGCCGCAGGGCAAGACGCTGTCCGGCATGCTGCTCGCCGGTGAACTCGACGCCGGGGTGGTGTCGGCGAAAGAGGTGGACGGGACGCGGCTGAAATTCCTGATTCCCGATCCGCAGGCGGCGCTGGCACAGTGGTGCTTACGTCATGGCGTGCTGCCGCTCAACCATGTGATGGTGGTCCATCAGCGCATCGCCCGCGCGCAGCCGTGGGTGGGCGCGGAAGTCCTGCGCCTGCTCGATGCCAGTGCTGCAGCGGCGCCGGCGGATATGCCGGGCCGCGCCTCGATCCGCTCCGGTGTCGAGGCGCTGCGGCCGACTCTTGAATTGATTATTCAGTACACCCATCAACAGGGCCTGATCCCGCGGCGATTGACCGTGGATGAATTGTTTGTGATGTAGTTGTTCACGATGTGAATCCCGGTCGTTGGATTGCGCGGCGGCGCCCCGTATAATCCGCCCACATTTTGTGCGCACCATCATGATGAATACTGAACAAATCCGGGACGTACTGGTAGTCGGCGGCGGCAACGCTGCCCTGTGCGCGGCATTGATGGCGCGCGAAGCCGGCTGCAGCGTGCTGCTGCTCGAAGCCGCGCCCAAACCGTTCCGCGGCGGCAACAGCCGCCACACCCGCAACCTGCGCTGCATGCACGAAGAGCCGCAGGACATACTCACCGGCGTTTATTCCGAAGAGGAATACTGGCAGGACGTGCTCAAAGTCACCGGCGGCCTGACCGATGAACATCTGACGCGCCTGATGTTCAAACATACTTCATCCTGCCGGCCGTGGATGTACAAACACGGCGTGCGCTTCCAGCCGCCGCTGGGCGGCACGCTGCACCTGTCGCGCACCAATGCGTTTTTCCTCGGTGGCGGCAAGGCGCTGGTCAATGCCTATTACCATTCCGCCGAACAGCTCGGCATCGAAATTCATTACGAAGCCAAGGTCACCGGGCTCGAGATCGACGGCGACAGCTTCAAGTCGGCCACGTTTACTCATGAAGGCGCCGAACATCGGGTGCGCGCCAAATCGGTGGTGATCGCCTGCGGCGGTTTCCAGGCCAACCTCGAATGGCTGAAAGAGGCCTGGGGGCCTGCGGCCGACAACTTCCTGGTGCGGGGCACGCCCTACAACCGCGGCGACGTGCTGAAGCTGCTGATCGCCGCGGGCGCCAAAACCGTCAGCGACGCAACGCAGGGCCACTGCGTGGCCATCGACGCACGTTCACCCAAATTCGACGGCGGCATCATCACCCGCGTCGATGCGGTATCGCTGGGCATCGTGGTCAACAAGCACGCGCAGCGCTTCTACGACGAGGGCGAGGATTTCTGGCCCAAGCGTTACGCGGTCTGGGGCCGCCTGGTCGCGGGGCAGCCCGACCAGATCGGCTATTCGATCATCGATGCCAAGGCCATGGGCAAGTTCATGCCGCCGGTGTATCCACCCATCCGCGCCAATTCGCTGCGCGAACTGGCGACCAGGCTGGAAATCAGCCCGGATGCGCTGGAAAAGACGGTCGCCGAATTCAATGCCGCGGTGCGCCCCGGCACCTTCGATCACACCATCCAGGATGATTGCGTCACTGAAGGCCTCACGCCGCCGAAAACCCACTGGGCGCTGAAAATCGATACACCGCCGTTTTTCGGTTATCCGCTGCGGCCCGGAATCACTTTCACTTATCTCGGTGTCACCGTCGATGACCAGTCGCGGATGATCCTGCAGGACGGCAAGCCCTGCAAAAACATATTCGCGGCAGGGGAAATCATGGCGGGCAACGTACTCGGCAAGGGCTACCTTGCAGGCATCGGCATGTCCATCGGCACCACGTTCGGGCGCATCGCAGGCGAGGAGGCGGCTAAACATGTACGCGGCTGAAGACCAGCCGATGTCCCTCGATGAACTGATCGCGGATGCACAGCGCGTGCTGCGCGTCTGCAACGCCTGCCGTTACTGCGAGGGTTACTGCGCGGTGTTTCCGGCGCTGGCGCGGCGGCTGGAGTTCACCGAGAGCGACATCCATTACCTCGGCAACCTGTGCCACAACTGCGGCTCCTGCCTGTACGCCTGCCAGTTCGCGCCGCCGCATGAATTCCAGGTGAATTTCCCGAAGCTGATGGCCAAGGTGCGCGGCCGGACCTACCGCAAATATGCATGGCCGGGTTTTCTCGGTGCGTTGTACGAAAAAAACGGCGTGGCGGTCAGCCTGGTCTCGGCGCTGAGCATTGCGCTGCTGTTCTGGCTGGCCGGCGCGCTGTCGGACCCGGCGCGTTTTTTTGCGGCTCACGCGGATGCGCAGGGCTCGTTCTATGCCTTGATGCCGCACAACCTGATGGTGGCCGTGTTCGGCACGGTATCGGTGTTCGTGGCGATCGCATTGCTGATGGGCTTTGTCCGCTTCTGGCCGTCCATGGACGAAGACCTGGCGGATTTTTTCAAGGCGAAACCGCTGGGCGAGGGCGTGCATGATGCGCTGACGCTGAAATACCTGGACGGCGGCGGCGAGAACGAAGGCTGCACCTATCCGACCGAACAGCAGTCGTTTGCGCGCAAGACCTTTCACCACCTCACGTTCTACGGTTTTCTGCTGTGCTTCGCCGCGACCAGCGTGGCCACGGTCTATCACTACGTGCTGAAACTGCCGGCGCCGTATCCGTTCTGGAGCCTGCCGGTGCTGCTCGGCACTGTCGGCGGTATCGGACTGTTGATCGGGCCTGCGGGATTGCTCTGGATCAAGCATCAGCGCGATCCCGAATTCAAGGTGCCGGAACAGGCCGGCATGGATGCGGGTTTTCTGGTGCTGCTGTTCATGATCAGCCTGACCGGCCTCGGACTGCTGATCTGGCGTGAAAGCGGTGCGATGGGTACTTGGCTCGCAATACATCTGGGCTTTGTGCTCGCACTGTTCCTGACCATGCCCTACGGCAAGTTCGTGCACGGCATGTATCGCCTCGCCGCGCTGGTGCGCTTCCATCTTGAAAAGCGGCGGCCGGTGCCGGGGATTGCATCCGAATAAAATAGTGTTTAAAAACAAATACTTGGTTTGTTGATGCGTCCCGCGCTCGCCTGACTTCTTTCAGGGAAAACATTCCGTCCATGACATCCCTCCGGAAATCCGGGGTACATCACGCCTGGATCATTCTCGCGGCGGCCTGCGTACTGGGCGTCGTCAGCCGCGCCGATTCAGCGTCGTTCGCCGTGCTCGTTGATCCGCTGGTCGAGAAATTCGACTGGAAGCGCGGCGACATCGGCCTGGCCTACTCGCTGGCATTCCTTTGCAGCATGCCTGCGATGCTGATATTCGGCTGGCTCGGCGACCGTTACAGCGCGCGCACGCTGATGCTCGGCGCGTCGCTGATGATTTCTGCGGGCACGGTCCTGCTCGGGATGATCCAGGAGTTGTGGCATCTCTATGTCATTTACGGCGTGTTTGTCGGCGCCCTGGGCAATGCGGCCTTCGTGGTGCTGCTGCCGGTCATCGTGACCCGCTGGTTCAACCAGAAAATGGGACTCGCGCTGGGCATCTACTGGGCCGGGCTGGGATTGGGCCCGGTGGTTTTTGCGCTGCTGTTCCGCTGGATGATCGAGAACCGCGGCTGGGAGTCGGCGTTTCTGGTGATCGGCCTGGCCTTCGGCGTGATTCTTCTGTTCTTTTCCTGGTTCATACGGACCAGTCCGGCCGAGATGGGGTTGACGGCCTATGGTGCAGGGGATGCGGCGAAGGACAAGCAGATGTCCGGCGCTGCCGTGAGCCTGCGTTCGGTGCTTTCCCGCAAGCCGGTGTGGTTGCTGATGGGATGCCACCACCTCGGCTGCGCCGGGCATGCCGTGATTCTTGCGCACGGCGTTTCGATGGCCACCCACCACGGGATTCCGGGATTGCAGGCGGCGGGTGTGCTGAGCACGATCGCCGGCGTATCGATTTTCAGCCGCTTCGGTTTCTCGCTGCTCACCGAGCGTTTCGGCGGGCGAACCATCCTTTCGGGAGCGATCTTCGGGCAGAGCCTGTCGATCCTGCTCCTGCTTTTTGCCACGGAGGTATGGCACTTCTACGCCTTCGCGGTCTTTTTCGGCATTTGTTACGGCGGCGAGATGGTCGGATTCCCGATCATCAACCGGCAGATGTTCGGCCCGAAGGCGCCACTGAGTTCTATTTTTTCGTTCCAGATGATCGGCGGCAGCACCGGCATGGCGCTTGGCGGCTGGATCGGTGGTGCGCTGTTCGACCACTCCGGCAATTACACCTCGGCCATACTCGTCGCCTCCGCGATCGGTTTTCTCGCAATCCCGCTGGCGCTCTGGTTGCCGCGGCACAAGCGGCCAGTTGCTGCCGCTCCTGTTGCCGGTGCGGCCTGAGGTCAACTGATCGTTCTTTGTGCACCAGGAAGCAGGGTGCAATAAGCGCAGCGCCCCCCAAGGGGACTACCTCCGGGGCGCCCCCCAAGGGGACTTCCTCCGGGCGCATTGTGCCGAATGTTAGATGATGAAACACTGCCCGCATGCCCGGGCCGACTCCATGTCGGCAAGTCTTACGTCGCCCGCTGCGCAAGCCGCGGATATACCTTGCGCACATTGCCTTCAAAAATCTTTTGCTTGTCCGCCGCGCTGAGACCGTCAACCTGGTCGATGTAGCGCTTGGTGTCGTCGTAGTAATGCCCCGTCTCCGGGTCGATGCCGCGCACCGCGCCGACGATCTCTGATGCAAACAGGATGTTGTCGGCCGGGATCACCCGGGTCAGCAGGTCGATGCCGGCCTGGTGATAGACGCAGGTGTCGAACCAGACGTTGTTGAGCAGGTGTTCCTTCAGTGTCGGCTTGCCCATGTCCTGCGCCAGGCCGCGGTAACGGCCCCAGTGGTAGGGCACCGCGCCGCCGCCGTGCGGGATGACGAACCGCAGCGTGGGGAAGTCCCTGAACAGATCCGCGGTGATGAACTGCATGAACGCTGTGGTGTCGCCGTTGATGTAGTGCGCGCCGGTGAAATGGAAGGCCGGGTTGCACGACGCGCTGACATGCACCATCGCCGGCACGTCGAGCTCGACCAGTTTTTCGTAGAACGGATACCACCATTTGTCGGTCAGCGGCGGGTCGGTCCAGTAACCGCCGGAAGGATCCGGGTTCAGGTTGCAGCCGATGAAGCCGTATTCGTTGATGCAGCGCTCAAGTTCGGCGATGCAGTTGTCGGGCCGCACGCCCGGGCTTTGCGGCAGCTGGCAGACGCCGACGAAGTTCTGCGGATACAGCGTGCATACGCGATGGATCAGTTCGTTGCAGATGTCGGACCACAGTTCGCTGGTCGCGGCATTGCCGATGTGATGGCCCATGCCGC
>CAZAOZ010000039.1:0-29373 GCA_964486865.1 uncultured Bordetella sp.
CGGCGGGGTGGCAGAGTGGTCATGCAGCGGCCTGCAAAGCCGTGTACGCCGGTTCGATTCCGACCCCCGCCTCCAGCTTGAAACACGAGTAGCGAGGCCCGGTCCCGATGTTATCTTTGGTATACGGGGCGAGTGGTGAAATTGGTATACACAAGGGACTTAAAATCCCTCGGCGCAAGCCATGCCGGTTCGAGTCCGGTCTCGCCCACCATTCTGTTAGGCGCTCTGAGAACCATGATCGTATTTGACCTCGGCTGCGACAACGACCACCGTTTTGAGGGCTGGTTTTCCTCAAGCGAAGACTACGAGCGCCAGCAGAAAGAGCAGTTGCTGAGTTGCCCGCTGTGCGGCAGTCAGGCCGTCCAGCGATTGGTGACTGCAGCGCGGCTTAACACCGGTCACACCGCACAGCCTGCGGATGCACAGCAGCAAAGTGCAACCAGTGGCGCCGCGCAATACGCCAATTTTGATCCGGCCAAGGTACTCCGGCTGATCTCGCGCATTGTCGAGAATACGGAAGACGTCGGCAGGGCTTTCCCGGAGGAAGTGCGGCGGATTCATTACAAGGAAGCGCCGGAACGGCATATCCGCGGCACGGCGTCCGCCAAGGAAGTCTCCGCCTTGCGCGAAGAAGGCATCGACGTGATTTCACTGCCGGTGCCGCCGCATTTGGCGAATAAGCCACACTGATTTGACCAGCGCACCGACGTTTTCTTGATCTCGGTCAAAAGCGGGCAGGGTTGCCATGCTAGGCTGATCAGCGTCGGTGCAGTATTGATGCGGTATTGAACGCTGACTCAACCAGGAGGCAAGCCATGTACAAGCATATTCTGTTGCCCACGGACGGTTCCCGGCTGTCGGATCGCGCGGTCGTGCGCGGTATCAGCCTCGCCAAGGCGCTGGGGGCGCAGATCACGATAGTGACCATCGTGCCGGAGTTCCAGATGCTCGCCGATGAGAGCTTTGCGGTGCCGATGAGCGCGCAACTCAAGGGGCGTTACGAAAAAGAGGCCAAGGCCGGCGCCGCGCGCCTGCTTGCGATGGCTGCGAAGCATGCGGACAAGGCAGGCCTGAAGAATGACACCGTGGTGATGTTCGGCGATTTGCCGTACAAGCTGATCATCGATCTTGCGCGCAAGCGCAAATGTGACCTGATCGTCATGGCGTCGCACGGCCGGCGAGGACTTGCCAGCCTGCTGCTCGGCAGCGAAACCGTCAAGGTGTTGACCCACAGCAAGGTGCCGGTACTGGTCGTCCGCTGATCCGGGGTAAGGATAAGGCTGGATCATGGTTAATCCGGTTGTCGGCGGTGCTGCTGCGGCGGTTGCCGATGCTGTTGCGGATTTTCTGCGACGGTATCCGCCGTTCGGGCAGATGGAAGAAGACGCGCTGTGCTTTCTCGTGGCGCATGTCAATCTCGGCTACTACCCGAAAGACACGGTCATTCTCGACCCGGCGCAGGGCATGCCCGCGGTGTTCTACATCATCCAGCGCGGCACAGTACAGGTGGCGGCTTTTAATGCCGCGCACAGGGACGACGTCTCTTTCAGCAATCTGGGGCCGGGCGAATGTTTTTCCGTCGGTGCCATGCTGGAAAAACGTCCGGTGACGGCGCTGCATACCGCCGTTGCGGATACTTTCTGTTATGAATTGCCGGCAGCGCTTTTCCCGGAACTGCTGGATCGCAGCGCGGTGTTCCGCAACCACGCCACACGCTACCTGACCAGCCTGCTTGCACAGTCGCGTAAACTGATCCAGCTGCACCTGTCATCGCCCGCAGACGAGCAGCAGATGATGAACCGGACATTGCGCTCCCTGGTCGCGCGCGCGCCGGTGACCTGCGGGCCGGATGCGCCATTGGTCAATGTGCTGCAGACCATGCAGAGCCGAAAAATCGGTTCGATGCTGGTCGTCGATGCCGGCGGCAAACCACTGGGCATATTTACCCGGCACGACGTGCTCGATCGTGTTGTGCTCAGCAACTGTGACCTCAACGTGCCGATCAGCGACGTCATGACGCCCGATCCCCGCACACTGCCTGCAGAAGCCAGCGCCTATGAGGCCGCACTGCTGATCGCACATCACGGCATACGCCACGTTCCCGTTCTCGACGGGCAGCAGTTGATCGGGATGGTTACCGAGCGCGATTTGTTTGCCCTGCAGCGCGTCAGCGTGCGCGCCATCAACCGTACAGTGGCCAGTACGGGGTCGCTGGCCGAGTTGCGCGACGTGGCGGCCGATATCCGCCAGCTGGTGCGCAACATGCTCGGGCAGGGCGTTGCCGCCGAACAACTGACGCTGATCATTTCGACACTGAACGATGCGCTGGTGCGCCGCATACTCGATATCGAAAAGCAGAAGTTTCCGCTCGACGGCATACGCTGGTGCTGGCTGGCGTTCGGCAGCGAAGGGCGTTATGAGCAGACGATCAGCACCGATCAGGACAATGGCCTGATTTTTGATGTTGACGGCATGGCCACGGAAGCTGCGCGGGCGAAACTGCTGCCGTTCGCGCAGGCGGTCAATCGCGATCTCGATGCCTGCGGATTTCCGCTGTGTACCGGCAACATCATGGGTGGCAATCCGCAATGGTGCCTGAGTCTCGACGAGTGGCGCGGGCAATTCGATTTCTGGATCAGCAATACCGATCCGCAGGCGCTGCTCAAAGCGGTGATTTTTTTCGATTTCCGTCCGCTGCACGGCGATGAATCGCTCGCCGACCTGCTGCGCGAACATCTGCTGGGCCTCACACAGATCAACAGCCGCTTCCAGAGACAGCTTGCGCAATACGCGCTAGAAACCCGGCCGCCGCTCGGCCTGATCAGCGATTTTGCAACCGAAGATGACGGGGAGTTCAAGGGTACTCTCAACCTGAAGGGATCCGGCACTCGCCTGTTTACCGACGCCGCGCGGGTTTTGGCGCTGGCCACCGGCGTGGCTCATACCAATACCGCGCAGCGCCTGCGCCAGGCCGGTTCGCGGCTGCAGATGCAGCCGACGGAAGTGGCATCGATGATTGAAGCATTCTTTTTCCTGCAGGCGTTGCGGTTGCGCGGCCAATTGGCGGCGGGTGCAGGATCGAAAAACGTCAATCGCGTCGCCCCGGCGCAACTCAATGAAGTCGATCGCCGCATCCTCAAGGAAAGTTTCCGCCAGGCGCGCATGCTGCAGAGCCGGCTGGCGCTCGACTATCAGCTATGAAGCGGATGCCATGAACTGGCTGCGTCGGTTGACCGGCAGATCGCCGGCGTTGAATATGGAGCAACAACTCGCGCTGGTCGCCTATCGTGCGCTGCCCGCCATCGACAGCGCCACGCCGCTGGCGACATTGCGTTTTGTCGTGGCCGATGTCGAGACGACCGGATTAAGACCCAATCATGACCGGTTGATTTCCATCGGCGCCGTTGTCGTCGAGAACAAGACCATATGCCTGAGCGAGAGTTTTGAAGTGATCTTCCGTCAGCCGCAGGCCAGCAATACCGCCAATATCCTGATTCACGGCATCGACGGCACAACCCAGATGAACGGCTTGACGCCCGCTGATGCCATGCTGGAGTTTTTTGAATATGCGGGCGCCGCGCCGCTGGTGGGGTATCACGCTGATTTCGACCGGGTGGTGATCAATCGCGAAGCCCGGAATTCCATCGGCAAGCCGCCCGCCAATACCTGGCTGGACCTGGCTTTTCTGGCGCCGGCGGTATTCGACGGCGCCGGTACAAAACAGACGCTGGATGACTGGCTGCAGCGGTTCGGCATAGTCAACCATGCGCGGCACAATGCGCTGGCCGACGCGCTTGCCACGGCACAATTGCTGCAGGTGGTGCTGGCGCAGGCAATGACGGATGGCGCACAAACCTTGCGTGACCTGGTGGAAATCGAGCGGAATCAACGCTGGCTCAGCCGGCATTGAGACGGGCCATGCAGATCATGGCCTTGGCCTGAAACCCTTCTCGGCAAAATACTTCAGCGCGCCGGGATGGAACGGGATCGGTGAGGCGCCCCCGAACTGGTTCTCGAACGTCATGTGCGCCGTGTCCCGGGCGACCAGCATCAGGTCGGACTTTTTCTCGAACAGCGTCCTGACGATGTTGTAGGCGCTTTGCTCGCTGATCTTGTCGTCTGTCAGCAGCACCGCCCATACGTCCACCGTGGCCGCATCCTTGCCCTGCCCGGGGTAGGTGTTCTGCGGCAGCGTGCCCTTGCTGTAGAGCGGACCGTATTTCCTGTTCATCTCGGTGACGGCATCGCTGTGGTCGATGAATTTTATTTTCGCTCCCGGCGAGGCGCCGAGATCGACCACCGCGGGAATCGGTATGGCGGCGTTGTGGATGAAGGCATCGATCTTGCGATCCTTCAGCGCATTGACGGCTTCGGCCACGCCGAGACGCTGCTTGACGATGTCCCTGTCGGGATTGATGCCGTAGGCCTCCAGCACGCGCAGCGCAATGATTTCCGAGCCGCTGCCCGGTGAGCCGACGGAAACGCGCCGGCCCCTGAGGTCGGACATTTTCTCGATGCCGCTGCCCTCCAGCGTGACCACGTGGTTTTTCTGGGGATAGAACACTGCGAGCGTGCGCAGCGTGACTTTCTCCTTGAACTTGCCCTGTCCCTGGTGGGCGTCCCATGCCGCATCCGTCATCGAAAAACCAAGTTTTGACTGACCGGTGGAAATCAGCCTGATGTTATCGACCGAGCCGCCGGTGACTTCGGCAGTCACCGCGAGGTTGGGCAGGGTTTTGCTCAGGATGTTGGCCATCGCGCCGCCCAGCGGATACCACACGCCGCCGGTGCCGCCGGTGCCGATGGACAGCCGCGATTCATTCTGCTGCGCGACTGCGTGCGGACAGGCAACGGCGAGCGACAGCAGGCTGGCCCAGATCAACTTTTTCATCGGTCTCCTCCAATGTGTTGTAATTCAGACAGGTCGTGCGATAGTGACACACGGCCCGTGGCCCCGCAATTTCACAATACGAACCAATGAACAATTTGCAGACTTTACTCAGTCCCCGGTCGATCGCCATTCTCGGCGCTTCCGCCGATCTTTCCAAAGTGAATGGCCGCACGCTGCGCTTCCTGCAGCAGAAGGGTTACCAGGGACGCATTTTTCCGGTCAATCCCAAATACGAATCGATCGCCGGATTGCGCTGCTATCCGGACATTGCCGCGCTGCCGGAGGCGCCGGATCTGGCGGTGATCGCCGTGCCAGCGGCGCAGGTACTGGCATCCATACGCGCGCTGGCGCAGCGCGGCGGACGCGCTGCTGTCATTTTCAGTTCGGGATTCGCCGAGATGGGCGAAGCGGGGCGCCGGCTTGAGCGCGAAGTTGCTGATGCGGCGCGCGAAGCCGGCTTGAGGCTGTGCGGTCCCAATTGCCTGGGGCTGATCAACGCCTTTGACCAGGTCATCGCCACCTTCGGCCAGTTTGCCGAAGGTGCAACGCCGCCGGGTTCGGTGGCCTTCGTCACCCAGTCCGGCGCTTTCGGCACGGCGATTGCCGCGCTGGCGCGGCGGCGCGCTCTGGGGCTGGGCTATTTCGTCAATACCGGGAATGAATGCGATGTCGATTTCGTGCAGGTGATGCGTGCGGTACTCGATGACGAACGCATCCGCGTCGGTGCCGGCTATCTGGAAGGCGTGCGCGACGGCGCGGGCCTGAAAGCATTGGCGGAGCAGGCGCTGGCGCTGGGCAAGCCGCTGACCTTGACCAAGGTCGGGCGCACTGCGGCGGGCGCAAAAGCGGCGGCATCGCATACCGGCGCGCTGGCCGGCGCTGACGCGGTGTTCGACGGCGTGATGCGTGGATTCGGCATCGCGCGTGCGCGCAACGAAGAACACATGCTCGACATCGTCGAAGTGCTGGCCGCATGCAAACTGCCGGCGGGACACGGCATCGGCATCGTCACGCAGTCCGGCGGCGCCGGCGTGCTGATGGCCGATCGCGCCGAGGAAACGGGCCTGCAGGTCGCGGAACTCGCCGCACAGACGCGCGATGCCCTGGCGCAAGTCATTCCGGGCTTCGGCACCACGGTGAACCCTGTGGATGTGACCGGACAGTTTGTCGCCGATCCCGATTTGCTGCTCGACAGCATGCGCATCGTCATGGCCGATCCTCAGGTGCATATCGGCATCGTCTGGCTGCAATTGATGGATGCCCATGTCGAGCGTCTCGTTGAAATATTCAATAAAATCAAAAAGATAGTAACTAAACCTTGGGTGATTTGCTGGGTCGCCGCGCCTGAAGCCGCGTTGGCGCAACTGCACGCGGCGGGAATCGCCGTGCTGCGCGGCGCGGAGCCCGCCATTGATGCAGTAGCCGCACTTGCGCGCTATGCCGAGGCGCGGCGCAACTGGCTGAGCGACCAGCCCGCGCGTAACGCATTGCGGTTGCCCAAACCCGTGCTGCCCGCCGCAAGCGGCGCCGTGGCGAGCATCGAGGGACAGGCGCTGCTGCAATCGTTTGGCGTATCAACTGCCGCCGCACGGCTGGCGACCACGGCGGACGAAGCAGTGGCCGCAGCGCAGGCGCTGGGTTATCCGGTGGCGCTGAAAATCGAATCGCCGGACATTCTGCACAAGACCGAGGCCCGGGGTGTGGCGCTGAACCTGGCCGATGCCGCTGCGGTGCGCAGTGCATTTGCTGCGCTGACGGCCAACGCCAGGCAATACAAATCAGATGCGCGTATCACCGGCGTGCTGGTGCAGGCCATGGCCAGGGGCGACGTCGAACTGGTGATCGGCCTCCAGCGCGATCCGACCTTCGGCCCGGTGGTGATGGTGGGGCTGGGCGGGGTGCTGATCGAAGTGTTCAGGGACGTGGTGTTCCGCGCCGCACCGGTCACCGAGGGCGAAGCCTTGCGCATGCTCGATGAACTCAAAAGCCGCGCCATCCTGGACGGCGTGCGCGGCAAGCCGCCAGTCAACAAAGCAGCGCTGGCGCAGATGATCAGCGCGGTATCGTGTTTCGGCGCCGCCGCCGGTCCGCGGCTGGCGGAACTCGATCTCAACCCGGTGCTCGCCGGGCCGCAGGGCGCGATGGCCGTCGACTGGCTGATGGTGCTGGATTGAGTCAATGCCATCCCATTGGGCTACGGGGCTTCGACAGGTTCAACCCGAACGGTGTCATGTATTTTAGAAAAGTAAAAAGGATGATGCCTTGAGTCTGTCCGCCCGCAGCCCGATGTTTGCGCCATTCAGCGTGCGCAGTTTCCGGTTTCAATGGCCTGCCGACCTGACAACGTCGTGGGCGCTGGAAATGGAAATGCTGATCCTCGGCTGGTATGTGCTGGTCGAGACCCGGTCGGTGCTGATGCTGACCATCTTTGCCTCGCTGCAATACATCGGCACGCTGCTGGCGCCCATGTTCGGCGTCATGGGTGACCGCGTCGGCCACCGCAACGTGCTGTGCGCGATGCGCACGCTCTACGCGGGACTGGCGACGTTACTGATGATTTTCGCGTTCATGGATGCCGTGACGCCGATGATCGTGCTGGCGATCTCCGCGGTGCTGGGCCTGGTGCGGCCCTCCGACATCGGCATGCGCACGGCGCTGGTCGGCGAAACCATCCCGCAGGCGCAACTGATGGGGGCGATGAGCATCCAGCGCACCACGCAGGATTCGGCACGCATCGCCGGCGCGCTGACCGGCGCCGGACTGATTGCCGCGATGGGCATGGGGCCGGCCTATGCGGTAGTGGTTGTTTTTTACGTCATCAGTGTAGCGCTGACATGGCAGACCGGCAGCGTGCGCACGGCGCACCATGCGGCGGCGGCCCGGCAGGCCACGCCGTGGCGCGATCTGCGCGAAGGACTGTCGTATGTCTGGCGCTCGCCGCAACTGCGCGCCACCATGCTGTTTGCCTTCCTGCTCAATCTCACCGCGTTCCCGTTGTTCAACGGCCTGATGCCTTACGTGGCAAAAGAGGTCTATGGCGCCGATCAGACCCTGCTGGGCACTTTGGTCGCGGCGGCGGCCACCGGCGCGCTGACCGGCTCGATCATCATGAGCCGCTACGGCGGCGCGTTCCGTCCGGCGCGCGCAATGCTCGGCTTCGGCGCGGCCTGGCTGGCGCTGCTGATGGTGTTTGCGCAGACCACGCATCCCGCGGCGGGCATCCCGGTGCTGATGCTCGCCGGCTGCATGCAGACCATGGGCCTGATCCCCATCAACGCCGTGCTGTTGCGCACCACCGATGAGCGCTATCGCGGGCGCATCATGGGCATCCGCATGATGGCGATTTACGGCAATCTGCCGGGCCTGCTGCTGGCCGGGCCGCTGATCGCGAATTTCGGTTATGCGGCGATGGCCACCGGTTATTGCATGTTCGGCATCGCCGTCATCGCGCTGATCGCCATGCACTGGCATGCGCATCTGTGGCAGCGCGAGGCACCGGCGAATGCGCGGTAACTTTCGACATTTTTAACACCAGGCCGCCATGGAACTCCAAAATGCGCTGATCCCGCTGTGGATCAAACTGGCCTACACCCTGTTCGTGTGCGTCACCGTGGTGATTTATGCGCGCAAATACCCGCTGGCCAATTTCCTGTGGTTTTCCGACATCGCGTTGGTAGGCATGGTCGCGGCGCTGTGGCTGGAGAACAGCCTGCTGGCGAGCATGATGGCGCTGGCGGTGCTGCTGCCGGACGTGGCGTGGAACGTGAGTTTTTTCAAGCAGCTCGCGACGGGGAAGGGCATCCCGGGGCTGACCGATTACATGTTCGATCCCGCCAATCCGCGCTACGTCAGGGCGTTCTCGCTGTTTCACGTGTTCATGCCGGTGCTGCTGGTGTGGACCCTCATGCGGCTGGGCTACGCGCCGCAGGCGTTGCCGGCGCAGACGCTGCTGTGCTGGGTGGTGATCCTGCTTATCTACTGGCTGACTGACCCGAAGTTGAACGTGAACTGGGTGTTCGGGCTGGGCGAAAAGCCGCAGCAGCGCGTCGCGCCGCGGATTTACCTGGTGTTGCCGATCGTGGTATTCCCGGTTCTGGTTTATCTTCCTACCCACCTGTTGCTGCAATGGCTGTTGAGTTAAAAAACAAAGGGCTTCGCTCCGGCATTTTATACGCATCTTGCGTATATACGTAACTTGCGTATAATCATGCGATGAAAGCTGTTTTCGTTGAGTTGCCGCCGTTCGAGCGCAAACGGGCAGACTACCTGGGTGATGATGGCTTCCGGGTGCTCCAGGATTTATTGATGAAGCATCCGGAGGCAGGTGATCCGATGCCCGATACCGGCGGGCTGCGCAAACTGCGGTTTGCCGATGCGCGGCGCGGCAAGGGCAAGCGGGGCGGCTTGCGGGTCATTTACTACTGGTGGTTTGAGGGGCTGCAGTTTTGGCTGTTCACGCTTTACGACAAAGATGAGATGGCTGATCTGACGCCGCAACAACGCAGGGCATTTAAAGTGATGATAAAAGCGGAACTGGAAGCAAGGAGAGCATGATGAAGACAACCGTAAAAACCAAACCGGCGCGCGTTGCTAAACGCGACCTTTTCGCTGAATTGAGCGAGGGTGTGGCAGCGCTGGCCGAAGCACGGCAGGGCAAGCGTACTTTGCGCACGCATGCGGTCGAATACAAACCGGCGCCAAAGGTCACGCCGAAAGATTTGATTCGCGTGCGCGAAAACCTGAACCTTTCGCGCGCACTGTTCGCGGTTTACCTCCGGACCAACGTGCGCACGCTGGAGAATTGGGAGCAGGGGCGCGCCAAGCCGAATGCGCAGGCGGCCCTGCTGATCAATCTGGTAAAACAGTTTCCGGATACTGTGCAGCGGCTCGCGACTATTTGAGTGCGCGATGCGGTCAGAGTCAGCATTATTTCCATCAGTAGGAAAGAATATTGACTATCACTGAACAGGAGCAGTCATGATCAAGAACGGTTTGCCGGCGATACATCCGGGCGAGTTTCTGCGTGAGATTCTCGAGGAGCGCGATGTTTCGCAGGCCTGGTTCGCGCGTGCCATAGGTGTTGCGCCGATGCGCATTTCGCACATCATCAAGGGTGCCCGGCCGGTTACAGCCGAACTGGCGCTGCTGTTCGGGAAGGCATTCGGCCAGACGCCGCAGTACTGGCTCAATCTCCAGTCGGCTTATGATCTGAAGCTGGCGCAGCGCGCGATCGGCAGTCGATTGAAAGCGGTGTCCGAGATGGCGGCAGCCTGAGGCGGAACACGGTCAGCGGTATCTGGCAGCGCAGGAGTTGAGTTAATGAAAAAGAAATCCACTCCGGTACCCTCGATCTCATGATCCCGCACATGCATCGCCGTCCACGCCTTTACATCACCAGAAAAAATAGACCCCGGTGCCGAGTTTGTTGCCACAATAAAAATATTAATAAAAACAATAAGTTATGATCTATTTTATGATCGCCGCAACATGGCCTTGACCTGTATTTGTTTATAAACGAAACTGACGATGATCGAGATTCGCCATTACCTGACCGGGGACGGCAGGGACGTCTTTCTCGACTGGCTGCGGCGGGTGCGGGATCCAGTGGCGAAGGTACAGATCGTGAGGCGCGTGAACCGCGTGGAGCAAGGCAACTTCGGCGATCACAAGTTTTGTCGCGATGGCGTGTGGGAACTGCGGATCGATGTCGGCGCCGGCTACCGCGTCTATTATGCGCAGGCCGGATCGCAGGTTGTGTTGCTGCTGGCTGGTGGTGACAAACGCTCGCAGGACGCTGACATCGAACGCGCGGTGCGGCACTGGCAGGATTGGCAACGGAGGTGATGATGAAAGACCGGACACACGATGAAAGCATGGCCGAACTTTTCCGCGAGGATCCGGCCTTTGCTACGCAGTATCTGAACAATGTGCTTGAAGAAGGCGAGCAGGCAGACCTGCTGGTCGCCTTGCGCCAGGTGGCGCAGGCCTTCGGCGGCGTGCCGGTGATCGCCGAGAAAGCGCATCTGAACGCGACGCAG
This sequence comes from uncultured Bordetella sp., assembly GCA_964486865.1. Taxonomy (GTDB): domain Bacteria; phylum Pseudomonadota; class Gammaproteobacteria; order Burkholderiales; family SG8-41. The sequence continues at coordinate 10,930 of CAZAOZ010000039.1, forward strand.
CTCTACCGCACGCTGTCCGCCGAGGGCAACCCGGAGCTGCGCAGTCTGACGGCGGTGCTCAAGGCAATGGGCATGCGCCTCGCCGTCCAACCGATTCATCATGCCTGAGCGTCTGCGCGGGGCTGTGGGCGATGAGGCTCCGTCCCCTATCATCCTCAGGTATCGTCGATCATGCGAAGAAAATGATTCGACCTCGGTGCCTTTGATGTGCAATCCCTATGCCATTGTTTCAGGCGTCACATTGTTGTAGCCATGCAAGTTATCACCGTTACCAATGATTTCCCGCAGGGATTCTACGCAGCTCTTGGGCGCGTAGCAGTAGAGTTCGGGCGCGTCGAATATGAAATCAAGCTTGCTTTCAAGTCGCTAACGGGACAAGGCTTTTCGGTAGGCATGGCTGAGGCAGAAAAATTACGCCAATTTTCAATTATTTGTGACCATGTAAAAAAACTCATTTCAAAGAGGCTTCCTGAGCAGTATCGGTTGGAGTTCGCTTCCTTGATCGACCAAGCTTTAGCGCTTGCCAATGATCGAAATGACAATCTTCATGCGTTGTGGACTGGAGATTCAAATCACAATTCCCGACGGTACCGTGCCTTATGGGATAAGAGAACTAAAAAACTTAGGTGGAAGAGTCATGTAGTGACGGTTCCGGATTTGAAAAGTTATGCTGAGAAAGTTTCCATACTGAGACAGTCATTACGGAATGCAAGGAAGAATTGGCCCGCACTTTTGTAATTCAAAAAACCAGAGCCTATTCTTTGCCAAGCCCATTCCCGATAAAATAGCGTCTGCTGACTAAGGAGCACGGCCATGGACGATGGCGTTATCACCATCAAGGACAAACCCGCAGCAGGACTCGCGATCCGGCTGCATGCGGACGACAACGTGCTGATCGCGCGCAGCGACATCGCCATCGGCGCCAAGATTGAAGGCGGGTTGACGTCGAAGAGTCAGGTTCCTGCGGGCCACAAGATCGCGTCGCGGGTGATCAAAAAGGGCGAGCCTGTCCTCAAGTACGCGGTGACCATCGGTTTTGCGTCGGCGGACATTCCGGCCGGCACCTACGTGCATGCGCACAACCTCGAGTTCCGCGAGTTCGACCGCGATTATGCCTACGCTCGTGACTACAAAGCAGTGGACATGCTGCCTGAAGCCGAGCGCGCCTCGTTCATGGGCATCGTGCGGCCCAACGGCCAGGTGGCGACCCGCAATTACCTCGGTGTACTGGCGACGGTGAACTGCTCGGCGACGGTGGCGCACAAGATCGCCGAATACTTCACGCCGGAGCGCCTGGCGGAGTATCCGAACATCGACGGCGTGTGCGCTTTCGCCCACGGCACCGGCTGCGGCATGGAAATGACCGGCGAGCCGATGGATCTGCTGCGGCGGACCATGGCCGGTTATGCGAAGCACGCCAACCTCGCCGGCGCGCTGATCGTCGGCCTGGGTTGCGAGCGCAACCAGTTGAAGGGGCTGATGAAGGAAGAGAACCTCGAAGTCAGTCCGCGGCTGAAAACCTTCGTGATGCAGGAATCCGGCGGCACGCGCAAGACCATCGAGGCGGGCATCGCGGCGCTGAAGGAAATGCTGCCCGAAGCCAACAAGGTGATGCGTCAGCGCGTGCCGGCCAGTCATCTGATGATGGGCCTGCAGTGCGGCGGCTCGGACGGGTTTTCGTCGATCACCGCCAACCCGGCGCTGGGCGCGGCGATGGATATTCTGGCGCGCCACGGCGGCACCTTCATCCTGTCGGAGACGCCGGAAATCTATGGCGTCGAGCACACGCTGACGCGCCGCGCGCGCAGCCGCGAAGTCGGCGAGAAACTGATCGAGCGCATTCGCTGGTGGAAGGATGTGTACACGGTCGGCCGCGATACCCAGATCAACGGCGTGGTCAGCCCCGGCAACCAGACCGGCGGGCTGGCGAACATATTCGAGAAATCGCTGGGCTCGTCGATGAAGGGCGGCACCGGGCCGCTGAACGCGGTGTACCGTTATGCCGAGCCGGTGACGGAAAAAGGTTTTGTGTTCATGGATACGCCGGGCTTCGATCCGACCTCGGCCACCGGCCAGATCGCCGGCGGCGCCAACATGATCATGTTCACCACCGGCCGCGGCTCGATGTTTGGCGCCAAGCCGGTGCCGTCGATCAAGCTGGCGACCAACACGCCGATGTACAACAAGCTCACCGAGGACATGGACATCAACTGCGGCGAAATCCTCGAAGGTACGGCAACATTGAGCGAAGTCGCACAGAAAATTTTCGACCTGATGCTGCGCACTGCTTCCGGCGAGAAGACCAAGAGCGAACTGCTGGGGCTGGGCGACCACGAGTACGTGCCCTGGAATATCGGCGTGACCGGGTGAGGCGGGGCGCGTGAATTACGCCGCCTTTGCCGCCATCGGCATCGGCGCCGTGCTCGGCGCGTGGCTGCGCTGGGGCTGCGCGGTGGCGTTCAATTACATTTTGCCGACGCTGCCGCTGGGCACGCTGGCCGTCAACATGGCGGGTGGTTTCCTGGTCGGCGCCGCAATGGAATATTTCATGCAGCACGCGACGCTGCCTGCCGAATACCGCTTGTTTTTCATCACCGGTTTTCTGGGCAGCCTGACGACGTTTTCGGCGTTTTCCGTCGAAGCGGTCATGCTGCTGCAGGAAGCGCGCTACGGCTGGGCGATGGCGCTGATCAGCGCACACCTGTTCGGCTCACTGGCGATGACGCTGCTGGGTTTTGCCGTGGTGCGCGCGCTCAATGGATAAATGAGCGGGTAAATGAGCGCGTAAAAATGAGCGCGTGAATCAGGTTTGGTTCAGCAGCACACGCACGGCGTCAATGACTTCGCTCGCGGTGAGACCGGCGGGGCCGTCTCCGGCGGCGACCATGATGTCCGCCGCGGCGCCATGCAGATAAACCCCCGCGGTCAACGCATGGCGTTCATCGACGCCCTGTGCCAGCAGGGAAACCATGATGCCGGTCAGCACATCGCCCATGCCGGCGCTGGCCATGCCCGGATTGCCCGAAGTATTGATGGCCCAGTGACCGTCGGGCCAGGCGCAGACGCTGCCCGCGCCCTTGAGCACGACCCCGGCATTGAATTCTTTGGCCAGCCGCAGTGCGGCAGCGACGCGATCGTGCTGTACCTCGTCTGTCGTGCAGGCCAGCAGCCGCGCCGCTTCGGTGGGGTGTGGCGTCAGAATTGTTGATATAACTCGTTGTTTTAATTCATTTTTTAACGAGTCTGTCGCAGCCAGCAGATTCAGCGCATCGGCGTCCAGCAGCAGCGGCGCCGTCGTTTCCAGCGCCCAATCGAGATATTCAGCGGCATCAGGCGAGTCGCCGAGGCCGGGGCCGACGGCCAGCGCGGTCAGATGGTCTAGGCGCAGTACGCCGTCCGCCGGGCGCAGCATCAGTTCCGGCTGCAATGGATCCACCAGCGGCGCGTCGTTGGCGATGAATCCGGCATACACGCGACCGGCGCCGCATTTCAGCGCGGCGCGTGCCGCCAGCAGCACGGCGCCGACCATGCCATGCGCGCCGCCGACGATGCCGGCGCTGCCGTAAGTGCCTTTGTGCGAATTGCGCGGCCGCGGCGGCAGCAGGTGAGTCAATACGTCATGGGCAATGACCACGCCGTGCGGCGCTGCGGCGACTGCATCCGCCAATCCCAGATTCGCGACATGCAGTTCGCCGCAATGGTCGGGGCCGTCCAGCGTCAGCAATCCCGGTTTGAGCGCAATGAAAGTGATGGTGTGGTCGGCTGCAATGGCGCAGCCCATCACGCGGCCGGTATCGGCATCGAGTCCGCTCGGCACGTCGAGCGCCAGCACCGGCGCATCCAGCGCATTGACCTGTTCCGCCAGCGCCGCGTAATCCTCGTCGAGCTCGCGTTGCAGTCCGATGCCGAACAGCCCGTCGATGACCAGCGCCCAGTCCGGCGCTGCTGGAATGACTGCAACAACTTCACCGCCGGCCTGGCGCCAGTCCTGCAATGCCGCGGCTGCGTCACCGGAATATTTTTTGGGGTCGGCCACGCAGACGACGGTGACGTTGAACCACCATTGCTTCAGGTGGCGCGCGACGACAAACGCATCGCCGCCGTTGTTGCCGGGGCCGGCGAGGATCAGCACGGGTTTGCCGTTGTCGCCGGCCAACTGGCGCGCGAGCTCCGCGGCAGCCAGCCCCGCCCGCGCCATCAGCGGCAGGGGATTGCGGCCGCGTAACGCAGCCTGTTCGACCGCCCGCAGGTCAGCGGACAGCAGTATGGGGGCGGCGTGCGGCAGTGACGTGGTCATGGGCGCAGTTTAACGCATGCGTCGGACGGATTCGGCCGCGGTTTCGGGTAAAATTACGCTTTACGGTTATCCATAAAACCATGCCGCAATTCCTGAAGCTCAGGGGACGCAACGCCCTCTCGGGTTTTCGCAGAAAAAAGCTTCTCGAAGCGGTCGCCGCCGACATTCCGGATCTGAATGTTGTGGCGGAATACTGGCATTTCATCGAACTGCAGCGCGCGCTGGACGCCGCAGAACTGCGCAAGCTCGAGCGCATCCTGAGCTACGGCCCCCGGAGCGGCGATGTTGCCCAGACCGGCGCGCTGCTGCTGGTGACGCCGCGCCTGGGCACCATTTCCCCCTGGTCTTCCAAAGCCACCGACATCGTCCGCCACTGCGGGCTGGAAGCCGTGATGCGCATCGAGCGCGGCGTGGCCTGGTGGTGCAGCCGCGCCGGCAAGCCGTTGAACGCAGCCGAACGCGCGGCGCTGCTGCCCCATGTGCATGACCGCATGACCGAGTCGGTGCTCGGCAATCCGGACGAGGCGCAGGCGCTGTTCCGGCATGTCGCACCCAAACCGCTGGCGAGCATCGATGTGCTGGGCGGCGGGCGCGCGGCGCTGGCGCAGGCCAATACCGACATGGGCCTCGCGCTGTCGGCCGACGAAATCGAATATCTGCTGGATAACTTCAGGCGCATGGAGCGCAATCCGACCGATGTCGAACTGATGATGTTCGCGCAGGCGAATTCCGAACATTGCCGGCACAAGATATTCAACGCCGACTGGATCATCGACGGCGAAAAGCAGGGGCGCTCGCTGTTCGGCATGATCCGCACCACGCACGAAAAACACCCGCGGGGCACCGTGGTGGCGTATTCCGACAATTCATCGGTGATCGAAGGTGCGAGCATCGAGCGTTTTTATCCGGATGCGCAGCAGGGCTACGGCTATCAACAGGAACTGACGCATATCCTGATGAAAGTTGAAACCCACAATCATCCGACGGCGATCTCGCCGTTCCCCGGCGCCGCCACCGGTTCCGGCGGCGAGATCCGCGATGAAGGCGCGACCGGCCGCGGCGCCAAGCCCAAGGCCGGTCTGACCGGATTTTCGGTATCCAATCTGCGCATTCCGGGATTCGGGCAGCCGTGGGAAGCCAATCCGGTCGGCAAGCCCGGCCGCATCGCTTCCGCCCTGCAGATCATGCTCGACGGCCCGATCGGCGGCGCGTCGTTCAACAATGAATTCGGCCGGCCGAACCTGGCGGGTTATTTCCGCAGCTATGAAATGCGCGTGGGCAGCGAAGTGCGCGGCTATCACAAGCCGATCATGATCGCCGGCGGGCTGGGCAACATTGCCGCGCGGCATACCGCGAAAAACGCGTTGCCTGAAGGCGCGCTGCTGATCCAGCTGGGCGGCCCCGGCATGCTGATCGGATTGGGCGGCGGCGCGGCATCGAGCATGGACACCGGAGCGAATCAGGAAGACCTCGATTTCGATTCGGTGCAGCGCGGCAACCCGGAAATCGAACGCCGCGCGCAGGAGGTCATTGACCGCTGCTGGGGGCTGGGTGCAGACAATCCGATTCTGTCCATCCACGACGTCGGCGCCGGCGGCCTGTCGAATGCGCTGCCGGAACTGGTGCATGGCGCGCATCGCGGCGGGCGCTTTGCGTTGCGCGACGTGCCCAGCGAAGAGCCGGGCATGTCGCCGCTGCAGATCTGGTGCAACGAGGCGCAGGAGCGCTATGTGCTGGCCATCGCGCCGCAGGATCTGGCGCAGTTTCAGGCGATCTGCGAGCGCGAGCGCTGTCCGTTCGCGGTGGTCGGCGCGGCAACGGCGGATGGCCGGCTGACCGTCGGCGACACGGTGTTCAACAACAACCCTGTCGATATGGATCTCACGGTGCTGCTCGGCAAGCCGCCGAAAATGACCCGCGACGTCAGGCGGCTGGTGCGCGAAGGGCAGGTGTTCGATGCCGCCGGCATCGACATCCGCGAGGCGCTGTACCGCGTGCTGCGGCTGCCGACGGTGGCTGACAAGACTTTCCTGATCAGCATCGGCGACCGCACGGTCGGCGGCATGACCGCGCGCGACCAGATGGTCGGGCCGTGGCAGGTGCCGGTGGCGGATGTGGCGGTGACGCTGATGGGGTTCAACACGATGCGCGGCGAGGCGATGGCGATGGGCGAGCGCACGCCACTGGCGGTGCTCAATCCGCAAGCCTCGGGCCGCATGGCCGTGGGCGAGGCGATCACCAATATCGCCGCGGCGCCGATTGCCGGGCTGGGCGACGTCAAGCTGTCAGCCAACTGGATGGCCGCCGCCGGACATCCCGGCGAGGACGCTGCGCTGTTCGACACCGTGCGCGCCGTGGCGATGGAACTGTGTCCGCAGCTCGGCATCAGCATCCCGGTGGGTAAAGACTCTCTTTCCATGAAGACCACATGGAGCGAAGGCAGTTCGCGCAAGGAAGTGATTGCGCCGCTGTCGCTGATCGTCTCGGCTTTCGCGCCGGTGACCGATGCGCGCAAAACGCTGACGCCGCAATTGCGCACCGATTGCGGCGACACGGACCTGTTGCTGATCGATCTCGGGCGCGGGCGCAACCGGCTCGGCGGCTCGGCGCTGGCGCAGGTGTATGACGCGGTGGGCGATGCCACGCCGGATGTGGCGGATGCGGCCGGCCTGAAAAATTTCTTTGCCGCGATCCAGCAGTTGAATCAGCAGGGATTGCTGCTGGCATATCACGACCGCTCCGACGGGGGCCTGCTGGTGACCTTGTGTGAAATGCTGTTCGCGGCGCGCTGTGGTGCAGCGATCGAACTGCGGGGCGACGCCGCTGCCTTGCTGTTCAACGAGGAACTGGGCGCAGTGGTGCAGGTCAGGCGCAAGGACCGCGATGCGGTGATGAAAGCGCTGGCCGCCGCCGATCTGGCCGCTTGTTGTGCGGTCATTGGCTCGGCCGGCCATGGATCCCGGCTCGTGATAAACATCGACGGCACGACCATGCTCGACGAGGCGCGTATCGACCTGCATCGCGCCTGGTCGGAAACCACCTGCCGGATGCAGCAGTTGCGCGACAACCCGGATTGCGCACAGCAGGAATATGACCGCCTGCTCGATGCCGGCGATCCGGGCATGACGCCAAAATTGACATTCGATCCGAATGACGACATTGCCGCGCCGTTCATCAACCGCGGCGCCAGGCCGCGGATGGCGATCCTGCGCGAGCAGGGCGTCAACGGCCAGATCGAAATGGCGGCGGCGTTCGACCGCGCCGGTTTCGCCGCAGTCGATGTGCATATGAGTGACATCATCGCCGGGCGCATGACCCTGCGGGACTTCAAGGGATTCGCGGCCTGCGGCGGATTTTCATACGGCGACGTGCTGGGCGCCGGCGAAGGCTGGGCCAAATCCATTTTATTCAACGACCGCGCCCGTGATGACTTCGCGGCGTTTTTCAAACGTGATGACAGTTTTGCGCTGGGCGTATGCAACGGCTGCCAGATGATGAGCAACCTGCACGAACTGATTCCCGGCGCCGGGCACTGGCCGCATTTTGTGCGCAACAAGTCGGAGCAATTCGAGGCGCGTTTCGTGATGCTCGAAGTGCAGGCATCGCCGTCGCTGTTCTTCAAAGGCATGGCCGGCAGCCGCATTCCGGTGGCGGTGGCGCACGGCGAGGGCTATGCCGAATTTGCCGATGCGGCGGCGCTGGCCGCGGCGCAGCCGCTGGTGGCGCTGCGTTTTGTCGATCATCGCGGCGCGGCGACCGAAACCTATCCGCTGAATCCCAACGGCTCGCCGCAGGGTATCACCGGGCTGACCACGGCCGATGGCCGGTTCACCATCCTGATGCCGCATCCGGAACGCGTGTTCCGCGCCGTGCAGAATTCCTGGCATCCGTCAGCGTGGCCGGAAGACGGCCCGTGGCTGCGCATGTTCCGCAACGCGCGGCAATGGGTCAGTTAAGATCATATGCTCATAAAAAATTAATTAAAACAACAAGTTATATTGTTATTTTAATGTAATGCTGCACCATGGAGAGAGTTTCGCCGAGCACGTATATATACAGTGATGCTGATCCCGGTTCATTGATGACATAAATTCCAGCCATGGTGACCCACAAGCACCTGCAACTGGTCGGCGCGGCGGCGGATGCCGAACCCTGGCTGGTCAATGCGCTGACCCATTTTGACGAGCCGGCGCGCCTTGTGCTGCGCGCCGCGTGGATGCGCCTGCAGGCGGACGGGGACGGCGCTGCGGCGACTGTGCACGCACAGGGTGCGGCCGATGTGCTGCTGGCGCTGGGCATGGACCATGAGGCCGTGGCCGCGACGCTGCTGGTGCCGGTGCTGCGCGCGCATCCCGATGCGCTGCGTGCATTGCGCGAAACATTCGGCGCGACGGTTGCCGAGCTCGCTGACGGCGTGATCCGCATGGGCGAAATCGGCGCGCTGTCGGGTCGTGCGTGGTCGCCGGCGCGTCCCGAGGCGCAGGCGGCGCAACTCGAAGCGCTGCGCAAGATGCTGCTGGCCATGGTGCAGGATGTGCGCATCGTGCTGATCAAGCTGGCCGATCACCTGCAGGAGCTGCGAGGGGCGCTCAAGGGCGCCGATGAAGCGCGGCGCCGCGCCCTTGCTGGACTGACGCGCGACATTTTCGCGCCGCTGGCCAACCGCCTCGGCGTGTGGCAGATCAAATGGGAACTTGAGGATCTCGCGCTGCGGGTGCTCGAGCCGGAGACCTACAAACGCATCGCCGGGCTGCTCGACGAGAAACGCAACGATCGCGAACGCTACATCGAGAATGTCATCGCCATCCTGAAAGGCGAGATCGCGCGCGCCGGCATCACCGCCGAGGTCAGCGGACGGCCCAAGCACATTGCCAGCATCCATCGCAAGATGCTCAGCAAGGCCATCGACTTCGAGGCGCTGTATGACGTGCGCGCGGTGCGGGTGCTGGTGGACGACGTGAAGGACTGCTACGCCGTGCTGGGCATCGTGCACAGCCTGTGGTCGCCGCTGCCCCGGGAGTTCGACGACTACATCGCCAAGCCCAAGGCCAATCATTACCGCTCGCTGCATACGGCCGTCGTGGGGCCGGAAGGCAAGTCCGTGGAGGTGCAGATCCGCACGCACGACATGCATCAGCACTCGGAACTCGGCGTGGCGGCGCACTGGCGCTACAAGGAGGGCGGCCGCCGCGACAAGGGCTATGACGAAAAAATTGCATGGCTGCGCCAGGTGCTGGAGTGGAAGGACGAGGTGCGCGACACCGGCGAGTTCGCCGAACAATTCCGCACGGGACTGTTCGAAGATTCGGTTTATGTGTTCACGCCGCAGGGGCGCGTGGTTGATCTGCCGAAGGGATCGACGCCCATCGATTTTGCGTACCATGTGCATACCGAGCTGGGCCACCGCTGCCGCGGCGCCAAGGTGGATGGCGCGATGGTGCCGCTGAGCACCGCGCTGGCCAACGGCCAGCAGGTCGAGATCATCGCGGCGAAGCAGGGCGGACCCAGCCGCGACTGGCTGAATCCGCAACTGGGCTTTCTGAAAAGTACCGGCGCGCGCAGCAAGGTGCGGCAATGGTTCAACAAACAGAATCTCGATGCCGACATTGCGCAGGGGCGCACGGTGCTGGAGAAGGAACTGCAGCGTCATGGCCAGAGCAAACTCAATCTGGACCATCTGGCGGCGCGCATGGGCTATGACAAGCTCAATGACCTGCTGTCGGACATCGCCCGCGGCGAGGTCGGGCCGAAGGCCATGCAGGAGGCGCTGTCCGGCGTCGCACCGGCAGCCGCTGAAGTTGCCGCGCCAGCACTTATCCGCAAGCCGGCCAGCGGCAAGGGCGGGGTGCTCATCGTCGGCGTGGACAAGCTGCTGACCACGCCGGCGAAATGCTGCCGGCCGGCGCCGCCTGAACCCATCGTCGGTTTTGTCACGCGCGGACGTGGCGTCAGCGTCCATCGCGCCGGTTGCGCGAGCCTGGCCCGCCTCGACCCGGAGCGGTGGATTGCGGCCGAATGGGGTGAGCCGGGCGGTGCAACCTTTCCGGTGGAGATCGTGGTCGATGCCGTGGATCGCACCGGTTTGCTGCGCGATATTTCCGAAGTGCTGTCGCGCGAGCGCATCAACGTCACGGCCACGCGCTCATCCTCGACCGACATGAGCGCGCGCATGCGCTTCACGGTTGAAATCACCGATCTGGGCCAGTTGCAGAAAGTGCTGGGACTGATCGGCGAGGTGCGCGGCGTGCTGCAGGCCGTGCGGCGCTGAATTCCAGCAGGTTGTTTTTCAGCGCACCGATGCCGCGTGCAGGGCGGAGGTCGGTTTTCCGTCAGCAGGGCCGTCGCGGCGGATTCCGTTTGATGGGGCATGCCGATTGGGCTAGAATGCGCCTCTTTTAGGCGCGTAGCTCAGCTGGTTAGAGCACCACCTTGACATGGTGGGGGTCGTTGGTTCGAGTCCAATCGCGCCTACCAACTGCATCCGATGCAATCACGACCGGCGTACTTCAGGAAGAGAGCGTTATGACACCGCGAACTTGCACTGCAGTCACAACCCGGCGATAGCTGCGTGATTTTCCCGGAAGGAAAAAGTGCGGCGGCCCCGCACTTTTTTTATTTCTGCTGATGAAACATGAATGCCATGATCAACGTCAAACTGCCTGATGGATCGGTGAAGTCCTTTGAGCAACCGGTGACGGTTGGCGCGGTGGCGGCTGCCATCGGTCCGGGTCTGGCCAAGGCGGCGCTGGGCGGCAGGGTCAACGGCAAACTGGTGGATCTGTCGGAAACGATAGCAGCCGATGCGGAACTCGCCATCATCACCGACAAGAACGCCGAGGGTGTTGAAATCCTGCGTCACTCGACCGCGCATTTGCTGGCGCATGCGGTGAAAGAATTGTTTCCGGACGCGCAGGTGACCATAGGGCCGGTGATCGACGACGGTTTTTATTACGATTTTGCCTACAAGCGGCCGTTTACGCCGGAAGACCTTGCCGCCATCGAGAAGCGCATGGCGGAAATCGCCAGGCGCGACATCAGGGTCGAGCGCCAGGTGATGCCGCGCGACGAAGCGGTGAAATTCTTTTCCGGCATGGGGGAGCAGTACAAGGCGGAAATCATTGCTTCGATTCCGTCCAATGAACCGATTTCGCTGTACCGGCAGGATAATTTCATCGACCTCTGCCGCGGCCCGCATGTGCCTTCAACCGGCAAGCTGAAGATATTCAAGCTGATGAAGGTCGCCGGCGCCTACTGGCGCGGGGACTCCAAAAACGAAATGCTGCAGCGGATTTACGGCACTGCCTGGGCGAAAAAAGAAGAGCAGGATGCCTACCTGTTTCGTCTGGAAGAGGCGGAAAAGCGCGATCACCGCAAGCTCGGCCGCCAACTGGACCTGTTTCACATGCAGGACGAGGCGCCGGGCATGGTGTTCTGGCATGCGCACGGCTGGACGATCTGGCAGGCCATCGAGCAGTACATGCGCAATCTGCTGACGGCGGCCGATTATCGCGAGGTGCGTACGCCGCAGGTGATGGATCGCGCGCTGTGGGAGCGTTCCGGTCACTGGGAGAACTACCGCGAATTCATGTTCACGACCGAATCGGAGAAACGCGATTACGCAGTCAAGCCGATGAACTGCCCGGGCCATGTGCAGATTTTCAATCAGGGCATCAAGAGTTACCGCGATCTGCCGCTGCGTATCGCCGAGTTCGGCTCCTGCCATCGCAACGAGCCTTCGGGAGCCTTGCATGGCCTGATGCGGGTGCGCGCTTTCGTGCAGGACGATGCGCATATTTTCTGCACCGAAAACCAGGTTCAGGATGAGGCGGGGGCTTTTATCGACTTGCTGCGCAAAGTCTATGCGGATTTCGGTTTTGAGCAGATTCTGGTCAAGCTCTCTACGCGGCCGCCGAAACGCATTGGCGAGGACGCGGTCTGGGATCGCGCCGAGGCGGCATTGAAGGCCACGCTGGACGCCAAAGGCCTGGAGTGGGAGCTCAATCCGGGCGAAGGCGCCTTTTACGGCCCGAAAATCGAGTTTTCACTGAAAGATTCGCTGGGCCGGGTCTGGCAATGCGGCACGCTGCAACTGGATTTCGCGCTGCCGGGGCGGCTGGGCGCGGAATATGTGGCTGAAGACAACGCCCGCCGCACGCCGGTGATGCTGCATCGGGCCATCCTGGGGTCGCTGGAGCGGTTTATCGGCATCCTGATCGAGCACTATGCCGGGGCCATGCCGGCCTGGCTGGCACCGGTGCAGACCGTGGTCATGAACATTTCGGAAGCGCAGGCAGGGTATGCGGCAACGGTCGCCGAAACCCTGAAAAAGGCCGGTTTTCGGGCCGAAGCCGACTTGAGGAATGAGAAAATTTCCTATAAAATCCGCGAACATAGTCTGCAAAAGCTGCCTTTCCAGCTGGTCGTAGGTGACAAGGAAGTGGCGGCACAAATGGTGGCTGTTCGATCCCGTAAAGGCGAGGATCTGGGGCAAATGACCCTGGATGCCTTTTTGTCGCTGTTGAAAAGCGACATTGCACGCAAGGGACGCACAGCTTGAGAGCAACGAAATAAAGGAGTTTGTCGCATAGCACAGGAAAAAGAAGCCCGGATCAACAGTGAAATAACTGCTCCGGAAGTGCGGGTCATCGGGGCCGACGGATCCCAGGTCGGCGTGATCAGCATAGCCGCCGCCAACAAGATGGCGGAGGAAGCAGAACTGGATCTGGTCGAGATCGCGCCGACGGCGGTACCGCCGGTCTGCCGCATCATGGATTACGGCAAGTTCAAGTACCGCGAAAGCAAGAAGCAGCACGAAGCGCGGCTCAAGCAGAAGCAGATCGTCGTCAAGGAAGTGAAGTTTCGTCCCAGCACGGACGATGGCGATTACAAGATCAAACTGCGCAACCTGACGCGTTTCCTGGAAGAAGGCGACAAAACCAAGATCACGCTGCGTTTCAGGGGGCGTGAAATGGCGCACCAGGAGTTCGGCATACGCCTGCTGGAGCGGGTGAAGGCGGATCTGGAAGCGCATGGCGTAGTGGAGCAGTTTCCGAAAATGGAAGGCCGCCAGCTGGTGATGGTGCTGGCGCCCAAGAAAGTGGCCCCGAAAGCGGTGGCGAAGAGTTCACCCAAGGCCCCCAGGGCTGCGGGAGCAAAACCGGCAGAAATGCCGGAAAAACCGGCGGCAACGCCGGAGAAATCGGCGGAAACGCCGGCAGCACCGGCGGAAACGCCGGGCAAGGTGGCTGCGGCGGAGATCGCTGCAGCTGTTGAAAAGAAGTAGTGTTCGGGCCTCAAGTCCTGCGGTAACGCAGGCGCCCGACGCTAGGCTAAAACAGGAGTCAACCATGCCGAAGATGAAAAGCAAGAGCGGCGCGGCCAAGCGTTTCAAAAAGCTGGGCAGCGGTGCATTCAAGCGCAGCAGTTCGCATCTGCGCCACATCCTTACCAAAAAGAGCACCAAGCGCAAACGTCATTTGCGCGGCACGACCATGGTGCACGCTTCGGACCAGCGCGCGGTCCGGGCGATGCTGCCCTACTGAACGGGAGATAAACCATGCCAAGAGTCAAACGTGGAGTCATCGCCCGCAGGGCGCACAAGAAAGTCCTCAAGGCCGCCAAGGGTTTCCGTGGCCGCCGCAATAATGTATTCCGGATCGCCAATGAGGCGGTCATGCGCGCCGGGCAATATGCCTATCGCGACCGCCGCACCAAGAAGCGCGAATTCAGGGCGCTGTGGATCGCGCGGATCAACGCAGCCGCCCGCGAACACGGCATGAGCTACAGCGTGTTCATGAACGGCCTGAAGAAGGCGGCGATCGAGGTCGATCGCAAGGTGCTGGCCGATATCGCCGTCGCCGACAAACCGGCATTTGTGCGGTTTGTGGAGCAGGCCAAAGCGAGCCTCGGCGCCTGAAGCAACACGCTCATGAAAGGAGGCTCGCTGAGCCTCCTTTTTTTTCTTCAAATTCCGCTACCATTCGGACATGCAGGAACTCGACACACTGGTTGCAGAAGCCATGGCTTTGTTCGGCGGCATCGATGATGCCGATGCGCTGGAGCAGGCCAAGGCGCGCTATCTGGGCAAGACCGGGGCGCTGACGACGCTGCTCAAGAGTCTCGGCAAGCTGTCGGCGGGTGAACGTCCGGCAGCCGGCGCGCGCATCAACGCCGCCAAGCAGACGCTGGAGGATGCGCTGAAGGCGCGCCGCGAGCATATTGCCGCCCGGCAGATCGAAGCCCGGTTGGGTGAGGAATCCATCGATGTGACGCTGCCGGGCCGCGGCCGCGGCATGGGCGGCCTGCACCCGGTCAGCCGGACCATGGAACGCATCGAGCAGTTGTTCCGTTCCATCGGGTTCGAGGTTGCCGACGGCCCGGAAATCGAAACCGATTTTTATAATTTCACCGCGCTGAACCAGCCGGAAAACCACCCGGCGCGTTCGATGCATGACACGTTTTATCTGGCGGATGGCCGGCACCTGCTGCGCACCCACACTTCGCCGATCCAGATCCGCTACATGGAGCAGCACCAGCCGCCGATCCGCATCATCGCGCCGGGGCGGGTGTATCGCGTTGATTCGGATGCGACGCATTCGCCAATGTTTCACCAGGTCGAGGGGTTGTGGATCGACGAACACATCAGCTTTGCGCACCTGAAAGGCATGCTGGCGGATTTTTTCCGGAAATTCTTCGAGCGCGATGACCTGAAAATCCGCTTTCGCCCGTCTTTTTTCCCGTTTACCGAGCCGTCGGCTGAAGTTGACATGAGTTTCGGCGACGGCTGGCTGGAAATCGGCGGCTGCGGCATGGTGCATCCCAACGTGCTGCGCAACGTCAACATTGATCCCGAGCGGTATCAGGGCTTCGCCTTCGGTCTGGGGCCGGACCGGCTGACCATGCTGCGTTATGGCGTCAACGACCTGCGGTTGTTCTACGAGAATGATCTGCGGTTTCTGAAGCAATTCGTGTGATGAACGCGGACCGGATGACATGAAATTTTCAGAACACTGGCTGCGCGAGCTGATCGATCCGCGGATTTCCACGGCGGCGCTGGCTGATTTGCTGACATTCGGCGGCGTCGAAGTGGAGGCTGTCGAGCCGGTGGCGCCGCCGTTTGACCGCGTGGTGGTGGGCGTGGTCCTCAGCGTGGAAAAACATCCGCGGGCCGACCGCCTGCAGGTCTGCCAGGTGGATGCCGGTGCTGCGCCGCTGACCATCGTCTGCGGCGCACCCAATGTGCGCGCCGGCATGCGCGTACCGGTGGCGCTGGCGGGCGCCCGGCTGCCGGGACTGGAAATCAGGATTGCCAAAGTGCGCGATGTCGAGTCGCACGGCATGCTGTGCTCGGCAAAGGAACTGGGGCTCAGCGACGAAGCATCAGGCCTGCTCGAATTGCCGCCGGATGCGCCGGTCGGCGCTGCGGTGCGCGAGGTGCTGGATCTGGACGACCAGTTGCTGACCACCAAGCCGACGCCCAACCGCGGCGATTGCCTGAGCGTACTGGGCATGGCGCGGGAGGTTGCGGCATTGAGCGGCGCTGCATTGCGCTGGCAGGCGCCTGCCGCGGTCGCCGCGACTATTGCTGATGCGGTCCAGGTCAAAGTTGATGCTCCCGCTGACTGCCCGTTGTATTGCGGGCGATTGATCCGCGGCGTCAACGCAGCAGCGGCTGTACCGGAATGGCTGGTGCGGCGGCTGTCCCGCAGCGGAATCCGTTCCATCAGCGCCGTGGTCGATATCACCAATTACGTGCTGCTGGAAATGGGGCAGCCGTTGCATGCCTTTGATGCAGCGCAGGTGCGTGGCGGGATCATCGTGCGGCGCGCCCGCGCCGGGGAATCGCTGGTATTGCTGAACGGCAACAAACTGGAACTGTCGGCGAAACACCTGGTCATCGCCGACACGGAAAAACCGCTCGCGCTGGCGGGGATCATGGGCGGCGAACACAGCGGTGTCGGCGCCGCTACGCGGGACGTGATATTGGAGAGCGCATTTTTTGCGCCGGAAGTGATCGCCGGCAAAACCCGTGAACTCGGTTTTGGTTCGGATTCGGCGTACCGGTTCGAGCGCGGGGTCGATTTTGCCGCGACACGCGCCGCGATGGAGCGCGCTACCGCTTTGATCCTGCAGATTTGCGGCGGCAGCGCCGGTCCGGTGGCGGAAGCCCGGAACCGGCTGCCTGAACGGAAAGCCGTGCGCGTGCGTCTGCAGCGCGCAAAACGGATACTGGGATTTGAGATGGATGCCGCAACCGTGGCTGCGATTCTGACCCGCCTCGGTTTTGCTCCGGAAATTCACGGTGATGTCATTGAGGGCGTTGCGCCGAGCTATCGCTTTGATGTGGCCATCGAGGAAGATCTGATCGAGGAACTGGCGCGCGTATACGGCTATGCCAACATCCCGGAACTGCAGGCTGCTGCCCCGGCCGTCATGCTGTCGCGCGCAGAGACCGGGCGGAGTCCGGCGGCCATCCGCCGGCTGCTGGCCGACAGTGATTACCAGGAAGTCGTGACCTACAGCTTTGTCGACCGCGCCTGGGAAGCGGATTTCTGCAATGCTGCTGATCCCATCGCGCTGGCCAATCCGATTGCCAGCCAGATGAGCGTGATGCGCTCGAGCCTGATCGGCGGTCTGGTCAATGCGGTGGTATTCAATGCCAGCCGCAAACAGCCGCGGATCAGGTTGTTCGAAATCGGACGTTGTTTTCTGCATGGCGAGGCGGGAATCATGCAACCGTGGCGCGTCGGCGGCATCGCTTATGGCGAGGCGAAGCCGCAGCAGTGGGGGGAGAAGTCACGCCCTGTTGATTTTTATGACGTCAAAGGCGACCTCGAAGCGCTGCTGGCACCGCTGCAGGCATCGTTTCTTGCCGCCGGGCATCCGGCGCTGCATCCCGGGAAATCCGCCACAATCATGCTGAACGGAAACGCTGCAGGATGGATCGGTGAATTGCATCCGCGCTGGCAGCAAAAGTATGATTTTTCTTCCGCGCCGGTCATTTTCGAACTTGAATTGACAGCGGTATGCACCGGCCAGGTACCCGCGTTTCAGGCTTTGTCGAAGTTCCCGGCAATCCGCCGGGATTTGGCCGCGGAATTTGACGAAAAAGCCCTTTTTGGCGACATTGCCGATGCGCTGAAAAAGGGCGGGCCGGCGATTTTGAAGGACATTACGGTGTTCGATTTGTATCGCGGGCAGGGGGTTCCAAAAGGGAAAAAAAGTCTTGCATTCAGTGTGTTATTGCAGGATACTGAGAAAACCTTGACGGATGAAGAAGCCGAAAAAGCGGTCGCTGAACTGCGCCGGATTCTGCACCAAAAGTTTAATGCCAAGCTTCGTTGAGAGGGGACAACATGACGTTAACCAAAGCTGAACTCGCCGACTTGTTGTTTGAAAAGGTGGGTTTCAACAAGCGCGAAGCCAAGGACATGGTGGAGTCCTTCTTTGACGAGGTTCGCCACGGCCTGGAAAACGGCCGGGGGGTGAAGCTCTCGGGGTTCGGCAATTTTCAACTGCGCGACAAGCCGCAGCGTCCCGGCCGCAATCCAAAAACCGGCGAGGAAATCCCCATTTCCGCACGCCGCGTCGTCACGTTCCATGCATCACAAAAACTGAAGTCGATGGTGGAACAGCATTTCCGTGGAAGCCAGCGGAAGCCATAAAACACCGCTCCCGCCGATCCCGGCCAAGCGTTATTTCACGATCGGTGAAGTGAGTGAATTGTGCGGCGTCAAGCCGCACGTACTCCGCTATTGGGAGCAGGAATTCACCCAGTTGCGGCCGGTCAAGCGCCGTGGCAACCGCCGCTATTACCAGCATCACGAAGTCCTGCTGATCCGCCGCATCCGCGAATTGCTCTACGATCAGGGCTTCACCATCAGCGGCGCGCGCAATCGCCTGGATGAGCTGGCCAATGAGCCTGCACGCGCAGTGCGTGCCGCATCGGCTGCAGCCAAACCCGCCTATTCGCAATTGCGCCAGGATATTAAAAACATCATCGAGCAACTGCGCACCTAGCGCCAGTTGCCGCGGATTGCCCTGTTGTATAATGCCGCGCTCGGGGCGTAGCGCAGCCTGGTAGCGTACCTGCATGGGGTGCAGGTGGTCGGAGGTTCAAATCCTCTCGCCCCGACCAGCACTTAGCT
>CAZAOZ010000040.1:0-28592 GCA_964486865.1 uncultured Bordetella sp.
TACTTTTCTTGGCGGAGCAAGAAAAGTAATCAGCCGCCGGGCTGCCCCCGGCGAACTTCTGGTGTACCGCCTCGAGCGCTAACGCACCAGCAAATCCACAAACTCATTGACCGGCATCGCCTCCAGCTTTGCCTGATCCATGCACGCCGCGGTGATCGCGGCCTTCTGTTTCGCCGCGAACACCATGCCGGTGTTCTCGTTGAATTTTTTCATCAACGCCGGGATGCCTTCCTTGCGGCGCTTGCGGTGGCCCAGCGGATACAGCACTTCCGACAGCGGCGTCTTGCTGCCGTCCCTGAAAAATACCTGGATGGAATTGGCGTTGGTGCGCTTGGCCGGGTCGTGGTATTCGCGCTCGTACTGCGCGGATTCCTTCAGTTGCATTTTGGCGCGCAGCCGGTCGATGCGCGGGTCGGCGGCAATCTCGTCCTCGTAATGTTTGGCGGTCATGTCGCCGTAAATCAGCCCGATGGCCATCATGTACTGCATGCAATGGTCGCGGTCGGCGAAGTTTGCCAGCGGCCCGGTCTTGTCGAGGATCACCATGGTCGAGTTGTGGCAGCGCACGTCGATGCGCTCGATCTCATCAAGCCGGTCTTTGACCAGCGGATGCAGTTTGATCGCCGCCTCCACGCCGGTCTGGCCGTGAAACGCCGTCGGATACGGAATCTTGAACAGCGTGTTTTCGATCACATAGCTGCCGAAGGGCCGCTGGAATCTGAACGGCTTGTTGTTGAACAGCACTTCATAAAAACCCCAGTCTTTGGCGGTCAGCGCCGACGGATAACCCATCTCGCCTTTTTTCGCCATCAGCGCCAGCCACACACCGCGCGCCGAAGCATCACCCGCCGCCCACGATTTGCGCGATCCGGTATTGGGTTTGCGACGGTAGGTCGCCAGCGCATGGCCGTCGATCCAGGCATTCGACAGCGCGTTGATGATTTCGTCGCGCGCGCAGCCGATCAGCGCCGACACTGCGGCGGCGGTCGCGATCTTGACCAGGATGGTGTGATCCAGCCCGGCGGCGGTGAAACCGTTCTCCAGCGCCAGCCCGCCCTGCACTTCGTAGGCCTTGATGATCGCGGACAGCACGTCGCGCATGGTCAGCGGTTTTTTGCCGGCGGCTACCCGTGTGCGCGACAGCCAGTCGGCGGTCGTCAGGATGGCGCCGATGTTGTCCGACGGATGAATCACGGTGCGGCCGTAGAACGCATCGTTGAAATCCAGCCAGCGGATCAGCGTGCCGGCGTTGAACGCCGCGGTCACCGGATCGAGCACATAACCGGTGCCCGGCACGCGCGCGCCGTTGGGCACGATGGTGCCCGGCACCACCGGCCCCAGCAGCTTGGTGCAATCCGGATACGCCAGCGCTTCGAAGGCGCAGGCGAGACTGTCGATCAGCGTCAGTCGTGCAGTTTCATACGCCAGCTTGCTCGCGGGTTTATAGCCGTAGGCGTAGTTGGCGAGATCAACGATCACCCTGTCGGGTTGCGGGCGCTTGTTGGTGACTGCAGTCATTACATATAACCCCTTGTTTTAAATTATATTTTTATTCTGCCTTGATGCCGGCGGCTTTGATCAGCCTGCCCCACTTCGCCGCTTCGGCCTTCAGGTACTGCGCGAACTCCGCCGGGGTGTCGCCGATCGGTTCGAGGCCCGCAGCCGCCATGCGGTCGGCCACGGCCCGCTCTTTCAGCGTGGCGGCGATGTCGCGATGCAGTCGTTCGATCACCGCACGCGGCGTGCCCGCCGGAGCGGCCAGACCGTTCCAGTTGTTGGCTTCGTAGCCCTTCACGCCGGCCTCGGCGACCGTCGGCATTTCCGGAAACAGCGGCGAGCGGCGCAACGTGCCGACACCCAGGCCCCTGAGCCGGCCCGCACGGATATGCGGTTGCGCGGTCGTCAGGTTGGCCATCATCAGGTTGAGCCGCCCCGCGACGAGGTCGGCCACCGCCGGCGCGCCGCCCTTGTACGGCACGTGCAGCGCTTCGGTACCAGCCATGTTCAGAAACAGCGCCATCGCGAGATGACTGGCGCCGCCGACGCCACTGGAACCGTAGCTGTATTTGCCGGGATTCGCCTGCAGCAGCGCGATCAGTTCCTTTACCGACGCCGCAGCCAGCGAGGAATGGACGACCAGCAGGTTGCTCGAGCCGGCGATGTTGGTCACTGCGGCAAAATCACGCTCCGGCGCATACGACACTTTTGCGTACAGCGCGGGATTCACCGCCAGCGGCGGCGTCGCCATCAGCAGCACATGGCCATCGGGCGTGGCGCGCTGCACGATCTCGGTGCCGATCAGCGTACCGGCACCGGTGCGGTTGTCGACGACGATCTGCTGGCCGAGACGCTCCGTGAGCCGTGCGCCGATGATGCGCGCGACCGTGTCGGTCGAGCCGCCGGCGGCATAGGGCACCACCAGCCGGACGGGGCGTTGCGGGTAATCAGCAGCTTGGGCGGCGGCGGCAAACGCGAACATTACTGCGGGAAGAATGCGGCGATTCGACATCAGGCTGCTCCCTGCGGGCAAAGCGTTGTCCTTCACGTGTGCAGCGCCATGGTCATGAATGCCGGGGCGCGGCGCCTATTCGGCGGCTGGTGTGCCTTCGAGCGGAAGGCGCGGCATCTCGAAACGGTCGGTGACACGGCAGTAACCGCCCTTGCCCGCCAGACGCCCGATCGGATTGATGCGGCCGATATCGACATGAAAACGCTCGTTGACGATGCCGTCGTGATAATGAAAATAAACGACTTCGCCGATCACCAGATGATAGGACGAGGAGCCCAGTTCCACGATCTGCATCAGCCGGCATTCCATGGCGACGGGCGCCTCGACGATGCACGGCGGCCGCACCTTGCGTGACGGCATGGTGGTAAAACCGGCCTTTTCGATTTCGTTGACGCCGCGGGAAAAATCAACGGCACAGACGTTCATCTGTTCCTTGATGGCGTCGCTCACGATATGCACCACGAACTCGGGAATTTCCCGGATGTTCTGCACCGTGTCCTTGACGCCGGATTCCTTGTCGCCGACCGAAAACATCACCATCGGCGGCCGCGTGCCGGCGCAATTGAAAAAACTGAACGGCGCCGCGTTGGGACCGTTGCGGCCCAGCGTGGTCACCAGCGCGATCGGGCGCGGCGTGACCGTGCCGATCATCAGCTTGTATTGGTCCTGCCAGGACAGTCTGGCAGCGTCGAATTCGGCCATGATGCGATACACCTTCGGGAAGTTGCCACCGATTCTAGCAGCGCGTCGCCCCCGCTGCGCTGGCGTTCCACATGCTGCGCGCAAAAAAAACGCCCGCGGAACGGGCGTTTGTCCCAGTGATCCGGGTTTATTCGGCCTGCACGTTCGCGGCCTTGATGACCTTCGCATACTTGATGTTCTCGCGCTTGAAATAGGCCGCCAGTTCCTCCGGCGTGCTGCCGACCGGCTCGCCGCCTTCCTTGCGGATGAAATCATTGATCTCGGGCGCCTTGAGCGCCTTGATGATTTCGCCATTCAGCCTGGCAACGATCTCCTTCGCCGTGCCCTTGGGGAAGAACATCGCATACCAGTTGTCGGCCTCGAACTCGGGGTAGATCGATTTCATCGTCGGCAGCCCCGGGAACGCCGCAGCCGGTTTTGCGGTAGTGACCGCAATCACGCGCACCTTGCCGCTTTTGATGAACGGCTGCACGGCGAGCGCAGTGGCAAACGTGAAATCGGTTTCGCCGCTGATCTGGCCGACCATCGCCGGGCCGCCGCCTTTGTACGGGATCGGGGTCACTTTGGTGCCGGCGAACAGGTTCAGCATTTCCACCGACAGATGACTGGTCGTTCCCGCGCCGTTATGCGCGGCATTGAGCTTGCCGCCGGATTTCTTTGCCAGCGCGATGAACTCCTTGAGATTTTTCGCCGGCACGCTGGGATGCAGCGTCAGCACCAGCGGTACCGACGAGACCCAACTCACCGGCAACAGATCCGTGTTCGGGTCGAATTTGAGCATCTTGCTGTTGAGCGTGACATTGACGGCCAGCGATGCAGTCGTAAACAGGATGGTGTAACCATCACCCGGCGAACGCGCGGCAATTTCGGCGCCGATCAGGCCGGCTGCACCGGAACGGTTTTCGACCAGAAAGTTCTGGCTCAGGCTCTGCTGGAACTTCTGGGCCAGCAAACGGCCCTGGATGTCGGTGCCGCCGCCCGTGCCGAACGGCACGATGATGCGCACCGGTTTGGCCGGCCATTGTTGCGCCTGTGCCGGCAACCCCAGCATGATGCAGCAGACCGTCAACGCGAAACAAGGCAACTTCAAGTACGCTGAGTTCATGTTGCTCCTCCTGTAAATACAACTGTTGTTGTGTTGCAGCACGCATCTGCGGCGCAGCCGCGGACTCTTTACGCGCGGTAAATCGGCTCCGGTTGCGTGAAGAATGAATGCAGGATGTGATACACCGTGCGGTAATTGATCTGCTGGAAACTCGCATGCGAAATGCCGGACATCACCGCAAACTGCTTGTCCGGGTTGGGCAGGCGGCTGAAAAAGTCCACCAGGTCTTCCGTGCTGGCGATGCCGTCGAACTGTCCGCGCATGATGATGGTCGGCACGGTGATTTTCGCCGGATCCACCAGCGGCAGCCTGGCGCACATGTCCAGATAGGTGCCGGTAGGCACGGAATCATCAAGCTTGAGTATGGCGTCGGCGAATGCCTCGACAACGCGCTCTTCGGCGCAGCCGGGATGATCGCGGTTGAAGATCGAGTGCACGAACGCACGGTCTATCGGCCGCCGCTTCAGCGCGCGCCACTGATCCAGCTTCTTGGTGCGCTCCGCCAGCGTGGGACTGCCCTTGCCTGTCCACACGAAGGCATCCAGCGCCAGCCGCGCCACGCGCCCGGGATGGCGCTCGGCAAACAACGCAGCGCGCAACGCACCCGATGAAATGCCATAGACCATGAATTTTTTCGCGCCCGATACCTTGGTGATGTATTCGGTTGCGGCCGCCAGGTCGTCGGCGCCGTTGGCGATGTCGAAATAAATATCGCGCGATTTGTCGGAGCGCCCGTAGCCTTCCATATCCACGCACCAGGTATCAAACCCGCGCTGAGCAAACCAGTCCATCGCTGACGAATCGGGACGCCCCGGAACATGCAGATCGAATGTGGGTTGCGAGGCCATTGACGAACCATGGACAAACAACACCGTGCGGCTTTCGCCCGTAACATTTTCGCCCGTAACATTCTTGCCCGCGCCGGTAGCGCGCTTCTCCCACAGGAAGAGCTTGACGTCGCCCTTGCGGGCCCAGTGCTCCTTGCCGGCGGCAGGAGCGACTGCTGCAGTCTGAATCATGGGTAATCAATCATGTAGAGGTGGAGCGCAAGTCTAGGATACAGCACACAGTCAGTCAACGCCGGATGCCGCGGACACACGCGCCGGCCGCGCCGCACCTTTGACGCACGGGCCGGCACGCCGCACTATTCGGTCTTCAACAATCAACCTGACCTCATCATCATCATGGATTTCAGCATCTCCGCAGAACAGCGCGCTTTTGTCGATACGGTGCGCAAAGTGTGTCAAAAAGAATTCGCGCCGCGCGCCATCAAATATCTCGACGGCACATGGCCTGCAGAGAACATGAAGCGGCTGGGCGAAATCGGCGTGCTCGGCATGGCCGTACCGCAGGAATACGGCGGCTCCGGGCTGTCGATCCTCGATACCGTGCTGGTACTCGAGGAAATCGGCAAGGTCTGCTACGTCACGGCCATGGGTGCGCTGGGCGAAGTCGGCACGCAGACCCGCATCATCGCCGCGTTCGCGCCGGAAGAGATCAAGCGCAAAATCCTGCCGCGCGTCGCCACCGGCGAAGCCATACTCGCCATCTGCATGACCGAGCCCGATGCCG
Source organism: uncultured Bordetella sp. (assembly GCA_964486865.1). Taxonomy (GTDB): domain Bacteria; phylum Pseudomonadota; class Gammaproteobacteria; order Burkholderiales; family SG8-41. The sequence goes on from CAZAOZ010000040.1 coordinate 5,889, forward strand.
GCACCGATGTGCCGAATTACAAGACCAACTGCACCATCAAGGGCGACCGCGTGATCCTGCGCGGCGCCAAGACGCTGATCTCGCGCGCCGACATCGCCGAGATGTTCGTGGTGTTCACCCGCGTCAACAACAAGCCCGGCGCCGAAGGCATCGGCTGCGTGCTGGTGCCCGGCGGAGCCCAAGGCCTGATCACCAGGGCCGCTTATCACACCATGGGCGGCGAATACCTGTCGGACGTGGTGTTCGACGACGTTGAGCTGCCGCTGGAGAATCTGGTGATCCGCGACCACGGCATGAAGCAGTTGCTGTCGGCGTTCAACACCCAGCGCTGCCTGAATCCGGCGATCTGCCTGGGGCTGGCCGAGGGCGCATTGGAGGAGGCCGTGAAATACATGCGTGTACGCTCGGCGTTCGGCCGCAAGATCGGCGACTTTCAGGGGCTACGCTGGAAAGTCGCCGACATGTACATCCAGATCGAGGCGGCGCGCGGGCTGCTGTATCGCGCGGCGGTATCGGGCGATGGATTCCCCGACCCCACGCTGGCGGCGATGGCCAAGATTTACACCAACGAAATGTCGATCCGCGTCACCAGCGAAGCCATCCAGGTGCATGGCGGCTACGGCTTCACCGACGAGTTTGCGGTATCGCGTTTTTTCCGCGGCACGCGCTACGGCAGCCTGGGCGGCGGCACCACCGAAACCCTGCGCAACATGGTCGGGCGCAAACTGGTGGAGCAGATGGATCTGGCGTCGGGCTGTTTCGGAATGGACTACTTTTAAATCCAGTGATGAGTGCGGAGTGATGAGTGATGAGCGAACCCCACCATGCCGCTGCACGCAGTTCGCTCATCATTCATCACTCATCACTCCGCGCTGCATTTAATAGACCGGCTTCGAACGGAAATGCCGCTCACGGTCAATTGACCTGACCTTCACCGGCTCGATCTTGTTGCCCTTCAACACCTCCAGCGTGACTTCGACGCCGGCGTCCCCGCTTTTCCACAACCGCGTGTAAAAATCCGCCTGCCCGGTCAGCGGCTGCCCGCCGATCCCGACAATGATGTCGCCCGCCTGCAGACCGGCATCCTCGGCCGGGCCTTCGGGATTGACGCGCGTGACGATGACCTTGCCCTGGATTTCCTGCGACGTGATGCCCAGCCAGGGCCGCGGCTTGGTAGTGGCGCGGCCGTTGGCAATGAAATCGCCCAACACCGGTTTCAGCGTGTCGATCGGCACGAACATGTTGCCCGGCACGCTGCCGCGACCGACCGCATCGCCGACTGCCAGCGAGCCGATGCCCAGCAGCTTGCCTTCACGCGAGAGCAGAGCAGCGCCCTGCCAGTTGACCGTCGCCGGCGCGGTGTAGATCGCTTCCGTAAGCAGGTATTCCCAGTAACCGACGAACGGACGCTTGGATACGATATAGGCCGGCGCCACGCCGTCATAGCCGACGATCAGCACCACGTCACGCAGATTCGCCACCGAGGAATCGCCGAAATCCACCGGCTTGACCGGCAGCGGCTTGAGTGCCTTCACCAGTCCCAGGCCGGTCACGCTATCGAAGCCGACAACGGTGGCGGGAAACTTGCGTCCATCCGCGGTCGCCAGCTCGACGGTATCCGCCTCGGTCACCAGATAACCGATGGTCAGCACCAGTCCGCTGGAATCGATGACCACCCCGGTGCCTTCGCGCTGCGGCCCCAGCGTGCGCGCGCTGCGCGCATCGAGCACGGCTTTCACGCTGATCTTGACCACCGAAAATTGATCAACGGTCATTTCGCGTTCGGCCGCTGCCGCGCCGTGCGCCACGGGTGCGGCGCCGGCCAACAGCGCCAACGCCAGCAATACCGCGCGGCCTGCGTGAATCAGACTCCTGGATTGTTCCATCGGTAATCTCCCGCGTCATGCCGCATGGGCGCGCCAGCACCGGCCGCTGTTTGCCTATCCTACGACGATTGGGCGGGGCGCAAAAGGTTTTTGCGGAATGCGGCTACAATCCGTTTCTTTTCGCAAACCGGATAAAGGGGCAGGGTCATGGATCTGGGACTCAAAGGCAAAGTCGCCGTCGTCACCGGCGGCACCGAGGGTATCGGCAAGGCAACCGCGCTGACGCTGGCGCGCGAGGGCGCAAAAGTCGCAATCTGCGCGCGACGCCAGCCACTGCTGGATGCCGTGGCCGCCGAAATCACCAAGGCCGGCGGCGAAGTTCTGGCCGTGGCCGCGGACATGAGCAAAGCCGCCGACTGCGAGCGCTTCATCAACGCAGTCGTCAAACGCTACGGCGGCATCGACATCCTGCTCAACAATGCGGGCACGTCGAAGCGCGGCAAGTTTCTGGAACTCACGGACGACGAATGGGCGGCCGACCTCGAGCTGAAAGTATTCGGCGCCATCCGCTGCACCCGGCTCGCCGTGCCGCACATGAAAAAACGCGGCGGCGGACGCATCATCAACATCACGATCTCGAGCGCCAAGCAGCCGGGCGCGGAATCCATGCCGACGTCGGTATCGCGCGCCGCCGGGCTCGCCATCACCAAGGCGCTGTCCAAGGAATTTGCCGCCGACAACATTCTCGTCAACACCATCTGCATCGGCAAAATAAAATCGGGACAGCATGAGCGCCGCATTACCCAGGACGGCCTCAACGCCGACGAGTACTACGCCAAGCTGAGCAAGGAAATTCCGCTCAGGCGCGCGGGTGAGGCACAGGAAGTCGCCAACGTCATCACCTTTCTCGCCTCGGGCGCGGCGAGTTATGTCACCGGCACCAGCATCAATCTCGACGGCGGCATTTCCGGCGTGCTGTAAATATCAATAAAAAACAATTGGTTACGCTTTAAGGGGCGCAGGCGCACCGCCCCCCCCCAAGGGGACTTCCTTCGGGGCGCGCAGCGGATACCGGACATCGCCACATCAGGAATTGGTGCCGGAGATAGGAGTCGAACCTACGACCTTCGCATTACGAATGCGCTGCTCTACCAACTGAGCTACACCGGCAATTGAATCAAACGCGCGGAAGGGCCGTATTCTAGCGCACCTGGCCGCCGCCGGCGCGTACCCGCACGATGATATCCACGCCTTCGGTCACCGCGAGCGTGTCAGCAGCGATGTCGGGATTTCCCCGGTATCGACATGGTACAGCCGGTGCGGCTCTGTGTTCGGGGCATGAAACACGCGCCGGGGATCGACAATCACTTCGCGGATCAGGCCGCGGTCACGAAACAGATTCAGCGTGTTATGGACCGTGGCACCGGGGATTTTTGCGTGATGCATCGCATGATGCCCGTTAACCAGTCTGGTTGGACTTTGTCCGGCGATTGTGGCTTGCTGCTTGATTCGTCCTCGGATAGTATTAACCGCATGAATTTATGGCAGGTTTCCATCATGGCAAGTTTCCATGAATGGACAGCAACACCGCGCCTAGGGGATATACGTGAGAATATTGCTGCTGCGATCATTAATCGGGTGTTTGTTGTTCGCTGCCGGCCTGGCGCTTGCGAACGAAGCAAAGGTCAAACGCACCCTCAACGCGCGACTCCCCGGCGCAGTGATCGAAAACGTCGTACGCACGCCCATCGCGGGATTCTATGAGGTCCAGATCGACGGCGAGATCGTCTACACCGACGAGAAAGCCGAGTATTTCTTCAGCGGCAGCATCTTCGACATCCGCACCCTGCCGCCGCGCAATATCACCGAGGGCAATGCGGGGCGCGCGACCGCGGGCGTGCTGGCGAGCGCGAGCCGTGATTCCGCGATCAAACTGGTCAAGGGACGCGGTGAGCGGGTGATGTATACCTTCGAAGATCCGAATTGCAGTTTCTGCAAGGCATTGCACAAAGAGCTGGCCCGCCTGGACAATGTGACGATTTACATCTTCCCCACGCCGCTCATTTCGCAAAACTCTGCCGACAAATCGGTCTATGCATGGTGCGCCGCGGATCGTGCCGGAGCCTGGGCTGCCTTTATGGCCGATGGCGCGCTGCCGGCGAACGCCCAGGGCTGCCCGCATCCCCTGCAGAAGATTTCCGCACTGGCCAAGCGGCTGGACATCACCAGCACGCCCGTCATCTTTTTTGGCGATGGCCGCCGCATCAACGGCTTCGTCGCAGCAGATGTTCTGGAGAGGGGCCTGGCATCGGGCAAGTAGTTCCGGTTGCCGCTCATGGGCAATGGGACACATGGCATTACCTTTAAGTGCCTGCACAGGCAAATTCCGCCGCGCAGGTGACGGATTGCCTGAACTTTGGCGCAAGCCCCAGCCGTTAATGCCCGCAATCCGACCTTTTGTCGGCGCAATCGGCGACCGGGACCGACTCACTGATAACATTCAAACGTGGGAGAACTACACATGAAAACATCACCCAAGGGATTCACGCTCATTGAGCTGATGATCGTCGTCGCGATCATCGGCATTCTTGCCACCATCGCTTATCCCAATTACCAGGAATATGTGCGCCGGGGTAACCGCTCCGCGGCGCAGTCGTTCATGATGGAAATATCCGGCGCCCAAGCACGATACCTGCTTGATGCACGTAATTATGCGGTTGGCACGGATGCATTGACCACCCTGGGGCTGACGACCCCGGCCGAAGTGACGAAGTTCTATACCGTCGCAGTCGAGAACGGAGCCGGCGGCGCCGTCGTGGCATCGCCGCCCACCTTCAGGGTCAGGGCAACCCCGAATGCCGGTACCGGCCAGGCAGCGGACGGCGAGTTGATTTTGACCCATACCGGCGCCAAGTCGCGCGGCGGGACTTCGGGATGGTAATGCCGGCCCTGTCCGTCATGGAGTTTAGCGTGAAGCACGGCGCCCGCAGGATGCTGGGCTTCACGCTGACCGAGTTGCTGATCGTAATCGTGGTCTTTGCCGTCCTCATGGGCATTGCGCTCCCGCAATTCAGTGCGTTCATCCTCAATCAGCGCGTGAAGAACGCGAGTTTTGATGTCTTTTCGAGTCTGGTTCAATCCCGCAGCGAGGCCATTACCCGTAACGCCTCGGTGACCATGGCGCCGGTAACGGCTGGAAACTGGAACAGCGGCTGGACGGTGACCGCCCCTGACGGGACGGTACTGCGCAGCGAGGCAGCGCTCCCGAGCATCACACTCACGGGACCGGCCAGCGTCGTTTACAACGGCAGCGGACGGCTCAGCGCGGGGGCCGCCGTGTCATTTCAGATCACCTCGGCAAACACCAGCACCGCGCGCTGCATCTCCGTTGACCTGAGCGGCAGGCCGGCAACAAAAGCCACGACATGCTAACCACACTTCCCCTGCCGGCACGGCCGCGCCTCCACTCCACGTCCGCGGGATACCTCCGCGGAGCGACGCTGCTTGAAGTGCTGGTCTCGCTCTTCATCATGACAATCGGGCTGCTTGGTGTGGCGGGATTGCAGGCACGCATGCAATCCGCCGAGATCGAAGCCTACCAGCGGACACAGGCGATCGTGCTGATGCAGGACATGGTGGATCGCATCAAAGCCAATCGCAGCAAGACGGCGATAGAAGACTACGTCACCGCCAGCCCGCTCGGCACCGACAGCACTCTTGATTGCAGCGCACCCGGCACAAACGTGGCGCTGAAGGACAAATGCGAATGGAGCAGCGCACTCGCCGGCTCTGCGGAAACAACCATTGCGGGCGGCGCCACAACCACGCTCGGCGCCATGAACGAAGCACGCGGCTGCATCACCAATCCGGTCACCACCATGCCGCGCGAAATCGTGGTTGCGGTGGTATGGCAGGGCTTGCTCCCCACGACAGCGCCGACCTCCACCAACTGCGGGCAAGGACTCGCCGCTTACGGCAGCGACGGCAAGTTGCGCCGCGCCATGATCGCGCGCATCAAAATCGCCTGCCTGCATAACGATCCCAGCACCGGTAACTGCGTAACGCCATGAAGCAATCATTCGAATCCTCAGCACACCTTCTTTCGCCGACAGGGCGACGCGTGGCGGGCTTCTCGCTGATCGAACTGATGATCGCGATGACGCTCGGCATGCTGATCGTTTCGGTCACGATGTTCGTATTTTTCAACGCCAGCGCGTCGCGCAACGAAGTGGAGCGCACAAGCCGGCAAATCGAAAACGGGCGCTATGCCACCGAAGTCATCGCCGACGATCTGCGACTTGCGGGCTTCTATGGCGAGTTGAAGGTCGCTGCGATTGCCGCCCCCGGCGCACTGCCCGCCGACCAGTGCTCGCTGGACGCAGCGAACTGGAACGCATGGATTCCCCTGCACGTGCAGGGCTTCGACAACGGCGCCGGCTTCGACAAAACCTCTACTGCCGGCTGCGCGCTGGCTGACCACAAAACGAACACCGATATCCTGCTGATCCGTCGCGCCCGCACCTGCCTGGCGACAGCGACCGATTGCGGGGCCCCGGCGACGGGCACACCCTACGTACAAGTCTCGCTTTGCGCAACAGAAACAACATCTCATAAACTGGGACTTCAGGGCACGGCGACGTTCGACCTCAAGAAAAAAGCCTGCGGCACAACCGTGGCAGACTTGCGGCAGTACTATGTGCGCATTTACTACATCGGCACGAATAACGGCTCGGGGCAGAATATTCCCACGCTCAAACGGCTCGAACTGGCGGGCACGGGCTGTGCCGGTACACCACCGTGCTGGATTACCACGCCTATGGTCGAGGGCATCGAGGAGCTCAACGTTGTCTATGGCGTAGACGGCAACAATGACGGTGCCCCGGAGAACTACGTCGCCAGCCCGGCCTCGGTCGCCGACTGGATGAACGCGATGTCGGTGCAGTTTCACGTCCTCGCGCGCAATCCGGAACCGTCGCCCGGTTATATCCAGTCGAAGACCTACAATCTGGGACTGGGAACAGCGCCCATCACGGTGGCCGACGGCTACCGGCGCCACGTTTACAGCAGTCTGGTGCGGATCAACAACCCCGCAGGCAGAAGGGAAGTGCCATGAACGTCACGCGATTCGGGCAGCGGGGGGCGACCCTGCTCATCACGCTCGTCATGCTGGTGATGCTCACGCTTTTCGCGATCACCTCGCTCAATACCGCCAACTCCAATCTCCGGGTGGTCGGCAACATGCAGGCCAGAACCGAGGCGACGAACATCGCGCAGGAAGCCATCGAAACCGTGATCAGCTCGGGACTCTTCATCTCAAATCCGGCGAATGCAATTCTGGCGCCCTGCGGCAGCGCCAATACGCTATGCACCGACATCAACTCGGACGGAGTCAACGATTACACCACGGTGCTCAATCCGGCGCCGAAATGCGTCGCCGTAACGCCGATCCTGAATTCGGCGCTCAACCTGGCCAATACCGAGGATCTCGGCTGCTCGTCAGGACAAGCGCAGTCGTTCGGCGTCGCTGGCGCGGTCACTGGTGAATCACTTTGCTCGAACACCGTCTGGGAAGTCACCGCGGTCACCACCGGCGCCGGTTCGGGCGCATCCGCCACCGTTATCCAGGGCGTCGGTTCGCGCATCAGCACCGACAATGCCGGAAGCGCTTGCTAACCCAGTCTCCTGAAATCGGGAAAAATCATGAAACTTCAATATCTCCGCAGGCCCCTCTCCATCGCGCTCGCTGTCGCGGCCATCGGGATGCCGGTATGGCAGGCTGCGGCCGAAGATATCGACCTGTTCGTCGGCGGCACCGGCGTCAACACGAACCCGAACATCCTGGTCATCATGGACAACAGCGCCAACTGGTCGGCCGCCAATCAGCACTGGCCGGGCGGGGTCAAGCAGGGCCAGTCGGAACTTCGTGCGCTGCGTACGGTGCTGAATGAAATCCGCCCCAACGACTCCACCAGCAGCCAAGTCAACCTCGGCCTGATGATGATGACCCCCGTGGGCAGCGACATCCAGGGCGGTTATCTCCGCTTTCACGTGCGGCCCATGACCCAGGCGTACACGGACGCGCTGCGGGGGATCATCGGCGACGATACCTGCACCGACGGCGATTATCTGGTGCCTGCCCTTCCCAGCGGCAGCGCCGTGCCGATACCGCAATGCATCTACAAGAATTTTGACAGCAGCCTCGAAAAAGCAGCGAGCAGCGAATACAGCGGCGCGCTGTTCGAGGCCTTCAAGTATTTCGGCGGCTACACCGACGTCGCGCATGCACAGTCGGATCCCGCGGTCGCCGGCGTCCCCCCGACGGGCGCTGCGGCGCCGCATACCTTTGGCACCACGCGCCGCGCCGGCACGATCCCGTCCACGACAACATCCGCCGATTACAAGAAATTCGATCTTGCGGCTTACACGGACAGCGCCAAATCCGCATACGTCTCACCGATCACCGCGACCAACTCCTGCGCCAAGAACTACATCATTCTCATCGGCAACGGCTTTCCGACTGCGGAACCGAATGCCTGGGACACCGAGTTGCTGTTCAACGTGAACCAGCCTTCGACGCAACTCTCCATGCCGCAGTTCACCTCCGCCTCCAACACGATCACGACCACCATCGGCACGGCCTGCGGCAGCGGCGGCAACCTCGGGCAGAGAGTGACCGATTGCCTGGCCAATTCGACAGCCCTGCAGGCGGCGAACCCGGCCGACAGCTATACCTGCATCAACCCCCGCCTCGAAAACACCTCGCCCTGCAACGGCAACAACAACTTTCTGTTTGACGTTCAGTCAACGAAGACGGTATTCACGGTCACCCCGACCGGCACATTTGCTCCGCCCACTACCTCCAATACCCGCTACGCGGATGAGTGGGCAAAATTCCTTGCCGCCACGGACGTCAGCAGCGCCGGCGGACAGCAGCCCGTTTCAACCTATGTCATCGACGTGTTCAAGGATCAGCAGGACGCGAACCAGACCGCCCTTCTCCAGAGCATGGCGCGTTACGGCGGCGGCAAGTACTTCCAGGCAACCAGCGAGAGCGCGATCATAGACGCGCTGCGCAAAATCCTGATCGAAATCCAGTCGGTGAATACAGTGTTCGCCGCGGCGAGCCTGCCGATCAACGCGACCAACCGCTCGCAGAACGAGAACCAGGTGTTCATCGGCATGTTCCGTCCGGACAGCGGCGCCCGGCCAAGGTGGTACGGCAACCTCAAGCGCTACCAGATCGCGCTGTTCGGCGGCAGCGCCAAGCTCGCCGACGCCGCCGGCATAGAAGCCGTGGGCGCGACCGGTTTTATCGCACCTTGCGCACGCAGCTTCTGGACCTCGGACACGGGGAACTACTGGAACTTCAACCAGTCCGGCGTAAGCACGTTCGCCGGCCTTTGCGCCAGTGCCGGCTTTTCACTGTTCTCGGACAACCCGGACGGCCCGCAAGTCGAGAAAGGCGCGGTCGCTGAAGTGTTGCGCCGCGGCAATAACCCGCCGTCCAGCACTCCATACAACATCTACCCGAACGCGAACCTGCCGAATGCGTCGACGATCGTGACGCCGACGCCGGCCTCGGTAAACCGGACCATCCTCACCTGCCGGAACAATAATTCGAGCACCACTTTCAATGATTCGGACGTCACCTGCAACATCGGCACGGCGTTGCATGACTTCGACAACACGAACATCTCCGATCCGGATGCCCTCCGCGCAAATGACAACACCGAACGCGATCGCATCATCAACTTCGTCAGAGGGCAGGACTTTGCCTTTGATCAGGCCGACCTGAACCAGAACCTTTCCACGACCGACGTGCGCCCTGACGTACACGGTGATGTGGCGCATTCGCGGCCGTTGCCGGTGAACTACGGCGGCACCACGGGCGTGGTGTTGTTCTACGGCGCCAACGATGGCACCTTCCGCGCGGTACGGGGTAACGACGGCAAGGAATTGTGGGCCTTCATTGCGCCGGAACACCACGCCCGGCTGAAGCGCATGCGCGACAACGAGCCGTCGATTCTCTATCCGAGCAGCGCAGTGGATCTGGGGATCACTCTTACCGGGACCTTTGCCGTCGGCAACCTTGTTACCGGAGCCACCTCCGGCGCCACTGCGAAAGTGGTGAGCTCCACCTCCACCAGACTCGTGATCAACACGATCAAAGGCGTGTTCGTGACTGGCGAGAACCTGACCGTGGGAGGCGCTTCGCAAGGGACCGTGACTACTGTGCCGGCGGTCTGGCCCGCGGCGAAGGATTATTTCTTCGACGGCTCGGCCGGCGTTTACCAGACGTTCAACACGGACAATACTTCCAACACGGCGTGGGTGTTCCCCAGCATGCGCCGCGGCGGGCGCATGCTCTATGGTTTCAATGTCAGCGATCCGGCCGCGCCGCGCCTGTTGTGGCGCCAAGGCTGCCCGCTGAACAGCTCCGACACAGGTTGCACCTCCGGATTTTCGAATATCGGTCAGACATGGTCGGTTCCGGCGGTGGCCAAAATCCAGGGATATGGCAGCGGCGCCAATCCGGTGATCATCGTCGGCGGCGGCTACGATACCTGCGAAGACAATGATGCGGCAGCCACAACGTGCAGCACACCCAAGGGACGCGGTGTTTATGTGCTCGATGCCAGTTCCGGGAGCATCATCAAGCAATTCGGCGCGGGAGGCACCGGCACCATCGACCGCAGCGTCGCCACCGACATCACGCTGGTTGACCGTTCTTTTGAAGGCTACGCGCAACACGCCTACGTGGCCGACACCGGCGGCAATCTTTACCGCATCGATTTCGTCAATCCGGCCACGCTCGCAGCGCTCGCGCCGGCGGACTGGACGATAACGAAAATCGCCCGCACCAACGTGACCGCCGCGGGCAGGAAATTCCTGTTTGGGCCGGCGGCGCTACCGCTCAAGGACCGGGTGTATTTGACCATTACCACCGGCGATCGCGAGCGGCCGCTCATCACCAACTATCCCTACACCACGCTCGATCTGCCCACGGGCGGTCAACTGGGCATCCAGAATCGCGCCTACATGTTCATCGACACCTTCCCTGCCCCGGTACCGCCGGCAACCTCCGTTACACCGGTGGATCTGGACGGCAGCGCGATGAATAATTTCACCGCGGATACCGGCTGCTCTCAGGCGATGAGCACGGGTTCGAACGGCTGGTACTTCGATCTCAATGCCGGGCGCGGCGAGCAAGGTGTCACTTCGTCCGTGATCTTCGGCGGACTGGTATTTTTCAGCACCAATCGGCCGCTTCCGGCGACGGCGGCGAATTCATGCTCCAATGAACTCGGTGAAGCACGCGGCTACGCGGTGAACCTGTTAAACGCTTCAGGGGCCGTTGGCACCGCGGGACTATGCGGCGGCACGCGCTCGAACATTTTCCTCGGCGGCGGGTTGCCGCCCTCGCCCGTGACCGGAACCGTGCCTGTAGACGGCAAGCCGGTGACTGTGATGATCGGCGGCGTTGACCGCTCGGGAGCCACCAGTTCGCCCATCGGGGCGCAGAAGGTAGTACCTACAATCGCACCGGTACGCTCGCGAATATACTGGTACCAGAAAGGCGACAAGTAAAGATTGGGGCGTGGCCTGCTGATTACGAATCGGTTGCCCTGCCAACTGAACTACGCCCCGGGGGTGTTTTACCGCAACTTACCCGGTCAGAGCGAGCGAATGCGGACGACGATATCAATGCCTTCGGTCACCATGCCCGGGGGCAAATCCGGCAAGCCGCTGACGGCAAGATCGGCGGTGGCAATATCGACAATCTCGCCTGTATCGACGTTGTAGAGATGGTGGTGCGGTTGCGTGTTGGGATCATAAAACACGCGCTTCGGATCAACGTTCACCTCACGGATCAGACCGCAATCGCGAAACAGGTTCAGCGTGTTGTAAACCGTTGCCTTGGATGTTTCGGCATGGCGCTTGTTGACCAGCGCCAGAATCTGGTCAGCCGCCAGGTGCTCGCCGCGACCGAACAGCACGTTGGCAATCTCCAGTCGCTGGTGAGTAGGTGCGACACCATGTCTGCGCAACAGAGCGACCAATTCATCGCGGCTGCAAGATATTGCTTTCATTGAAATTTATTCTAGGCCAACCATTGGACTTTGTCTAATTCCGGGTAGCGCGGCCACACTGAAACGTGCGTCATTTCCCGTCACGCTCTGAGCCGGCTTAGCTGAGGCCTTTCGGCAGCGGAAACGTCACCCGCTCGGCAATGCCGTCAAGAGAATCGACGCTCGCTGCCCCCATGCCGCGCAGGCGATCGACCACCGCCTGCACCAGCACCTCCGGCGCCGAAGCGCCGGCGGTAATGCCGACGCAGGCCTTGCCCGACACCCATTCCGGCTGCAGCTCGCCTGCGTTATCGACCATGTAGGCCGGCACGCCCTGCTGTTCGGCGACTTCACGCAGGCGGTTGGAATTCGAACTGTTCGGCGAGCCGACCACGATCACCACATCGCAGCGCTGCGCCAGCGCCTTGATCGCGTCCTGGCGATTCTGCGTGGCGTAGCAAATATCATCTTTTTTCGGCCCGACGATTTTCGGAAACCGCCGCCGGATCGCGGCAATCGTCCGTGCCGCATCATCCATCGACAGCGTGGTCTGCGTGACATAGGCAAGATTGCCCTCGTCCTGAACCTGCAGCCCGGGTACATCATCGGGGCCTTCGACCAGATGCATGCCGCCGGCGCTCTGCCCCATCGTGCCCTCGACTTCCGGGTGGCCGCGGTGGCCGATCATGATGATCTCCCGGCCCTGCTCGCGCATCTTGGCGACTTCCACATGCACCTTGGTCACCAGCGGGCAGGTCGCGTCGAACACCTTGAGTCCGCGCGCCTCGGCTTCGCGCCGCACGGCTTGCGATACGCCGTGCGCGCTGAAAATCACCGTGCTGCCGGCGGGAACCTCCGCCAGTTCCTCGACGAACACCGCGCCTTTGGTGCGCAGATCGTTGACCACGAATTTGTTATGCACGACTTCATGACGCACATAGATCGGCGCGCCGTGCAGTTGCAGCGCGCGTTCGACGATCTCGATGGCGCGATCGACACCGGCGCAGAAACCGCGGGGATTGGCGAGAATGACTTGCATGGCGGGGATTATAACGTGCGCGACCGCACCGGCCGCGATTGATGGTTAATTAATTAAATAAAATCAATGAGTTATGTATTTCCCCGTGACGCGCCGGCGCCGCGAAACCCATCCCAGATCAGCAGCGCCGCACCGCAGGTGATCGCCGAATCCGCGACATTGAATGCCGGCCAGTGCCAGCCGAAGGCATGGAAATCCAGAAAATCCGCGACCGCGCCCAGCATCACCCGGTCGATCACATTGCCGATGGCGCCGCCCAGCACCAGGCTCAGCGCCAGGCAAAACAGCGCTTGCTGCGGATAACGCCGCAGCAGATAGACGATCCACACCGATGCGATGAGCGCAATGCTGATGAAGAATTCGCGCTGCCAGCCGTCCATCCCGGCAAGAAAACTGAATGCCGCGCCGCGGTTGTACACCAGCACCAGATTGAAAAACGGCGTGACTTCCACCGGTGCTTTTCCCGCCAGCGCCGCAATCGCCGCGTACTTGGTGAGTTGATCCAGAACGACCACCACCCCGGAAATCAGCAGCCACCGCCGCATCATGCGTAACTCCGCGGCTCGCCCGCGCCGTAGAGATTGGCGGTGCAGCGGTTGCACAGTTGCGGATGGCCCGCGTCATGACCGACGTCCGCCCGGTAATGCCAGCAGCGCTCGCATTTCGAGTGCGGGCTGGCGCTGACTTTCAGGCGTACCGCCGGCAGCGCCGTCTCCAGCGCATCACCGGGCTGGCCGTCATGCACCGTGGCGCGCGAAGTAATGAACACAAAACGCAAATCATCACCGAATGAACGCAGCAGATCCGCGACCTCGCCGGTGGCGTATAAATCAAGGTCGCCGGCCAGCGACGAACCGATCCTGCCCGTGGCCCGCAGCTCCTCCAGTTGCTTGGTGACATCGCCGCGCAACGCGCGCAACTGCGTCCAGCGCCCGCGCAGCGTGTCGGCGTCGCGCGGCAATCCGATCTTCAGCCAGGTCTGCTCGAACACGCTGCCCTGCCCCGGCGCCAGCACCTCCCACACCTCTTCGGCGGTGAACGACAGGATCGGCGCCATCAGCCGTGTCAGCGCATGCGTAATCTGATGCAGCGCGTTCTGCGCCGAACGCCTCGCGCGCGAATTCGCCGGCGCGGTGTACAGCCGATCCTTGAGAATGTCGAGATAAAACCCGCCGAGTTCCTCCGAGCAGAAGGTCTGCAGGCGATGCGCGACCTGGTGGAATTCATATTCGCCGTAATGCCCGGGGCTGCGCGGCTGTTTGCTGCCCGGATCGGAAGGCGCCAGCGCCGCCTGCAGATCAGCCAGCATCACCAGCGCATAACGGTCGATTTCCAGCCACTGATCCACCGGCAGTGCGTCGCGCTGCGCGTCGAAATCCGCCAGATTTGCCAGCAGAAAGCGCAGCGTGTTGCGGATGCGGCGGTACGATTCGACCACGCGCTTGAGAATTTCCTTTGAAATCGACAGCTCGCCCGAATAATCCGTGCTTGCCACCCACAGGCGCAGGATGTCGGCGCCGAGCTCGCCCATCACCTGCTGCGGCACGATGACATTGCCCTTGGACTTGCTCATCTTGCGGCCTTCACCGTCGACCACAAAGCCGTGGGTCAGCAGCGCGTCGTACGGCGCGCGGCCGTCGGTCATGCAAGCCGTCAGCAGCGAGGAATGGAACCAGCCGCGATGCTGGTCGGAACCTTCCAGATACAAATCCGCCGGAAACGCGCTCTGCGCCGCGTGCGAACCGCGCAGCACCGTGAGATGCGTGGCGCCGGAATCAAACCACACATCGAGCGTGTCTTTGACCTTTTCGTAGTGCGCGGCATCGGCGCCCAGCAGTTCCGCGGCATCCACCGCCTGCCAGGCTTCGATGCCGCTCTGTTCGACGCGCTGTGCCACGATTTCCAGCAACTCCGGCGTGCGCGGATGCAGCGTGCCGGTTTCCTTGCTGACAAAAAACGGCATCGGCACACCCCACTGCCGCTGCCGCGACAGCGTCCAGTCCGGGCGGTTGGCGATCATGCCGTGCAGCCGCGCCTTGCCCCATGACGGGAAAAAGCGTGTCGCCGCCACCGCGCGCAGCGCCGTCGCGCGCAGCGTTTCCCGCGGCTTGACGCCGTTGTAGCCCGGCACCTCTTCCATGCCGGCAAACCACTGCGTGGTGGCGCGCAGGATGATCGGCGTCTTGTGCCGCCAGCAGTGCATGTAGCTGTGCAGTTCCGGCTTGTGGCTGAACAGCACGCCCTGCTCTTCCATGTGCGCGACGATCTGCGGATTGGCCTTCCAGATCATCTGTCCGCCGAACAGCGGCAGTGATTCGGCATACTTTCCGCTGCCCAGCACCGGCGTCAGGATTTCATCGTCCTTCATGCCGTAATGCCGGCACGACTGGAAGTCTTCGACGCCGTAGGCCGGCGCGGAATGCACGATGCCGGTGCCGGTGTCGAGCGTCACGTAATCGCCCAGATATACCGGCGACAACCGGTCGTAGAACGGATGGCGGAAATTGATTTTTTCCAGCGCGGCGCCTTTGCAGGAAGCGAGCGTGCGGCCGGTCAAACCGTAACGCGCCAGACATGCGTCCTGCAGATCGGCGGCAAGGATCAGCAATCCCCTGTCGGTGTCGATGAGGTTATAGGTAAACTCCGGATGTGCGTTGAGCGCCTGGTTGGCCGGCAATGTCCACGGCGTCGTGGTCCAGATCACCACATGACCCGGTTTGTCCGGCAATGCCTTGAGCCCGAACGCCCGCGCGACTTTTTCAGGCTCCGCAAACGGGAAGCCGACATCAACCGCCGGATCCTTGCGGTCCTCATACTCGACCTCGGCTTCGGCCAGCGCCGAGCCGCAGTCAAAACACCAGTTCACCGGCTTCAGACCGCGATACACATAACCTTTTTCCAGCAAGACGCCGAGCGCCCGGATCTCATCGGCCTCGCTTTTGTAAGCCATGGTCAGATAAGGATGATCCCAGTCACCCAGGACGCCCAGCCGCTGGAAATCCTGTTTCTGGCGCGCCACCTGCTCGGTGGCGTAGGCGCGGCACAGCTTTTGCGTTTCCGCGGTCGGCAGATTCTTACCGTGCAGTTTTTCGATCTGCACTTCAATCGGCATGCCGTGGCAATCCCAGCCCGGCACGTACGGCGCATCGAAACCCGACAGCGTTTTCGATTTGACGATGATGTCCTTGAGGATTTTGTTGACGGCGTGGCCGATGTGGATATCGCCGTTGGCGTACGGCGGCCCGTCGTGCAGCACGAAACGCGGGCGGCCGCGGCTCGCCTCGCGGATGCGCTGATAGACGCGCTGCTCCTGCCAGCGCGCCAGCATCTGCGGTTCGCGTCTGGCCAGGTCGCCGCGCATCGGAAACGGCGTGTCAGGGAGATTCAGTGTTTTTTTGTAGTCAGTCATGATTCCATATTGTCCCGGCAGCGCTGTTCCCGTTCATGTTCCTGCAACCATCCGCGTTGCGTCGTGCCGCTCGAAAAACCCGCGTGCATCGGCCACGTCGCGGGCGATCTGCTGCTGCAGCGTTTCAATATCCACGTACTTTGCTTCGTCGCGGAACTTGTGCAGAAAATCCACCTGCACCTGCTCGCCGTAAATCTCCGCGCCGAAATCAAACAAGTACACCTCCAGCACCGGCGGCGCCCCCTGCGCCTTCACCGTCGGCCGCACGCCGAGACTCGCCACGCCGCGCAGCCGTTCGCCGCCGGCACGGTGGAATTCCACCGCAAAAATTCCGGAGAGCGGCGGCCGGTTGTGCTTCAGCTGCACATTGGCCGTCGGAAACCCGATCTTGTGTCCCAGCCGGTCACCATGCACCACGCGCCCGCGAATGCTGTACGGACGCCCCAGCAACCGCGCCGCCCTGACTGCATCACCCGCCATCAGTGCATCGCGCACCGCCGTGCTCGACACCCGCTCGCCATCGAGCAATACGGTGGGCATGGCTTCCACCTCGTAACCGTGTTGCGGGGCAAACGCCTTCAGCATCGCCAGATCGCCGGCACGGCGCGCGCCGAAACGAAAATCATCTCCGACCTGCAGCCAGCGTACGCCCATCCCGCGCACCAGGATGCGCTCGATGAACTCCTGCGCAGTCACCTGCGCCAGCGCAAAATTGAAACGGCAGACCTGCACCCGGTCAACGCCGTACTGCGCCAGCAATGCAAGCTTCTCGCGCAGCGTCGTCAGCCGCACCGGCGCCTGATCCGGCGCAAAAAACTCGCGCGGATGCGGCTCGAACGTCATCACGCACGCAGACAAACCGCGCGCCGACGCCGCGGCACGCAGCCGCTCAAGCATCGCCTGGTGGCCGAGGTGGACGCCGTCGAAGTTGCCGATGGTCAGAGCGATGGGGCTGGCAGCAGCATCCGGAACGCTGCGCAGGATTTGCATGGCACCTGCTTGATCACGCTAAAAGCCTGAATTTTAGCGTGTTTTCAGAACGCGGGGCTACGCGGTTTGCGTCTCCCGGCGACGAAACAGCGGCAACGGCCGCTCGACCGAAGTCTGGTACGCCTCGCTGAAATCGCCGAACGCCGACAGCGCCACCCGTATATCCTGCCCGTCGCTGAGCAAAAACGCATCGAAGCCGCAGCGCGCAAGATAAAACAACTGGTCGCGCAGCACATTGCCGGGGGCATCACGCGTTTCAATTCCGTCAGGCGCTAATCCCGCTTCGTGAAATCACGCAGCCGGAATCCCAGTAACCACAGGCTGGCGAAGTAAGCGCCGCTGCCGGCGACCACCAGCAATGCCAGCCGTCCCATGCGCTCCAGCGCCCCGGCCGCCAGCCAGCTTGCATCAGTGCCGGACAACAGCCAGAGCACCACGCCCATCACATAAACCGCCAGCGCCAGTTTCAGCATGAAGCCGCCCCAGCCGGGCAGCGGCCTGTAAATGGCGCGGCGGCGCAATCCACGCAGCAGCAGGCCGGCATTGAGACAGGCGCCGAGGCTGATCGACAGGGCCAGGCCGGCGTGACGCAGATCCCAGATGAACAGCAGATTCATGACCTGTGTGGCAGCCAGCGTGATCAGCGCAATGCGCACCGGCGTGCGGATGTCCTGCTGCGCATAAAAACCCGGAGCCAGCACCTTCACCGCAATCAGTCCGACCAGACCCACAGCATAGGCAACGACCGCATGGCGGGTGTTGATGACGTCGGTCGCGGTAAATGCGCCGTAATGGAACAGCGTCGTCACCAGCGGCACCGCCAGCAACGCCAGCGCTGCCGCCGCCGGTGCGGCCAGCAGCAGCGTCAGGCGCAGGCCCCAGTCCAGCAGATCCGAATAAGCCTGCGGCGTCTTCTCCGCATGGCTGCGCGACAGGCTGGGCAGCAGTACCGTGCCCAGTGCGACGCCCAGCAACCCGGCCGGAAATTCCATCAGGCGGTCGGCAAAGTACAGCCAGGTAACGCTGCCGGTAATCAGGAATGAGGCAAAAATGTTGTTGATCAGCAGACTAACCTGTCCGACGGACACGCCGAACACCGCGGGCGCCATCTGCTTCAGCACGCGCCGCACGCCCTCGTCGCGAATATCCAGACGGAACCGCGGCAGCATGCCGATGCGCGCGAGAAACGGCACCTGAAACGCCAGTTGCAACGCACCCCCGGCAAACACCGCCCAGGCCAGCGCCTTCACCGGTGGATCAAACCACGGCGCCGCAAACAACGCAAAGCCGATGAACGACAGGTTGAGCAGCACCGGGGTAAACGCCGGCACGGCGAACCGGCTCCAGGTGTTGAGTATGCCGCCGGCGAACGCGGTCAGTGCGATGAACAGGATGTACGGAAACACGATGCGCAGCAGATCGACCGTCAGTTCAAATTTTTCCGGGGTCGCGATAAAACCGGGAGCGCTGATGGTGATGATCAGCGATGCCGCCGCGATGCCGAGCAGCGTAATCACCACCAGCGCCAGCGTCAGCACCGCGGCCACGTGATCGACCAGCAGCCGCGTCTCTGCTTCGCCGCGGCGATTCTTGTATTCCGCGAGGATCGGCACGAAAGCCTGCGAGAACGCGCCTTCGGCAAACAGCCGGCGCAACAGGTTGGGAATCTTGAAGGCGACGAAAAATGCGTCGGTCATCAACCCGGCGCCGAAAATGCGGGCAATTACCGCATCGCGCACGAAGCCCAGGATGCGCGACAGCAGCGTCATGCTGCTGATCGTCGCCAATGCTTTGATTAAATTCATCTTTTACGGGGTTTTCGGGTGTTGGTCGTTCGTTCCGGCCACTTGCGGAACGGGCCGGTTTTCTTTATGATTACGCCCTTTTTCCGAACGAAATCCGGAGTTTACATGGCCAATATCGCTTCAGCCAAAAAAGCAGCACGCCAGGCCGTCAAACGCCGCGCCAGCAACACCTCGCAACGCTCGGAACTGCGCACCGCAATCAAGGATGTGCGCAAAGCCATCGCCGCCGGCGACAAGGCTGCCGCCAAAGCCGTATTCCAGCGCTCCGTGGGCAAGATCGACTCGATCGCCGACAAGGACATCCTGCACAAGAACACCGCGGCGCGCTACAAGAGCCGTTTGTCCGCCGCCGTCAAGGCGATGGCGTAACGTCGCAGGCTCCGGCGGGAATCGCTCCGGTCGCAACAGCGGCCGGTTCCAGTTGCAATACGCAGACCCGGATATTCAGCAATCGACGGGTTGTTCCTTGCGCGCAGCCGCTTCTGCGGCAATGTCCTCCGGCCGTTTGGCCTTGCGTCCCGGCCGCAGTTTCAACTGATTGTCGCGGGCGAACTGCAGCAGGAACGCATAGGCCGTTGGGTCGTGATTTTCCAGCACCCGATCAACCGCAACGCAGCGCACGCCGCCGGCAATGATCGGTTTCAGAAACGGCGAATAGGCCAGATAGCCGTCGGCGCTGAACACCGACAGCATGCCGCTCAGCCGTTCAGCCCAGTCGCTGGGCCGGAACGTCTCGCCGGATTCAGTGATGCCCTGGATGACGATTTCGGGCGAACCTTCAAACATGCAGCAACCCCTGTTTTTATGGCGGAAAAGTCTACCTGATTACGCTCTCCGGCACGGGGGAAATATCGCTTGCCAAGCAATTCCGGGTTGGATAAGAATAGCCGAGTGCAGTAGCTGAATCGGCGGCGTCAGGCCGCCGTCTGTTTTTGTGGAGGTTGATGGATCATGTCGCATGTGATGAACACTTATGCCCGTCTGCCGGTCACGTTCGAGCGTGGCGAGGGCGTATGGCTCTGGGACACTGCGGGCAAGCGTTATCTCGATGCGCTGGCCGGCGTCGCCGTCTGCGGGCTCGGCCATGGCCATCCCAGGTTCACTGCCGCGCTGCAGGCACAGGTGGGCAAACTGGTGCATACCTCCAACCTCTACGGCATTGCGCTCCAGGAGCAGCTCGCCGACCGCCTCGCTGCGCTGTCGGGCATGGACAACGTGTTTTTCTGCAACTCCGGCTGCGAAGCCAACGAAGCGGCGATCAAGCTGGCGCGGCTCTACGGCCACCAGAAGGGCATCGAGGCTCCCGCCATCGTGGTCATGGAAAACGCATTCCATGGCCGCACGATCGCCACGCTGTCGGCCACCGGCAGCCGCAAGGTGCAGGCCGGTTTCGAACCGCTGGTTTCGGGTTTTGTGCGCGTGCCGTTCGACGATCTCGAAGCCGTGCGGCGCGTCGCCGAAAACAACCGCAGCGTCGTCGCCGTTCTGGTGGAGCTGATCCAGGGCGAAGGCGGCGTCACCGTCTGCCACGACAATTACCTGCGCGGACTGCGCGAAATCTGCGACGCCAACGGCTGGCTGCTGATGCTCGACGAAGTGCAGACCGGCATCGGCCGCACCGGAAAATGGTTTGCCTTTCAGCACTCCGGCGTGAAGCCCGACGTCATGCCGCTGGCCAAGGGCCTCGGCAACGGCGTGCCCATCGGCGCCTGTCTCGCCGCCGGCCCCGCCGCGCAGTTATTCAAGCCCGGCAACCACGGCTCGACCTTCGGCGGCAATCCGCTCGCCTGCGCCGCGGCGCTGTCCACGCTCGCCATCATCGAGGAAGAAGGCCTGATGCAGAATGCAGTCGCCATCGGCGACTTCATCCGCAAGGAACTGTCTGACCGGCTTAAAGACCTGCCCGGCGTGCGCGCCATCCGCGGCAAGGGCCTGATGATCGGCATCGAACTCGACAAGCCGTGCAAGGACGTGGTCGGTCTCGCGCTCGCCGCCGGCCTGCTGGTCAACGTCACCGCCGACAATGTGATCCGGCTGCTGCCGCCGCTCACCTATACGCGGGAACACGCATTGCATCTGCTCGATCATCTGACGCCGATCATCAAAAACGAGCTCGCCAGGCAGGCTGCGCCGCAATCCGCGGCGGCCTGATCCGCGCGCGCCGTTTTACCGCTGAAACGCCATGCAACTGCGCCATTTCCTCCAATTCCGCGATTTCAGCGCCGACGAACTCAACCATGTGTTCGCCCGCACGCGCTGGATCAAGGAGCGGTTCAAACGCTACGAACCGCACCTGCCGCTGCACGACCGCACGCTGGCGATGATTTTCGAGAAACAATCGACACGCACCCGCGTCTCGTTCGAAGCCGGCATGCTGCAGATGGGCGGCACCGTCATCAACCTCACCTCGCGCGAAACCCAGATCAGCCGCGGCGAGCCGATCGAGGATGTGGCGCGGGTCATCACGCGCATGGTCGATCTGGTGATGATCCGCACCTTCGAACAGGAAATCATCGACCGCTTCGCCGCCCATTCGCGGGTGCCGGTCATCAACGGCCTGACCAACGAATATCACCCCTGCCAGATTCTCGCCGACATCTATACCTTCATCGAGCATCGCGGCGACATCCGCGGCAAGACCGTGGCCTGGATCGGGGACTCGAACAACGTCTGCAACACCTGGCTGCAGGCGGCGGAAGTGCTCGACTTCAATGTGCATGTCTCGACACCGCCGGGTTATGAAGTCGAGCCCGAGCGCGCCGGACTCTACGGCACAGGGCACTATCAGGAATTCAAGGACCCGATGGACGCCGTCAAAGGCGCGGACCTCGTCACCACCGACGTGTGGACCAGCATGGGTTTTGAAGCCGAAAATGAGGAACGCCGGCGCGACTTCGAGGACTGGTGCGTCGATGCCGACATGATGCGCGCCGCCGGAAAGGAATCCCTGTTCATGCACTGCCTGCCGGCGCACCGCGGCGAGGAAGTCACCGCCGAAGTCATCGACGGCCCGCACAGCGTGGTCTGGGACGAAGCGGAGAACCGCCTCCACGCGCAAAAAGCGTTGATGGAGTTCCTCCTGCTCGGCCGCGTTGACGCTTAATTCCGGCGCCGGTCGGCGCATCAATTTTTCCTACCGTAACCCGTATATTGAATATGAAAAAATCAAATAAAATCAAAAAGGTAGTGCTTGCCTACTCCGGCGGCCTCGACACCTCGGTCATCCTCAAGTGGCTGCAGGATGTCTATGACTGCGAAGTCATCACCTTCACCGCCGACATCGGCCAGGGTGAAGAACTCGCCCCGGCGCGCAAAAAAGCGCGCATGTTCGGCGTGAAGCAGATCTTTATCGAGGACCTGCGCGAGGAATTCGTCCGCGACTTCGTGTTTCCGATGTTCCGCGCCAACGCGGTGTACGAAGGCGAGTACCTGCTCGGCACCTCCATCGCGCGGCCGCTGATCGCCAAGCGCATGGTTGAAATCGCGCGCAAAACCGGAGCGGATGCGGTGTCGCACGGCGCCACCGGCAAGGGCAACGACCAGGTGCGCTTCGAACTCGGCGCCT
>CAZAOZ010000041.1:0-27205 GCA_964486865.1 uncultured Bordetella sp.
TGATGCTTCCCCAACAACTACAACAACTCTATTCTGCGACATACAAGGGCTGGGGAGAGGGTGGGCGGTGAATTTATTTTTCAACATAAACATGATGTTGGCTGGCATACCCCTCTCCCTAACCCTCTACTCCGCTTCAAGTGTTCCCTTGTCCCCGCAAGCGGGGAGAGGGAACATAATTGTGAGATTGTTAAATTGAAAATGGAATAATGAGGCAAGACACTACTCCCCGCGTGTGTCTGGTCACCGGCGCGACCGGATTCATCGGCAGCGCGCTGCTCGCCGCATTGCAGGGCCGCGCGGTGCGCCGCGCGCTGCGGCAGCCCGCGGCGGATGCGCTGCCCGGCGACACCGTCGTCGGCGACATCGGCCCGGATACCGACTGGAGCGCTGCACTGGCGGGTGTGGATTGCGTGGTGCATCTTGCTGCACGCACCCATGTGATGAACGAGGATGCCGCGGATCCGCTCGCCGCATACCGCCGCATCAATGTCGAGGCCACGCGCAATCTCGCGCAACAGGCTGCCGCGGCCGGCGTGCGCCGCTTCGTGTTCCTGAGTTCAGTCAAGGTCAACGGCGAAGGCTTCCCTCACCCCCGACCCCTCTACTCCGTTTCAAGTGTTCCCTTGTCCCAAGGGGAGAGGGGGGCGTATGTGGAAACCGACACGCCGGCGCCGCAGGACGCTTACGGCATCAGCAAGCGCGAAGCGGAAGATGTGCTGCGCGACATCGCCGCTCGTTCGGCGATGGAGCTGGTGATCCTGCGCCCGCCGCTGGTCCATGGCCCGGGAGTGAAGGGCAACTTCCTGCGCCTGCTGCAACTCATCCATCGCGGCATGCCGCTGCCGCTGGCTTCGGTACGCAATCGCCGCAGTCTGCTTCATGTCGTGAATCTCGCCGACGCCATCGTTGCTTGCATGGATGCGCCGGCCGCCGCCGGAAAAACTTTTCTGGTCAGCGACGGGGAGGATGTCTCGACGCCGGAGCTGATCCGCAAACTGGCCGCCGGCATGGAGCGCCCGGCGCGACTGTTGCCCTGCCCGGTGATGCTGCTGGAACTGGGCGCAGAGCTGATCGGGCAACGCGATGCGGTCGCGCGCCTCACCGGGTCGCTGCAGGTGGATGCCTCGCTCCTGCGCAACACCCTCGGCTGGCGCCCGCGAATCCCGCTGGATCAAGGACTTATCGATACTGCCCGGTGGTATCATCAGGCCCAAATCAATAAGAGCGTGTAACAAAATGAATTAAAGTCGCGGTCAAAGTCTCCCTCACCCTCGGTCCCTCTCCCGAAGGGAGAGGGATGGAAAGCCCTTCTGCTCCGCTTTCAGTGTTCCCTGATCCCGGCGGGACAAGGGCACACTTGAAGCAGAGCAGAAGGGTTGGGATGAGGGAAGATTTGCATTTTCAATCAAACTCATCGTGTCGCATACCGTCGTTATCGCACTGATTGCGTTCCTGGTTGCGGCTTCCGCCGTGGCCTGGCTGGCGCGCAGCCGCGCCGCGCAACTGGCACTCGACGAACCCAATGCCCGTTCGCTGCACACGGCGCCGATCCCGCGCACCGGCGGCCTCGGCCTGTTGCTGGGCATTGCAGCGGCATGGGTTGTCATCGCACCCAGGCTGCCGTGGGCGTTCTGGCTGGCGCTGGCGCTGATCATCGCGGTGTCGCTGGCGGATGATCTGCGCGGCCTGCACGCCGGCGCGCGGCTGGGAGCGCATCTGCTCGCGGCTGCCCTCGCCGCCCTGGTGCTGCTGCCGGCGGATACCGCGCCGTGGCTGGCCGTGACGGTCATCCTCGGCATCGGCTGGATGAGCAATCTGTACAACTTCATGGATGGTTCCGACGGGCTGGCCGGCGGCATGACCCTGATCGGTTTCGGCGCTTACGCGGCTGCTTCGTGGCTGGCCGGCAGCACGCAATTCGCGCTGCTGAACCTGACCATCGCACTGGCGGCGGGTGGATTCCTGCTGCACAACTTCCATCCGGCGCGGATTTTCATGGGCGACGCCGGCGCCGTCACTTTGGGATTCCTCGCGGCAACATTGGGCCTGACCGGCTGGCTGCAGCGCGACTGGGCGTGGTGGTTTCCGCTGCTGGTGTTCTCGCCGTTCATCGCCGACGCCAGCATTACGCTGGCCCGGCGCGCCCTCTCCCGTGAGCGCGTCTGGGAAGCGCATCGCGACCATTATTACCAGCGGCTGGTGCAACTGGGGCTCGGCCATCGCGGCACCGCGCTGGCGGAATACGCGCTGATGCTCGCCTGCGCGGCGGCGGCCTTGTGGGCGCTGACGCAGCAACCTGTGACACAGTGGCTGGTGCTCGCCATCGCCGGTGCGCTTTACGTTGTGATCATCGCGATCATTGAGCACGCTTGGCGCACCCGGCATACAGCGCATGTTTAGAGACTCGACAAAATGAATTTTTGCGCCACACATTTTCACCATGACACCCCCTCTCCCGCCTTGGGGCGGGAGAGGGCGGGGGAGAGGGTAGGGGAAGCACGCAGCCCCTCTCCCCCGCCCTCTCCCCGCAAGCGGGGCGAGGGAGTTACTTGGAAGTCGGGCGCCCCCATCAGCCACGCCTGGCACCAACGGACTCCCGATGCCGCTTAACTGGCGCGCACTGCTCGCATTCGTGCATGACGCGCTGGCGGTTGCGGCAGCGTGGATCATCGCGTTCTGGCTGCGCTTCAACCTGGATCTGCCCGCGCCCTATGATGAAATGGCCATGCAGACCGCTCTTTACACGGTTCCGCTCTATGCGCTGATTTTTCTGGTGTCCGACCTGTATCGCGGCGTCTGGCGCTACGCCAGCCTGCCCGATCTGCAGCGCATCATCCTCGCGGTCGGCGGCGGCGCGCTGGCTGTCGCGGCCATGCTGGTCATGCTGCAGATCACTGTGCCACGTTCGGTGCTGGTGGTCAGCCCGGGGCTGCTGGTGATGATCATGGGCGGCAGCCGCCTGGCCTACCGCGGCTGGAAGGAGCGCCGGTTCGGCGCCATGATTCCGGCAACGCGCGAACCTGTGGTGGTGCTGGGCGCGACCGAGGCCGCCGCCAATCTGATCAAGGATCTGGCGCGCAGCCCGCAGTGGCAGGTGGTCGGCGTGTTCGACGACGACCGTACGCACCATCGCCGCCAGATCCACGGGGCAACGGTATATGGCGCGATCAGCGAACTGCCGGCGCTACAGTCGCGGTTGAACGCCCGTCACGCCATCATCGCCATGCCCGAAGCGAACCACGGCGCACGCCGCCGCGCCGTTGAACTGGCGCGCGCCGCCGGCCTGCAGGTGCTGACGGTGCCGTCATTTGACGATCTGCTCAGCGGGCGCGTCACGGTGTCGCAGATCCGCAACGTCGAACTCGACGACCTGCTCGGCCGCGATCCGGTCAAACTCGATACGGCGGGGCTGCGCGAATGGCTGGGGGCGCGCACCGTGCTGGTGTCGGGCGCCGGCGGCTCGATCGGCGCCGAACTGTGCCGGCAGATTGCGCGCTATGCGCCGCAGCGCATCGTGCTGCTGGAGAGCAACGAGTTCTCTCTTTATGCCATCGAGCAGGAATTCGTGCAGCGTTTCCCCGGCATTGCGGTCAGCGCGGTGATCGGCGACGTCAAGGACGCGCAGCGGATGGAGCAGTTGCTGTCGGCGTTGCGTCCGACGGCGGTTTTTCATGCGGCGGCCTATAAACATGTGCCGTTGATGGAAAACGACAATGCCTGGCAAGCGGTACTGAACAATGTACTCGGCACCCGCGTGCTCGCCGAGGCCGCCATCCGCCATGGCGTGGAAAAATTCGTGCTGATTTCCACCGACAAGGCGGTCAATCCGACCAACGTCATGGGCGCCACCAAGCGGCTGGCCGAGCTGGTATGCCAGTCGCTGCAGCCCGCCGCCGGCACGCGCTTCGTCATCGTGCGCTTCGGCAACGTGCTGGGCTCGACCGGCAGCGTAATCCCGAAATTCCGCGAGCAGATTGCCGCGGGCGGCCCGGTGACGGTGACCCATCCGGAAATCACGCGCTTTTTCATGTCCATACCGGAAGCCGTGCAGCTGGTGCTGCAGGCCGGGCTGGCCAGCCACGGCGGCGAAATCGTCGTGCTCGACATGGGCGAACCGGTGAAAATCGCCGATCTGGCGCGCGACATGATCCGCCTCTCCGGATTCGACGAAAACGATATCAAGATCACCTACACCGGGCTGCGCCCCGGCGAGAAGTTATACGAAGAGGTGCTCGCCGCGGATGAAAACTCGCTGCCGACTCCGCATCCGAAACTGCGTATCGCCAAGGCGCGCACGGCGCCGCCGGAGCTGCTGATCCAGCTCGCGCCCTGGCTCGCACGCGCGGCGCTGCCCGACGACGCGACAGTGCGCGAAGAACTGGCGCGCTGGGTGCCGGAGTACCGGCCGCGATAACCCCTGTCGTTACCCAACCCGATAGTGTCTCAGTCGCCCCCGGGAAAAGAAGACTCGGAAAACCCGGACGAACCAACCACCCCGGCAGATTTTGCGCGATCAATCATTTTCTTTACTTCGGAATTTGCCTTTATCGCGACAATTTCAACCTCCGGGTGGGCCTTGGTAAATACCCTGAAAATCTCATCAGCAAAAGCTTGCCCTATTGTCGGCACCTCGTTGAAATCCAGGATCACTTTCTTAAACAACTCAATCCTGGACAAAAGTCGTTTCGCCTGTGAGCGGGAAATCAGGTTGTCATCACCGTATTTTGTCAGCTTTACTGGAACCACTGTCTTGCTGAATGTGAAATCACCGTCACTACTGGTGTACTGATCGAAGATTTTCCTGGTTGTTCTTGCGGTGTGGTTGTATAACTTCATCCAAACGAATGTCCCGCTGTGCGTTTGATCTGCCTCCGAGATCCAGTCTGACGGGTCTCCAAACTGGTGGGAGAAAAATACCCCACCAGACAGGATGTCGAATGAATCAAACATCCGGGATGTAAAAAAAATCCCTTCCCCGGAATGGTTTTTGGGGTCGGTGGTGAACTTG
This sequence comes from uncultured Bordetella sp., assembly GCA_964486865.1. Classification (GTDB taxonomy): domain Bacteria; phylum Pseudomonadota; class Gammaproteobacteria; order Burkholderiales; family SG8-41. The sequence continues at coordinate 5,012 of CAZAOZ010000041.1, forward strand.
CCTTTAGCGAGTTCAAGAACGGCGTGACGTTCATCCAGCAAGCCCATCGCAGACTGTATCTTCTTGAAAATTCCGATACCGTTATCCCAAAGCAGCATTTCTGTATTTGCGGCAGTCTTCCTGATTTGAACATTAATTCTGGTGCCGCCAGAGTGATCGACCGCGTTATTGAACATTTCGGTAAATCCGTGATGCCAAATATTTCTTACGTTGTCGGGGATCTGTCCCAACGCGGGACGAACGTCATCAGTCCAAATCACATCCTCCGGCAAGCCAGGGACAATCTCGTATGCGCGCTTCCATTCGATGAGCGGCGAAAGCCGATAGACACGGCTTCTGGTCTTGCCCGTTTCTCTGATCATTTTTTCCGCCACTAATCGTTGCAGGTGTTTATTGACGGCTTGACGGGTGATTTTGAAGTGCTCGGATGTTTTTCGACTAATATCAGAAGGATATTTCTCAATATTTTCAATGATATAGCGCCTGACACCCTCGCCTCTGGCTCGAACCCCGGTCATTGACAACCTCCTTTCAGTTATTGTCAACATCACGTGCCGACGATTGACAACCTTACATATAATATTGTCAATAATAAAATCGGCATTGTCAACCTCTTGGTGAGGGGCTGAGACCCTGCCCCCAATCCTCAAGGCTGGACATTCATACGTCATTGCCGTAGCCTCCCCGGGTGTTCGGGTTTGTTGAATTGCTCTTTTTCACGAAAGCGCTTTCGCATTACCTCGAAACAGATGAAGGAGAGCATTGACGATGCGTAAGATGACCGAAAAACAACTGGCCCGGTGGGAAAAGACCCGCGATATCGGCCGGGAGATTCTTGAGGGCGTTCGCGATATCAAAGCCGCCCGCATCGGTCGGCGCTATACGGTTGAATCTTTTCCTATCGTTCGTGCGCGCGAAAAATCCCGGCTTTCCCAGGCTCAGTTCGCCGCTTTGCTTGGTGTTTCCGTTCGGACGCTCCAGGAATGGGAGCAAGGGCGCAGGGATCCCAGCGCGGCCGCAAAGACCCTGATCAAGATCGCGGAACTTCATCCGGGAGTATTGCGAAAGATTGCGGCTTGACGGGGGCGGAGCCCTGTCGCTTCAGCCCGGACGCGCACAAAAACAAAACACACCGGCGCAGCGGACGATGAGCGGAAACGCAGCACTGCAACGCTACACCGCGGGCGCCGGCACGCTCGGCCGCTGGAGCACCATCGCCATCGGCGCATCGATTCCAGTGTCCATCGCGCTCGACAACCTGCTGCTGGCGGTGGCGCTGCTCGCGTGGCTGGTCGGCGCGCAATACCGGGACAAGCTGGCATTGGCCTGGACCAACCCCGTGTACCGTGCGGCATTGCTGTTGTTTGCCGTGCTGCTGCTCGGCACGACGTACGGTGACCAGGCGCCGGGCGACGCGAGGCTGTTCCTGTCCAAATATCTTGATCTGGCATTGATCCCGGTACTCGGCTGGGCATTTCTCGCTCCGCGGCATCGCCTGGCCGGACTTCGCGCCATTGCCGGAGCATTGCTTCTGGTGCTGTTTCTCTCCTGCGTGCTGAAGACTGGAATCATCCCTCCGGTCGATTGGATACACGGCACCGCCGCCTCTCCCGTGGTATTCAAGCTGCGGCTGACGCACAACATCCTGATGGCATTTGCGGTGTTTGCCTTTGCGTGGTTCGCCCTGGCGGCGACGTCGCGTGCAGAGCAGCTTGCCTGGGGTTTCGCCAGCGTGCTTGCCGTGGTCAATGTCACGCTGATGGTCGATGGCGTGACAGGATACTTTGTACTCGGTGCCTTGCTGCTGTTGCTCGGCTGGCAACGTACAAGGTGGCGCGGCATTGGTGTCATGACCCTCTTTTGCGCCGGAGGTATCGCTCTGCTCAGTGCCATCCCCGGCCCTTTCCAGACCCGCACTCAAGGCATCCTGCATGATCTTCGTGTGGAACGCGCGGACCGTCCGGCGTCGAGTTCGGCCGGCTACCGCATGGAGTTTTACCGGAACACGCTCGCATTGATCAAAGCGCACCCATTGTTTGGTACCGGAACCGGAAGCTTCCCGGCGGCTTACGCTGAACTAGTCAAAGGTACGGGCAGCGTCGCCGCCAGGAACCCGCACAACGAGTTCATGCTCATCATGGTGCAAACCGGCATTCCCGGTCTCGCCGCCCTGCTCTGGCTGCTGTGGCAGCAATGGCGTTATGCGCCCAAGCTGGCATCCCCGATGGAACGCGGCCTCGCACAGGGGCTGGTGGCGACGATGCTGGTTGTCTGCATGCTCAATTCACCGCTGCTCGATCACACCGAGGGCCTGCTCTACGCGTGGCTGACGGCGCTGCTTTATGCGGGGTTAAAATCGGGTGATTCGGTGATGGGTGATGGGTGATGGGTGATGGGTGATGGGTGAGCGGTAAGCGGTGAGCGGTAAACAGCGGGGCGCCAATCGCCAATAATGGCCATCGAGTCACTTTATGGCACATAATGTCAAAGTCTGACATACCAGGAGATGCCACATGTCCCTCAACGTATCGTTGCCGACTGAATTGGAAAACCGTGTGCGTGAGCACGTGGCCTCGGGCTTGTACGGCTCAGCCAGTGAGGTAATCCGCGAGGCATTGCGTTTGTTCGAAGCCTATCAAACGGTACAGGCCTCCAGCCTGGCGGCGCTGAAAGCGGATATCGATCAAGGTCTGGCGGATGCCCGGTCAGGCCGGGTGAGTGCTGTTGACGTTCGTGCAATCAAGGCAAAAGGCCGCGCCGTTTTACAGTCCAAGAGCTCTGTTTAATGGCTGGCGTGATTTTCACGCAAAGCGCGCAAACCGACTTGCTTGAAGCCTGGCTGTTCATCGCCGAGGAAAACCAGACCGCTGCGGATCGCACCCTGGATATCATCGAGCGTCAGGCACAAGCGTTATCGACACAGCCGCTGATAGGGCGAGCGCGGCCAGAGCTCGCGGAAGGTGTGCGCAGTTTGCCAACATCAACGCCGTACATCCTGTATTACCTTGCCGGCAACAATGACGTAACGATACTGCGCGATTGATCACTCATAACCCATCACCGCTTACTGCTCACCGCTTACCGCTTACTGCTCACCAATCACCATTTACCAATCACCAGTCACCACCCATGCGCATCTCCGCCATCATCATCACCAAAAACGCCGGCGCCATGATCCGGCGCTGCGTGGAGTCGGTCGCGTGGGCCGATGAGACCATCGTCGTCGATTCCGGCAGCACCGATGACACGGTCGGCATCTGCCGCGAACTGGGCGTGAAACTGGTCGTCACCGACGACTGGCCGGGCTTCGGCCCGCAGAAACAGCGTGCGCTGGATCTGGCGACCGGCGATTGGGTGGTATCGCTGGACGCCGATGAATGGATCACGCCGGAACTCCGCGACGAAATGCGCGCGGCGATGGCCGATCCCGCCGCCGCGCCGGCCTACGCGGTGCCGCGCAGTTCCAGTTTTTGCGGCCGCACCATGAAACATTCTGGCTGGTGGCCCGATTACGTGGTGCGCCTGTTCAAACGCGATGCCGCGCGTTTCTCCGACGATCAGGCCCACGAGCGGCTGCTGGTCACCGGCATTACGCGCAAGCTGAAGCAGCCGCTGATGCATGAAGCCATCAGCGACATGGAGCAGATGCTCGGCAAAATGAACCTGTATTCGTCGGCCAGCGCACGCATGCTGCACGCGCGCGGACGGCGGGCGTCGATCGGCACTGCATTGCTGCACGGCGGCTGGGCGTTTTTCCGCACCTATGTGCTGCGGCTCGGCTTTCTCGACGGCCGCGAAGGTTTCATACTCGCCGTCGCCAATGCCGAAGGTTCTTATTACCGCTATATCAAGCTGATGCTGTCTGGGGAAAATAAAGTAATGGGTGATGAGTGATGGGTAATGGGTAAATGGCGGGCGGTTTTTCCCATAACTCATCACTCATCACCCATTACCCATCCCCCATCACCCATCACTCATCACCGTTAACCAAAGCATGCGCCCCGCCGTCATCATCACCACCTACAACCGCCCCGACGCGCTGGCCGCCGTGCTCGAGGGCTATCTGGCGCAAGCGGGCGCGCCGTTCGAGCTGATCGTCGCCGATGACGGCTCGACCGCCGATACCGGCGATGTCATCAAACACTATGCCGCGCGCGCGCCGTTTCCTCTGCATCACGTCTGGCAGGAGGATCGCGGTTTTCGTGCCGCAGCAGCTCGCAACCGGGCGCTGGCTTCGACCGCCGCGGATTACATCATTTTCACCGACGGCGACTGCATACCGCGACGCGACTTCGTGGCGCGCCATTGCGCGCTGGCGCAGCCCGGCTGTTTCCTCGCCGGTAACAGGGTGCTGTTGTCCGAAGACTTTACCCGCAGGACGTTGGCCGAACATCTGCCGCTGCACGACTGGGGCATGCGGCAGTGGTTTGTCCCGCGCTTGACCGGCGGCATCAACCGCTGGCTGCCGCTGCTGGTTTTGCCCGACGGCGCATGGCGCACCAGCGCGCCGCAGCGCTGGGAAGGCGCCAAGACCTGCAACCTGTCGGCGTGGCGCGCCGATCTTGCACGCATCAACGGACTCGATGAATCGTACTCGGGATGGGGTCTGGAGGATTCCGACCTGGTGATCCGCCTGCTGCATGCCGGCGTCCGGCACAAAAACGCGCGCTTCGCCGCGCCGGTGCTGCATCTCTGGCACCGCGAAAATGATCGCAGCCGCCTGCCTGAAAACCAGCGCCGCCTTGACGAACTGCTGGCCTCCTCCCGTATCGAAGCGCAGTTGGGACTCAGTCAATACACATGAGTCACGCGCCAGCCGAGCCGCCCCCGCAACGGGTACTGGTCGTCGTCACCCGCCGCATCGGCGACGTGCTGCTCGCCACGCCGCTGATCCGCTCGCTGAAGCGGGCATGGCCCAATGCGCGCATCGACGCGCTGGTGTTCGCCGGCACCCAGGGCGTGCTGGCCGGCAATCCCGATCTGGATCGGGTGCTGACCGTGCCGGAGCGCCCGGGTTTTTTCACGCACGTTGCGCTGCTGGCGCGCCTGTTCCGCCGCTATGATCTCGCGCTGTCGCTGATTCCCGGTGACCGGCCGACGCTGTATGCCGGGCTCGCCGGCCGGCGCAGCATCGGCCTGCTGATCGATCGGCCGGATCAGCGCTGGAAAAAAATATTGCTCGATCGATGGGTGCCGTTCGATGCGGTGAACACGCATACGGTGCGTGCGCATCTTTCGCTCGCGGTCGCCCTGGGCGTAACGCCGCTGCCCGGGGTGGTGACAGCCTGGCTGCCTGATGATGCCGCCGCGGTCGATGCGCTGCTGGGCAAACCCTGCGCGCCGCTCGCGGTGCTGCATGCGTATCCGAAATTCCGTTACAAAATGTGGCGCGAGGACGGCTGGATCGAAGTTGCGCACTGGTTCATCGCCAACGGTTTTCGGGTGGCGCTGACCGGCAGCCCGGATGCGGACGAGCGCGCGTATGTAGCTGCGATTGCGCGCCAGGTGCCGGAAGCGCTGAATCTCGCCGGCCGGCTGACGCTGGGCGGCACCGCCGCGCTGCTGGCGCGGGCAAAATTTTTTGTCGGCCCGGACACCGCGATCACGCACCTGGCTGCGGCATCGGGCGTGCCGACCATTGCGCTGTTCGGTCCGTCCGATCCGGTGAAATGGGGGCCGTGGCCGCAGGGACATCCCGCGGCGAGCAATCCCTGGCGACGCCTCGGTGATCAGCGCGTCGGCAACGTGCAGTTGATCCAGGGCCGCGCCGCCTGCGTGCCGTGCAAGCTTGAGGGTTGCGAGCGGCATACCGGCAGCAGCAGCGACTGCCTGCGGGTCATCCCTGCACAGGCGGTAATTAATTCAATTAAAACAACATGTCATGAAAAATAACGGGGCGCCGTATGTCGCCGCCTGTCCGGTGGGCTGCGCTGCCGCGCTGGCCGACTCGGACATCGTGTTGGCCGAAGGTCCGCTGCGCCGCTGTGCCGAATGCGGACAACTGATCAGCAGTGCGACCGAGGCGCAGTACCTGCATTCGCTGGGCCGCTTTGATCATACGACGGGCACGCTGCCCGACGCCCGCTCACAGTCGCGCCATGACCAGAATACTGCGCGCCGCCTCGGCAGGATGGCGGCGGTACTGGGTCGCGCGCCCTCGACGGTCAAACTGCTGGACGTCGGCTGTTCCAGCGGCGCGTTCCTGCTGACTGCACGCCGGCTGGGATTTCGGGTGGAGGGCGTGGAACCGTCGGCGGACGCCGCGCAGACTGCACGCGCCGCGGGACTCACGGTGTTCACCGGTTATCTGGAGCAGGCGCGATTTCCGGACGCGGCGTTCGACGCCATCACCCTGATCGAGATCGTCGAGCATCTGCGCGATGCCTCGGCCTTGCTGCGGGAATGCGCGCGCATCCTGAAACCGGGCGGCGTGCTGTTGATCACCACGCCCAACGCACACAGCTGGACCGCGCGCGCGATGGGCGCGCGCTGGGCCGGGTTCAGCCTGAACGACATGGGCGGACACATCAGCTTTTTCAATCCGCAATCGCTGCGCATGCTCGCCGCGCGCAGCGGCCTGACGATCCAGCGCATCGAAACGCGCAATGTGCGCTTTTTCGAGCGCGGCCAATGTTCACGCGCAGTTCATGCCGTCGCCAAGATTGCCGCGGAGCTGCTCAACTGGCCGGCCCGCATCGCCGGCACGGGGCATGATCTGCACGCCTATCTGCGCCGACCGCTACAACAATAGCTGCCGCGCTCGGTCAGATCCCGGTAATAAGCAGATCCAGCGCCGCAATGATGGAACTGCGTTTATCTGAAAGATTACCGATTTGTTCGCCGAGTATTTTTCTGGACACGCCCGCGAGTTCTGGCGTCAGCATGACCATCTTGCGACCTTCGACTTCGAACACCGGATTGAGCCGCTCGGCCAGCTTGCCCTTGAGCACTTCGGGTTTGCACAGGGGCACGACTACCCGCGTCGCCAGGGAGTCGAGCAGGTCTGACTGAACGTCGAGCAGGTAAGGAATCCGCGCGCGGGTGGCGGGGTTGGCGTTGCGGCAGACGTCGAACTGTGCCATCAGAACGACCGCAATCCGTCACTGAATACTCCGTGTTTTTCCACATGCTCGTTATAAAAGTCGAGTGCGGCGCGATTTTTTCTTAGCCATTCTTCGCGCTGGCGCTGACGGATGGCTTCGGTCAGGCCAGCCTCGAACACCTGCGACAGGTTCAGCCTGAGGCGCCTGGCCTGTTCCAGCAAGCTGTCATCAACGCTGAGGTTGGTGGCTTTCTTGCGCCGTCGTGGGGCAATGGTTGGAGTGAACATGGGCAGAGCGTGAGCGGATTGATGCGCATAGTATATGCGCATCATGGGGCGGGGGCAACAGAAATTGCCCAGCCCCGTTAACAATCATTTCATGGGTGCGATGGCGACGACTGTTAACTGGCCCTGGGCAGCACGACCTCACCCCCTGCTGAAGAGCTTGGCGGTATCCATCGGGACGGGCCTTTCCGGCTGAGAAAATTTCAGCGCTGCTCCGGACTGCACGCCGTCCCGCGACACAGCAGATAGAGATCGTTGCCGCCGAGACGGTACTGCGCGGCAACCGCGCCGAGCCTGGGATCCGGCGCATAGGCGATGACGAAACCGTTATTCCACTCCGCCGGCGGAAACACCAGCGGCGGCTGCGGCAGTCGCGCCACGTCGATGTGCGCGGTCACCGCGAGGCCGCTGGCGCTGACGTCGTTGGCATACAACGCATGTCCCGCCGTGCGCTCAAGGATGGCCTGCGCGGCCGCCAGATAATTGGCGCCGCGATAGCGTTCCTGGTACTGCGGGAAGGCAATCGCGACAAACACGATTTTTACCGCGACCATGGCCCACATCAGGCGGAATGCCGCGTTGCGCAGGGTTTCGCCGCCGCGGTCGATCAGCGCCGCGCAGACCATCGCCGCCAGCGGCACGATGGGCAGCAGGTAGCGGAAGTGGCTGTGCGGCGCCAGCCAGTACGGCAGGAAGCACAGCAGCGCAATCCACAGCGCCGTGCGTGCCAGCGGATCCTCGCGCAACACCGCGCGCGCCGCGGGCCGGCGCGCCAGCAGGTACAGCGCAATGCCGCTGGCGGGCAACAGCCGCAGCACCGTCTCCAGCGGATACGTAACCAATTTCAACAACCACTCCCCGACGCCCGGTGGCACCAGCTTGGCGCCGATTTCCGAGGTGAAGCGCAGGGCCTGGCTGCTACCGGTCTGCACCAGAAACAGCCAGCCCAGCAGCAGCGCCAGCGCAAACGCCGCGCTCGCCCATGCCGCGGGCCGCAGCAGCGCGGGCCGCGTGTCGCGCAGCGCCAGCAGCACCAGCGCCGCGCTGCCGACGAACACGTACGCCGTGATGCCCTTGGTCAGATAGGCGGCCAATGTGAGTACGCCCGCCGCAACAAACCAGCGGCTGCGCGATTCGCGCGCGCCGATCCACAGCGCCGCGATGGCGGCAAACACCAGCAGGCCGAACAGCGGATCGCGATACGCCAGCCAGCCGCGATAAATCAGGATGTCGGCAAAGGTGATGTAAGCGACCGCCGCCAGCGCCGCCAACCCGCTGTCGCGGCCGAGGCGGCGCAGCAGGCCGTACACCACGGCGCCGGTGGCGATGGTCGAGCACACCATCACCGCGCGCGCCACCGCCAGTACATGATCCCACCCGATCAGCGTCGCCAGCGGAATGATCAGCCAGTTGGCGAACACGCCATGCTGCGCGTCACCGCCGTACATCCACAGCCGCAGCCAGTCGCCGCGGCGCCACATTTCCAGCGAGGTGATGGTGAGTATGCCTTCCTCACCGACGTAATAGAACGCCAGTGTGCCCAGCGAACTCAGCGCGGCCGCCAGATAAAGCAAAAAGGCCCGCTGCGGTAACGGGCTCATGGCTGCAGCAGTCCCGATGGCACGCGGCCTTCGCGCTGCGCGCGGAAATGGAAATCCATGACGCGACGATAGCATTCGGGATAAGCGTGATGCTCGTCCAGAAATTCTTCCGCCTTGCAGCCGAAGCGCTCCGCCCGCCCGGCATCGATGATGGTGATGTTGATCTGCCGGGCCCAGGTCTGCAGCGCCTGCTTGGTGCGCGCGAGGCAATCCCGGTTGCCGGGATCCGCGGTCATCGCCTGCTCCAGGCCCGGCACCAGCGGCGGCAGGACCAGCAGCATTTTCCCGCCAGAGCGGTTGAGATCCCGCGCAGCCGCCGCAAGCCGGCGCAGATATTCCAGATTCGGCTCGCCGCCGGTGGCGCACAGCGCGCGGGAAAACTTCGAGCTGGGGGCCGCGGCCGCGCGGGACAATGCGGCAGCCTGTGCCGCCGTCAGCCGTTTCTCGCCGCCGAATGACCAACTGCCGTCATCACGAAATCCTGAGCATTGCCCGCGGTTCACCACATCGAAATCGCGCGCCAGCGTACCGTCCGCGCAACGATAAGGTTCCCCGGACAGTCCAAAAAACAGGCTGCGCGCATCCGCCAGCGGTTCCGCGCTGCGGAAAACCGACCGCAGCGCTTTCAGCAGATTGACGACTTTCGGGTACGACAGGGCGTCCTGGACTTTGCGGTGCATCGACACGGCCGATTGTTCCGCATCCGCCAGAACAGCGCTCGGCGACAGATTCATCACGGGCGGCGGCGACTGGTCATACAGGGAGCCGATCGCCCATTCCAGCGGCACCACCATCAACTGCAATCCGGCGGCATGCTGCAACAGGTATTCCATTTCACCGATGATGCTCGCCAGCGGGTTACCCGTGACTGCGAAGTTGTAAAAGCCGTATCCGCCGGGTAAAGCATCCGCGGTGATGCCCCAGGATGTGGAGGAGCCGAAAGCCACCGCATTGATTCCGGGCAGCCTGTCCGCCAGGCGCAGCGCCTTGAAGCGGCGGACGGCGGTAATCGGCGGCGCATAAGTCACGCCGCGGGTTTGCTGCTGCCACTCGCTGGCCAGCCGCGTCGCTTCGGGACCGCCGAGCGCGCGTGCGCCGAGCAGCAGATTCAGCGCGAGGATCAGGCCGAGCGCGCTTCCCGCCACCGCGAGCAACACCAACAGATAACGCGCGCCGGGATTCATGTCAGAACTGGAAATAAAGAAACTCGGACTGCTTGTGCAGATTGACCACGCAGATCAGGGCCAGCAGCGCCACCGGCACCGCCAGCCACGCTGCGGGACGCCACAGCAGGCGTCCCTGATACGGCGCCTCTCCCGGCAGCGCCAGCGCCGGGCGATAACGATCCATGATCTGCTGCGAGTTCGGCGCCAGCCAGACGATGGCCAGCAGTATGATGATCCAGTTGATCAGCCCGGTGCGCACCAGCCCGCGGCTGTCGATGAAGGTCACGCCGTGCGCCGCCAGCCATTGCCCGGAATTTCCCCACTTTGCCAGCCACACATCGGGCAGCGCGAAACCGTGAAGACCGGCCATGCCGGCGAGCATGTTCAGCGCGGCCGGCACCGATTCGGCGCGGAACACCACCCAACCGGCGACCACGGCAACAAAAGTAATTACGCAACCGAGGGCGCGTCCCCACGCCGTGGATTGTCGCCGGTCGTAACCCAGCGTGCGCCGCAACGCGAGCCAGGCATGGTTGATGACCAGATACACGCCGTGCAATGCGCCCCACAAGATGAAAGTCCAGCCCGCGCCGTGCCACAGTCCACCCAGCAGCATGGTGATGAACAGGTTGGCATAGCGCCGCATCTTGCTCCTGCGGTTGCCGCCGAGCGGCACATACAGGTAATCGCGCAAAAAACGCGACAGCGTCATGTGCCAGCGCCGCCAGAAATCGATGATGTTGACGGCCTTGTACGGCGAATGAAAATTCAGCGGCAGCCGCACGCCGAACATCAGTGACAGCCCGACGGCCATGTCGGAATAACCCGAGAAATCGAAATACAACTGGAAGGTGTACGCCAGCGCGCCGCACCAGGCCTCCAGAAAAGTCAGCGCCTCGCCGCTGCGCGCAAGGTCGAAAAAGGGCGTGCCGTAGGGGCCGATCTCGTCAGCGATCATCACTTTCTTGAACAGGCCGATCAGGAACATCGTCGCACCCGCGGCGAGGTTGTCCCAGTCCGGGCGGTAGATTTCCTTCTGCCCAAACTGCGGCATCATTTCGCCGTGATGCAGGATGGGGCCGGCGATCAGGTGCGGGAAATAAGTGACGAACAGGCCGTAATGCACCAGGTTGTACTCGCGGGCCTTGCCCTGGTACGCATCGGCGAGAAAGGCGATCTGGGTGAACGTGAAAAACGAGATGCCCAGCGGCAGGATGATGGTGCCGAAGCTCAGGCCGGCGCCGGTCAGCGCATTGACGTTATCGAGAAAAAAATTCGCATACTTGTAATAGCCGAGCAGCGCGAGATTGGCAACGATCGCCAGCACCAGCAGGCGCTTGCCTCGCCCCGCACCGCCCGCGGCGCCGGCACGGACTATGGCCAGCCCCGCGTAGTAATTGAACAGGATCGATGCGGCGAGCAGCAGCACATACTTCGGGCTCCACCAGCCGTAGAACACCAGCGACGCCAGCGCCAGCCACGCGGCGGCGGCCAGGCGATGGTTGCGGCCGATCATGAAAAAGCCGATCAGGACGACCGGCAGAAAAACAAAAATGAAGGGTAGGGAATTAAACAGCATGGGCGGCTGTCATGATGACATGCTCGGTTGCATGTATTCTTTCCCTCACCCTCAATCCCTCTGCTCCGCTGCCAGTGTGCCCTGGTCCCGGAGGGAGAGGGAAGATAAGCCCTTCTCCCCCCGGGAGAAGGGTGGGGATGAGGGAAGTTTTTATTCTATCGGGCAATCTAGGCCCGCCAGGCATTGCACGCCGCAATCACCGCATCGGCATCGGCGTCGCTCAGCACCGGACTGATCGGCAGGCTCAGCACTTCGGCGTGTATGCGTTCGGTCACGGGATATGAACGGCCATTCCATTCTGCGTAAGCGCGCTGCCGGTGCGGCGGAATCGGGTAATGAATCAGCGTACCGATACCCTGCTGCTGCAGATGCTGCTGCAGTCCGGCGCGGTCGGGCGTGCGCACCACGAACACATGCCACACCGCCGTGTTCTGCGGCGCAACCGCCGGCAGCGTGATCGCCGGATGGCGGATGCAGGCAAGATAGCGTTCCGCGAGCGCGCGGCGCCGCGCGTTGTCGGCGTCGAGCCGCCGCAGCTTGACGCGCAGCAATGCCGCCTGCAGTTCGTCGAGCCGGCTGTTGACGCCCTGATAGTCATTGACGTATTTCTCGCGCGAACCGTAATTGCGCAATGCACGTACGACATCAGCCAATTGCGCGTCATTGGTGGTCACCGCACCGGCATCGCCCAGCGCGCCGAAATTCTTGCTCGGGAAAAAACTGTGGCCGGAGGCATCACCCAGCGCGCCGGCGCAGATGCCGGCGTGGCGTGCGCCATGCGCCTGCGCGCTGTCTTCGATGACGATCAGGCCATGCGCCCGCGCCACGGCGTTGATCGCCGTCATGCCGGCGGTCTGGCCATAGAGATGCACCGGCAGGATGGCCCGCGTGCGCGCGGTCAGCGCCGGCGCGATCAGCGCGGCGTCGAGGTTGCAGGTCGCAAGCTCCGGCTCCACCAGCACCGGCGTCAGGCCGTTCTCGCTGATCGCCAGCATGGTCGCGATATAGGTATTGGCGGGAACGATGACTTCGTCGCCGGATTTGATCCGGCCCAGCTCGCGGTACGCGCGCAGCGTCAGTGTCAGTGCGTCAAGCCCGTTGCCGACGCCGACGGCAAACTGCGTGCCGCAATACGCCGCATATTCGCGCTCGAACGCCGCCACCTCCTCGCCCAGCACGTACCAGCCGGAATCGAGCACGCGGGTGAATGCCGCGATCAGCGCTTCGCGTTCGCGCGCATTGATGGCCTGCAGATCGAGGAACGGGATCACCGGCAGATCAGGGCGCTTTGCCCGCCTCGCGCGCCGGATTGCCGCGGACCATGACGCCCGGCGGCACATCGCGCGTCACCACGCTGCCGGCGCCGACGATGGCGCCCTCGCCGATGGTGACGCCGCCGAGGATGGTCGCATTGGCGCCGATCGAGGCGCCGCGCTTGAGCACGATGCGCTGGAACTCTGCCGGTTTGCGGCGCGAGCGCGGGAATTTGTCGTTGGTGAAGGTCGCGTTGGGTCCGATGAACACGTCGTCCTCGACGGTGGTGCCGTCCCACAGATAAACGCCGCTTTTCAGCGTCACCCGGTCGCCGATGACCACGTCATTCTCGACCAGGCAATGCGCGTTCAGGTTGCAGTCGCGGCCGATGCGCGCGCCGGGCAGCACCACGACGTACTGCCAGATGCGCGTGCCTGCGCCCACCGCTTTGGTCTGCACGTCCGCCGAGGGATGGATCAGGCTCACCGGCAGAGCTCCTTGAATTTGGCGTAATCGCGGATGTAATCCGCTTCATCGTACCAGTCGTCGGCCAGCACCAGCAGCACGCAGCCCGGCGAGAAATCGTACATCTCGTGCCAGATCATCGGCTCGAGCACCAGGCCCTCGGTGTTGCCGGTCAGGCGCACGTCTTCCTGCCGGCGACCGTCATCGAGCAGGATGGTGCAGGCGCCGGCGATGCACACCAGCACCTGGCGCAGCTTGCGATGCGCATGTTTGCCGCGGCGCACGCCGGGCCGCGTGCCGTAGATGTAATAGACGCGGCGCACCGCAAACGGAATGGTGCGTCCGGCCTCAAGCGCCACCAGCCATCCCTGCTCGTCACCAAACTCCTTGAATTTAATGATATGTTTTAGCGTCATCGGGTTCCGGCGCGCAGGCACCAGCGCGATCCCAGATAGTTGACGGGCAGCATCACCGCAATGGTGATGAATATCGCCAGGCGCGCTGCGATGCCGAATATTTCAATCAACAGCGCATTGAGCAGCGTACCCGCCGTCAGGCTCGCAATATAAAACACCGTAAACGCGGCGAACCGCGCTGTGCCCAGCGGCGCATCAAACACCTGCCGCGAATACAGCACATAGGCAATGGCGATGCCCGCCAGGTACGCCAGCACATAAGCCGGCCCGTGCGGCATCACGAACAGCGCCGCCTGATACACCAGCACCGACAATCCGGCGTTGATCGCGCCGGCGATCAGAAAGCGCAGGATGCGCCCGGATTCGCGGCGCGCAACCGGCGGCGCCGGATGCGCTGCGCCGTTATCGACCATGCACGCGGCCATGATCATCGCTGGCCGGCGCCGCGCCGGAGAAATCGCGTTGCGCGCGGATGATGCCCAGCGGGCGGTGCTTGGTGTTCTCGTAGGTGCGCCAGACATAGTTGCCGACGATGCCCAGCCCGAGCAGGATCAGCGACGCCGAGAACAGGATGGCCACCATGATCGCGGTATAGCCCTGCACTTCGATGACGCCCGCAATCCGCAGCGCGAGCAGCACCGCACCCAGCAGCAGGAACACGAAAGTACCGGCAAAGCCGATCAGCATCAGGATGGTGATCGGGATGTCGGTGAAGGAAAAAATGCTGTCGAACAGGTACTGCAGCTTTTTGCGCAGCGTCCAGCCGCTCTCGCCATGCGCCCGCGCGCGGCGGATGTAAGGCACTTCAGCGCGGTCGAAACCGATCCACAGCAGTTGCGCGACCAGCGAACTGTGCGCTTCATCGAGCTGCAGCAGCGCGTCACGCGCCTTGCGCGTGACCGCGAACATGTCAACGCCGGCCACCGGCATTTCCGGCTGCACCAGCGCGCGGTAAATGCGCCAGAACATGCCGGACGCCATCTTGCCCGCCAGCGGATCGTCGCGGCCGGCGCGCGTGCCCACCGCGACATCATGCCGCCCGCCGCCCAGCAAGCGGAAAAAATCCGTGACCAGCTCCGGCGGCTCCTGCAGATCGGCCGCCATCACGGCAATGAATTCGCCGCGGGCCTGCGCCAGTCCGACGCGGATCGCCGTGAATGATCCGAAATTGCGCGACAGCGCCACCAGTTGCGCCGGCACCGCGCAGGCCGGCAGATGCGTCAACAACCACTCTTCGGAGCGGTCCGGACTGCCGTCGATGACGAACACGACTTCCATGCGCCCCGCCACGTTCGCCGCGATGCCCTCCACCGCACGCACCAGCTCGGGCAGGAAGGCCTCGTTGCGATAAACCGGGATCACCAGCGAGTGCGTGACCTCGCCCGTAAAAACCTTGCCCGTAACACCGCTCGTCATGCCGCCTCCGTGGCAATGAACTGGTTGCGGTACAGCTTCGCATAAATCCCGCCGCGCGCCAGCAGTTCGGCATGCGCGCCGATTTCGGCGATGCGCCCGGCATCGAGCACGACAATGCGGTGCGCTTTTTCGATGGTGGACAGGCGGTGCGCGATGACGATGGTGGTGCGGCCGCGCATCAGCACTTCCAGGGCGGCCTGCACATGGCGTTCGGATTCGGTGTCCAGCGCGGAGGTCGCCTCGTCGAGGATCAGTACCGGCGCGTTTTTCAGCAGCGCGCGCGCAATCGCCAGGCGCTGGCGCTGGCCGCCGGAGAGCTTGACGCCATTTTCGCCGACCAGCGTATTCAGGCCCTGCGGCATCTGGCGGATGAACTCCATGGCATGCGCGGCCTCGGCGGCCGCCACGATGTCGGCGTGACCGGTGACGTTCATCGCGCCGTAGGCAATGTTGGCCGCCACCGTATCGTTGAACAGCACCACGTCCTGGCTGACCAGCGCGATGTTGGCGCGCAGCCCGGCCAGTCTGAGCCCGGCGATGTCCCGGCCGTCGAGCAGGATGCGTCCCGCCGTCGGCAGGTAGAAGCGCGGCACCAGATTGGCGAGCGTGGTTTTGCCGCTGCCCGAAGCGCCGACCAGCGCGACGGTTTCGCCGGGGGCGATCGCGAGGTCGATGCCGTCGAGCGCAACGCGGCCGTCGTCGCCGTAGGCAAAGCGCACCTGTTCAAAGCGGATTTCCCCGCGCGCACGGCCCGGATCCGCATTGCCGGTATCGATTTCACTGGCCTGATCGATCAGCGCGAATATGCTTTCCGCGGCGGCCAGCCCGCGCTGCAGCGGCTCATTGACGCTGGTGACGCGCTTCAGCGGCGCGGTCAGCATCAGCATCGCGGTGATGAACGACACGAAACCGCCGACGGTGATCTGCGCGGCGCTGGATTGTTCGGTCGCGAAATACACGATGGACGCCAGCGCCAGCGCCGCGACGAACTGCACGATGGGCACGCTCGCCGCCGCGGCCGCCACCTGGCGCATCAGTTGCCGGCGCACGTTGTTGGCCTGCGCGTCAAAGCGCTTCTGCTCGTAATCCTGTCCGCCGAACAGCTTGACCACGCGATGGCCTTCGATGGTTTCCTGGATGACCTGCGTCATGTCGCCCATCTGCGTCTGCACTTCGCGGCTGGTATTGCGCAGCCGCACGCTGATCAAACGCACGACCAGCACGATCACCGGCGTCATCACCAGCGCCAGCAGCGTCAGTTTCCAGTTCAGCCACAGCATCCACGCCAGCAGCCCGACGATGACCAGCGAATCCTTGAAAATCACCGTCAGCACGCTGGTGGCCGCGGTGGTCACCTGCATCACGTCGAAGGTCAGCTTGGAAATCAGGTTGCCGGAGGCATGGTCATCAAAATAACGCGCCGGCAGCGTCAGCAGTTTGCGGAACATGATGCCGCGCAGATCCATCACCAGCCGGTTGCCGACCCAGTTCAGGGCGAACTGCGCCAGATATTCGGCGAAGCCGCGGATCACGAACAAGCCGACGATGAACACCGGCGTCCAGCGGATCACCGCCTCGTTTTTTTCGACGAACACCCCGTCGAGCAGCGGCTTCAGCAGCGCCGGTAGCGCCGGTTCGGTGGCCGCGACGACCACGATGCCGAACACGCCCAGCGCGAACACGCGCCAGTACGGCCGCACCTGGCGCACCAGGCGCAAATACAGCGCTGTACCGGACAGGGTTTGCACAGGGCGAAAGATAGCAAACTTTTGATAATAAAGGAAAAGCTGCGGAACGCATGATGCCGGGAATCATGCCGGCGGCATGCCGTGCGCGCCGCGAAAAAAGCCGCGCGGCGCGCGGCTTTTTATGGCGACAACGGCGAAACTCAGCGGAATGCGTACTCCACCGCAACACCGAAATTGCGTTCCGGCAGGGGATAGGCGTTGTAACGATCTGTGACGAACTGGCTGCGTACCGCGTAGTTGAAATATTTGCGGTCAAAAAGGTTGTTGATCGCGGCGCTCAAGGTCAAGTCGCCCTGCCTGTGCGAAAGCTTCAGGTCGGTGACGGTATATGCCGGGATTTTCACACCCAGCGTGTTGCCTTCATCGTTGTCCATGTACTGCTCGCCGGTATGGGAAACCGCAGCGCTCAGCCGGGTGTTCTGGCTGAAAGCCCAGGACGCACCCAGATTGAGCTTGTGCCGCGGCACCAGCGGCACCGTTTTGCCGGCGATGGGCACGCTAAAGGCGCCGCCCGGCAGCACCCCGCTGCGGAAATGTGCATCGGTATGGGTATAGGCGCCCAGCAACGACAGCGCGCGCGTGGCCTGCCATTTGGTTTCGAGTTCAAGGCCGCGGCGGCGCGACGGCGGCAGGTTGGTGTTGCCGATGCCCGCGGTATATGCATCGAGATGGATTTCGTCGCGGACGTTGATCTCGAACAGCGTCGCACGCAGCCACGCGTCCGCCTGCCGCCATTCCATGCCCAGTTCGTGGTGTTGCGCGGTTTGCGGGCGCAGGAACTGGAATTGATTGGTGAATGCCGCGGACGTTTCGTAGATCTCGTCGATGTTGGCGAAGCGGTAGCTGCGCGCCGTCTTGCCGATCAACGTCGCCGCGGGAGTCAGCACATAACGCACGCCTGCTTCATAAGCACGCTCGGACTCATTTTGCGAGCCGGCGGGCGCTCCTGAACCAAACGCCCCCCCGGGTGCCGCAGCATTAAAAGTATCCGTGGCATCAGCCTTGAAGCGTTCGTGGCGCAGGCCGGCCGTCAGCGTCAGGCGGGGCGACACCTTGAGGGTGTCGTGCAAGTACGCGCCCATGTTCTGTTGCCGGGCATCAATCACGTTATAGGGATTCGTGATATTCGCAGTTGAGTTGGAACGCTTCAGGCGGTAATCCCAGTGATACCAGTCCACCCCGGCGACCAGCGTATGGCTGCCGCCGGGAAGATCCGGGGTCCAGCGCATGCGCGGCGAGAATGACCAGACGTCGAGGTCGGCGACACGGTAATCCGGAAATCCGCCGAAATCAAAGTAGGAAATCTGCTCCTTGTTGCGCCATCCCGCACCGAGACTGAACTCGCCGCCGCCGACGCGATGCTGCCAGTCGAGGGCCATGCGATTGCCGTTGCGCTGCGAATAATCGCGTGGTGTCTGGGCGCCGCGGCGATCGGTGACGAGCTGATTGACCCCCGTACTCGGCTGCACTTGGCGCGCGCCGGGCAGCCGCAGCCCCTGATGCTCCGTGGCGAGTTTGATCCCGACCTCCCCGCCTTCGGTGCGCATGCGCACATCCGCGGAAGCGTTGGTTTGACGGTTCTGGTTATTGACGCGATAGCCGTCGGCTTCCAGATTGCTGGCGGTCACGCCGATGCCGACCTGCGGACTGCGATACTGCGCCGAGAGCCCGGTTTCCATCGTGCCATAGGATCCGGCGCGCGCGCGCAGGCTGCCCGCGCCGGGACTGTCCAGCGGCGAGCGTGTGATGATGTTGATTACGCCGCCGACCGCGCCGTCACCGTACATCACCGAGCCGCCGCCACGCACAATCTCGATGCGCTCGACATTGACGAGCGGAAAGGCGGACCACTGCACCCCGGACAAATCGATATCGCTCGCCCGCCGCCCATCAACCAGAATCAGGGTGTTCTGCGTGCCGCCAATCCCGAACCCGCGCAGGTCGATGGTCGTGGTTGCCGCGTTGTTGCCGAAAAAATCATGGATGTGCACGCCCGCCTGCTCGGCCAGCAGGTCGGGTACCGTTTTCGCCGCGCTGCGGCGCATGTCCTCGGCGGTAATCACCGTCATGTTGACCGGTTTGTCGTCGTAGCGGTCCCTGAACCGCGTGGCGGTGACCACGACCGGCGCCAACTGGTTGTCCGGGGATTCTGCGCTGATTGCCTGTACAGGTACTGCTGCCGCGACGACCAGCGCCGCGGTAATGATGGTGCTCTTCATGCTCATTTCCTTTGCTTTGCGCACCCGCCGTGCGCGCGTAACCGAAACAAGGAAACAGCACTGAAGAAATGGGATACGAATGCCGAATGGCACCGGATCGCCGCCCTCACGCGACTGTTTCCGACTGTCATAACAGGCCGGTCTCCGGGCTTGCGATTGGAGTGACGCCGCCTTCCCATGCCGTTCGGCACAGTGGCTGCAGACGTCACCGGGCATGCGTTGCACTGCATGCCGGTCGCTTACCGTTGCGGGGGCAGCACAGGAATTGTGATGAGGATTGAGGATTGAGGAGTGAGGAGTGAGTGGTAATTTCCACCCAGGCGCTCAATCCTCAATCCTGGTAACTCAATCCTGACCACGCACCTGTTTCCCGTTTCACCGGGCCGCCAATGTTCAGCGGCCCGACACCTGAAACGCGTTCCGGGCGTACCGCATGCGGTTGCAATGCGTCCGGAACAGAGTGATTTTACCTGACCGCCACAGGCGATCAGAATAAAATTATCTTTTATAAATCAACATGTTATAAATTAACTGCGGAACCCGCACCGCGCTGATCCAGCCATGCATCTGCCGGGTATTGCGACGCTGCGCCGGCTCGCCGCCAGTCATGCCAATCTACATTCAAAACCGCGTGTTAATGGTTGACCCATCGAGATTTTCCCCTCTATAGTGCGCGCATGGAAACCGAGCTCAAGGCGCTTGAGGACAAGCTGACGCAGTTTGTCGAAACCAACCAGCAACTGCGTGACGACACGCAGCGGCTGCGCCAGGAATTGGCGGCGTCCCTGCACCGGAACAAGCAACTGGAAGAGAAAATCAACACCGCCAGCAGCCGTCTCGAACACATCCTCAAGCAGATTCCCGCCGAAGAAACATGAGCGCCGATCCAAAGGGCTTGCAGATCAACATCATGGGGCGCGAATTTCGCGTCGCTTGTGCGGAGCATGAACAAAAAGGATTGCTGGAGGCCGTTGAATACCTCAACAGCAAAATGCAGGAAATCCGCGATCGCGGCAAAGTCATCGGCCTCGAACGCGTCGCCATCATGGCGGCGCTCAACATCACGCACGAATTTCTGTCGATGAAAGTCGGCGGCAGCTTTGACATCGCGGAAACCAAGCGTAGAATTCAACGCATGGAGACGACCATCGATCAGGCGATGGCGGAACAAAACAAGCTGTTCTAGTTTTCTGGTCAGCAGTTCCGCGGTTCCTGCGCTGGTTCGTCCAAGCTTTCCCCTGCGGTGTTCGCCCGGGCCATATACTCTTTGAGCCTATAAACATCGCACTGGTCGCCGACCAAAGCGGTTTCGGTGTGCGCGTCCCACGCGGACGTGCCTGAAGAAACCCGGAAGGTGGCCGCCTTGAACCCTTGGTTCAGGATGCTGGTCCGTAGCGGCACATGCGGGGGAACCCAACCAATGCGGCCTGGCCGCATTTTTTTTGGCCGCACTGCAAACAGCAATTCAGCCACAGAGGTCACAGAGGACACAGAGAATTCTTCGCAATACCCCCTTGCGGAGTACCCGATAGATTCAAGAGGTTGAATCACTCGGGCCAAACTCACCAGATTCGCGGGGCGCGGGTTGACTGACGTTCTTGATTTTCCTCTGTGATCTCTGTGCCCTCTGTGGCTAACTGCTTTTTCCAACTCCATATTCAACATGCGCTACTGGCTGATCAAATCCGAACCCGACGCCTACAGCATCGACGATCTGGCGCGCGACAAAACCTCTCCCTGGACCGGCGTGCGCAATTACCAGGCGCGCAATTTCATGCGCGACCAGATGAAGCCCGGTGATCAGGCTTTTTTTTATCACTCCAACTGCGGGGAGCCGGGCATCGTCGGCATTGCCGAAGTCAGCGCGGCGGCGTACCCCGACGCTACGCAGTTCGACCGCAAGAGCAAATACTTTGACGACAAGGCAACCCCGGACAATCCGCGCTGGCTGCATGTCGATTTCCGTTTCGTGCGCAAGACCAGGCCGGTGTCCCTGACCGAGCTGCGCCGGCACCAGGCGCTGGCCAGAATGCAGATTCTCGCCCGCGGCAACCGGCTGTCGATCACGCCGGTGGATCCGGATGCATGGAAATACATCCTCGGCCTGATGAAGTAACACCGGACCGATGAGCATTTTTGACTGGTGGTGGGCCTATCTCGCGCTCGGCGCATTCGTCGGTTTTTTTGCCGGGCTGCTCGGCATCGGCGGCGGCGCAGCCATGGTGCCAGTGCTGGCCTTCATCTTCGCCGCCAAGGAATTCGCGCCTTCGCACGTAGTGCATCTGGCGCTGGGCACGGCAATGGCGACCATCGTGTTCACCTCCGTATCCAGCGTGCGCACGCATCATCAGCACGGCGCGGTGAACTGGCCGATCGTCAGGAGAATGGCGGCGGGCATCATTCTCGGCACCTTCGGCGGCGCACTGCTCGCCGGCGTGCTCAACCTGCGCCTGCTGACCATGGTATTTACCGCGCTGATTTATTTCCTGTCGGCGCAGATGTTTTTCGGGCGCAAACCGGAACCCGGCGCGCAACTGCCGACCACCACCGGCATGAACGTCGCGGCGGCGGGCGTCGGCCTGATTTCCAGCCTGACCGCCACCGGCGGCGCGTCGCTGATCGTCACCTATCTGGTCAAGCATGGCACGCGGATTCAGGAAGCCATCGGCACGGCGGCCGCCCTCGGCTGGCCGCTCGCGATGGCCGGCACTGCCGGTTACGTGCTGACCGGTTGGGGTGAAACCGGCCTGCCGCAGTACAGCCTGGGTTATATCTACCTGCCGGCGCTCGCCGGCATGGTCATCGCCAGCATCCTGCTGGCGCCGGTCGGCGCGCGCCTCGCCCACCGCACGCCGGGCGCGAAGCTGAAAAAAATATTCGCGGTCGTGCTGTTTTTGCTGGCGACGAAAATGCTGGTGAGTTTTTTTTAGTGATTGGTGAGTGGTGAGTGGTGAGCGGTGAGCGGTGAGCGGTGAGCGGTGAGCGGTGAGCGGTGAGCGGTGA
>CAZAOZ010000042.1:0-4158 GCA_964486865.1 uncultured Bordetella sp.
ACAAATCAAACATGGAAAATTCAGCCTTCCTCTTGACACGGTTGCTCTCCCCGCAGATGCGGGGACAAGGGAACACTTGAAGCAGAGCAGAGGGAGTGTTTTTGAGATGGCTTCTAGTCATGCGGCTGCTCTTGCATGCCGCACCGCGCGCGCGATCTCGATATCCTCGTCCCGTTTGTTTTTTTCCGACTGCGATTTGAAGTAAAAAATGCCGGGTTCCGCAGGCTCTGTACCCATGATGCGGTTGGCCCGGGACTGCAGACGCTCAAACTGTTCTGCAAGTACACGTCCGCGTAGCGCTGCCGGCATTTGATGCAGAGCCAGCGCTTCGTCAATCTCGCGCTGTTCCTGGTTGCTGTAGCGCTGACTTGATTCAGGATTGTTTTTGAGTTCGGCGATCAAATCGCGCGCCCTGCCAAACAGGGCGGAGAGTTGCTCATGCAGCGGATTATCGCGACGCGCCCGGTATTTCGGGTAGGGATCGCCGGCGATGCGTTCGCATAAACCGGCGCGGACCAGGCGCGTCAGAAGTTTGGACGTGTTACCAGGATCCACTTGCGCGGTGGATGCCAACCGGCGCAGATGAAGTTCGCGGCCGGGCTGCTCATACAGCGCGCGAAGAACACGAAACCGCGCGTCACTTCCGCAGACTTCCCGAAGTATGGCCTCACAGGTATTCATGTTGTCGATATTACAATAGCCGATGTGATATCAACAACATCAATACCGAAGCGTCAGTGCTCGCGGCATTTGCCTGGAGGTGGTAAAAGTAGTAAATTCCTACTTGTTGTAATTAATGGAGCAAGTCATGGAACTCGCACGCGTCACGGCCAAAGGGCAGGCCACAATTCCCAAGCGCATCAGGGAGGCCGCGCATATTCGGGAGGGCGATCTGCTGGCGTTCGACCTGGATAGCAACAACCGGATCACCATCCGGCGTATTGGTCCGTCGATTGACGTCGAGTTATCCGCATTGCAAGAGACTTTGTCTGAATGGAATTCGCCTCAGGACGAGGAGGCTTGGCGTGATCTTTAGAGCGTTTGATGTGGTCGCCGTTTCTTTTCCATTCACGGATCGTGATGCAACAAAGCGTCGCCCGGCATTGGTTATTTCCAATGAGCGATTTAATCAGCAGCACAATCAACTTGTTTTGGCCATGATCACCACGACCACTGATAACGTTTGGCCCAGTGATGTTTCATTGACTGATTGGCAGGAAGCCGGACTGAAAGTGGCTTGCCACTTTCGTTTGAAACTATTCACGCTGGATCAAAGTCTGGTTGTGAGGGCAATCGGGCGCTTATCATCCCGGGATGTTAAATCTGTGCAGGCTGTCCTGACTGAGTATTTAGGTAATTAAGTAATTGGGTAATTGGGTGATTGAGTGATTAGGTGATTAGGTGATTAAAACCGCGGGCGACAGCCACTCAATCACTCAATCACCTAATCACCAGTCACCAATCACCAGTCACCGATCAGCGTAGTTCGAGGCTATCCACTTCCGGTAATCGCCGCTTTGCACCGCCGCCACCCACGCCTGGTTGGCCAGGTACCACTCCACGGTCTTGCGCATGCCGCTCTCGAAACGTTCCCGCGGCTTCCAGCCGAGTTCCTGCTGAATCTTCGCCGCGTTGATCGCGTAGCGCCGGTCGTGGCCGGGGCGGTCCTTCACGTAAGTGATGAGTGATGAGTAATGGGTGATGCGTGAATTCGGGCGCAACTCGTCGAGGATCGCGCAGACCGTGTTGACGACGTCGAGGTTGGTTTTTTCGCTGTTGCCGCCGATGTTGTAGGTCTCGCCCAGCCGTCCCTTGCGCAGCGCGGTACGGATGCCGGCGCAGTGGTCGCCGACATACAGCCAGTCGCGCACGTTCTTGCCGTCGCCGTAGATCGGCAGCGGCTTGCCGGCAAGTGCATTGAGGATGACCAGCGGAATCAGTTTTTCCGGGAACTGCAGCGGGCCGTAGTTGTTGGAGCAGTTGGTGGTGATCACCGGCAGGCCGTAGGTGTGGTGCCAGGCGCGCACCAGATGGTCCGCTGCCGCCTTGGATGCGGCATAGGGGCTGTTCGGCGCGTAAGGCGTGGTTTCGCTGAAGGCGGGGTCGTCGTTGCCCAGCGATCCGTACACCTCGTCGGTGGATACATGCAGAAAGCGGAAACGGTTTTTCGCGGGTTCCGCCAGCGCGCTCCAGTAGGCGCGCGCTTCTTCCAGCAGGCTGAAGGTGCCGACCACGTTGGTCTGCACGAATTCGCCGGGGCCGTGGATCGAGCGATCGACATGGCTCTCGGCGGCGAAATGGATGATGGCTTCCGGCTGGTGCTGTTTGAGCAGGCCGGCCACCAGCGCGCGGTCGTTGATGTCGCCCTGCGCGAAGATGTAGCGCGCGTCACCCTTGAGCGGCGCGAGGTTCGCCGGATTGCCGGCGTAGGTCAGCTTGTCGAGATTGACCACGGGCGATCCTTCCGCGGCAATCCAGTCGAGTATGAAATTGGCGCCGATGAAGCCCGCGCCGCCGGTGACCAGGATCATGTTCAGGTTCCTTTTGCCGCGGGCGCCCGCGACGCGGATCGGCGAATGATGCCTTGTGTTTCCAGTAAATCGAGCACGCCCGCGGCGCATTGCGTCACCGGTTGCGTGGCGGTATCGAGCACCAGTTCCGGCGCGGCCGGCTCTTCGTAGGGCGCCGATACACCGGTGTAATCCTTGATCTGTCCAGCCTGCGCTTTCGCGTAAAAGCCCTTCGGGTCGCGTGCCGCACAGACTTCGGTCGGGCAGCGGCAATAGGCCTCGAAGAACGCGCCGGAGGGAATCAGCGCACGCACCCTGTCGCGGCTCGCTTGCGTCGGCGACACGAATGCGCACAGCACAATCATGCCGGAGTCATAGACCAGGCGCGATAATTCCGCGATGCGGCGCAGGTGTTCGCTGCGGTGTTCCGGGCTGAAGCCGAGGTCGGCGCTCAGGCCGTAGCGCACGTTGTCGCCGTCGAGCACATAGGTCTGGCAGCCCATCGCAAAAAGCTGGCGCTCGACCTCATACGCAGTGGTCGATTTGCCGGAGCCGGGCAGGCCGGTGAACCAGACGACTGCAGATTTATGGCCGTTCGCAGCTTCGCGTTCGGTGTGCGAAACCAGCGAGGGATGCCGAACCAGGGGATTGTTGCTCAAGGCGTGTCGCTTGCGGATAGGAAAGGCATATATTCTATGCGGAACAAGTGTTTACGTGTAGATTACAGGCTGTAAAAAATGATGGGTGAGCGGGCGCGCGGTTCCCGGGCGACTGCTCATCCCACGCCATCCGCGATGCCGCGCATTCTGCTGATCAAAACCTCTTCGCTGGGCGACGTGGTGCATAACCTGCCCGTGGCCGGCGACATCGCTGCCGCCATGCCCGGCGCGACCATCGACTGGGTCGTTGAAGAGTCTTTTGCCGCGATCCCGCAACTGCATCCGCGCGTGTCGCGCGTGTGGCCGGTCGCGGTGCGGCGCTGGCGGCGGGCGTTGTGGAATCCCGCGGTGTGGGGCGAGGTGCGCGCATTCATCGGTGAACTGCGCGGGCAGCATTACGACGCCGTGATCGACACGCAAGGCCTGCTGAAAAGCGCATGGATCACCGGCCTTGCGCGCGGCGTGAGCCACGGCCTTGATTGGGCGAGCGCGCGCGAACCGCTGGGCTTGTTTTATGACCACACACATGCAGTACCTTGGGGGCAGCATGCCGTGGAGCGCAACCGCAGTCTCGCCGCGCAGGCGCTGGGCTACATGCCGGCAGGTGCGCCGCAGTACGGCATCGTTGCCGCGCCGCAGGCGTTCAATTGCCTGCCGTCGTCGGCCTATGCAGTGCTGCTGCATGCCACCAGCGCCGCCCGCAAGCTGTGGCCGGAAGAACACTGGATCGCACTCGGGCGGGTGCTGGCCGCGCAATCCGTCGTCAGCGTGTTGCCCTGGGGTGATGCGATGGAGCGCGAGCGCAGCGTGCGGCTGGCGGCGCAGATTCCGCAGGCCGTCGTGCCGGATCGTTTTGAACTGCATGCGCTGGCCTCGCTGCTGGCCGGCGCGCGGGTGGTGGTCGGCACGGATACCGGGTTGACGCATCTCGCCGGTGCGCTGGGCGTGCCGACCGTGGGCATTTATTGCGCGACCGATCCGGCGGCGAC
>CAZAOZ010000042.1:4258-27167 GCA_964486865.1 uncultured Bordetella sp.
GTGCGCTGGGCGTGCCGACCGTGGGCATTTATTGCGCGACCGATCCGGCGGCGACGGGCCTGTATGGCTGCGCGCGTGCGGTGAACCTTGGCGGTGTTGGTGCGCCGCCGGCGGCGGATGAAGTGGTGGCGGCGGTGAGGACAGTGATGCGGTGACTGGCGACTGGTGACTGGTGACTGGTGATGAGTTATGGGTAATGAGTGATGGGTAAAACCTGTACCACCAATACCAATTACCATTACCCATTACCCATCACCCATCACCCATCACCCATTACCCATCACCCACTAACCCATGCGCCATCTCTACACCATCCTGCTCTACGCAATGCTGCCGTACATACTGCTGCGCCTCATCTGGCGCGCGCGCCGGCAGCGCGGGTATTTGCGGCATGTCGCCGAACGCTTCGGGTTTTATGGGGACACGCCCGCGGCGCAGCCGTGTCTCTGGGTGCATGCGGTTTCCGTCGGCGAGACGCGTGCCGCCGAGCCGCTGATCCGCGCGCTGCAGGCGCGGTATCCGCGGCACCGCATCTTGCTGACGCACATGACGCCGACCGGGCGCGACACGGGCGAGGCGGTTTTCGGCGACGGCGTCATGCGCGCGTATCTGCCTTACGATTTGCCCGGCGCCGTGGCGCGGTTTGTGGAGCATTTCCGGCCGGCGGCGGGCGTGGTGATGGAAACCGAGGTCTGGCCCAATCTGATTCACGCGGCACGCCGCCGCGACCTGCCGCTGTATCTGGTCAATGCGCGATTGTCGGCGCGGTCCCTGGCCGGTTATCGGCGCACCGGCGCGCTGGCGCGCGATGCGCTGGCCGCATTCGCGGCGATTGCCGCGCAAAGCGCTGCCGACGCGGAACGCCTGCAGGCGCTGGGCGCTGCGCGGGTGACGGTGACCGGCAATCTGAAATTCGATCTGGCCCCGTCCGATGCGCAACTGGAACAGGGCCGCGCGTGGCGCGCCGCCGTCGGCGCGCGGCCGGTGGTACTCGCGGCAAGCACGCGCGAAGGCGAAGAGGCCTTGCTGCTGGATGCAGTGCTGCGCGCCGGCGCGGGCGACGTGCTGTGGGTCATCGTGCCGCGCCATCCGCAGCGTTTCGACAGCGTGGCCGCGTTGATCACGGCGCGCGGGCTGCGGCTGCAGCGCCGCAGCGCCGGCACGGCCATCGCCAGGGATACGCAGGTGCTGCTGGGCGACAGCATGGGCGAGATGGCCGTGTATTACGCGCTGAGCGATGTGGTGCTGATGGGCGGCAGTTTTCTGGATTTCGGCGCGCACAATCTGATCGAGCCCTGCGCGGCGGCAAAGCCGGTGATCGTCGGTCCTTCGACCTACAACTTTACCGATGCGGCAGAGGCGGCCCATGCGGCAGGCGCGGCGTTGAGCGTGGAGACCATGGAGGTCGCGGTCACGCTGGCGTTGCAACTCCTCGCCGATGCGCCGCGCCGTGCGCAAATGGGCTCTGCCGGGGTCGCATTCACCGCCGCGCATCGCGGCGCAACGCAGCGGGTCGTTGCATTAATCAGGCCCCACGGATTGATGTAAATTTCCGAAGCGCGGATGGCAACGTCAAAGCATCTCCCGGTAATTATTCTCGCTGCCGCCGCTTGATAGCAATAACATTTTTGTTACTATTCGATCGTGGAATACACGATTGCCTGGAAGTCATCTCAAAAATCCCCTCTCCCCAACCCTCTCCCCGCAGATGCGGGGAGAGGGAGTGTTTTTGAGATGGCTTCTATTACAGTTCGTAGGGTGCAATAAGCGCAGCGCCCCCAAGGGGACTTCCTTCGGGGCGCATTGCACCGGTCATCACTCATGCGGCGCAAGGCCCGTTGGTTATTGCGCCCTACGTTCTGCTGAAAGAGATTAAACGTGCGAACCCATAATCAATTGATCAAGAAGCTGATGCGCCGACCCGGCGTGCGCACCGAAGTTGAGCGTATTGAGCGCGAAGAAGCCGTTCTCCTGGACGCTTTACTCAAGGCGCGCCAGGAAGCCGGCCTCAGCCAGGCACAGGTTGCCGAACGGATGGGAACCCAAGCCCCCGCCATCGCGCGTCTGGAACGCTCACTGGCTACCGGAAAACATTCGCCGTCGATTGCGACGGTTCGGAAGTACGTCAAGGCATGCGGCAGGCGCCTTGTTCTTCGCGTGGCGTAAAAAAGCAGGCTTGCAGGGTGATAAGCCCAGAAAATAATTGTAAATTATTGTTTTTATTGAATTATTTGTGCTGCGCCGCGGCGATGCCGTAGGCTGCGCGCTCGGTCAGCACGCCATCGACGCGCTGGTCGGTGGGTTCCAGCGGCACGCTGTCCTGCAATTGCACGGCAAAACACGCGGCGACCAGCGGCGGACGCCGCTGGAAGCTGGCGACCAGGCGGTCGCAGAAGCCGCCGCCGTAGCCGAGCCGCTCGCCGCGCGGGGTCAGCGCCACGCAGGGCAGCAGCGCAAAACCGATGGCTGCCGGATCCGCGGCAGGGCAACGCGCCGGGTCCGGTTCGCGGATGCCCCAGACGCCGGCGACCAGATCCGCAGCCGGATCGCGCACGACGTACAGGCGCAGCATGCGGCTGGCGCCGTCCACGCGCGGCAGCACCAGCGTTTTGCCGGCGGCAAGCGTGGCGGCGAGGAATGGTGCGGTGTTGATTTCGGAGCCGAACCCGGCGTAGGCCAACACCGTGCGCGCGGCGGTAAACGCCGGCAGTGCAATCAGGGCATCGGTGATGGCGGCGGAGGCCGCGGCGCGCAGGGCCGGGTCCAGCGCGTCGCGTGCCGCGAGCACACTTTTGCGCAGCGCGGCCTTGGCGTTTTTGATGTCGCTGCTTATTTCCTGTCCAGCCACGCGTTGACGCGCTGCAGGTCGGCTTCGGTGAGTTTGCCGGCGGCGGACTGCAGGCGCAGCAGCGAGAGTATGTAGTTGTAGCGCGCCTGCGCCAGATCGCGCCGTGCGCTGAACAATTGCTGCTGCGCATTGAGCACATCGACCTGCGTGCGCACGCCGACTTCCTGGCCGAGGCGGGTGGAATCGAGCGAACTCTGGTTGGACACCAGCGCGGCTTCGAGCGCGCGCACCTGCGCGATGCCGCTGGTGACGCCGAGGTAACCCGAGCGCGCAGCCAGTTCCGCGCCGCGTCGCGCATTCTCCAGATCCTGGCGCGCTTTTTCTTCGTTGGCGAGCGCTTCGCGCACACGTGAATTGATGCCGCCGCCCTGGTACAGCGGTATCGACAGTTGCAGTCCGATGATTTTCGAAGTGGTGTCGGATCCCGATCCGCCCTGCGTGCCCGAACCGGAGCCCGAATCGGTGACGGAGGCGAAGGCATCCACGGTCGGATGGTGGCCGCCGCGATTGCGCTGCACTTCCTGCGACGAGAAGGTCAGGTTTTCCTGCGCGATGCGCACCTGCAGCCCGGTGGTGCGCGCCAGTTCAACCCAGGTGTCCATGGCCTGCGGTTCCGGCGGCAGCGGCGAGAAGCGCGAACCCAGCGCGGCCAGCACCGGCGCCGCGCGGCCGATCAGTTGTTCCAGCGCGCGGTTTTTGACTTCGAGATCATTGGTCGCGGCGATTTCCTGCGCGGTCACCAGGTCGTAGCGGGCCTGCGCTTCGTGAGTGTCGGTAATGGTGGCGTTGCCGACTTCGAAATTGCGTTTGGCCTGTGCGAGTTGCTGGCCGATGGCGGTTTTCTGCGCCTGCGTGAACGCCACGTTGTCGCGGGCGAGCAGTATGTCGAAGTAGGCCTGCGCGACACGCAGGATCAGGTCCTGCCCGGCGGAGGCCAGCTGGGCTTCGGCGAGCGTCGCCTGCGTTTTGCCCTGATCGTAGGTGACGAAGTTCTGCCTGCGGTACAGCGGCTGCGTGACCGAAACCGATGCCGAGTGCGAATTGTATTGCGTGCGGCTGCCGGCGAGCGCCGGATCGCGGAAGGTCAGGTCGCGGTCATTGTGCTGGGTCGATGCCGACAGCGTGGCCTGCGGCAGCAGGCCGGCCAGGCCCTGCGGCAGTTTTTCCTGTGCGGCGCTCCAGCTCGCTCGCGCCGCGCTGTACACCGGGTCCGAGGCCAGCGCCTGACGGTAGATGTCGAGCAGATCGGCGGCGGCGGCCGGCAGGCTGCCCAGTGCAATCCATGCAAGGAATGTCCGGATCAAAAGCTGGCGCATGACTGTTTCGGCAGGCTAAGAGTGTCTGACAAAATGGTTTTGTGATCGCATGAGTGTTTTCCCTCACCCTTAATCCCTCTCCCGGAGGGAGAGGGAGGATAAGCCCTTCTCCCCCCGGGAGAAGGGTGGGGATGAGGGAATGGTTTTCATGCTCTAAAAAATGAAACGTTGCGGCTGTGGCGCGTTTTTCAGCGGCGGAATGCAGGTTTCGAACAGTGTCACGGAGTTGAACGCGCCGGCGTGGGCGCAGGTGATCAGTTGCATGTGCATGGCCGGCGCCACACCGACCACCGCCATCAGCCGGCCGCCGGGTTTGAGCGCGGCCGCGAATGCGTCGGACAGCACCGGCACCGAGCCGGTCAGCATGATGACGTCGTAAGGTCCGTGCCGGTCCCAGCCGCGCGCGGCGTCACCCGTTTCGAGCGTGACGTTGGTGATGCCGGCCGCGGCCAGCCGGGCGCCGGCGCCGCGGGTGAATTCGGGCACGATATCGACGCTGTAGACATGACGGCCGAGACTGGCCAGCAGCGCGGTCATGTGGCCGGTGCCGGTGCCGATCTCGAGTATGGAGTCGCCGGGCTGCACGGCCGCATCCTGCAGCATGCGTGCCTCGAGCTTGGGCGAGAGCATGACTGCGTCGTGGCCGATGGGGATTTCCATGTCGACAAAAGCCAGCGCGCGATGCTCTGGCGGGACGAAATCTTCGCGATGCACGTGGAGCAGCAGGCTGAGCACCGCCGGATCGAGCACCTCCCAGGTGCGGATCTGCTGTTCGACCATGTTGAAGCGTGCGCGCTCGAGATCCGGGCCGGGCGTTGCCGCTGGCGCATTGGCGAGTATGTTCATGGTGGGTGACTGACTGATAAGCGCTTGTCGGGAAAGGAGTTTCGGTGCCGCGATCAGAACGTCTGCAGGCTTGCAATTATCCCATAATTCCATTAGCGTCAACACCACACGTAGGGGTCTTGGCAGCTGCTGCTGCCGGGTGAGACAAACCCTCATAACCTGATACGGATAATGCCGTCGTAGGGAAGCGTGGAGGTTCCGGTTTTTCAACTCCTCCTCTCCGCTCCTCCCGGCACATCCTCTGGAGCGAAGCATGAATGCCAATCCCAAGTTTCTGAGCGCGACCGCCCAGGTCGATGCCGGCGCGGTCAAGCCGCTGCCCAATTCGCGCAAGGTCTATATCAGCGGTGAGCAAGCCGGTGTGCGCGTGCCGATGCGCGAAATCACCCAGTCGGATACGCCGGCTTCGATGGGCGCGGAGAAAAATCCGCCGATCCTGGTGTATGACACCTCCGGCCCGTATACCGATCCTGCCGTGAAAATCGACATCCGCTCCGGTCTCGCACCTTTGCGCCAGCAGTGGATCGAGGCGCGCGGCGACACCGAGGCGCTGGCCGGGCCGACCTCGCGGTATGGCCGCGAGCGGCTGGAAGATCCCAAACTCGCCAGCCTGCGCTTCAATCTGGCGCGCCAGCCGCGTCGCGCATTGCCCGGGAAAAACGTCTCGCAAATGCATTACGCGCGCAAAGGCATTATCACGCCGGAAATGGAATACATCGCCATCCGCGAGAACCAGCGCCGCGAGGGCCTGAGCGAACTGATCACGCGCCAGCATCCGGGCCAGCATTTCGGCGCCAGCATTCCGAAAATCATTACGCCCGAATTCGTGCGCGATGAAGTGGCGCGCGGCCGCGCCATCATCCCGGTCAACATCAATCATCCTGAAATCGAGCCGATGATCATCGGCCGCAATTTCCTGGTGAAAATCAACGCCAACATCGGCAACTCGGCGATTTCCTCCGGCATCCAGGAAGAAGTCGAGAAAATGACCTGGGCCATCCGCTGGGGCGGCGATACGGTGATGGATCTGTCCACCGGGCAGCACATCCACGAAACCCGCGAATGGATCATCCGCAATTCCCCGGTGCCCATCGGCACGGTGCCGATTTACCAGGCGCTGGAGAAGGTGGACGGCAAGGCCGAGGAGCTGACCTGGGAAATCTACCGCGACACGCTGGTCGAGCAATGCGAGCAGGGCGTGGATTATTTCACCGTGCATGCCGGCGTGCGGCTGCCGTACATCCCGATGACCGCGAAACGCATGACCGGCATCGTGTCGCGCGGCGGTTCGATCATGGCCAAGTGGTGCCTCGCGCATCACAAGGAGAGTTTTCTCTACACCCATTTCGAGGACATCTGCGAGCTGCTGAAGCAGTACGATGTCGCATTCTCGCTGGGTGATGGCCTGCGCCCGGGATCGATTTACGATGCCAACGATGAAGCGCAACTGGCGGAGCTCGCGACGCTGGGCGAACTCACCAAGATCGCCTGGAAGCACGACGTGCAAACCATGATCGAAGGCCCCGGCCATGTGCCCATGCACATGATCAAGGAGAACATGGATCTGCAGCTGAAAATCTGCCACGAAGCGCCGTTCTATACCCTGGGACCGCTGACCACGGACATCGCGCCGGGCTATGACCACATTACGTCGGCCATCGGCGCGGCGATGATCGGCTGGTACGGCACGGCGATGCTGTGCTATGTGACGCCGAAGGAGCATCTGGGGTTGCCCGACAAGGAAGACGTCAAGGACGGCATCATGGCGTACAAGGTCGCCGCGCATGCCGCGGATCTGGGCAAGGGCCACCCCGGCGCGCAGATCCGTGACAACGCGCTGTCGAAGGCGCGCTTCGAATTCCGCTGGGAAGACCAGTTCAACCTGGGCCTCGATCCGGACAAGGCGCGTGAGTTTCATGACGAAACGCTACCGCAGCATGGCGCCAAGCTGGCGCATTTCTGCTCGATGTGCGGACCGCATTTCTGCTCGATGAAAATCACCCAGGACGTGCGCGACTATGCCGCGAAGCTGGGTGTGGATGAGAAGGACGCGTTGCACAAGGGCATGCAGGACAAGGCGCAGGAGTTCGTCGAGCAGGGCGCGGAGATTTATCGCAAGGCGTGAGTGAGGAGTGAGGAATGAGGAATGAGGAGTGAGGGGTGAGGAGTGAGGAGTGAGGAGTTGCGCGGAACCCCGTCGCTGCAGGGGCGCGACTGTGGGTGAGGGCTCTGTGAGGTACACCGCCACCGCTCCAAACCGTTAAGACGGTAGTATCGTCACAGCGAGGTGGCCATGTCACTGAAACGCGGAATTTTGCTGGTTGTGCTGGGTGCGGCGCTGTCGCTGCCGGCGTTTGCCGCTGACCGTGATCCTGCGGCGCGTATCGAGTCGCTGCTCGACCCGCAGGTGCTGTTCGGCGGCGTCGTCACCGAACAGGACGTCAGCCTGGTATTCGCGCATTTGCGCGCGGCCATGCTGGCTGCCGCCGAGGGCCGCGAGCCGCCGCCCTTGCCGGAGGCCCTGTCGCGCCGGCTGGAATCCGTCGGCGCCGAATTGCGCCTGCGCGGAATTATTGCGGGCCTCGCGCTGTCGCATGTCGCGGAGCGTGCGGTTCGCGATGCCGTGCGGGAGCTGAACCCGCCGCGCAGCCGCGACTAATTTGCTGCTGCCGCAGGTTTCCCGGGCGCGTGGATCAGGAGCGCGCAAAAAATGAAGTTTCCCTCTCCCCCGCATGCGGGGGAGAGGGCAGGGTGAGGGGGCGGGAAAAGTCATTTTGTTCCACGCCCCAAGGTTCTTTTCCCACGTTATTGGGTCTGATTTGAACAAAAAACTGTTGCTGGGAATCGGCGTGGCTGTTGTGGTGCTGGGCATTGCCGGCGCCGCGTACTGGTATTTCGGCAGCAAGCCGGCGCAGGCCGGCTATCGCCTGGCCAAGCTCGAACGCGGCAGCCTGGTCGCCGCGGTGTCCGCCACCGGCACGCTGAATCCAGTGGTGTCGGTGCAGGTGGGCTCGCAGGTGTCCGGGCAGATCAAGGAAATTTTTGTCGATTACAACTCGGTGGTGAAGCAGGGCGACGTCATCGCCCGCATCGATCCGGAATCCTTTGCGCTGCGCGTCAATCAGGCCGTCGCCGATCTCGAATCCGGGCGCGCCACGGCACTGACCCAGCGCGCCAACCTGGCGTCGCTGCAGGCGGAAGTGTCGCGCAGTGAAGTGACGCTCGGTGAGGCCGAGCGCGACCTGAAGCGCAGCCAGTCGCTGGTCGAGAAGGGCTTCATTTCGCAGGCGGCGCTGGAGAAATCGCAGTCCACCGTGGCGATTGCACGCGAACAGGTCAAGACCGCGCAGGCGCAGCGCGCCGTCGGCGACGCCCAGGTGCGCACCGGCGAGGCGCTGGTCAAGCAGCGCGAATCGCAACTGGCGCAGGCGAAGGTCGATCTGGAACGCACGACCATCCGCGCGCCGGTGGACGGCGTAGTCATTTCGCGCAGCGTGGATGCCGGACAGACCGTCGCCGCGAGCCTGCAGGCGCCGACGCTGTTCCTGATCGCGCGCAATCTGACCGACATGCAGGTCGAGGCGTCCATCGACGAATCCGAAATCGGCCGCGTGGCTGTCGGGCAGGAGGCCACGTTCACGGTGGATTCGTTCCCGGGACGCACCTTCAGCGGCAAGATCACCCAGGTGCGCAAGGCGGCGCTGGTGGTGCAGAACGTGGTGACTTACGTCGCCGTGATTTCGGCGCCGAATCCGGATCTGACGCTGCTGCCCGGCATGACGACCAATGTGCGCATCGTGACCGCGAAGCGCGATGATGTGCTCAAGGTGCCCAATGCCGCGCTGCGTTTTCGTCCGGCGGGTGCGGCGGGCGAGACTGCGCAGAAAAAAGGTGAAGGCGGTGCGGCGGCGCCGGGCGGCGCCGGTGCGCAGGCGGCACAGGCGCTGCGCGAACGCCTGACCAGGGATCTGGGCCTCAGCGCGGAGCAGCAGGCGAAACTCGAAGCGATCCAGAACGAGACCCGCGACAAAATCGCCGGCATCAGCGCCGACAATCCGGCGGACCGCAAAAAGGAGGTGGGCCGGTTGCGCGCGCAGTCGCGGGCGCAGATCGCCGAAATCCTCAACCCCGAACAACGCGCGCGCTATGAGGCCATAGTCGCCGAGCAGTCGGGCCGCACCAGTACGCGCGGACGCGTCTGGGTGCTCGATGCGGCGGGCGCACCCCGGCAGGTCAGCGTCCGGCTGGGCATCACCGACGGCACCACTACGGAATTGATCGGCGACGATCTCAAGGCCGGCAGCGCAGTCATCATCGGCGCCGGCGCTGCGCGCGGTGAAACCAAAAGCACTCCGCCGCGATTTGGATTCTAGGGCGGCATAAAATGTCAATAAAAACAATAAGTTATATAATTTTCCCGCGGCCGCGCTGAGTCCGGCATGACCACGCCGCTGATCATCACCCGTGAGCTCGCCAAGTCCTATGAACTGGGCGGGTTGTCGGTGCAGGCCTTGCGCGGTGTGTCAGTGGAAATCGCCGCGGGTGAATTCGTCGCGGTGATGGGGCCGTCGGGCTCCGGCAAATCCACGTTCATGAATCTGCTCGGCTGTCTGGATACGCCGAGCAGCGGTGAATATCTGCTGGCCGGCGAACGCATCTCCGGCCTCGGCAGCGATGCGCTGGCGGCGATCCGCAACCGCCGCATCGGCTTTGTGTTCCAGAGCTTCAATCTGCTGCCGCGCACTTCGGCGCTGGAGAATATCGCGCTGCCGCTGCTGTATTGCGGCGTGCCCGCCGAAGAGCGCCGCCGCCGCGCGACGGAACGCCTGGCAGAAGTCGGCCTGGCCGACCGCGGCCATCATCATCCGGCGCAGCTGTCGGGCGGACAGCAGCAGCGCGTGGCGATCGCGCGCGCGCTGGTCAACGATCCGGTGCTGATTCTTGCCGACGAACCGACCGGCGCGCTCGACACGCAGACCAGCTGCGAAGTGATGGCGCTGCTGCAGCAGTTGAACGCGCGGGGCATGACGGTGGTGGTGGTCACCCACGAGCGCGACATCGCGGAGTTTGCCAAAAGGGTCATCATGTTCCGCGACGGCCGTGTCATCGAAGATCACGCGGTTGCGGCGCCCAGGGACGCCGCGGCGCTGGCCGCGCAACTGCGCGCGGGGCATTTACCGGAGGAGATGCGGGCATGAACGTGCTGGCGAGCATCCGCATCGCGCTGCGCGCGCTGCGCATCAACAAGCTGCGCAGCGCGCTGACCATGCTCGGCATCATTATCGGCGTCGCCGCGGTGATCACCATGATTGCCGTCGGCTCCGGCGCGCAGGAGCGCATCGAGGCGCAGATCAAGGGGCTGGGCACCAACCTGATCATCCTGATGCCGGGGTCCAGCACCAGCGGCGGCGTGCGCATGGGCGCGGGTTCGCGCAACACGCTGACCGAGGAGGACGGCTACGCCATCCAGCGCGACGTGCCGGCGGTGCAGGCTTCGGCGCCGACCTTGCGCGGCACCGGGCAGGTGGTCGGCGGCTCGGGCAACTGGTCCACCGTGCTCTATGGCGTGACGCCGGAATATTTCGAGGCGCGCAACTGGGTCATCGCGCAGGGCAAGGGTTTCGAGGTTGCCGACATTGCCGGGTCGGCCAAGGTGGCGCTGCTCGGCGACACCGTGGCGCGCAACCTGTTCGGCGACACCGATCCGGTGGGACAGATCGTGCGCATCCGCAAAGTGCCGTTTACCGTGATCGGCACGCTGGAGAAAAAGGGCCAGAGCCTGATGGGCCAGGATCAGGATGACGTGATCCTGATGCCGATTTCGACGGCGCGCAACCGCGTACTCGGCCGGGGCGCGGGACGGCTGCGCACCGTGGGCTCGGTGTCGATCAAGGTGCGCGACGGTGAAAACATGACCGAGGCGGAGGGACAGATCCGCGATCTGCTGCGCCAGCGCCACCGCATCCAGTCCGGGCAGGAAGACGACTTCACGCTGCGCAACCTGTCGGAAGTATTGTCGGCGCGCGAGGAGTCGAGCCGCATCATGGGCTTGCTGCTGGCCGCCGTGGCTTCGGTGTCGCTGCTGGTGGGCGGCATCGGCATCATGAACATCATGCTGGTGTCGGTCACCGAGCGCACGCGCGAAATCGGTCTGCGCATGGCGGTCGGCGCGCGCGGGCGCGACATCCTGACGCAATTCCTGGTCGAAGCCATCACGCTGGCGCTGATCGGCGGGCTGCTGGGCATTGCGCTGGGCATCGGCAGTTCCATGGCCATCGGCCAGTTCGCCGGCTGGCCGGTCACCCTCGGCATCGCGCCGGTGGCGCTGGCAGTCGGCTTTGCCGGCGCGATCGGCATATTTTTCGGTTTTTATCCGGCGCGCAAGGCGTCGCTGTTGTTGCCGATTGAGGCGTTGCGGTATGAGTGAGTAAGGGCGTGAGCGGTAAGCGGTGAGAAGTAAGGGCGTGAGCGGTAAGCGGTGAGAAGTAAGGGCGTGAGCGGTAAGCGGTGAGAAGTGAGGGCGTGAGCAGTCAGCGGTAAGCAGCAAAGGGTTTTCAGCAAGTCAATTGTCTGGTCATCAAATTCTCCACCGCTCACTGCTCACCGCTTACCGCTTACTGCTTACGCCCTCAATCCCTGAAGTAAAATGCAGCGATGGACCTCACTCAATTCACGCACGCACTAATCTTAGGCATCGTCGAAGGCCTCACCGAATTCCTGCCGGTATCCAGCACCGGGCACCTGATCATCGTCGGCGGATTGCTGGGGTTCAATGATGAAAAAGGCAAGGTGTTCGAGCTGGTGATCCAGACCGGTGCGATGCTCGCCGTGTGCTGGGAATTCCGTGGCCGGTTCGCCGGCGTACTGCGCGGCTTGGCGAAGGATGCGTCAGCGCAGGGTTTCGCGCTGAACCTGCTGGCGGCCTTTCTGCCGGCGGCGGTCATCGGACTCGCGCTGGGCGGTTTCATCAAAAGCCATTTGTTTCACGCGGTGCCGGTAGCGATCGCGCTGATCGCGGGCGGGCTGGTGATCCTGTGGGTGGAGCGCCGCGAACGCCCGGCGCGCATCGACGACGTGGATGCGATGACCTGGCGTGACGCGCTGAAAATAGGTTTCGCCCAGGCCTGCGCCCTGTTCCCGGGCGTGTCGCGCGCCGGCGCCACCATCATCGGCGGCATGCTGTTCGGGCTGTCGCGGCGCGCGGCGACCGAATTTTCGTTTTTTCTCGCGGTGCCGACGCTGGTTGCCGCCGGGTGCTACGACCTCTACAAAAACCGCATGCTGTTTTCAGTCGATGATGTCGGCGTGTTCAGCGTCGGCACGGTATCGGCGTTTGTGTCGGCTTTTTTGTGCATCCGCTGGCTGATGCGTTACGTGGCCACCCACGACTTCCGGCCGTTTGCCTGGTACCGCATCGTTTTCGGATTGTTCATACTTGTCAGCACGTATACTGGCGCCATCCACTGGTAATTCCCGGCATCGCCCTGGATGATGAAAAGCCGTGCGGAACTTTCATGATGCGGCTGGGTCAGATTTAACTAAGAGCGGTCATGAATAATAAAACAACACCATTCAATTCAAAGTCCCGCCTGCACATCCGCAATGCCGTGCTGTCTGATGTGCCGGCGATTTGCGCGTTGAGTACGCGCGCTTATGTCGAAGCAGGAATCAAGGGTTATTCGTCGGGCGCAGTCACCGGGCAGATCAACATATTTCCCGAGGGCCAATTCGTCATTACGGCGGATGACAAGGTGGTCGGCTATAGCGCGACATTCATTACGCATGGCGACATCGCTCTGAAGCCGCATTCCTGGGTGGAGATTACCGGCAATGGCTACGCAGCGCGGCACGATCCGGCCGGTGACTGGCTGTATGGCATGGATGTTTTCGTGGATCCGGACTACCGCAGTTACCATCTCGGCCAGAGGCTCTACAACCAGCGCAAGAAGCTCTGCGAGGAACGCAAGCTCAAGGGCATCGTGTTCGTTGGACGACTGCCGACGCTGGCGCGCCGGATGAAACGTTTCGGCAGCGCTGAAAACTATGTGCGCGAGGTGCAGGAAAAGCGACAGCGCGACCCGGTACTGTCGTTCCAGTTGCGCAACCGGTTTGAGGTGATCGGTGTGATTCCGGATTACATTGCCAACGATCAGCAATCGCTGGGCTATGGCGTACATCTCATATGGCGCAACCCCAAGGTTCCAGATGCAAGAACGGCTGCGAGGTCAGAATATTCCGGTGGCCGGCTTGCCGATTCTGTGCGTGTGGGAACCGTGCAGTACATGCAGCGGCGCGTACACTCGTTCGAGGAGTTCATCAAGTTCGTCGAATATTTTGTCGATGTGGTGGCAACCTACAACGGCGATTTCGTGGTGTTCCCGGAGATGTTCTCGCTGCAACTGCTGTCGATCGAGAATCAGGAAATGCCGCCTGCTGATGCAATTGCCGCACTGACCAGGTACACGCCAAGGTTTCGCGAGGCGATGCGTGACATGGCGCTGCGCCACAACATCAATATCATCGGCGGATCGCATCCGACAAAGATGCCCAATGGCCGAGTCGAGAACAACGCCTATGTTTTCCTGCGTGACGGCAGCATTTACGAACAGCCGAAAATCCATCCGACGCCGAACGAGGTTGCGTGGTGGAACATTGAAGGAGGGGACAAGGTTTCAGCAATCGAGACGGATTGCGGTCCGATCGGTGTGCTGATTTGTTATGACGCGGAGTTTCCGGAACTGGTCCGGCATCTGACTGATCAGGGCATCCATATCCTTTTCGTGCCGTTCTGCACCGACGAGCGGCAGAGTTACCTGCGGGTGCGCTACTGCTGTCACGCCCGCGCGGTGGAAAACCAGATTTATGTGGTGATGTCAGGCAATGTCGGCAACCTGCCCAACGTGTCCAACATGGACATTCAGTACGCTCAGAGCTGCGTGTTGACCCCTTGCGATTTTCCATTTGCGCGTGACGGCATCGCGGCGGATACCACGCCGAACGTTGAAACCGTGGCTATTGCGGACTTGCGCCCGGATATCCTGATTACCGCGCGCAACAACGGCACGGTGCGCAATCTGCGCGACCGCCGCCACGATCTCTACGGCGTAGTCTGGCGCGGCAAGTAGTTTCGCGGCCCGGAGTTGCGCTCAGCCTTGCACCCAAGGTAGCCCCGCGGCGCGCCAGCCGCCGACGGTATTGCGATGACCCTGCGGATCGCGGTCGCCTTCGAATCCTTCCAGCACGTTGTAGCAGTTGGTGTAGCCCGCCTGTGTCGCCAGCATCGCGGCATGGTGCGAACGGCCGCCGCTGCGGCAGATGAACAGCACCGGCGCATCGGCAGCGACCTGCTGCTGCAGTTGCTGCATGAACCCGGGATTCGGCTGGTTGCCGGGATAACCGGCCCATTCGATCTCGACAGCGGCGGGGATGCGCCCGACCCAGTCCCACTCCGCACGGGTGCGCACATCGACCAGTTGCGCACCCTGCAAGGTTTTCCATAATTCGAAGGCTTCCCGCGACGGCAGCGCACCGCTGTACGGCAGGCCCATCTGTGCGGCGCGGGCGCGGGCGGTTTCAAGTATCGACTGGCTGTTGCTCATGGCGGATTCCCAATTGGATTTCGGGCCCGGATTCTAACCGGGTGCGACCCAAACAGGGATGCACTATAATAGAGCGCGAGACCACGGGACGCACAAATAAGGTGCAAGCCGTAAAGGGTGTTGAATAAAAATATCTTTGTTTTCAACAAGATAGCAATGCACCGCCTTGGTACACATCCTGCTCACCTAAACGCTGGAACAATTTCAACCCCTTAATCTTTAGCGATCGTTAGGAGAATTAGATGGGAAGCGCTGCCGATGTCATGAAGATGCTCAAGGATAACGAAGTCAAGTTCGTGGATCTGCGATTTACCGATACCCGGGGCAAGGAGCAGCATGTCTCCGTGCCGACCAAGATGTTCGGTGACGATAAATTCACCGACGGCCACGCGTTTGACGGTTCGTCGATTGCCGGCTGGAAAGGCATTCAGGCTTCCGACATGCTGCTGATGCCGGATCCGGGCAGCGCGCGCATGGACCCGTTCACCGATGAAGCCACGCTGAACCTGACCTGCGACGTGGTTGAGCCGTCCGACGGCAAGGGCTATGACCGCGATCCGCGCTCGATCGCCAAGCGAGCCGAGGCTTATCTGAAATCCACCGGCATCGGCGACACCGCCTATTTCGGTCCGGAACCCGAATTTTTCATTTTTGATTCGGTGTCCTGGAACGTCGACATGTCCGGATCGTTCGTGAAAATCAAATCGAGCGAAGCGCCGTGGTCATCCGGCGAAGATCCTGAAGGCGGCAACATGGGCCATCGTCCGCCGGTCAAGGGCGGCTATTTCCCGGTACCCCCGGTTGATTCGCTGCAGGACATCCGCTCCGCCATGTGCCTCGCGCTGGAAGAGCAGGGCGTCCCGGTCGAAGTGCATCACCATGAAGTCGCGGCGCCCGGCCAATGCGAAATCGGCACCCTGTTCTCCAGC
This sequence comes from uncultured Bordetella sp., assembly GCA_964486865.1. GTDB lineage: Bacteria > Pseudomonadota > Gammaproteobacteria > Burkholderiales > SG8-41. The sequence goes on from CAZAOZ010000042.1 coordinate 19,797, forward strand.
TTGGTCAAGCGCGCCGACTGGAACCAGATTCTCAAATACACCGTGCACAACGTTGCGCATTCCTACGGCAAGACGGCGACGTTCATGCCCAAGCCCATCGTCGGTGACAACGGCTCCGGCATGCATGTGCATCAGTCGCTGTGGAAAGGCGGGCAGAACCTGTTCAGCGGCAACGGTTACTCCGGGCTGTCCGAACTCGCACTGTTCTATATCGGCGGCATCATCAAGCATGCGCGCGCGCTGAACGCGATCACCAATCCGGGCACCAATTCCTACAAGCGGCTGGTGCCGGGTTTTGAAGCGCCGATCAATCTCGCCTATTCCGCGAAGAACCGCTCGGCATCGATCCGCATTCCGCACGTGGCCAACCCGAAAGCGCGCCGCATCGAAGTGCGCTTCCCGGATCCGACGGCGAACCCGTACCTGGCATTCACCGCGATGATGATGGCGGGTCTCGACGGCATCCAGAACAAGATTCACCCGGGCGATCCCATCGACAAGAATCTGTACGATCTGCCGCCGGAAGAAGCGAAAAAAGTGCCGAATGTGTGTTCTTCGCTCGACCAGGCGCTGGAAATTCTCGACAAGGATCGCGAGTTCCTGACCCGCGGCGGGGTATTTTCCAACGACATGATCGATGCCTACATCGCGCTGAAGATGGAAGAAGTCACGGCATTCCGCATGACCACGCATCCGCTGGAGTTTCAGTTGTATTACAGCCTCTGATCGTGTGCGCCTCGGCAAAAGGGCGGGCGCGTGCCCGCCCTTTTGTTTTGCGGCACACCGGCACCAAACCGGCGCAATTGCGAATTTATCTTTACTGACATAGACTTATCCCCCGCCCGCCCATGCTGCATGTCAACCACACGGATGCTGGCCCCGTTGGCGGAATTGTCCGATTTTCTGCGCGACTAACCGGAACTGCCCATGCGCTACTGGATGCTGCCACTGTTATTGCTTGGATCCGCCGGCCTCGCGCAGGCGGAGATCTGGGAGTGCATCGACAGCAGCGGCAACAAGCGGTTTACCAACGTCAAGGCGGAGGCGTCCGGTTGCAAGCTGATGAGCCTGCCGCCGGTGCCGAGCGTGCCGTCACCGAAGGCCAGGGGCAGCGATGCGAAAGCGTCGGCGCAGGGCGGCAATTTCCCCAAGGTCGATGCCTCTACGCAGCAGCAACGCGACAACGAGCGGCGGAAAATTCTCGAACAGGAACTGGCCAGCGAGCAGAAACTGCTCGAGCAGGCGAAAAAGGATCTGGCGGAACAGGAAGGCCAGCGCCTCGGCAGCGAACGCAATTATCAGCGCGTGCTCGATCGGCTGGAGCCGTTCAAGAAAAAGGTCGAGCTGCACGAAAGCAATATCGTGAATCTGCGCAAGGAACTGTCCTCGCTGCGCTAGTTCCGGTTGCGCGCATAGTCTCTCTGCGCATCCGATGGCCGGTACCCCGCCGGCATTTTTCCGCCGTAACCCCTGTTACACGGCCCGCGGGCTGCCTTGGCGCGTTTATTGCCCGCCGTAAGGGCATCAAGCGATGAATCCCGCGGCGTTTACCGGGCTGGATCTGCTCGCGACCGCCGTCATTGTGGTGAACGATGAACAGGCGGTACTCTATATGAATCCGGCGGCAGAAAACCTGTTTGAAGCGTCAAGTGCCAGCGCCGCCGGCCTGCCGCTGGTGCAGTTGTTCGGCGAAAACCCGGTGCTGGAGGCGGCAATCGACTACGCGCATGCCAATACCTGCGCCTATACCGAGCATGAGCTGGAAATCATGGTGAATGGCCGGCCGCGCCTGAATCTCGCCTGCACGGTCACTCCCGCCGAAATCGGCGCGGCGCAGCCGAGCGTAACGCTGCTTGAATTCCGCCAGATCGACCGCCAGTTGCGCGTCGAGCGCGAAGCGCGGTTGCTCGAACAAAGCCAGGCGCATCGCGATCTGATCCGCAACCTTGCGCATGAAATCAAGAATCCGCTGGGCGGCATCCGCGGCGCCGCGCAACTGCTCGACCGTGAGCTGGAGCGGCCGGCGCTGCACGAATACACCCAGGTCATCATCAAGGAGTCCGACCGGCTGCAGGCGTTGATGGACCGTCTGCTGACGCCGCACCGGCTGCCGCTGCCGGGACCGGTCAATATCCATGAGGTGCTCGAGCGCGTGCGCAGCGTGATACTCGCGGAATTTCCGGGAGTCGTCGTGCGCCGCGACTACGACATCAGCATGCCGATGCTGACCGGCGATCGCGAACAACTGATCCAGGCGGTGCTCAATATCGTGCGCAATGCCGCCCAGGCCATCCGGTCAGCGGGTTCCGGCGCGGAGCGCGGCGAGATCCGCTTCCGCACGCGCATTGCGCGGCAGGTTACGCTGGCGCGCCGCCGTTATCGCCATGCCGTGGAGGTGGAGATCATCGACAACGGCCCGGGCATACCGGAGGACATGCGCGAGCGCGTATTCCAGCCGCTGGTTTCCGGCCGCGAAGGCGGCAGCGGCCTCGGTCTGACCATCGCGCATAACTTCATCACCCAGTACAACGGCACCGTGACTTTTGACAGCAAACCGGGGCAGACGCGCTTCCTGCTGCTGCTGCCGGTCGGCAACGGCCGCGACCACGAACCGAAAGCCGGACGCCAGTGAAACCGCACGCATGTCCGCCCTTCATACCTGACTGCCAAAACCCATGAAACCTGTCTGGATCATTGACGACGATCGTTCGATACGCTGGGTGTTTGAAAAAGCGCTGACCCGCGAAAACATTGTGTTCAGGGCATTCGCCTCGGCGCGCGAAGCGATGGCGGCGCTGGAGAGCGAGGCGCCGCAGGTGATCGTCAGCGACATCCGCATGCCCGGCGAGTCCGGCCTGGAATTGCTGCAGATGGCCAAGGCGCGTCATCCGTCGCTGCCGGTCATCATCATGACCGCCTACTCGGATCTGGAAAGCGCGGTTACTGCTTTCCAGGGCGGCGCGTATGAATACCTGCCCAAGCCCTTCGACGTCGACCACGCCGTCGAGCTGATCCGGCGGGCGATGGACGAGAGCGTGCGCCAGGCCACGACCGGGGAAGTCATCGAGTCCGTGCCGGAAATCCTCGGCCAGGCGCCGGCCATGCAGGAAGTGTTCCGTGCGATCGGCCGTCTTGCGCAGTCGCATGCGACGGTGATGATCACCGGCGAGTCCGGCACCGGCAAGGAGCTGGTGGCGAGCGCGCTGCATCGCCACAGCCCGCGCGCCGGGCGGCCGTTCATCGCCATCAATACCGCGGCCATTCCGAAGGAGCTGCTCGAATCCGAACTGTTCGGCCACGAACGCGGCGCGTTCACCGGTGCGCAGAACATGCGCCGCGGGCGCTTCGAGCAGGCGGAAGGCGGCACGCTGTTTCTGGATGAAATCGGCGACATGCCACAGGAACTGCAGACGCGCCTGCTGCGCGTGCTGTCGGACGGCAACTTCTATCGCGTCGGCGGCCACCAGCCGATCAAGGCCAACGTGCGGGTGATCGCGGCCACGCACCAGGATCTGGAGGCGCGGGTCAAGCAGGGTTTGTTCCGCGAAGACCTGTTTCACCGGCTGAACGTGATCCGGCTGCGCCTGCCGGCATTGCGCGAGCGGCGCGAGGATATTCCGCTGCTGGCACGCTACTTCCTGCAGAAAAGCGCGCGCGATCTCGGCGTCGAGGCGAAACGGCTTTCCGACGCCACGCTCAAGTACATCGCGGTTCAGGATTTGCCCGGCAACGTGCGCCAGCTGGAAAATCTCTGCCACTGGCTGACGGTGATGGCGCCGGCCGCCACCATCGAGGTCAAGGATCTGCCGCCGGAGATGCGCGCGGAGTCGGCCGGGGCATCGGCGGAGGACTGGATCGCGGCACTGGGACGCGAAGCGGAATTGCGTCTGCATCGCGGCGAAACCGGCATCATGGACGGGCTGACGCGGCAGTTCGAGAAGGTGCTGATCCTGAAGGCGCTGGCGCAGACCGGCGGGCGGCGCATCGAGGCTGCCCAGTTGCTGGGCCTGGGCCGCAACACGCTGACGCGCAAAATCCAGGAATTGAAAATAGAACCGGGCCGCAGCGACGACGCCTGAGGCTTACGCAAACTCCGCGAATACCGGCGCGTGATCGGACGGCCGCTCGTGACGCCGCGGTTCGCTGTCGATGCCGCAGGAACGGCAGGAGCCGGCCAGCCGGTCCGAAGCGAGGATGAGATCTATGCGCAGGCCCATCTTGCGGCGGAAGGCGTTCATCCGGTAATCCCACCATGAAAAGGATTTATCCGGCTGCTCAAACAGCCGGAAGGCATCTTTCAGGCCGAGTTGGGTGAGTTGCGCGTATGCCGCGCGTTCCGGCGTGCTGCACAGCACTTTGCCGGCCCACGCCTGCGGGTCATGCACATCGCGGTCTTCCGGGGCGATGTTGTAGTCGCCCAGCACCGCCAGCGCCGGGTGCTGCGCGAGCTCGGTGCGCAGCCAGCCGGTGAGGGCATTCAGCCACGCCAGTTTGTAGCGGTATTTGTCCGACTCGACCGATTCACCGTTCGGCACATACACGCACACGATGCGCACGCCGTCGAGGGTGACGGCGATGACGCGTTTCTGCGGGTCATCAAAACCGGGGATGTCGCAGTGTATGGCGGCTGCCGGCTGCCGGGTCAGGATCGCCACGCCGTTGTAGGTTTTCTGTCCGCTGAATGCGGCGTGATAACCCGCGGCTTCGATGGCGGCGACCGGAAAGCTGGCGTCCTCGAGCTTGGTTTCCTGCAGGCACAGCGCGTCCGGCGCGTGCGCCGCCAGCCAGTCGAGTACCTGCGGCAGCCGGACTTTGAGCGAGTTGACGTTCCAGGTCGCGAGTTTCATTGCGCCGGCGCAGGGGCCGGCGCAGCTTGTGGCGCCGCGACCTGCGGTGCCGGGGCGGGCTTCGCAGCCGGCGGCGCCGGCGGCTTCGGCGCGGCATAGCCGGGGACCGGTTGCCGGGGGTATCCGGCGGTGTCGAGGGCGCTGTCCCAGCTGGTTTCCAGATAACCCTTCAGTTGTTCCCTGCCGACGTACAGCAACGGCACTTCCATGCCGCCATTGGTGAGTTTTTTGAAACCATCCAGATCATTCTGTGGGTTTTTCTGGGTGAAAGGCACGCCGCGCCGCACCAGATGCGCCCGCGCCTTGTCGCAGCCTTCGCCGCAGTTGCTGGTGTAGAGCGTCACCGGAAAGTTCTTGACGGCCTGCTGCACGCTGTAGGGCAGCGCGGAGGTTTCGATGACGCTGCCTTCGATGGCGCGGCGTTCGACTTTTTTCGCATTCGCCGGCGGCGGCGTGTCGCGCCACTCGACGCGCCCCTTGTCGTCCACCCAGCGGTAGAGTTGTGCGGCAGATGCCGCTTGCGCCGCCAGCACGACAGCCATCAGGAAAAATATTCTGGTCATGGTCAGCACCTCGTTCAATTGATCCTTTCCTGATTCACGACAGTGAATCAGGTCCGTTCTCACCCTCTCCCCATGGGAGAGGGTTGGGGAGAGGGATATGAGCAAGCTGATTCTCCGGTGCGCATGATACCGCGGCCGGAGTCATGCCGGCGCGGGAGCGCCTGCGGTCATGCCGTTATGGCGCAGCAACGCATCGATCTTCGGTTCCCGGCCGCGAAAGGCGACAAACGATTCCAGCGCCGGACGGCTGCCGCCCACGGCCAGCACTTCGTTCCAGAAACGCATGCCGGTTGCCGGGTCGAGCACGCCGTTTTCCTCGAACAGGCTGTAGGCATCGGCCGACAGCACCTCGGCCCATTTGTAGCTGTAATAACCCGCGGCATAGCCGCCGGCGAAAATGTGCGAAAAATTATTGGGGAAACGGTTGTACGGCGGCGGGAACACCACGGCGACCTCGCGGCGCACTGCGTCGAGCAGCTGCAGCGCGGTTTGCGTGCCCGCCGGATCGAAGTCGTAATGCAGCCGCAGGTCGAACAGCGAAAATTCGATCTGGCGCACGGTCTGCATGCCGCTCTGGAAATTCTTCGCCGCAATCATCTTGTCGAACAGCGCGCGGGGCAGCGATTGCCCGCTGTCCGCATGGCGGGTCATCGGCTGCACGACATCCCATTCCCAGCAGAAGTTTTCCATGAACTGGCTGGGCAGTTCGACCGCATCCCATTCCACGCCGTTGATGCCCGACACGCCGAGATAATCGACGCGGGTCAGCAGATGGTGCAGGCCGTGGCCGAACTCGTGGAACAGCGTGATCACTTCATCATGCGTGAACAGCGCGGGCTTGCCGCCGACCGGCGGCGTGAAATTGCAGTTGAGATAAGCCACCGGCGCCTGTGTGCCCTGGGGCGTCGCGCGCCGGGTGATGGCGTCGTCCATCCACGCCCCGCCGCGCTTGGAGGCGCGTGCGTAGAGGTCGAGATAGAACTGTCCGACCAGCGCGCCGTTGCGGTCGCGGATGGCATAGAAGCGCACGTCGGGATGCCATTGCGGCGCCTCGGCGGCGGCGATGGTCAGCCCGTACAGCGTTTCGACCAGCCTGAACATGCCCGGCAGCACGGTCGTTTCCGGGAAATACTGTTTGACTTCGTTTTCGGAGAACGCGTAGCGGGCGACGCGCAGCTTCTCGGCGGCATAGGCCATATCCCAGGCTTCGAGCTTCGCCATGCCGAGTTCCTTGCGGGCGAAGGCTTCGAGTTCGGCAAGATCCTGCTGCGCATAAGGTTTGGCGCGCGCGGCGAGTTCGCGCAGGAATTCCAGCACCTGCGCCGGCGACTCGGCCATTTTCGGTTCCAGCGAATATTCCGCATAGTTGCGGAAGCCCAGCAGTTGCGCGATTTCACGGCGCAGCGCGACGATTTCGGCGATCAGCGGCGTATTGTCGAGTCTGGCGTCGCCGAATTCGGACGCGCGCGTGACATAGGCGTGATACAGGCGCTCGCGCAGTGCGCGGTCATCCGCGTACTGCAGCACCGGCATGTACGACGGCGCGTGCAGCGTGAATTTCCAGCCGGCCTGCTTGTCCGCTTCTGCCGCCTCGCGTGCCGCTGCGCGCGCGTCCTCGGGCAGTCCGGCAAGTCCCGCCGGATCGGTGACGATGTGCGTCCAGGCGTTGGTGGCGTCGAGCAGGTTGTCGCTGAAACGCGAGCCGAGCATCGACAGGCGGTCGCTGATTTCGGTGTAGCGTTTTTTTTCTGCCGGGCCCAGGTCTGCGCCGCCCAGCCGGAAATCACGCAGTTCGTTATCGATGATTTTTTGCTGCGCGGGACTCAGCGCGGCAAATCCGCTGCCGGCGCCCCCCAAGGGGACTTGCTTCGCGGCGCCCCCCAAGGGGACTTGCTTCGCGGCGCGTAGCGCCTTGAACTTGCGATGCAGCCCCGCGTGCTGGCCGAGCTCGGTGTAGTACT
>CAZAOZ010000043.1:0-25844 GCA_964486865.1 uncultured Bordetella sp.
GCGCCGCGCGCGCGGCGCTGATCAGTCAACTGGCCGGCATGGATCCGTACCCGGAGTCGGTGCCGATCAACAATCTGGTGCAGGTGCCGGGTACGCCGTTGCACGGCACCGCAGCGCTCGATCCGCTGGAGTTCGTGCGCACCATCGCCTGTGCGCGCATCACCATGCCCAAAGCGATGGTGCGGCTGTCGGCCGGACGCCAGGCGATGGGCGACGCGGTGCAGACGCTGTGTTTCCTGGCCGGCGCGAATTCAATTTTCTACGGCGAGAAGCTGCTGACCACCGGCAATCCGGATGTCGCGAATGACCAGGCGCTGTTTGCCCGGCTCGGGCTGAAGCCGCTGCAGAATCCGGCTTGACGTTCGCCGCATTCGCGCACACCTCCGCGAACGACCCTGCGATGGCATGGCATACCGGGCTGGCCGCGGAATTGGCGGCGCTGCAGACGCGCGGGCTGCGCCGCACGCGCCGCGTGATGTCTACACCGCAGGGCGCGCGGGTGACGGTGGACGGGCGCGAGTACACCGCGTTCTGTTCCAACGATTATCTCGGGCTGGCCGCCGATCCGCGCCTGGCTGCGGCTGCCCATGACGGCGTGGACCGATATGGCGTCGGCGCCGGCGCCTCGCATCTGATCCTCGGCCACAGCGCGGCGCATCATGCGCTGGAAGCAGCGCTGGCGGCTTTTGCCGGTCTGCCGCGCGCACTGCTGTTTGCCACCGGCTACATGGCCAACATGGGCATCGTCGGCGCGCTGGCCGGACGTGGTGATGCCGTGTTCGCCGACCGCCTGAATCACGCTTCGCTGAATGACGCAGCACTGGTGTCGCGCGCGGCGTTCCGGCGTTATGCGCATGGCGACATGGCGTCACTGGCGCGGCTGCTGGAAAACACCAAAGCGCGCCGCCGGCTGGTGGTCACCGACGCCGTGTTTTCGATGGATGGCGATCTGGCGCCGGTACCCGAACTGCTTGCGTTGTGCGAACGATTTGATGCGTATCTGGTGCTCGATGACGCGCACGGTTTTGGTGTGCTGGGCGCAGGCGGGCGGGGCGTGCTGGAGCATTTCGCCATTGCATCGCCGCGCATCATTTACATGGCGACGCTGGGCAAGGCCGCCGGCGTGTCCGGCGCTTTTGTCGCCGGCGATGCCGCGGTGATCGAGACGCTGATCCAGCGCGCGCGGCCGTACATCTACACCACGGCAACGCCGCCGCTGCTGGCACAGGCGCTGCTGGCAAGCCTGCCGCTGATCGCGGAGGAAGGCTGGCGCCGCGAACGGCTGCGTGAACTGATCGCTCAGTTAAAACAGCAATTGGCGGGATTTCCGCTGCAACTGATGCCTTCCGCAACGCCGATACAACCGCTGCTGGTGGGCGGCAACGACGCGGCACTGGCGCTCTCCGCGCGTCTTGCCGCCCAGGGATTGCTGGTGCCCGCCATCCGGCCGCCGACCGTGCCGCAGGGCACCGCGCGCCTGCGTATTTCGCTGTCGGCCGCGCACCACGCGGATGATGTCGCACGGCTCACGGCGGCGTTGCGGGCAGGGGCATGACGCGCCATCCTGCGGCAGACGACAGGCCTGCGCTGGTGCTGGTGCATGGCTGGGGCATGCACGGCGGCGTCTGGGCGGATCTGGCGGCGCGTCTGGACGGCGCATTTGAGATATCGGCGCCGGATTGGCCCGGACACGGCGATGCGCCGGGGATTTTTCCCGGTGAGTTTGCCGCCGCGGTCGATGATCTTGCCGCGCATGCGCCGGCGCGCTGTGCGGTGGCGGGCTGGTCGCTGGGCGGCCAGCTTGCGCTGGAGTGGGCGCGCCGTTATCCGCAGCAGGTGAGCCATTTGCTGCTGATCGCGACCACTCCGGTATTCGTTACCCGGCCGGACTGGCCGCATGGCATGACTGCGGCGGCGGTGCGCGATTTTGCCGCTGCGATCGTGCGGGATCCCGCGGCGATGCTGCAGCGTTTTCTGTTGTTGCAGGCGCAGGGCGATGCGCGCGCCCGCGCAGTGGCCCGCGTGCTGCAGGCGGTGCTGGCCGCGAAAGCCGCGCCGGCAGCGGCGATACTGGCGCGAGCACTGTACTGGCTGGAGCAGAATGATTTGCGTGCGCATCTGGGTGAAATTTCGCAACCGGCGCTGGTGCTGCATGGCGAACGCGATGCAATCACGCCGCCGGCCGCGGGCGCCTGGCTGGCGCAACACCTGCCGCGCGGACGCCTGGCGGTCATCGAAGGTGCCGCGCATGCACCGTTTGTGTCGGACGCGGATCGCGTTTGCGCGTTGATCATGGATTTCTGCAATGAGTGACAGGTTGGGTGAACAGCAGCGACTCGACAAACGCGCGGTGCGCCGCGCTTTTGATCGCGCGGCGGCCGGCTATGACGCGGCAGCGGTGCTGCAACAGGAAGTCTGCCGGCGCGCGCTGGAGCGCCTGGATTTCATCCGTCATCAGCCTGCGCGCATACTCGATGCCGGCAGCGGCACCGGGAACGCCTGGCGCGGACTGGCGGCGCGGTATCCGGGCGCGCGCATGGTGGCGCTCGATCTGGCGTTGGCGATGCTCAGGCAGGCGCGCGGCGGCGTGCCGTGGCATCAGCGGTTGCTGCGCCGGCAGCCGGGGCTGGTCTGCGGCGACCTTGAGTCGCTGCCGCTGGCCGGCAGCAGCGTGGATCTGGTGTGGAGCAATCTCGCCCTGCAATGGGTCAACGATCTGCCGCGGGCGCTGGCCGAAATGCGGCGCGTGCTGGCGCCGGGCGGGCTGTGCGTGTTCACCACTTTCGGCCCCGATACGCTGAAGGAATTGCGCGCGGCGCAGGACGCGGGCGACGGACATACCCGCATCAGCACGTTCATCGACATGCATGATATCGGCGACATCCTGGTCCAGGCCGGGTTTGCGGATCCGGTGATCGACATGGAAACATTCACGCTGACTTACCGCGACGTGACGGCGTTGATGCGGGATCTGCAGGCAATCGGTGCGCGCAATGCGACCGCCGGCCGCGCCCGCGCCCTGTCAGGCAAAGCCTGGCTTGCCGCGGTGACGCGCAATTATGAAACGTTGCGGCGCGACGGCACGCTGCCGGCGACCTTTGAAGTGGTGTATGGCCATGCCTGGCGTCCGGCAGCGCGCACCGGTCCCGGCGGCAGGCCGGTGATCGACATCAAACCGGTGGCGGGCTGACATGGCACGGCAGGTATTTTCCCGTAAGTCTTCCCGCCCCCCGGCTCGCGGCGTTTTTATTGCCGGCACCGATACCGGCGTCGGCAAGACCGTGGTCGCCTGCGCATTGCTGCGGGCGTTTTCGGCGCTTGGATTGCGCACGGTCGGCATGAAACCGGTGGCTGCCGGTGCGACATGCCGGGGCGGCGTCTGGCATAACGACGATGTCGAGCAGTTGCGCGCAGCGGCCAGCGTCGATGTGCCGCGCGAATGGATCAACCCGTACTGTTTCGCGCCGCCGATTGCGCCGCATATTGCAGCGGATGAAGCCGGCCGCCGCATACGGCTGGATGTCATCGAGCGCAGTTACCGCCGCCTGCAGCAATGCGCCGACATGGTGGTCGTCGAAGGGGTGGGCGGACTGGCCGTGCCGCTCAGCCGTACGCGTGATGCGGCAGACATTCCCTTGCGTCTGCAGTTGCCGGTGGTGCTGGTCGTCGGCATGCGCCTCGGCTGCCTCAATCATGCCTTGCTCACTGCGGCGGCAATGCAGGCGCGCGGACTGCGGCTGGCTGGCTGGATTGCCTGCGCCATTGATCCGGACATGGCGCGCGCCGAACAGAATCTGCAGGCGCTGCAGCAGCGGCTGGCGGCGCCGTTGCTGGGACGGATACGCCACATGCCAAACCCGGCGCCGGATCGCGTACTGCGGGCGCTGGAGATCAGACGTTTGAATGCCATGATTTGAAATGGAAAGCCGACTGTTTTCATAGGGCAATCCGGTTGCGACGCCCCCTTGTGGTGTGCTACAGTCCGCGCGGTTAAAAACAATGGCTGGCGCCGGTGACCAACAAGCCTTTATTGAGTCGGTCCTGGAGCATAACGGCGCCGGATTCGCGTACTTCAAGCGCCATTTCAGATCACCCGACGGCATGTTGCTGCGAACGGTTTCTGGATCGCTGGCGTTGTTTTCCCTGATCATTGCGGCTGGACGTGGTTGGTAACAGGTGAGGCGGGCGCCGCCGTTGCATTGCGGTCGCACGGACGGGAAGCGGCCATAGGCCGGTATTGCGGCGAAGAATGCCGCCGGATACTGTTCAGGGAATTGCGCAGCCGGCCTGCGGGCGGGCGTAGCTGAAGATCAATCGGGCTTTATCAGCGGGGGAAGAATGGGCAACAAGGGGTTGAAGAAGTGGGCCGCAGCAGGGTTGTTGTGGTTCTGGACGATGGCAGCGTGGGCGGAATACAAGCTCAACCTGCAGACGCCGCAGACCGAGCTCGGCGAAAAAATCTATGACCTGCACACCATTATCACGGTCATCTGTTTTGTCATTTTCGTCGGCGTGTTCGGTTTCATGTTCTATGCGGTGTTCAAGCACCGCAAATCGGTCGGCCACAAGGCGGCCCAGTTCCACGAAAACACCGCAGTCGAGGTCGCCTGGACGCTGATTCCCGCGGTGATCCTGATTGCCATGGCCGTGCCGGCGACCAGCACGCTGCTTGCGATGCGCGACACGGCCGAGCCGGATCTGACGATCAAGGCCACCGGTTACCAGTGGAAATGGGGCTATGACTATCTGAAGGGCGAGGGCGAGGGCATCAGTTTCTACAGCGTGTTATCGACGCCGCCCGCACAGATCGACGGGCGCGATGTCGCCGGCCGCAATGCCAATCCCCATTATTTGCTGGAAACGGACAACCACGTGGTCGTTCCCGCCGGCAAGAAGGTGCGCATTCTGACCACTGCGGCGGATGTCATCCACGCCTGGTATGTGCCGGCGCTGGCCGTCAAGCAGGACGCCATCCCCGGATTCATCCGCGACACCTGGTTCAAAACCGACAAGCCGGGGATTTACCGCGGACAGTGCGCGGAGCTGTGCGGCAAGGATCACGGTTTCATGCCGATCGTCGTCGAAGTGATGGCGCCCGCCCAGTACACCGCGTGGGTCGCTGCGCAGCAGAAAAAGATGGTCGCGGCCAAGGTGGATCCCGCCAAAGCCTGGACGCCGGACGAGCTCAAGGCGCAGGGTGAAAAAGTGTATGCCCAGAACTGCGTGGCCTGCCATCAGGCCACCGGCATGGGCGTGCCGGGAGCCTTCCCGGCGCTGTCCGGTTCAAAAGTGGTGAGCGGCCCCAAAGCCGACCAGATCAAGCTGGTATTGAACGGCAAGCAGGGCACGGCGATGAACGCGTTCAAGCACCTGTCGGACGTTGATCTGGCTGCGGTGATTACCTACACCCGCAACAACTGGAACAACAAGACCGGTGATGCGATCGCTCCGGCCGACATCAAGGCTGCACGGAACTAATACAGGCTTCAGGAGAACACAATGCAAGCAGCACACGCACCTACCCACGGTCACGACGATCACGAGCACAAGCCGCACGGCATCATGCGCTGGATCGGATCGACCAATCACAAGGACATCGGCACGATGTACCTGTGGTTCAGCTTCACCATGTTCCTGGTCGGCGGCGTCATGGCGCTGATCATCCGCTCCGAGCTGTTCCAGCCGGGATTGCAGATCGTCAAGCCTGAATTCTTCAATTCCATGACGACGTATCACGGCCTGATCATGGTGTTCGGCGCGATCATGCCGGCATTCGTGGGTTTCGCGAACTGGCTGATTCCGATGCAGATCGGCGCGCCGGACATGGCATTTCCGCGCATGAACAACCTGTCATTCTGGCTGCTGCCGCCGGCAGCACTGTTGCTGATTGCCGCGCAGTTCATGCCGGGCGGCGGCGCCGGTGTCGGCTGGACGCTGTACGCGCCACTGTCAACGCAGGCCGGACCGGCGATGGATCTGACGATTTTCGCCGTGCATATTCTCGGCATGTCGTCGATCATGGGCTCGATCAACATCATCACCACCATTCTCAACATGCGTGCGCCCGGCATGTCGCTGATGAAAATGCCGCTGTTCTGCTGGACCTGGCTGATTACCGCCTACCTGCTTGTGGCGGTGATGCCGGTGCTGGCCGGCGCAGTCACGATGACGCTGACCGACCGCCATTTCGGTACCCACTTTTTCAACGCGGCCGGCGGCGGCGACCCCGTGCTCTATCAGCACATTTTCTGGTTCTTCGGCCATCCCGAGGTGTACATCATTGCGATCCCGGCCTTTGGCGTGGTGTCGCAGGTGATTCCGGCGTTTTCCCGGAAACCGCTGTTCGGTTATGCCTCGATGGTGTACGCCACGGCGTCGATCGCCATCCTGTCGTTCATGGTGTGGGCGCACCATATGTACACCGCCGGCATGCCGGTCGAGGCGCAGCTCTACTTCATGTATGCAACCGTGCTGATTGCCGTGCCCACCGGCGTCAAGGTATTCAACTGGGTGGCGACGATGTGGAGAGGCTCGCTGACTTTTGAAACGCCGATGCTGTTTGCGCTGGGCTTCCTGTTCCTGTTCACGCTGGGCGGTTTCACCGGCCTGGTGCTGTCCATCGCGCCGGTGGATGTCCAGCTGCACGATACGTATTACGTGGTGGCGCATTTCCATTACGTGATGGTCGCGGGCGCGCTGTTCTCGGCCTTTGCCGGCATTTATTTCTGGCTGCCGAAGTGGACCGGCCGGATGTACAACGAGACGCTGGGCCAGTGGCATTTCTGGCTGTCGCTGATTTTCTTCAACGTCACGTTTTTCGTGCAGCATTTTCTCGGGCTGGCCGGCATGCCGCGCCGCATTCCCGACTATGCGCTGCAGTTCACCGAATTCAACATGATTTCGTCGATCGGCGCCTGGGGATTCGGCCTGGCGCAACTGCTGTTCCTCTACATCGTCATCAAGACCATCACCAGCGGCGAGAAGGCCGCGGATCGGCAATGGGAAGGTGCGGACAGCCTGGAGTGGACACATCTGCCGTCGCCGGCTCCGTACCACAGCTTCGCAACGCCGCCGGTGGTGAAGTAGGTGATGGCGCAAGAAGCCGACGTTGGTCGCAATAATCGCCGCACAGCCATTTTGCTGTGGGTGATTGTCGCGATGTTTTTCTTCGGGATCATGCTTAAGTACCACATTCTGGATCTATGAAAAACGAACGCGCCAATCGCCGGATGATGACCCGGCTGTCGATATTCGCCGTGGCGATGTTCGGGTTTGGATTTGCGCTGGTGCCGTTCTATGAAAAGATCTGCGAAGTCACCGGCATCAACAACCTGATCAAGCCGGCGGTGGCGGAAGTGGTGAATACGCAGATCGACCAGTCGCGCTGGGTGACGCTGGAGTTCGATGCCAATGCGCATGGCCTGGAGTGGGATTTCAGGCCGGTGCAGCGCAGCGTGCGGGTGCATCCGGGGGAAATGATCCAGGTCGAATACGATGTGCGGAACAACGGCGACAAGGCGATAGTCGGCCAGGCCATCCCGAGCTACGGCCCCAAGCATGCCGCGCCGTATGTGAAAAAAATGGAATGTTTCTGTTTCAAGCAGCAGCCGCTGCAGGCCGGTGAGTCCAAGCGCATGCCGGTGCAGTTCGTGATTGATTCGACGCTGCCGCACGGGGTCAATACCATCACGCTGTCGTACACGTTTTTTGAAGTAAAGGGCGCCTCGACGGCGCCGCTGAAAAACAAGGATCAGGGGTGATGGGCGCCGCGATGACCGAAGGCCGGCAGAAAGCCACGCTGCTCCAGGTGGTGCGCATGGTGCTGTCGGCGTTTCTCGGCATACGCAAGCGCGCGGAGCACGAGAAAGTTGCAGTGACGCCGGCGCAGATCATCATTGTCGGTATGTTGGCAGGGGCGATTTTTGTGGGAACCATCGTGTCCGTGGTGCGATTGATCACCCGCTGATGGTTATGGATCAGGGAACGAAAGAATAAACGCAGGGATTCAGGGAGAAATGAGCATGTCGAGCCAATCATCATCGGACAACTACTACCTGCCGCAGCCGTCGCACTGGCCCATCGTGGCGGCCACCGCCATGCTTTTTCTCGGCTTCGGCGCTTCGCTCACCGTCAACAGCATCGCTGCGGGCGGCGTGCTGCTCGGTATCGGTTTCCTGATCCTGTTTTTCATGTTCGCCGGCTGGTTTACCACGGTGGCGCATGAATCCGAGGCCGGCAAATTCAACAGGCAGGTCGATTTGTCTTTCCGCTGGGGCATGGCCTGGTTCATTTTTTCCGAAGTCATGTTTTTTGCCGCATTCTTCGGCGTGCTGTTTTACATGCGGGTGATTTCGGTGCCGGATCTGGGTTCGCTGGAGCACCAGCAACTGCTGTGGCCCGGTTTCAAGGCCGACTGGCCGGTGAGCGGACCCGGGATCAAGGAAACGTTTTCACCCATGGGCGCCTGGGGCATCCCGGCGCTGAATACGGCGATCCTGCTGACCTCGGGCGCCACGATCACCTGGGCGCACTGGGGGCTGCTGAAAAACAACCGTACCCAGCTGATCTGGGGCCTGGTGATGACCATCGCCCTGGGCATGATCTTCCTCGGTTTCCAGATTTATGAATATGCCCATGCGTATGCCGACCTGAACCTGAAGCTGACCATGGGCGCGTACGGCGCGACCTTCTTCATGCTGACGGGTTTTCACGGATTTCACGTGACGGTGGGCACCATTATGCTGTGGGTGATCCTGTTCCGCAGCGTGGCCGGGCATTTCAAGGCGGACCACCATTTCGGTTTTGAGGGTGTGGCCTGGTACTGGCACTTCGTCGATGTGGTGTGGCTGATCCTGTTCGTTTTCGTGTACTGGCTGTAAACCGACAAGCCGCGGGTCGCGCGACCGGCAGGACAAATCAACAAAGCGCGATTCGCAGGGGAGGAGGTTCCCCGCTTGGGGACTTGGGCGCCGCGTGATTGCGGCGTTTTTTTTCAGGGTTCGGGCAGGAGCGGCTGCTGCCCGGAAGCTTTAAAGACGCGTGGTGATCACGCCGGTTTGCAGTCCCAGCACCAGCAGCAGGAATAGCACGATCGACAGCGCGATGCGGATGGTCAGCGCTTTTGCGGTGCGCTGGGAGGTGCCGCGGTCCTTGACCATGTAATACAGTGCCGAACCCAGGCTGGCGAGTATGACGAGAATGAAAAGTATGACGACGATGCGCATAGCGGCTCCTGCGGCAGTGTAACCCGGCGGATTTGTGCATGTCAGCTTTCCGGATTGCCCGCTACGAGTTCCGACCCCGCCTGTGGACCAGCGTCGCGGCGGCTGCCGGCATGGCATTGATGTTTGCGCTCGGGCAGTGGCAGACCGGGCGCGCCCAGTACAAGGAGGAGTTGCAGGGGCGATACGATACGCTGCGCCGGCAGCCCGCGATCAGCATCGGCGCGCCGCCCGTTGCAGCAGAGAACGTGCTGTTGCGGCGCGTCGAGGTGCGCGGAGAGTTTGCGCCGAAATACACGGTATATATCGATAACAAGATCCATCAGCACCAGCCCGGCTATCACGTGGCGACGCCGCTGCGCATTGCCGGCTCGCAGCGTTATGTGCTGGTGAACCGCGGCTGGATCGCCGCGGCACGTGACCGCACCGTGCCTGCAATCAGCACGCCGGCCGGAGAGCAGGTTGTGCAGGGCACTGCGGTGGCATACAGCGAGCGTTATCTGGAGTTATCGACCAGGGTTGCGGAAGGCAACGTCTGGCAAAACCTGGTGCTGGAACGCTACCGGCAGGCGACCGGACTCGATGTGCAGCCGTTCGTGATCCAGCAGGAAAGCGCCGCCGCGGATGGTCTGCAGCGGGAGTGGCAACGGCCCGATCTGGGCCGCAATACGCATCTGGCTTACGCGTTCCAGTGGTATGCGCTGAGCCTGGCAATACTCATTTATTATCTGGTGACCCATGTCAAACGACGAGACCCCGCGCCGCGACCGTAAGATGCTGTGGCTGGTGGCGGCGGTGTGCATCGCGCCGTTCATCGCCTCGTTCGCAGCTTATTATTTTTATCAGCCGGCGGGACGCATCAATTACGGTACGCTGATCGAAACCGGACCGCTGCCGGCGGCGACGCTGCAGCTGGACAGCGGGGCGCCGTTCACCTTCCGGCAACTGCAGGGCAAGTGGCTGTATGTGACCATTGACGACGCGGCGTGCGATGCATATTGCGAGAAAAAGCTGTGGCAGATCCGCCAGGTGCGCAAGACGCAGGGTAAATACCCGGAGCGCATCGAGCGCGTATGGCTGATGACCGGCGGCAAACCGGCGGACCGGTTGCGCACGGAATACGACGGCATGTGGCTGGTGCATGCCGCCGGCAGTCCGGTGCTGGAGAAATTTCCGTTTGAGCGCGCCCGTGCCGATCACATTTATCTGGTCGATCCGCTGGGCAATCTGGTGCTGCGTTATCCGCGGGATGCCGATGCGACGCGCATGCGCAAGGATCTCGAGCGCCTGCTCAAGGTGTCGCGCATCGGATAGTTCTAATAACTTATAGTTTTTATTTATATTTTCA
Source organism: uncultured Bordetella sp. (assembly GCA_964486865.1). Classification (GTDB taxonomy): domain Bacteria; phylum Pseudomonadota; class Gammaproteobacteria; order Burkholderiales; family SG8-41. The sequence continues at coordinate 10,570 of CAZAOZ010000043.1, forward strand.
TGTTCCGCAAGCTGATCTGGTTTACCGTGTTTTATACCTTCGTGGTGGTCGTCGTCGGCGCCTATGTGCGTCTGGGCGACGCGGGACTCGGCTGTCCGGACTGGCCGGGATGTTACGGCGAGCTGACGCCGCATCATGCCCGCGACGACATTGAGCGCGCGGTCGAGGCGCAGGGCGGCACGCATGGCCCGGTGTCGCTGACCAAGGCCTGGAAGGAAATGTTCCACCGCTACATTGCCGGCGGACTGGGCTTGCTGATACTTGCGATCACGGTCATGGCGTGGGTGCGGCGCCGCGAACTCAAACAGTCACCGCTGCTGGCGACGGGATTACTGGTGTTGGTGGTGCTGCAGGCGGCGCTGGGCATGTGGACCGTGACGCTGTTGCTGAAACCGGTGATCGTCACGCTGCACTTGCTCGGCGGCATGGCCACGCTGGCTTTGCTGATGTGGCTGGCCTTGCGGCAGAGCCCGGCAGCAGCGGCCATGGCAACGCCGCGCCTGCGTCCCTGGGCGCTGTTGGGCCTGCTGATCGTCGTGGCGCAGATTGCGCTGGGCGGCTGGGTATCGGCCAACTACGCCGCGCTGGCGTGCGTGGATTTTCCGACCTGCCACAACGAGTGGTTTCCGCAGATGGATTTCCGGCACGGATTCCAGGTGCTGCGCGAACTCGGCATGACCGCGGCCGGCACCCATCTCAGTTATGACGCCTTGACGGCCATCCACTGGGCCCACCGGCTGGGCGCGCTGGTGACCCTGATTTATGTCGGCGGTCTGGCCTGGGTGCTGATGCGCAGTGCCGGACTGGCGCGTTACGGTGCAGCGTTGCTGGTGATACTGATTGCGCAGGTCGTGCTCGGCATCGCCAATGTGCTGGCCGGCCTGCCGCTGGTGGTGGCGGCGGCGCATAACGCCGGCGCGGCAATTTTATTGCTGGCCCTGGTGGTGATAAACTCCGCCCTTCGTCGAGGATTGAGGAGTCAGGATTGAGGATTGAGTGGCCGGCAGCAACGCATTTGGTCCCTGCGCCAAGACTCTCAATCCTCAATCCTCAATCCTGATTCAATAATGTCTTCCACTCTAGCCCGTACCCCGCTGTACTCCCGCATCCAGCAGTTTTACGCGCTGACCAAGCCGCGCGTGGTGTCGCTGATCGTATTCACGGCAGTCATCGGCATGTTCCTCGCGACGCCGGGCATGGTGCCGGTCGGCATCCTGTTCGCGGCAACCTTGGGCATTGCGCTGGTCGCCGGCGCGGCAGCGGCGGTGAACTGCCTGGTTGAACAGAAAATCGATGCGCTGATGATGCGCACGCAGGCGCGGCCGTTGCCGCGCGGCCAGATCACATCGCTGGAAACCCTGGTGTTTTCCGGCGCGGTCGGCGGCCTCGGACTCGCGTTGCTGTATCAAGGGGTCAATGCGCTGACCATGTGGCTGACGCTGGCCACGTTCGTCGGCTATGCCGTGATCTATACGGTCATCCTCAAGCCGATGACGCCGCAGAACATCGTCATCGGCGGCGCGTCGGGTGCGATGCCCCCGGTGCTGGGCTGGGCAGCGGTCACCGGCGACGTCACGCCGCAGGCGCTGACGCTGTTCCTGATCATCTTTGCCTGGACGCCGCCGCATTTCTGGGCGCTGGCGCTGTACCGCAAGCACGAGTACGCCAAGGCCGGCGTGCCCATGCTGCCGGTGACGCACGGCGACAAGTTCACCCGGCTGCATGTCCTGCTCTACACCATCATCCTGCTGGCCTGCTCGGTGCTGCCGTTCGTCTCCCGGCTGAGCGGCCTGCCGTACCTGGTCGCGGCCCTGGTGCTGGGCGCGATATTCATGTACTACGCGGTGAAAATCTACACCGATTACAGCGATGAGCTGGCGCGGCGCACTTTCCGTTTTTCCATTTTGTATCTCACGCTGATTTTCGCCGCATTGCTTGCAGACCATTATCTGCAACTGCTGTTCTGAAAAAACCATGTCCTTGATGCGGCACTCCGTGGCGGCGCTGCTGGGCGCCGTGCTGATCCTGGCGGCGGGCTGCTCCGGCGAGTCCGGCGCGCCGCGCTTCAGGCTGACCGATGTCACCGGCGCCTCGTTCGGCAAAACGCTGACCCTGACCGACCACAACGGCCAGCGCCGCACGCTGGCCGATTTCAAAGGCAAGGTGGTCACGGTGTTTTTCGGTTTCACGCATTGTCCCGACGTCTGCCCGACGACGCTGGCCGAGATGGCCACGGTCATGAAGGAGCTGGGCGGCGACGCCGGCCGCGTGCAGGTGCTGTTTGTCACGGTGGACCCGGCGCGCGACACGGCGGACGTGCTGAAACGCTATGTACCCGCATTTCATCCGTCATTCCTCGGCCTGACCGGCAGCGCGGAGGAGATCGCCGCCACCGCCAGGGAGTTCAAGATTTTCTTTCAGAAGCAGAACCTGCCGGGCGGTGCTTACACCATGGATCATTCCGCCGGTACTTATATCCTTGACGGCCAGGGGCGGCTGCGGCTGTTCGCGTCGTACGGCGCCGGCGCGCCGGCGCTGTTGCACGACATACGCTTGTTGTTGAAGTAAACGGCGTTGAGCCACAGAGGTCACAGAGAGCACAGAGAAAAGCAAAAACCAAAATAAAAAGCCCCGGACTTGGCCGGGGCTTTTTATTGTTGCAGCGTTCGATCAGGTCGCGGCGGCGATCAGGGTCTTCATTTTACCCAGCGCCTTGGCTTCGATCTGGCGGATGCGTTCCGCCGACACGCCGAATTCAGCGGCCAGGTCATGCAGGGTCGCGGCCTGTTTTTCGTTGAGCCAGCGCGCTTCGATGATGCGGCGGCTGCGCGCATCCAGACTCGCCAGTGCCTGTTCCAGCCCGGCGCCGCGCAGACGGGCGTTCTGCTCGGCTTCGAGCACGGCCACAGGTTCGGCATTGTCTGCCGCCAGATAGGCGATCGGGGAGAACTGTTCGTGCTCGTCGTCGCCGGCGGGCTCCAGCGCCATGTCCTTGCCGCCGAGGCGCGTTTCCATTTCGACGACTTCTTCGGGCTTGACGCCAAGCTTGCGCGCGATGGCCTGCACCTCGGTGGCGCCCAGCGTATCCAGCCCCGGCTTCATGCTGCGCAGATTGAAAAACAGTTTGCGCTGCGCCTTGGTGGTGGCCACTTTCACCAGCCGCCAGTTGCGCAGCACGAACTCATGAATTTCGGCGCGGATCCAGTGCATGGCGAACGACACCAGGCGCACACCGCGTTCCGGGTCGAAGCGCTTGACCGCCTTCATCAGGCCGATATTGCCTTCCTGGATCAGATCGGCCTGCGGCAGGCCGTAGCCGACATAGCCGCGGGCAATCGATACCACCAGCCGCAGATGCGACAGCACCAGCTGGCGTGCCGCTTCGACGTCGCCGGTATCGCGCAGACGGCGGGCGTAATCGGTTTCCTGTTCCTGGGTCAGCAGCGGAAAACGGTTAACCGCCTGGACATAGCTCTCCAGACTCCCGGTGGCCGACAGCACAGGCAATGTAATGGCATTCATGGTCGCCTCCCTCATAGGAATAATTCTAGCACTCCAAGCCTGAGAGTGCCAAACCGGGTGTGGAGTTCCCCTGCGGAAATTCAAAAAAATATCAATAAAAACAGTGTGTTACTTTGGATTGTAAGCGATCAGGTGGCGGCGTACCGAGAGCCAGGCGCCGAACCAGCCCAGCCATGCCGCAAACAGCAGGGTATAGGCGCTGTCCGTGGCGCTGAGATGGGTCAGCGCCAGCGGTATGCCATAGAGCTCCGCCAGCGCGCCCAACTGGCGGTTGAAAATCTGCAGCGCACCCCAGACCATGATCCAGGCGACGAGTCCGCCGGTGCCGGCGATCAGGGTGCCCAGATACAAAAACGGGCGGCGGATCCAGGCGTCAGTGGCGCCGATCAGTTTGGCCACCTCGATTTCATCGCGCTGGGTGAGGATTTGCAGGCGAATGGTGTTGAAGGTAATCGCCACCAGCGCGAACGCCAGCGCCGCAGCCAGCATCAGCACGGCATAGCGGCCGATGGCGAGCAGATTGTCGAGGCGCCGCGCCCAGTCGGAATCGACGTGCACTTCCGCCACCCGGGGCCACGTACGGAACTCGCTGCGCAGTGCTTCCAGCGCGGAGGCATTACCCGCCGCGGGGATCACCACGAAGGCATCCGGCAGCGGATTCCGGGGCAGTCCCGCGAGCAGATCGGTCAGCCCGGATCGGGTGCGCAGCGTTTCCAGCGCCTGCGCGCGCGGCACGAAGCGAAACGATGTCACGCCGGCATGCGCCTTCAGGCGGGTTTCGATGTTGCGCGCATCGGCGGCCGCGGCCTCGGCGGCCAGGAACACGCTGACCTGGGGTTCAGGCGCATATTGCCGGGCCAGCCCCTGCAGATTGGCGAGCAGCACATGGAACCCCACCGGCAGCGCCAGCGCAGTGCCGATGACGGCAATATTGAACAGGGTCGTCAGCGGTGAGCCGGAAAGCCGGTTGAGCGTGCCGGTAAAAGCGAGACGGTGCGCGGCGAGCCAGGCCCTCATGACGCCAGTCTCCCCGCACGCACTTCGATGATGCGCGGGCTGAGCCGCGCCGCCAGTTGCATGTCATGGGTCGCCAGCACGATGGTCACGCCCACCTGATTGAAGGCGCGCAGCAGATCGCCGATGGCCGCGGCGTAATCGGCATCAAGGTTGCCGGTCGGCTCGTCGGCCAGCAATATCGCCGGACGATGCACGATCGCGCGGGCGATGCACAGACGCTGCTGCTCGCCGCCGGACAGGGTAATCGGCTGCGCTTTTTCCTTTTGCAGCAGGCCGACTTTGTCCAGCGCGGCACGCGCCCGGCGGGCGGCTTCGCGGCGGTCGAAACCGATGATGTCCAGCGGCAGCATCACGTTGGCGAAGACGCTGCGGTCGAACAGCAGCTTGTGATCCTGGAAAACCAGACCGAAATTCCGGCGCAGAAACGGAATCCCGTGCGAGCGCAGGGTGCCGATATTCTGGCCGTTGACCAGCACGGTGCCCGAGGTGGGTCGTTCAATGGCGGCCATCAGCTTGAGCAGGGTGCTTTTGCCGGCGCCGGAATGGCCGGTGATGAACACCATTTCACCGGCATTGATGTTCAGGGAGACGCCGGCCAGCGCATCGTGCCCGCCGGGATAACGTTTGCTGACGCTGCTGAGCGCGATGTGGGTCACAAGTCGAGCAATGCCGCGACAAAATCTTCCGCGACGAACGGCCGCAGGTCGTCGATGCCCTCGCCGACCCCGATGAAACGCACGGGTATCGGTGGCCGCCCGGCACGGCTGTGCGCGATGGCGGCAAGCACGCCGCCCTTGGCAGTGCCGTCGAGTTTGGTCAGCGCAAGCCCGGTGACGCCGATGGCCGCGTCGAATGCGGCAAGCTGCGCCAGCGCGTTTTGCCCTGTATTGGCGTCGAGCACCAGCAGCACTTCGTGCGGCGCGCCCGGCATGGCCTTGTCGATGACCCGCTTGACCTTGCGGATCTCGTCCATCAGGTGCAGTTGTGTCGGCAGCCGCCCGGCGGTGTCGGCCAGCACGATGTCTGTGCCGCGCGCCCTGGCGGCGTTGATGGCATCGAAAATCACTGCCGCCGCATCGCCGGAGGCCTGCGTGATGACAGTGACATTGTTGCGCTCGCCCCAGACCGCCAGTTGTTCGCGCGCCGCGGCACGAAACGTATCGCCCGCCGCCAGCAGCACGGATTTGCCCTGCGCCTGAAAATGATGGGCGAGCTTGCCGATCGATGTGGTTTTCCCGGCGCCGTTGACGCCCGCCAGCATGATGACGAAGGGACGGTGCGCGTCGGTGACCAGCGGCTGCGCGACCGTCTGCAACAGCGCCAGCATTTCATCATGCAGCGCGGCGCGCAATTGCGCGGTTTCCGTGCAGTTGTCGCGCCGCGCCCTGGCCTGCAGCGCCTCCAGCAGATGGCCGGTGGCAGCAACGCCGACATCGGCGGTCAGCAGCACCGTTTCCAGTTCCTCGTAAAAAGCGGCATCGAGCTTGCGCCCGGCGCCGAACAGTCTGCCCAGGCGCGCGCCGAGTTCTGCCCGGCTCTTGCTCAGCCCCTGCTGCAGGCGGGCCAGCCAGCCGGTGGCGGGCGCGGCGGTGTCTTTATTCTTGTTGAAACCAAACATGAGGGAGGTGGTCTGAGTGGCGCGGCGCTGGATTAACACCGTGCGCTGAATGAACGGTGGAATTGGTTACAATTCTAACAGGCACCGGGTGCGGCGATGCCGGATGTCCTGGTGCGAGTTCCCGGCATGATCCTGATGTTTACCCCGCGATTTTCCATCGATTATTTTCCGTAAAAGAGTATTCATGAATCCTGCAATCAAACGGCTGGCAATTCTGTGCGGTGCGGTGGTGCTGCTGGCGGGCGGCGCGGCATACGCGGCAGGCGTGGCCGATACGGCGCCGGTGGAACGCGAACTGGCCAACGGCCTGAAGGTGGTGGTCAAGCCCGATCGCCGCGCGCCGGTGGTGGTCAGCATGGTCTGGTACCGGATCGGCAGCGTCGATGAGCAGAACGGCGTCACCGGCGTGGCCCATGTGCTCGAGCACATGATGTTCAAGGGAACCAAAACGGTTGCTCCGGGCGAATTTTCGCGGATGATTGCCGCGGCCGGTGGCCGTGACAATGCATTTACCAGTCAGGATTACACGGGATATTTCCAGACCCTGCACAAATCCGCATTGCCGCTGTCGCTCAAACTCGAAGCCGACCGGATGACCAATCTGGTGCTGGCACAGGAAGAATTCGCCAGGGAAATCAAGGTGGTGATGGAGGAGCGGCGGTGGCGCACCGACGACCGGCCCCATTCCGTGGTCTATGAGCGACTGATGGCCAGCGCGCTCACGGCGCATCCCTATCGCAATCCGATCATCGGCTGGATGAGCGATCTGGAAAACCTGAGCCTGGAGGATACCCGCACGTTTTACGATCAATGGTACGGCCCGAACAACGCCATCGTGGTGATCGTCGGCGATGTCGAGCCGTCCGCGGTGTTTGCGCTGGTCGAGCAGTACTTCGGCGCCATTCCGCGCAAGGCGCTGCCGGCGCGCAAACCGCAGAATGAGCCGCCGCAGCTGGGCCTGAAGCGCCTGACCGTCAAGGTGCCGGCGGAATTGCCGTACGTGCTGATGGCGTACCGCGTGCCGCGCATGGAAAAACCGAAGGAAGACTGGGAGCCTTATGCGCTCGACATGCTGGAGAGCATACTGAGCGGCAACGATGCGGCGCGTCTGCCGCAGTCGCTGGTGAAGACGGAGCGCATTGCATCGTCCGCCGGCGCGAATTACGACGGTGTCGGTCGCGGCCCGGCGTTTTTTTATCTGAGCGGTTCCCCGGTATCCGGGCGCAGCGGGCAGGAGCTGGAAGCGGGGCTGCGGCGCGAAGTGCAGCGCATAGTGACCGGCGGCGTTACCGAAGAAGAGCTCAATCGCGTGAAGGCGCAGGTGATTGCCGCCCAGGTCTATCAGCGCGACTCGATGTTTTTCCAGGCGCGGCAGATCGGCTGGATGGAGACCATCGGTTTCAGCCATCGCGATCTGGATGTGTTCATCGAGAAACTGCAGCAGGTCACTGCCGACCAGGTGCGCGAGGTGGCGAAAAAATATCTCGTGGATGACCAGTTGACCGTCGCCTACCTTGATCCGCAGCCGCTGGGCAGTGCGCCGGTGCGGACTGCGCCGCCGGCGGGGGTGCGTCATGGCAACTAAATCACTGTCGCATGACTTCGCGAAGATTGCCGTCGCAGCGTTGCTGTTTGCCGCGCAGCAGGCGGCAGCCATACTGCCGATCGAGCACTGGCAGACCGCGTCGGGCGCCAAAGTGCTGTTCGTCGCCAACCGGGATTTGCCGATGATCGACATCTCGGTCGATTTCCCGGCAGGTTCCGGATACGACACCGCCGAGAAATCCGGCGTGGCGGCGATGACCAACGGCCTGTTGCGCCTGGGCGCCGACGGCCTGAGTGAAGACGAAATCGCGCGACGCTTCGCCGATGTCGGCGCCGCCCTGGGCGGGCGCTTCGACAGCGATCGCGCCGGGTTATCGCTGCGCACGCTGTCCGACCCCGGGCGGCGCACCCAGGCGCTGGACGTGTTTGCGCGCATCCTGCGCGCCCCGGAGTTCCCGGCGGCCGTGCTGGAGCGCGAGAAAGTCCGCCAGATCGGCGCGCTGAAAGAAGCCGACCTGAAGCCGGACACGCAGGCCGGGCGGGTTTTTTACCGGATGCTCTACGGCGCCCACCCGTACGCGCTGCGCTCGGTGGGGGATGTGGATACCGTCGGGCGCATGGCGCGCGATGACCTGCACGCGTTTTATCGCAATCATTACGTGGCCGACCGCGCCGTGGTTGCGATCATGGGCGATGTTTCGCGCGCGGAGGCCGGGGCGATCGCCGAACAGGTGACCCGCGGCCTGCCGCGCGCGGACAAGCCGGCGCCGGTTTTGCCGCCGGTGGCATCCCTGAACGGCGGCGTGACGCGCATGATTGCGCATCCGGCGGCGCAGAGCCATATCCTGATGGGCGCGCCGGGAATCCGTCGCGACGACCCGGACTATTTCACGCTGTTTGTCGGCAATCACATTCTGGGCGGTGGCGGTTTCGTGTCGCGCATCAATAATGAAGTCAGGCAAAAGCGCGGCCTCGCTTATTCCGCGTACAGTTATTTTTCCCCGCTGCTGGCGCGCGGACCGTTCGTGATCGGCATGCAGACGCGCCGCGACCAAGCAGCCGAAGCGCTGGCTGTCGTGCGCAAGACACTGGCCGAGTTCATCGCGGCGGGGCCGACCGAAGAGGAATTGCGCGCGGCGAAACAGAACATCGTCGGCGGATTCCCCATGCGCATCGACAGCAACCGCAAGATCCACGAGTACCTGGGCGTCATCGGGTTTTACGGGCTGCCGTTGAGTTACCTGGAGGATTTCGTCGCCAACGTGGAGCGCGTCACCGTTGCCGACATCAAGGCCGCGTTTGCGCGGCATGTCGATCCGGCGAAGCTGGTCACGGTCGTCGCCGGCGCCGACAGGGATCAGACCATCGCTGCGCCCTGAACCGGGAGCGAATCCGTGAAGTGCAACGCGTGAAGCACGGCGAAGTACGCATCATCGGCGGCGCATGGCGCAGCCGCCGCATCCGCTTTGCCGATCGCCCGGGCCTGCGGCCGACCCCCGACCGCGTGCGCGAGACGTTATTCAACTGGCTGGGACAGGATCTCACGGGCAAACGCTGTCTGGATCTGTTTGCGGGCAGCGGCGCCCTGGGTTTCGAGGCGGCTTCGCGGGGGGCAAAGCATGTAACCATGGTCGAGCGCGATGCGGCTGCACTGCAGGCGCTGCGCACCAATGGCGAGGCGTTGCAGGCGACAGCAGTGGAAGTGGTGCGTGCCGATGCGCTAGAATTCCTGAACAATCATCGCAATAAGCACGATCGTGATAAGTACGACGTGGTGTTTCTGGACCCGCCGTTCGCCGACGATTGCTGGCCGCAGTTGCTGGCAGGGGTGCCTGCGGTTCTGGCGCCCGGCGGGCTGGTGTATTGCGAACGTGCGCAGGCGCTGGATGCATTGCAGGGCTGGGAAGTCGTCAAAAGCGGGCGTGCCGGACAAGTCAGCCATCAACTGTTGAAACGGACCGAACATGAACAATAAAGCGGTGTACCCGGGAACATTCGATCCGATCACGCTGGGCCACGAGGATCTGGTGCGCCGTGCGGCGAAACTGTTTGACCACGTGGTGCTGGCGGTGGCCGACAGCCGCGCCAAGCGCCCGCTGTTCACGCTGGCCGAACGCATCGACATGGCGCGCACTGCGCTGGGCGACGTGAAGAATGTGACGGTGGAAGGTTTCTCCGGATTGCTGATGCAGTTTGTCGAGGATCACGATGCGCGGGTCGTGGTGCGCGGCGTGCGCGCCGTATCCGACTTTGATTACGAATTCCAGTTGGCCGGCATGAACCGCAAGATGTACCCCGATATCGAGACCGTGTTCATGACGCCGGGCGAGGAGCACATGTTCCTGTCGGCCACGCTGGTGCGTGAAATTTCGGTGCTGGGCGGCAACGTATCCAAGTTCGTGTCGCCGGGCGTGGCCAAGCGGCTGCAGGTGAAGATCAAGGATCTCGGGGGCAAGTGATGCGGGGCCAGCCATGGCGTTGATGATCACCGACGAGTGCATCAACTGCGACGTATGCGAACCGGAATGTCCGAACGAAGCCATTTCCGCAGGCGAGGAGATTTACGTCATCGATCCGGCGAAATGCACTGAATGTGTCGGCCACTTCGACGAGCCGCAATGCCGGAAAGTGTGTCCCGTCGATTGCATACCACTGGATCCGCGGCATGCGGAAACGCAGGAACAGTTGCAGCAGAAATATCTCCGGCTGACCACGCAAAAAGCGGCGTGAAACTTAAAACGGCAATTCGGCCACAGAGGCCACAGAGAAAGTCAAAATCTGAACTATCCGTGCAAGCATCAAATTGCGGTTGTTGGTTTTCTCTGTGAACTCTGTGCCCTCTGTGGCTAAAGCCCTTTCCGGGGTGAAACGTCAGCGTTTCTGGCAGGCCGGGCAATAACAGGTCGCGCGCTGGGCCTGACGCAGTTCCCGGATGATCGCCCCGCAGTTCAGGCACGGCTCGCCGGCGCGGCCATATACCAGGAACTGGTCCTGGAAATAACCCGCGCGCCCGTCGCCGCCGACATAGTCGCGCAGCGTACTGCCGCCGGCGCTGATCGCCAGCTCCAGTGTCTGCTTGATCGCTGTGGCGAGCCTGTCGCAGCGCGCGCGGCTGACACGCTGTGCCGGCGTGCGCGGATCAATGCCGGCGCGGAACAGGGCTTCGTTGGCGTAGATGTTGCCGACGCCGGCGACGACATGGCTGTCCATCAGCACCAGTTTGATCGCGGTGCTGCGGCGACGCGCCGCACGGTGCAGCACCGCGCCGTCGAATGCCGTGGTCAGCGGCTCCGGACCGATGGCGACCAGCAGCGGATGGGCGAGCGGATCGCCGGATTGCCACAGCACCAGGCCAAAGCGCCGCGGATCGCGCAGGCGCACCACTCGCCCGTTGTCGAATTCGAGATCGACGTGATCGTGTTTTTCCGGCGGCGTGGCCTGATCGGCCAGCCACAACCGGCCCGACATGCCCAGATGCACGATCAGCGCACCGGCCGCTCCGTCAGGCCGTCTGCAATGGAACAGCAGGTATTTGCCGCGGCGCGACAGCGCGATGACACGCAGGCCGGCAAGGCGGCGTTCCAGTCCTCGCGGTACGGGCTGGCGCAGACCGCGATGCCGCACCACGGCGCGGCGGATCAACCGGCCTTCAACGGCCGGTGCCAGACCGCGGCGGGTGGTTTCGACTTCGGGCAGTTCAGGCACAGAATATATAACTAATTTTTATTTATTATTTTCTGATGCTGCTGGCGGTGGCGCCGCCGGGTTCGCCAGCAAGGCCTGACCTGCCGCGCCCGGAAATACATACTGCAGACCGAGGTCGCGCCGCCACAGCACCAGTTGCGGCTCGCGCTGCAGGATGCCGATGTCCAGTGTCGCGCCGTCCGCGAGCGTGATGCGGATATCCGCCAGCGCTTTGCGGCCGTCGTGCGGCATCGCGCGCGCTGCCGAGGCCTGGCGCCAGCGATCGACATAACGCTGCAGATCATCCTGGCCGACATCGGTCTGCGCCGGCGCTTTCGCCCCAGAGGATATCGCCCCAGACGTTATTGTCCATTTGCCGTCGGCCTGCGCCAGACCGAACTGCGGCAGCGCAATGGCCGCCGGACGCTCGGTTTCACCGAGCAATGCACGACGGATCAGCGCGGTGACATCGGCAGGCAGCGCCGCACCGTGGCGCAATTCGACGGCATACACGGTGTCCCCGCGCCGCACATATTGTTCGTGCGTCACCGCATTGATGCTGCCGTAAGCGTAATCCGTGCCGTCAATGCGCAAGCGTGCCGCGGGCGTTTCCAGGTCGAACCGGGCCAGCCCTTCGGCAGGAAACTGCGCCAGCGGCCGGGCCTCGAGTATGGTCAGCATGCGCAGCACCTGGAATTCGTCGGCGCGCGCCCGCACCGGCGCCGTGATCTGCCATTGCGTGCCGGTTTTCTCCAGCACGATGTCCGGTTTGCCGGGGCGCGTCAGCGTGATGTTCCGCGCCGCGCCGGGCGCCTGAGCGGACAATGTTTGCTGCACGGCTTCGTCGCGTGACGGTGTGCGCCACGCCAGCCACGCCAGCACCACGACGACGGCCAGCAGCGCGGCATTCAGCAGCCAGCCGCGTTTCATCGGAGGGCAGTATCAGCGGGCATTGCGGCGTCGCCACCACACCGCAATACCGGTGCCGGCGAATATCAGCGGCAGCAGCATCAGCACGAAAAAGGCGATCAGGTAAAGATGCACGGCTTCGATCTCGATCCGGGTGTCGGGTGCGGGCCGCGGATCGACGGCAATCAGTGCGTCATCGCCGGACAGCCAGTTGATCATGCCGGTGCCGAGCGCGAGGTTGCCGCCGTTGCCGAGAAAACTGTTCGACAGGAAATGGCCGGTGCCGACGACGATCACCCGCTGCTCACGGTCGCCCACGGGGCGCTCCAGCGCGCTGGCCACGTTGACCGGGCCGGGAAAGTCGCGCGACTTGTCGAACACCGGCTTCGCATCGAGTTTGCCGACCTCGACCCAGCCGCGCGGCGCAACATCGATCAGCGGCGTCACCCGCCAGCCTGCATTGTCATCCGCCGCGATCTGGCGGGCATACGGGAACAGCGTGTTGAACTGCAGCGTGCCGACCACGGCGTGCCGCGCGTAATTGGCGCCCACCGCGAATACCGGGGGACCGCTGCGCGGCGGCAGCGCCGGATCGACGACGGTGCCGGGTGTCAGCACCAGGTTCAGTTTTTCCGCGAGCGGCTGCAGTCCGCGCAGCGGCTCGGCATCGATCAGCCACAGCAGATTGCCGCCGCGGTCGATGTAGCGCAGCACCTTCTCGGTTTCCGCCGGCTGCAGTTCGGCCTGGGGATGGGTGATGATCAGCAGCGCCGCATTGGACGGCACATCCTGCGCGATGCCCGGATTCACGCTGCTGAGGACGTAGCCCTTGTCGCGCAACTGCTGGCCGAAACGGCCGAGCTCATGATTGGCGAGCCCGTCCAGCTTGCGCTCGCCGTGGCCGTCCAGCCACAACACCAGATTGTTGGCGCCGCGCATCAGGCGCACCAGCGCATTGGCGAAAGTCTGTTCGGTGAAGTCGCCGAGCACGATCTGTTCGGTGCGGCGCTGGTACGCGATGACCAGCGCATTGGGAGAACGCAACCCCGCTTCCGCCGCCAGTTTGGGTTGCTCGCGCGGATCGATCAGCTGCAGTTGCAGATCGGGCTTGGCGCGGCGGTAGGCGCGCACGCGCTCCTCGATCATCTTGTGGATGTTGGCGCCGCCGGCGTCCTGGCGCACGGCATAGGCAGTGATGGTGACGGGACCGGCCATCTGCTTGAGCGCCGCCAGCGTGGCCTCTGACAGCGTATTGCGCCCGCTGCGGGTGATGTCCTGCTCGGCACGGTATTCGTGGGCAAAATAGGCGAGCAGGGCAATGATGACGACGAGCAGAACCACGAACATTCCGCTTTGGGTGATGAGCTGCCAGCGCAGCCGGCGCGACATTTGCATGGCTTATCCCCGCAGCCGCTGGCCGTCGAGCCGGCGGATGGCCATGATGATGAAGCCCGCCGCGAGCAGCACCGAACAGGCGATGGCGTAGGAATCGACGACGCCTCTGCCCAGAGGCTCGAAATTCTTCAGCGGCGTGAATACCTGCGTGAAGGCGGCGGCCACGTGCCAGCCGCGCGCGCGCAGACTGTCTCCCGTGGCCTCGCCCGCGAACAGCATGGCGAGCAGGATGCCGAAGCTGATCAGCGCCGCCGCCATCGGGTGCGCAGTCAGGCTGGAGGCATACAGGCTGACCGCGGCAAAGCCGGCGGCCAGCAGCAGCAGCGCCAGCGTCAGTGTCGCCAGCATGCCGAAATCGAGCCGGGTATTGGCGGCGAGCGTCAGCGGCATGATGGCGACCAGACCGATGATGATCAGCAGAAAAGACATCAGTCCGAGAAATTTGCCGATGATGATTTCCGTGGTTGATATCGGCGCGGAGAGCAGCAGCGTCAGCGTCTGGTTGCGCCGCTCCTCGGCGATCATCCGCATGGCCAGCAGCGGAATCGCAAAGAGCAGCACGGCGGCGGCGGTGGCGAAGGTCGGCGCCGCGATCAGTTCCGTGACGCCCGGCGGACTCGCCAGCTGCGCCAGTTGCGGCTGGATCTGCAGGAAATCATCGAGGCGTCTGAGGAAACCGTAGCCGAGGATCACCTGCACCACGGTGAGCACCAGCCACGCCAGGGGAGACGCAAACAGCGAGCGCAGTTCCTTGCCGGCAATGACGAAAATCATGCTGCGGGCTCCTTTCTGGTCAGGCGCACAAACACGTCTTCCAGGCTGCTTTGCGCCGGCGTGAGTTGCTGCAATCCCCAGTCGCCGGCGCCGGCGCGGCTGATCAGCGCCGCCGTCGGATCGGCGTCCGGCGCGAACTGCAGGCGGAAGCGGCCTTCGCCGGCGTTCGCAACCGCGGCCACGCCGGGGATGTCGCGCAGCGCCTCGATGGCGGGCGGGCGCTGCAGCGTCACGCTGACCATGCGGCCGCCCTGGAAATCGCGCAGCCCCGCAATGGTGTCGCTGAACACGATTTCGCCGTGATGCATGATCTGCACGCGGCTGCAGATGGCTTCCACTTCGGGCAGGATGTGCGTGGACAGGATGACGCTGCGCCTGCCGCCCAGCTCGCGGATCAATGCGCGGATCTCGAGGATCTGGTTGGGGTCCAGACCCACGGTCGGCTCGTCGAGAATGATCACATCGGGGTCATGGACTATGGCCTGGGCGATGCCGACGCGTTGCTGGAAACCTTTCGACAGCGTGCCGATCAGTTTGCGGCCGGTGTCGGTGAGACCGCAGCGCGCCATGGCCGAACTTACGGCGCCGGCGCACTCTGCGCGCGGCACCCGGTGCAGCCGCGCGGCGAGGCGCAGGTATTCCGCCACCGTCAGTTCCTTGTACAGCGGCGGGGTTTCCGGCAGATAACCGATGCGCGCTTTTGCCGCCGCCGGATTTTCGAGCAGATCGACACCGCAGATGCGGACGGCGCCGGTGGTCGGTGCGAGATTGCCGGTGAGCATCTGCATGGTCGTCGTTTTGCCGGCGCCGT
>CAZAOZ010000044.1:0-25571 GCA_964486865.1 uncultured Bordetella sp.
ACAAGCGCGGCTGGCGTTTCTACCAGAACGCGGAACTGATATTCGAGAATGCGCGGGTGCCGAACGCCAACATCGTGGGCGAGGTGGGCGGCGCGGTGAAATCGAGCAAGGGCGACACCACGGGCGGGGATATATTCGGCGACCTCGAGCTGGCGGCCAATGCGCTGGGGGTGTGCGACGACGCGGTGGAAATGTCCATGAACTTCGCGCGCACGCACAAGCGCGGCGGCAAGTACCTGATCGAGCAGCAGCTCGTCCAGCTGAACATCAACGAAATGCACGGGCTCACCGAGGCGCTGCGCTCGTTCGTGTTCCGGGTGGCCTGGCAGCACGATCAGAAGACGCATTCCGCGAACGCCGGTCTGGTGATGAATTATTCGACCGACGTCATCCAGCGCGTCACCCGCCTCAATATGGAAATCCACGGCGCCGAAGGGTGCATGATGAACGCGCGCGCCGAAAAACTGGCGCGCGATGCCATGGTCTGGACGCATCTGGCCGGCGACACCGTGCAGCGGATCAAGATCCTCAAGCGCCTGATGAAATAAGCGGGAAGGCGGAAACCCCATGCAAGGAGCAGTGTGGTGCTGAAGATCGGAATTCTGCCGGGCGACGACATCGGGCTGGAGGTCGTGCCCGAGGCCGTCAAGGTGATAAAGGCGGCGGCGGCAAAAACCGGGCTCGCCATCGGGTGGAGAGAGCATGCGATCGGCCGCCGGGGCCATGAGCTGCACGGGCATACCATGCCCGAGCCCACGGTGCAGGCACTGGCGACCACTGACGGCTGGATCTGCGGCCCGATCGGACACGGCGCCTATCCGCGCAACGACCCGACCTGGATCATGCCGCCGCTGCGCAAGCGCTTCGACCTGTTTGCCAGCATCAAGCCGGTCAGGTCGTATCCGAACATCGCGTCGGTGCACAAGGACGTGGATATCGTGTTCCTGCGCGAAGTGACCGAAGGCATGCAGTCGAGCGACACCGTGCTCGCGGGCAATGGAGAATTCCGGCCGAACGACAGCATCTCGATCGGCACCCGCGTGGTCACGCGCCTCGGCGCCAACCGCGTCGCACGTGAAGCCTTCGAGATCGCCCGCACCCGCCGCCGCAAGACCGTGACCGCGGTGCACAAGGAGCCGGTCTATCGCCTGGTGTGCGGCATGTTCGCCGAGGAATGCCGCAAGGTGGCGCAGGAATATCCGGACTGCAAACTGCAGGAAGTGCTGGTCGACGGTTTTGCGATGAAGCTGGTGATGCAGCCGCAGCAATATGACGTGGTGGTCACCACCAATCAGTTCGGCGACATCCTCACCGACGAAGGCGCCGGTGTGGTCGGCGGACTGGGGCTCGCGCCGGGGCTGTGCGTGGGCGAACATCAGGCGATGGCGCAGGCGACACACGGCTCCGCGCCCGACATCGCCGGGAAAAATATGGCCAATCCGTACGCGCTGATCATGTCGGGCCAGATGCTGCTCGAGTGGCTGGGCCGCAAGCGCGGCGAGCCCAAAGCCACGGCCGCGGCGCTGCTGATAGCCAAGGCGGTGGATCAGGTCATTGCCGAAGCCCGCCACCTGACCGCTGATCTCGGCGGCAAGGCCGGCACCACGCAGATGGGCGATGCCATTGTTGCCGCGCTTTGATTGTGCATCGGAGGTTGATTAAAACATGATTAAAAACAATGGGTCGCATACCATAGGTCTGGTCGGGCTGGGCATCATGGGCGGCATGATGGCCGAGGCCTTGCGGGCGGCGGGTTACCCGGTGGTGGGCTACGATCCGTCCGCGCCGGCACGGGCGCGCCTGAAAAAAGCCGGCGGCCGCGCGCTGGCATCGACCGCGGCAGTGGCCTCCGGCGCGGACATCATCATTACTTCCCTGGCCAGACCCGCGGCGCTCGACGACGCGGTGGCGCAAATCGTCGCCACCAAACGCCGCAGGGGCGCGGCCAGGCTGATCGTGATTGAAACCAGCACCTTCACCCTGGAGGACAAGCAGCGCGCGCAGCAGGCGCTGGCGCGCGCGGGCGTGCAAACACTCGATTGCCCGGTCAGCGGCACGGCAGTGCGCATGAAATCCGGCGGCTGGACCATTTTCGCCAGCGGGCCGCAGGCCGTGTTCAGGCGCGTGGCCGCCGTGCTGCAGGTGTTCACCAAAAACGTGCAATACGTCGGCGGGTTCGGCAACGGCACCAGAATGAAATTCATCGCCAACCATCTGGTGGCGATTTACAACGTCGCGGTGGGCGAGAGCATGACCTTCGCGCGCAAGATGGGGCTGGATCCGCAGCAGGTGTGGGATCTGTTCTCCGCCAGCCCGGTGATCGGCAACGGCATATTCAAGCTGCGCGGCAAGCTGATGGTCGAACAAAACTATCTGCCTGCCACCATGAAAGTCGAGGTCTGGCAAAAAGACATGCAGGTCATCGGCGACATGGCGAAAGCGGTGGCTTGTCCGTTGCCGCTGTTCACCGCCTGCACGCCGATTTATACGACCGCGATGGCGCAGGGTCTGTCGCAGCAGGACACCGCGTCAGTGTGCGAGGTGCTGGGACGGATGGCGGGGTTGCACAGCAAGGCCGGGAAAAAGCGCGGGTAGTTGCGGGCTACGCCAGCTAATCAGCGCTGCTTCCGTTCCGCCTTCAATGCCGCTTCCAGCCCCGGCAGCGCTTCTTTCATGACCTGAAACGCATCGAGCGATGCCGGGCCGCCGCAATACAGGAAGGAGTGCAGGCACAGCTCGCGCAACTCGATCCTGCTGATGCCGTTGCGCAGCGCGCCGCGCAGATGAATTCTGATTTCATTGGGGCGATTCAACGCGATGCATTGGGCGAGCGTGACCAGGCTGCGGTCGCGCAGTGACAGGCCCTTGCGGTTCCAGACGCTGCCCCATGCGAACTCGGTGGCAATTTCCTGAAACGGCATGCTGAATTCATCGGCGTTCCTGAAGGCGCGCTTGACGTAGTCCGCACCCAGCACCTTGCTGCGGGTGGCGATCCCCGCCTTGAAGGCTTTGCTGCGCGTTGTTTTCTTCGCGGGTTTTTTCATGGCGTTCCTCATGTTGTAACGTTCGTGTGATGCGTTGCCTGGGCATCCGGGTAATCTGCTTTGCAGGGTAATCTCTTCCCGGAAAGCATATGGGGTGTGCCCAAAGCGGCGCTCCCTTTTCAGCAGTCTAATAGACCTGCTGTGATAAGGGGTAATGGGGGGGTGAGGCTTTTATTTTTGGACACTTTCCAGGTAATTGACACGATCGCAACTCACGGCGCAGAATGCCCCGCGCCGCATGGTAGCCACTTTTTGCGAACGCGATTACTGCACTCACAAAATAAGGGGACAGGATGATGAATACACGTA
This sequence comes from uncultured Bordetella sp., assembly GCA_964486865.1. Classification (GTDB taxonomy): domain Bacteria; phylum Pseudomonadota; class Gammaproteobacteria; order Burkholderiales; family SG8-41. The sequence continues at coordinate 3,354 of CAZAOZ010000044.1, forward strand.
AACTTTGTGCCGCTGTATCTACTGCTCTGTTTCTCGTATCTGGTGCAGCCCAGGCACACGAAGACGAAGGCAAAGGCCGGCTCGGCCGCGTCAAGTTTGAGAACTCGTGCGATTCCAGGGTGCAGCCGCTGCTGGAATCCGGCGTGGCGATGCTGCATTCGTTTTGGTTCAGCGCGGGCGAGAAAACGTTCCGTGACGTGCTGGCGCAGGACCCCTCATGCGCCATAGCGAACTGGGGCATCGCCGCGATCCTGATGTCGAATCCACTCGCCGGCGCTGGTGCGTCGCCCAAGGGCGCGGCACTGGCACAGGAAGCCATCAATCAAGGACGCCGCGTCGTCCCCAAGACGCAGCGCGAGCGCGACTACATCGAGGCGGTCGCCGCGTACTATGAAGATTGGTCTAACCGTCCGGAGCGTGTGCGCCAGCAAGCGCGCGCCAAGGCATTTGAAGCACTGGCTGACCGCTACCCGGATGACGACGAAGCACGGATTTTCAGTGCGCTCTACATCACCAGCACCCATTCGCAGGCGGATCAAACTTTTGCGGCGTACCTGAAGGCCGCCGCGATCCTGGAAAAACAGTTCGTCAAGTTCCCTGATCATCCGGGCGTGGCGCATTACCTGATCCACAGCTATGACGCGCCGCCCATCGCCAAGCAGGGCCTGCCTGCTGCGCGACGCTATGCCGGCATCGCGCCGGCGGCGCCGCATGCGCTGCACATGCCTTCACACATCTTTACCCGCGTGGGCGCGTGGGAAGATTCGGCCGCGACCAACACCCGTTCAGCGGCAGTGGCGAAAAAAGGGGTGAATGAATCCGCGGAGGCGTATCACGCCAGCGACTACACGGTTTACGCCTATCTGCAACTTGCGCGCGACGCCGACGCCCGGCGCGAAATGGAAGAAGCGCTCAAGGTCACCACCGGCATCAACCCGGCGCAGCAGTTTATCGCCCAGTATTCGATGGCCGCGATGCCTGCGCGCTACGCGATGGAGCGCGGCGCGTGGCGCGAGGCGATGCAGTTGCAGCCCCAGCCGAGCAAGATTCTGTTTGCAGACGCCATCACCTATTTCGCACGCGCGCTGGGTGCTGCGCGCAGCGGCGACACCGCAGCCGCGGAAAAGGATGCCGGGGAACTGGCACGACTGCACAAAGAATTGCAGGACGCAAAGAACAACTATTGGGCCACCGAAGTCGAAATTCAGCGGCTCGCCGTCGCAGGTTGGATCGCGCTTGTTCAGGGCAAGACGGATGACGCGCAAAAGCTGATGCGTGCCGCCGCCGATCTGGAAGACAAGAACGACAAGCATCCGGTCACGCCCGGCCGCATCGTTCCCGCGCGTGAACTGCTGGGCGAGATGCTGCTCGAATTGAAGCAGCCGGCACAGGCACTCAAGGAATTCGAGGCGTCCCACGTGCGCGAACCCAATCGTTTCCGCGGCTACGACGGCGCTGCGCGCGCAGCAGACGCCGCCGGCGATCGCCGCAAAGCCACCGACTACTACGCCAAGCTGATGGAGCTGGCGAAAAAAGGTGCCTCACAGCGACCTGAGCTTGCGCGTGCACGTGCCTATGTGGCGCAACGATAAGCGGGCTGTGTAGCGAAGTCATGGTCTGCCCTGCCACCGCACCTGTTATTCCCGCACAGGGAATGACAGGTGCGGTGAATTACGTGCGTCTTGCACATAAATCACATCAGTAACCAGCACGGAACGCTGCATGAAACCCTCGGCAAAAACCATCGCGCTTTTCCTGGCATTTGCCCTGGGCGCGGCAACACCCGTCACGCACGCCGAGCCGTACGAAGACACTCCCGACGCCGCCGCACGCGATCCGGACTACGCCGCGGGCAAAGAGGCCATGGCAAAGAAGAACTGGGCGGAGGCGGTGAAGCGGTTTCATCAAGCCGGACTGCGCGACCCGGACAGCGCCGATCTGCACAATTATCTCGGCTTTTCCTACCGCAACCTGAAGCAGATGGATCTCGCATTCAAGCACTACAAGCGCTCGATTGAACTCAATCCGCGTCATCGCGGCGCGCATGAGTACATCGGCGAGACGTATTTGACAGTCGGTGACCTTGCGAACGCAGAGAAACACCTCACCGCGCTGCGTAATATCTGCCTGCTCCCGTGCGAGGAATTGGCCGATCTGGAAAAAGCGGTCACGGATTACCGTGCCCGGCAAAAGCGGGTGGTGAAGCCGTAGAACCCGGCGCCGGCCGCTTACTCTTCCAGCGCCGCATCGAACCGCCGCCGCACCGCAGTTCAGGGCACAATACTGGCTGCGATGCCCACCGAATTTGAACTGATCAGGCAGTATTTCACCCATGCCGCGCCGCGCACGGTGCTGGGCGTCGGCGACGACGCAGCGCTGATCAAGGCGGGCCGCGGCACACTGCTCGCGGTGGCCGCCGACATGCTGGTCGGCGGGCGGCATTTTTTCAGGGACGCCGATCCGGAATCCGTCGGCCACAAGGCGCTGGCCGTCAACCTGTCGGACATGGCGGCGATGGGCGCGAGCCCGCGCTGGGCAACCATCGGCATTGCGCTGCCGCGCGCGGACACGCGCTGGGTCGCGGCCTTCACCCGGGGGTTCATGGCGCTGGCGCGCAAGCACGGCGTGGATCTGATCGGCGGCGACACCACGCGCGGGCCGCTGAACATCTGCGTGCAGATCATCGGCGAGGTGCCGGCGCGGCAGGCGCTGCGCCGCGACGGCGCCCAACCCGGCGACGACATCTGGGTGTCGGGCATGCTGGGCGATGCCGCGCTGGCGGTGGCCACAAAAAATAAACGCATCAAACTCAAACCCGCCGAGCAGAAGCAGGCGCTGCGGCGCCTCGACTGGCCGGTGCCGCGCCTCGCGCTGGGACTGGCGCTGCGCGGCGTGGCGCGCAGCGCGATCGACGTGTCCGACGGCCTCGTCGCCGACCTGGGCCATATCTGCGAACGCTCGCGCGTCGCCGCGGTGGTGGCGTTCGAGCGCCTGCCGCTGTCGCCGCTGCTGCGGCGGCATCTGGCGTCCGCCGTGGCGCGGGCCGCGGTGACGGGCGGCGGCGATGATTACGAATTGTGTTTTACCGCGGCGTCGGCGAAACGCGCGGCGGTGGAACGCGCCGCGCTGCGTGCCCGTACCCGCGTCACCCGCATCGGCCGCATCCTGCGCGCACCGGCGGGCGCCTGCAGCGTGGTGGTGGTGGATCGCGACGGCCTGCCGCTGCCGCTGGTACAAAAAGGCTTTGATCACTTTGGCTGAACCGATCGCACGACCGACGCTGCGCTTTGTCTTCAGCCATCCGGCGCATTTCATCGCGTTCGGCGGCGGCGCGGGGCTGTCGCCGGTGGCGCCGGGCACGGTCGGTACCCTGCTGGCGCTGCCCATTCATTATGTTCTGGCGCCGCAACTGCCGTGGATTTACCTGGCGGTGACCGTAGTGCTGTTCGGGCTGGGCGTGTGGGCCTGTGCAGTGACGGGGCGCGCGCTGGGCGCCGCCGACCACGGCGGCATGGTGTGGGACGAGGTGGTGGCCTATCTGCTGGTGTTGTTTTTTGTGCCGGACGGCGCGTACTGGCTGGCCTCCGCGTTCCTGCTGTTTCGCTTTTTTGACATCTGGAAGCCGCCGCCCATTCGGTATTATGACCGTACGCTGAAAAACGGCTTCGGCGTGATGTTTGATGATCTGATCGCCGCCGGTTACACGCTGCTGGTGCTGGCCGGGGCGCAGGTGTTGCTGAACTGAGTGACTTGAAAACGTGAGGGCAGGCCATGCCGGATAAAGCATTGTTCGAACTGGCGGTACGCGTGGGAGCGGCGCTGAAGGCGCAGGGGCTGATGCTGGCGACGGCGGAATCCTGCACCGGCGGCTGGGTGGCGCAGGCGGTGACGGCGGTGCCCGGCAGTTCGGGATGGTTCGAGCGCGGCTTCATCACCTATACCTATATCTCCAAGCGCGAGATGCTGGGCGTCAGCCAGGACACGCTGGGGGCGCATGGCGCAGTGTCGGAGCCGACGGTGCGCGAGATGGTGACCGGCGCGCTGGCCAACAGCCACGCGCAGATCGCCGTGGCGGTCAGCGGCACCGCGGGCCCCGGCGGGGGCACGCCGGACAAGCCCGTGGGCACCGTGTGTGTCGCCTGGGCGGTGAAAAACGGCGAGCCCAAAAGCACCACGCTGCGCTTGAAAGGCGACCGCGAGGAAATCCGCCGGCAAGCGGTCAGAACGGCGCTGGAAGGGGTGCTGGAACTGCTGCCTGCAGTGCCGAAAGAAAAATATAACTAATTGTTTTTATTAATAAATTTATAACGACAGGGGTATGGCTCGTGGGGATTTACCCACTACTGTATAAAAACACACTTTTTTTGCCGGACTGTGCCATAATGCATTCCAGCACGCAGCATCCAACCGGTTATTGAACTGTTTCCAAACTGACTACTGAATACACGGCAACGAGAGGACATCATGGACGACAACAAAAGCAAGGCACTCGCGGCGGCACTGTCGCAAATCGAAAAACAATTCGGCAAGGGCTCGGTCATGCGCATGGGCGCGGCCGACATTGCCAAGGACATCGAGGTGGTCTCGACCGGTTCGCTGGGCCTCGATATCGGTCTGGGCATCGGCGGCCTGCCGCGCGGCCGCGTGGTCGAAATCTACGGTCCGGAATCCTCGGGCAAGACCACGCTGACGCTGTCGGTGATCGCGCAAATGCAGAAACTCGGCGGCTCGGCGGCGTTCATCGATGCCGAACACGCGCTCGACCCGCAGTACGCGGGCAAGCTGGGCGTGAAGGTGGATGAACTGATCATTTCGCAGCCGGACAACGGCGAGCAGGCGCTGGAAATCGCCGACATGCTGGTGCGCTCGGGTTCGGTCGATGTGGTGGTGATCGACTCGGTGGCGGCGCTGGTGCCCAAGGCCGAGATCGAGGGCGAGATGGGCGAGCCGCAGATGGGCCTGCAGGCGCGGCTGATGTCGCAGGCGCTGCGCAAGCTCACCGCCAACATCAAGCGTTCGAACACGCTGGTGATTTTCATCAACCAGATCCGCATGAAAATCGGCGTGATGTTCGGCAACCCCGAAACCACCACCGGCGGCAATGCGCTGAAATTCTACGCCTCGGTGCGCATCGACATCCGCCGCATCGGCTCGATCAAGAAGGGCGAGGAGGTCATCGGTTCCGAAACCCGCGCCAAGATCGTCAAGAACAAGGTGGCGCCGCCGTTCCGTCAGGCTGAATTTGACATTCTTTATGGCGAAGGCATTTCGCGCGAAGGCGAGATCATTGAACTCGGCGTGGTGCATAACATCATCGAGAAATCCGGCGCCTGGTACTCGTACGGCAAGGACCGCATCGGCCAGGGCAAGGACAACACCCGCGACTACCTGAAGGAAAATCCGAAAATGGCCAACGAGATCGAGGCGCGGATTCGCGCTGCGGTCGGCGTCAGCGGCGGCCCGGCGAGTGTCCCCGAGATCAAGAAGCAGACGCTGGAAATCGTCGAATCCGATTCGTCCAAGAAAAAGGCGGTCGGACAGTAAGCCGGCGCAATGAATTTCCCTCTCCCCCCATGGGGGAGAGGGCCAGGGTGAGGGGGCGCGCAAAACGCAGAGCGTGCATTTCTTCCAACGGAAGCGTTCAACAGCAATGCCGAACAAAACCGCCCCCACCCTGAAGTCCCGCGCACTTAGGCACTTGGCGCGGCGCGAGTGGACGCGTCATGAATTGACGCTGAAGCTCGCGCCGCACGCCGAGTCGGAAGCCGAAGTCGCGCAGTTGCTGGACGACTTCACCAGCCGGGGCTGGCTGTCGGAGCAGCGCGCCGCCGAGCAGATCGCGCGGGTGCGGCGCAGCCGCTACGGCATGGCGCGCATCCGCCATGACCTGCAGGCCAAAGGCGTGCCGGCCGAAGTGGTCGGCACGACACTGGCTGGGCTGAAGGAGGGCGAGCTGGATGCGGCACGCGCGGTATGGCGCCGCAAGTTCCCCGCCGCACCGGTCAATGCTGCGGAGCGCGCCAAACAGGCGCGTTTCCTGCAGAATCGCGGCTTCAGCAGCGAAATCATTGCGCGCCTGTTGCGCGGGCTGGGTCGCGGCGAAACCGGAGAAGAATAAATCATGAATGAAATCAACAGATTATCAATAATGCGCGGCATGGGCGTTATCGCGGCAGTGTTGTGGCTCGCGGGTTGCGATGCGCTGCCCTTCGGCGTGACACCGATCAGGGACATTACTGCCGCGCCGGCACAGTTCGAGGGCAAGGAAGTGAAGCTGAAGGGCAAGGTGGCGGGCATCACCAAGCTGCCGCTGCTCGACATGAAGTCTTATACCTTGCGCGACGACACCGGCGAGATCACGGTCACCACCCAGGGTGCGCTGCCCGCGGTCAATGATGCCGTCGGCGTGCGCGGCACGGTCAAGAGCACGGCCATTATCGGCGGCCAGTCGCTGGGTCTGCGGGTGGAGGAGAGCAAGCGGTTTTGATGCGCAGCCCGCGCGCTGCGAAGCAAGTCCTCTTGGGGGATGCCGCGCGGGTTCTGGCGGTGAAACTGGTTTAAAATCTGCGCCTTACGCAATCCTATCGGCGCATCGGCATGAAATCCGCAGAAATCCGCGACAAGTTCCTGAAATATTTCGAGTCCAAGGGCCACGCCATCGTGGCTTCCAGCCCGCTGGTGCCGGGCAATGATCCGACCCTGCTGTTCACCAATTCGGGCATGGTGCAGTTCAAGGAAGTGTTTCTCGGCCAGGAAAGCCGGCCCTACAAGCGCGCCACCACTTCGCAGCGCAGCCTGCGCGCGGGGGGCAAGCACAACGATCTCGAGAACGTCGGTTACACCGCGCGCCATCACACGTTTTTCGAGATGCTGGGTAATTTTTCGTTCGGCGATTATTTCAAGCGCGACGCCATCCACTACGCGTGGGAGCTGCTGACCGCGGTGTACGGGCTGCCGAAGGACAAATTGTGGGTGACGGTGTACCACACCGACGACGAAGCCTACGACATCTGGGCGAAGGACATCGGCGTGCCTGCCGCGCGCATCGTGCGCATCGGCGACAAACCCGGCGGCGGCTCCGACAATTTCTGGCAAATGGCCGACACCGGCCCCTGCGGACCGTGCAGCGAGATTTTCTATGACCACGGCGAGGGCATTCCGGGCGGCCCGCCGGGATCAAAAGATGCTGACGGCGACCGCTATATCGAAATCTGGAATCTGGTGTTCATGCAGTTCAACCGTGATGACAAGGGCGTCCTGCATCCGCTGCCCAAGCCTTCGGTCGATACCGGCATGGGACTCGAGCGCATCGCCGCGGTGCTGCAGGGCGTGCATTCGAATTATGAAATCGATCTGTTCCAGACGCTGATCAAGGGGGCGGCGCGCGAAACAGGGGCGAAGGATCTCGCCAGCAATTCGCTGAAAGTCATCGCCGACCACATCCGCGCCTGCGCCTTCCTGATCGTTGACGGCGTGATTCCCGGCAATGAAGGCCGTGGTTACGTGCTGCGCCGGATCATCCGCCGCGCGATCCGCCACGGCTACAAGCTGGGCCAGACCAAGCCGTTTTTCCATAAAGTGGTGCCTGATCTGTCCAAAGCCATGGGCGCCGCCTATCCGGAACTGCTGAAAGCGCAGGACCGCGTGATGCAGGTGCTGAAGCAGGAGGAGGAGCGTTTCGCCGAAACGCTGGAAAACGGCATGAAGGTGCTGGAAGTCGCGCTGACGCGTGAAGACAAGATGCTCGACGGCGAAACGGTGTTCCAGTTGTACGACACCTATGGCTTTCCGGTCGATCTGACGGCGGACATCGCGCGCGAGCGCAATGTGCGCATGGACTACGCCGGCTTCGAAGCGGCGATGGACCGTCAGCGCGAACGCGCGCGCGCCGCGTCCAAGTTCCAGATGGGCGCCGCCGTCGAATACAAAGGCGCCAGGACCGCATTCCACGGCTACGACACGCTGGCGGTGGACGATGCCGAGGTCATTGCGATCTACCGCGACGGTAGCGCGGTGACTTCCGTGCATGCCGGCGAATCCGCGGTCATCGTGCTCGACCGCACGCCGTTCTATGCCGAATCCGGCGGTCAGGCCGGCGACGCCGGCGAGTTGGTCAGCGACCACGGCACGTTTGCGGCAACCGACACGCTGAAAATCCAGTCCGACGTATTCGGCCACCACGGCAAGCTCGAAACAGGCACGTTGAATGTCGGTGACAGGGTTGCAGCGCGGGTCGATGCCGTGCGCCGCGCGCGCACCATGCGCAATCATTCGGCCACCCACCTGATGCACAAGGCGCTGCGCGAGGTGCTGGGGCCGCATGTGCAGCAGAAGGGGTCGCTGGTCGATGCCGACAAGACGCGCTTTGATTTTTCGCACCACTCGCCGATGACTGAAGATGAACTGCGCCGCGTCGAGGTCATGGTCAATGCTGAAATCCTTGCCAACGCCGCGACCGCCGCGCGCGTCATGAAATTCGACGATGCGGTGAAACACGGCGCGATGGCGCTGTTCGGCGAGAAATACGGCGACGAGGTGCGTGTGCTAGACATCGGCAGTTCGCGCGAGCTGTGTGGCGGCACCCACGTCAAGCGCACCGGCGACATCGGTTTTTTCAAGGTGCTGTCCGAAGGCGGCGTTGCCGCGGGCATACGCCGCATCGAGGCGACCACCGGCGACCGCGCGCTGGCTTATGTGCAGGCGCAGGAGCAGAAACTCGCGGGCGCGGCCGCCGCGCTGCGCACCTCGCCGCAGGAAGTCGGACAGAAAATCGCCCAGATCATCGACAACGTGCGCAATCTGGAGAAGGAACTGGCGCGGCTGAAGTCGAAACTCGCTTCCGGTCAGGGCGACGATCTCGCCACGCAGGCGGTTGCCGTCAAAGGGGTGAACATACTCGCCGCAGCGATGGACGGCGCGGACTCGAAGGCGCTGCGCGAAGCCATGGACAAGCTGAAGGACAAGCTGAAAAGCGCCGCCATCGTGCTGGCGTCCGTCGAGGGCGGCAAGGTGACGCTGATCGCCGGCGTTACTGCCGATCTCACGGCCAGGGTCAAGGCAGGCGAGCTGGTCAACCATGTCGCACAGCAGGTCGGCGGCAAGGGCGGCGGACGCGCGGATATGGCGCAGGCCGGCGGCACCGATCCTGCGAAACTGCCCGAAGCATTGCAGTCCGTGCGCGCCTGGGTCGAGCCGCGGTTATAAGCCCGGCAGTCCTTTTGCCTACCCCTTTTTTTGCGCTACGCTGAGCGTGTGAGCATACGTACCCGTTTACTGTTGCTGATTCTGTTTGCGACGCTGATCCCCGCGCTGGTGAGCGGGCTTCATTTTCTGGAGCGTCGCGATACCGAGGTTGCCGAAGCAGGCCGCCGACTGGCGGCCGAGGCGAGGCGCGCAGCCAGGGAATTGAACGACATGGTCCACGGCACGGCGCAATTGCATTACGGATTGTCCCGTGCCAAGGATTTTGACAAGCCGGACAAGGCCGCGTGTTCCGCGTTCCTGAGTGACGTGCTGAAGGAGCATCCGCAGTACACGGGGATACTGACGATCCAGCCGGATGGCAACCTGTTCTGCGATTCCCTACGCACAGGCAGGAAGCTGAACCTTGCTGACCGCCGTTATTTCCAAGCTGCGCTCAAACCGGGCAGCACGCTCGTCGTCGAGCCGGTCTTCGGCAGATTGACCGGCATCGCGGTGCTGCAGGTAGCCTATGCCGTGCGCCGCGAGATGGGCAAGCCGGAATTCGTGTTGCTGGCGTCGCTGAATCTTGAACAATTCATGCAATTGCGCGCCAAAACCCTGCCATTTGGCGGTGCGGTCATCGCACTGGTGGATGGTAAAGGCACAATCCTGTCGTGGAACCCCGATGGTGAAAAATTGCGCGGCAGTTCCATTGCGAATACGTCATTGACCCGTTTTGCCCTGAACGGCGGGGGCGGTGAGGTGCGGGAAGATTCCACTGTCGGCGGCGTGCCGCGGATCTGGGCCGTCAGCGCGCTGCCGGAGTTTGCAGAGGCCGGATTGCATATTCTGGTCGGGGTCGCGCGGAAGGATCTGCTGGTGGAGGCGAACCGCAACCTGACGCAGTCGCTGACCGCGCTTGCCATCGTCCTGCTTCTGGTATTCGTCGGAGCATGGGCGCTATCCGAGCTGGGTATCCGTCGCCAGATTGCGCGCATCAGCGCGGCGGTTACGCGGTTCAGCAGCGGGGATTTCGGCGTGCGCATTGGCAAGCCCTATCCGCGTGGCGAAATAGGGGGGCTGATGGCGGCCATTGATCACGATTTCGGCCTGATCCAGAAACAACGGGATGTTATCGAACGGCTCAATGCGGATTTGGAGCGCCGGGTGGAGGAGCGCACCGCGCAGCTGGAGGCGATCAACAAGGAACTGGAGTCATTTTCCTATTCCATATCCCACGATCTGCGGATGCCGTTGCGGCACATCGACGGTTATATCGCGTTGTTGCTCGACGAAACCCGAGGCAGCCTTTCTGCAGAGGCTCAGCGTTATCTGCGGGTGGTCAGTGACGCCAGCCGGAAAATGAGCCGGCTCATTGACGATCTGCTGGCATTTTCGCGCACGGGCAAAGTGGATCTGATCGAAAGCAGCGTCGGGTTGGATGCGCTGGTTCAGGAAACCATCCAAGTCCTGGAGCAGGATACGCGGCAACGTAATATAGTCTGGACTGTTCCACCGTTGCCCGCCGTTTGCGGCGATGTTGCCATGCTCAGGCAGGTCTTTGCCAACCTGCTCGGCAACGCTGTGAAATATACCCGTCCGCGTAATCCGGCGCAGATCGAAGTCGGCTGTTTGGGCGAAGAGGATGGCCGGCTGATCCTGTTTGTGCGCGACAATGGCGTCGGTTTCGACATGCGATACGCAGACAAGCTGTTCGGCGTGTTCCAGCGCATGCACCGGGCAGACCAGTTCGAAGGCACCGGCATCGGACTTGCCAATGTCCATCGCATCATTGCCAGGCATGGCGGCCGGATCTGGGCCGAGGCGGCCGAGGACAGGGGCGCCACGTTTTATTTCACACTGCGCGCTGCATAAGGGGCTGGATCATGGACGCTGACAACAAGGCGCTGGCCCGCATCCTGCTGGTGGAGGACAACGCCCAGGATGCCGAGCTCACGCTGAGGGCGCTGTCGCAGGTTGCCAACGAGGTATTGCACCTCTGGGACGGCGCCGAAGCGCTGGATTACCTGTATTGCCGCGGCAAGTTTTCGGGGCGGCCCGAAGGTGCGCCGGCGGTGGTGCTGCTGGATATCAAGATGCCGCGTGTTGACGGACTGGAAGTCCTGCGCCAGCTGAAGGCGGATCCGAACCTGAAGAAGGTGCCGGTGGTGGTCATGACATCGTCGCGCGAGGATTGTGACCTGCATGCCTGTTACGACATGAATGCCAACGCCTATGTCGTCAAGCCGGTCAATTTTGCGGAATTCGTCGATGCCGTGAAGCAGGTGGTGGCGTTCTGGGGGCTGTTGAACGAACTGCCGCCGGGCAACCCCTTTGTGCGTGACCCGGCGCGCAGCTAGGCGAGCCAGGTTTTTTCAGAAAGGCAGTGTCGCGTCCGGCTTCACCGCCAGTAATTCGCGCCGGAAATCTGCCTGGATGCGCTGGAGCGCCGCCGCACTGTCGGCTTCAAAACGCAAAACAATGATCGGCGTGGTGTTGGACGGCCGTGCCAGGCCGAAGCCGTCGGCATATTCGACGCGCAGGCCGTCGATGGTGATGACTTCGCGGGCATCGGTGAAGCGTGCGGTGGCCTGCAGCCGGTCCATCAGCGCGTAATTCTCGCCCTCGGCGAGCCGCCATTGCAGTTCCGGCGTGCTGATGGAATCCGGCAGCGCTTCGAGCACCGTGCCGGGATTGGCGCTGCGGCTGAGGATTTCCAGCAGACGCGCCCCCGCATACAGTCCGTCGTCGAAACCGTACCAGCGTTCCCTGAAAAAAACATGCCCGCTCATTTCACCGGCCAGCGGCGCGCCGGATTCCCTGAGCTTTTTCTTGATGAAGGAGTGGCCGGTTTTCCACATCACCGGCTTGCCGCCGTGGGTGCGTATCCAGTCGAACAGGTGGCGGGTGCATTTGACGTCAAAAATGACTTCTGCCCCCGGGTTGCGCGACAGCACGTCGGCGGCGAACAGCATCAACTGGCGGTCGGGATAAATGATTTTCCCGGACTTGGTGACCACGCCCAGGCGGTCGCCGTCGCCGTCGAAAGCAAGGCCCAGTTCGGCGGGGCCGTCGCGCAGCGCGGCAATCAGGTCCTGGAGATTTTCCGGCTGCGACGGATCGGGATGATGATTCGGGAAGGCGCCATCGACTTCACAAAACAGTTCCTGTACGTCGCAGCCCAGTGCGCGGTACAGCGCCGGCGCGGTGGCGCCGGCAACGCCGTTGCCGCAATCGATGGCAATCTTCATGGGGCGTGCGAGTTTGATCGAGCCGGTGATGCGCGCCAGGTAGGCGGCGCGGATGTCGTGGGTGCGGTAGCTGCCGGCGCCGCTGCGCAGATCGTTGCTCACGATGCGCTGGCGCAGTGACTGGATGGCGTCGCCCGCCAGCGTGTCGCCGGCCAGCATCATTTTGAGGCCGTTGTATTGCGGCGGGTTGTGCGAGCCGGTGACCATCACGCCGGACAGCGTGCCGAGTTCATGCGCGGCGTAGTAGAGCATCGGCGTGGCCACCTGGCCGACATCGATGACATCGACGCCGCTGGCCTGCAGGCCGCGCGCCAGCGCTGCGGCGAGTTCCGGTCCCGAGTGACGGCCGTCGCGGCCGATGACCACGCTGCGGCGTTCGCGGGCCAGCGCCTCGGCGCCGATGGCGCGACCGATGGTTTCGACGCCGGCGCCGGTCAGTGTGTCGCCGACGATGCCGCGGATGTCGTAGGCCTTGAAAATGGCCGCCGGAGGAATTGCGGGAGTGGTCATAAAAATATCAATAAAAACAATAAGTTATATTATCACTGCGGATGAAGGAAACCAAGCGTCACCTGCGGCAGCCATGACAGCGTACCCGCGGCGCCGGGAAAGCCGACGTGGCCGCCCTCGTCCGGAAACGCGGCGGTCACCGCGGCCGAAAGTCCGTGCAGCGCGGGCAGCGCCGCGCCCGGCAGGAAGGGGTCGTTGCGCGCATTGAGCAGCAGCGTCGGCACGGTGATGCGCGCCAGCCATGGTTTGCTGCTGGCGCGGGTGTAGTAATCATCGACACCGCGAAACCCGTGCAGCGGCGCGGTGACCCGGTCGTCGAATTCACGCAGCGTGCGCGCCGCCAGCATGTGTTGCGCGTCGAACAATCCCGGATGCAGGCGCAGCCTGGCGAGAGAGGTGCGTTTCATGGTTGTCAGAAAATTTTTGGTGTACAGCATGTTGAAGCCGCGCTCCAGCGCATCACCGGCGGCATGCAGATCGACCGGCGCGGAAATCGCCGCCGCGCGCCGCACGACTTCATGCGCTGCATCACCTTGTTCGCCCAGCCATTTCAGCAGCGCATTGCCGCCGAGCGACACGCCGGCGGCGTATCGGTTGCGGCCCGGGTGCAGTGCCTGCATCCGGCGCAGCACCCAGTCGATTTCACCGCTGTCGCCGGAGTGGTAGGCGCGCGGCAGCCGGTTGAGTTCACCGCTGCAGCCGCGGAAATGCACCACCACGCCCTGCCAGCCGCGCTGCATGATGGCATGCATCAGTGCGCGCGCGTAATGGCTGCGCGAACTGCCTTCGAGTCCGTGAAACAGCACGACCAGCGGCGTTTCGGTATCCTCAATCCGCAATCCTGAATCCTGGTTCTGGGTCCAGTCGAGATCGATAAAGTCGCCGTCCGGCGTGTTCCAGCGCTCGCGGCGCCAAATGACCCGCGGGCGCGGCGCGAGCAATGCCGGATACAGCGTCTGCAGGTTGCCGCCGGGCAGCCAGGCCGGCGCCCGGTAAGCGAGTGTGATCATGGGGCCGATGGTACCCGGTTTGGATGCTGATTTACCGGCGCCGGAGGTTCGTGCCACAATCCGCGCAGGACACTGTCATCCATCAACCGGAAAGGGAGGTGAGTTCATGAACGATCCTGTCGCGCAAACCCCGAGCAATGACGACCGCAACCTGGCGATGCTGGCGCACCTGCTGGGCATTGTTTCCGGCTTTGTCGGAGCATTGATCATCTGGCTGATCAAGAAAGACCAGTCGCCATTCGTCGATGAGCAGGGCAAGGAAGCGCTGAATTTCCAGATCACCATGATGATCGCCATTGTCGGCGCATGGATACTGATGTTCGTGCTGATCGGCATGCTGCTGCTGCCGCTGCTGCTGGTTGCCAATCTGGTGTTTTGCGTACTGGCCGCCGTCGCGGTGTCCAAAGGCGAGCATTACAAATACCCGTTTGCGATCCGGTTGTTGAAATAAATCGTTTCAGCAAAAACAAAAAAGAGCCCCGCGGGGCTCTTTTTTATTGCGGAGCGTCGAATTCAGTTCCGGTATGACGTGTCGGTGCGGTCAAGCTTGCGCAGCATTGCAGGCCACTCCAGCAGGCCGAAGCGGCGGCGCACGCCGGGCAGCATCAGGTTGTTGGTGTATTGCGTGACTTCCTGCGGCGGCAGTTGCAGTTCGGTATTGCACGACAGGGCCATCACCTGCAACTGGCAGGCGCGCTCCAGCCGGTACATGTTGTTGAAACATTCGGGGATGCTGGCGCCGGTGGTCAGCAGGCCGTGGTTGCGCAGCACCATGGCTTCGCGGTTGCCGAGGTTGGCAACCAGGCGCTCGCGTTCTTCGAGGCGCAGGGCGACGCCTTCGTAGTCGTGGTAGGCGATGTCGAGAAAACGCATCGACGATTGCGCGATGGGCATGATGCCGCACTTCATCGCGGATACCGCCATGCCGGCGAGGGTGTGCGTGTGGATGATGCAATCGACGTCATGACGCGCGGCATGAATCGCGCTGTGGATGACGAAGCCGGCTTCATTGACGCCGTAGTCGGTGGCATTGAACAGGACTTTGCCGTCGAGATCGATTTTCAGCATCGAGGAGGCGGTCATTTCCTCGTAAAGCATGCCGTAGGGGTTGATCAGGAACTGGTCCCTGGTGCCGGGCACGCGCACTGAAATATGATTGGCCACCATTTCGACCATGCCGAATTCCGCCATCAGGCGGTAGCAGGCGGCGAGGTTGACGCGGGCTTCCCACTCTTCCTTGCTGACCTGTTCGCGGACCGGCTTGTTGATGTTGATTGCGGGGGCATTCATGACGAACTTCTCCTGTGGGGCTGTCGCGGGATTCTACGCCCGGAACGGTTCGGTGCAGGAAGGGTTTCTCACAGTCTGGAACGTCAGGCTTTGGCCTGGGCGCCGGCGCTGCTGCCGGCGAGCCTGCCGAACACGGCGCCGGAGGTGAGGCCGGTGCCGCCGGGATAGTTGTGATAGAACAGCCCGCCGACCATTTCGCCGGCGGCGTAGAGACCGGGGATCGGCTTGCCGGCGGTGTCTTCGACGGCGCCTTGGTTATTGATCTTGACGCCGCCGAAGGTGAAGGTGACGCCGCAGGTCACGGCGTAGGCTTCGAACGGCGGCTCATCGATGGTCAGCGCCCAGTTCGATTTGTTGATCTTCAGCCCCTCGGTGCAGCGGCCGTCCTTGACCGCCAGATTGAACGGCACATCGGTGCGCACGGCCTTGTTGTAGGCGCGGATTTCGCGCAGGCAGGCTGCGGCATCGACGCCGTCGAGTTTTTTGACCAGTTCCTCGAGCGTGTCGGCGCGCACCTTGGTGACCTGCCTGATGCGGTATTCGTCGCGCAGCATGGGGATGGTCTTGGCATCATAGAGTTGCCACGCGAACAGGCCCGGCTGCGCCAGCACCACGGCGCCGTATTTGGCATAGGTGTAGTTGCGGATGTCCGCGCCTTCGTCGACGAAACGTTCGCCGTTGGCATTGACCATGATGCCGATCGGGTAGCTGTGCTTCTGGAAGTTGTCGCCGACCGCGAGGTCGCCGAATGGCGGCGCGTTGAGATCCCAGCCCACGGCATGACAGCCCGACCAGTGGCCATAAGGCAGCGCGCCGGCTTCGAGCGCCATGCGGATGCCGGCGCCGGTGTTGAAGCGGGTGCCGCGTACCTTGGCCAGATCCCAGCCGGCGCCGAGGTAGCGCGTGCGCATCTCCGCGTTGGATTCGAAACCGCCGCAGGCCAGCACCACCGCCTTGCACGGGATATCGACATGCCGGCCCTGATGCCGCGCCTTGACGCCGGTCACCTTGCCGTCGATGTCGGTGATCAGGCCGGTGGCCGGCGTTTCGTAGAAAATCCTGATGCCTACACTTGCACAGGCTTTATGTTCGTTCTCGACCAGGCCCGGTCCGCCGCCCCAGGTTTCGGCGGCGAGGCCGCCGAAGAATTTGAACTTGCCGCCGACTTTCATGGCCTGGCGGCCGAAGCTCGCCTGGAACTTGACGCCTTTCTTGCGCATCCAGGTCAGCGTCTCCAGGCTGCGCGAGACGAGGATTTCGCAGAGGTCAGGATCGGTGCGGTACTGGGTGATGCGGCCCATGTCGTCGTAGAACTGGTCGGCGGTGTAGGTGCCGAAGTCGGCGCTGTCGATTTCGGCCTGGGTGAGGTCGGGGACGAGTTGCTTGAGGTCGTCGACGCCATTGAACAGCACGCGCATCGCGCCCGCGGTGTAGCGGCTGTTGCCGCCGCATTCTTCCAGCGGCGCTGCTTCCAGCATGATCACCGTGCTGCCGCTTTCGCGCGCGGCCAGTGCGGCGCAGGCGGCGGCGTTGCCGGCGCCGACGACGATGACATCAGGACTGCCGAACAGGTCTTTGTTCATGGGAAATGTAAAATATCAATAAAAAATTAGTTACTGGTTTACTTGGCAATGCCGGCAGGGCGCGAATCGTCGCCGGACAGCAGCGAGTAATTGACCGCGCGGCCGATGCCCTGGCGAAAACCTTCCAGCCGCAGGATCTGGCCCGGCGCGATGTTGGCAAGATTCACGTCGCGGCCGAAGTCGCGCAGCATCTGCACATGCTGCTGCGGGAAGCAGTACGGATCGGCTTCGATGACCACGTGATCAAACCAGTCCTGCGCCGACAGCGCCTGCAGGCTTTGCGGCGAATCCTTTGCCAGCAGATCCATTTCGCACTGCTCGACGGTCACGTGGTGGATGCCCTGCGCGGCGACTGCGCGCACGATGCTTTCCAGATAATCGAGACTCAGCGGCTGGTCGGGATTCTTGCGGCCGAATTCATAGACCACCTGCAATCCGGCCTGCTGGAAGCGCGCGATCATGCGCCGGCGTTCATTGTCGGACAGCGTCACGTAGTTTTCGGAAATTTCGAGCCCGGGGATGCCGAGCCCGGCGAGCAATGCGATCAGTCCGTCGATTTCGTTGCGGCGCCAGGCGTATTCAAACAGGATGCCGCCGGCAAACGGCGTAACACCGGCATCGCGGTACAGTGTTGTGGTGCGCTTGACCACGGCAGCCGGGATCAGCAGCGCGTTCATCGCATAGATCTTGGCGTAGTCGATGTAATCGGCGGCGACATCGAGCAGATCGCTGATGCCGCGTTCGCCGCCGGACCAGCCGAAGGTGTCCGGGCCGAAGTCGATCATCGAGGTGATGCCGCGGCTGCGCGGCTTGGAACTGCGCGGCGGCAATGACAATCCGGTGGCGATGGATGATGCGGACATGGGAATGCGCAATTCCTGGATGGCGGTGGGCGTCAATTCGCGCTCGTCCGCTGAACGGACGGCCAAAGTATAGCGAATGCGTCTGCCGTTGTGCTCCGCGGATTCACATCGCGGACAGCGCTGCCCTTGCGGCGGCGCGTCAGTGCAGCGTCTTGGTGCTGCGCTCGGCGGGAATTTCCTGCTGTACGGCGGCCGGCGCCGGGGCCGCATGATGGGCGACCATGCGCCAGCCGCGCTCGCTGCGCTGATAAACATTGGTGGCAATCATGGCCTGGCGCGCCCGCGCCTGCCCGGCCACTGCGATATGTTCATAAACGCTGTGCACCGCGAGCATCATGGTATGGATCAGTTGCCGGTCGCGGAGGTTGAAGCGCAGGTTCTGTCCGCCGGCAAAAATCTGCCGCCATGATTCGCGTATGCGTTCGACGCCGCAGACGCGCGTGCCGCCCGGATGCACGCAGTAGATGTCGTCATCGTCGCCCCAGACCTCCATCATGGCTTCGAGATCGGCCTTGGCGAAGGCGTCGTAGAAGGCGGCTTCGGCGTCCTGCGGCGTCGCGAACAGTGTTTTTTTCACATCAGTATTCCGGTCTGCCCGATTCGGGTGCTGATGATTCAGGCGCCGATTCTAGCAAAATCAATTTCGGCGAAGACGCGTTCCGGTGCAAGATCGTTCAGGCATTTGAAATGCCCCAGCGGGCACTCGCGCCTGAAACAGGGGCTGCACTCGACGCCGAGCGAGACGATGCGCGCCTGCGTGCTCAGCGGCGGCGTGAACCGCGGCGAACTCGATCCATACAGTGCGACGAGCGGACGGCCGACCGCGGCAGCGACATGCATCAGCCCGGAGTCATTGGTGACGGTCAGGCGTGCCGCCGCCAGCAGATCGACGGCCTCGGCGATGCTGGTCTTGCCGCAGAGATTGACGCAGGCGCCGGCGCTGGCCTGCAGGATGGTTTCCGCAACCGCGTGATCCCTGGGTGAGCCGACCAGCCAGACCGCGCAGCCGCGCGCGGCGAGGCTCCGGGCGAGCGTCGCGAAATGCGCGGCCGGCCAGCATTTGGCCGGGCCGTATTCGGCGCCGGGACAGAAGGCGACCGCCGGTTTGCCGCGGTCGAGTTGCAGCCGGGCCAGCAACGCGGTCTGATCCGCGGCGGATGAGGTCAGCACGGGGGACGGCAGGGTTGCGGGCAATGGCATGCCGGCGGACAGCGCCAGCGCCGCGAAGCGCTGCGCCATCTGCGGCAGGGCCTGCGCGTCGAGCCGGCGCAGATCGTTGAGCAGCCCCCAGCGCGCCTCGCCGCGAAATCCGGTGCGCACGGGTATGCCGGCGAACCACGGGATCAGTGCCGATTTGAATGAATTGGGCAATACCACGGCCCGGTCATAGCCGGCGGCACGCAGCGAGTGGCCGAACCTGCGGCGCGCCGCGAGCTGCAGGGCGCCATGGCCGAACGGATTTTCGATGCCGGCGCGCACTTCGGGCATGCGCGCGAGCAGCGGCAGCGTCCACGGCGGGGCTAAATAGTCGATCTGCGCGCCGGGGTGGCGGTCCTTGAGCAGCCGCAGCAGCGGCTGCGAGAGGACGGTATCGCCGACCCAGGAGGGGCCGACAACAAGTATGTTCATGGGCGGCGCGGTGCGCGCACTACTCAATGATGCGCGGCGCCGGCGCCGCCTTTCAGCGTGTAGCGCGTGCCGCAGTACGGGCACAGCGCCTCACCGGTTTTTTCTACCGGCAGGAACACGCGGGGATGCGCGTTCCACAGCAGCATCGAGGGCATCGGGCAGTGCAGCGGCAGATCGTCGGTCGAGACTTCGATCAGCCGCGCCGTGTTGGCGGTGGGTTCGCTCATGATGATCAGACGGCCACCGGCGACAGCCAGTCGCGATGGGCGGCCGCTTTGCCGTTGACGCAGTCAAAAAACATTTTCTGCAGGCGCTCGGTGATCGGGCCGCGCTTGCCGTCGCCGATGACGCGGCCATCGACCTCGCGGATCGGCGTGACCTCGGCTGCAGTGCCGGTGAAAAAGGCTTCGTCGGCAATGTACAGGTCGTCGCGGGTGATGCGCCGCGAGGCCACGGTATAACCCATCTCCTCGGCGAGCGTGATGATCGATTCCCGGGTGATGCCGATCAGCGCGCTGGTCAGTTCGGGCTCGTAGAGCTTGCCGTTTTTGACCATGAACAGGTTTTCGCCGGAACCCTCGGCCACGAAACCATCGACATCGAGCAGCAGGCCTTCGTCGTAACCATGATCCGTGGCCTCGAGGTTGGCGAGGATGGAGTTGGCATAGGTGCCGGAATATTTGGCGCGGGTCATCGACACGTTGACGTGGTGGCGGGCGTAAGACGACGTTTTCACGCGGATGCCCTTTTCAATGGCTTCGGCGCCCAGATAGGCGCCCCACGGCCAGGCGGCAATGGCCACATGCACGCGGTTGCCCTTGGGCGACACTCCCATTTTTTCCGAGCCGTAAAAGGCGATCGGCCGGATGTAGCAGGATTCCAGCTTGTTGGCGCGCACGACTTCCTTCTGCGCCGCCATGAGTTGTTCCCGCGTGTACGGGATTTTCATCATGTAGATATGCGCGGAGTTGAACAGCCGGTCGGTATGGTCCTGCAGACGGAAAATCGCCGTGCCGATCTCGGTCTTGTAGGCCCGCACCCCCTCAAAAACGGCCAGGCCGTAGTGCAGGGAATGGGTCAGGACGTGGGTTGTTGCGTCGCGCCAGGGCACCAGTTTCCCGTCTTGCCAGATATACCCGTCGCGGTCTGCCATGGACATGCCGATACTCTCCCGATATTGAACTTCAGTGACGCTGAACGTGTTGCATATGGAGGGCGCTGTTGGTGCTGCGAACCGGCATTTTAGCCGATTTGCCCGGCAGTGCTGATGCGTTCGCCATACGGAAAATTGCTGCGCGTATCGCAAGTGCAAGTTAATGCCGTTACCGGATACAATGCGCGGATAGGTTGGTTGTCAGCAGACAACAAGCCCGGGGCGACAGCCGCCGGTGTCCGGCGAAACGGGAGTGGTGAAAAAGATGGCGGGAAACCTGCGCGCGCGGCTGAACGGTCTCAGCGAACGCGTGATCAACGCGCAAGACAGCGACCAGGACAGGCTCAACAAGACGCTGCTCATTTTTGCCTGCGGTCTGATGGGCTTCGGTTCGGTGCTGTGGCTGGCGCTGTACTGGGCGATGGGCATCAAGTTCTCATCGACGGTGCCGCTGCTGTATCTGGGCATCTCGGTGGTATCGCTGGCGTATTACATCTATTCGCTGAATTTTGCGATATTCCGTACGCTGCAGGTCAGCCTGTTCCTGTTCATGCCGTTCATCATGCAGTGGAGCATCGGCAGTTTCGTCAGTTCTTCGGGTGTGGGCCTGTGGGCATTGCTGGCGCCGGTCGGCGTGATGATTTTCCAGGGCGCGCGCCAGTCGCTGCCGTGGTTCGCCGCATACGTCATCCTGACCGGGGTTTCGGGGTTTTTCGACTACTTGCTGACTTCGGGCGTGGAGGCGGGCGTCACCATGCAGAGCATCGCGGTGTTTTTTACGCTCAACTTCATCGCGATGTCCACCATCATGTACCTGCTGATTCGCTACTTCGTGAGCGAGCGCGACAAGCTGCAGGAAGCGGTCACCGAGCAGAACCGTCTGCTGAGCATCGAGCAGGAGAAATCGGAAACCCTGCTGCTGAATATCCTGCCGGCGCCGATCGCGCGCCGCCTCAAGGATCAGAAGGGCATCATTGCCGACGGTTTTGCCGATGTCACGGTGATGTTCGCCGACATCATCAATTTCACGAATCTCTCCGAAGAGGCGCCGCCCAAGGTCATGGTGGAGCTGCTGAACGAGGTGTTTTCAAAATTCGATGCGATGGCGGATTTTCACCATATCGAGAAAATCAAGACCATCGGTGATGCCTACATGGCGGCCGGCGGCCTGCTTGAGCATGACGGCGTCGATTTTGCGGTCGATGCGCGCGACTACACCGCGGCCATGCTGCGCCTGGCGCTGGACATGCAGAAATACATGAATGAGCTGTCGGAGACGAAAAAGATGCCGCTCTGCATCCATATCGGCATTTGCTCGGGGCCGGTGGTTGCCGGCGTGATCGGCACCCGCAAGTTCATCTACGACCTGTGGGGCGATACGGTCAACACGGCGAGCCGCGTCACCAGCGAGGCAAAGTCGGGCATGATTTATGTCGATGCGATGACTTACCGGCGCTCGAAAAGCCAGTTCGAGTTTGAAGGCCCGATTTCCGTCGTAGCCAAGGGCAAGGGCAAGATCGAGGTTTACCGGCTGATTGATCTCGCACCTCACTTGCGCGAAGTCACCGTATAAGTCGCTGTTTCTGCCGCGCCGTTGCTGCCGGTCAGCGGGCGGCGCCAAACAGCGCCAGCCACAGCGTTTTCACCGCATTCACCTCCTGCGCCACGCTGCGCGCGTTCACCCGTGCAAACGGCTCGCCGGCGAGCCGCTGCTGGTGTTGCAGTTCACGGAAGCGGCGATAGGCG
>CAZAOZ010000045.1:0-25353 GCA_964486865.1 uncultured Bordetella sp.
ATTCTCCATGATTTGACGGACTTCTCTACTTCAGATTGGTAGGGCTGGCGGGGGGCAGGTCAGGACGCCCGAACCGCGCGCGCTACAATCGCGCGCACGATGAATACCCAGACGCAGCGCGAACAGTCCCCTTATGAGTTGCTCGGCGGCGATGCCGGCGTGCGCCGGCTGGACGATATCTTCAACGACCAGATGGATGTCCAGTTCAGCGCGCCCTTGTCGCCACCACCCGGATCGCGGGGATAAAAAAATTTACTTAATTAAAACAAATGCTTAAATCACACAATACAATGACAGGCCACGCCATTCATGGTTCGACGAGCTCACCACGAACGGCTCTCAGAATGACCTTTCGCCCTGATTTCGTCGAAGGGTAAGCTGATTACAAAAATATGTTTAAAAACAACAGGTTAAAGTAATTCTAGGCGATGTTATACTTGACATACCCACTTGATTCCCTCATACTGGTTTCACTTTCAGGAGCCAGTCATGAGCAAATCCATCCTTACCCAACCCCATTTTCATAATGAAGAAGCCGCCTACGAGTTCGTAGAGGCCCGTATCTGGCCGCATGGCCCGGTCTGCCCCCACTGCGGCGGCATGGAGCGCAACAAGCGCATGGGCGGCAAATCGACCCGCCTTGGCCTGTATAAATGCTACGACTGCCGCAAGCCGTTTACCGTGAAGATTGGCACCATTTTCGAGGCCAGCCACATTGCTATGCACCTGTGGCTCCAAGCCATTTTCCTGATCTCGGCCAGCAAGAAGGGTATTAGTAGCAACCAACTGCACCGCACCCTTGGCATTACCCTCAAGTCGGCTTGGTTCATGTCGCACCGCATTCGTGAGGCCATGAAGGACGGCGGACTGGATACCTTTGGCTCTGGTGGCGGCACCGTGGAAATTGATGAAACCTTTATCGGCGTGACTAAGGAAAAAGGCAAGGATGCGCGAGGCTATGCCCACAAGAACAAAGTGCTCTCCCTGATTGATCGCAGCACTGGCCGTGCCCGTAGCATTGTCGTGGATAACCTGAAACTCAAAACCCTGTTCCCGATCATTCAAGCCAACGTCAACAAGAGCGCCCGCGTCATGACTGATGAGGCCACTCAATACCGCCGCATTGGTCGGTTCTTTAGCGACCACGGCACCACCATTCACAGCATTGGCCGCTACGTTGACCACTTCGATAAGACCATTCATACCAACACCGTTGAAGGTTTCTTTTCGATTTTCAAGCGCGGCATGAAAGGTGTTTACCAACACTGCGGGCATAACCATCTGAACCGTTACCTGTCCGAGTTCGATTTCCGCTATTCCAACCGCGCCGCGAACGGCGTTGACGATACCCAACGCGCCGAGATTCTGCTGCAAGGCGTGAAGGGCAAGCGGCTGACTTATAAGACGGCTCATTAACGAGGAACCTTGGCGAAGGAAAAAACGTAATGCCAAAAAAGAAGAGTAGAGACACGCCAGCGGCGCAGTCTCGGCGATTTGTTGAGACTGCGAAATCACTAGAGGCTGATGAAAATGGGGTGGCGTTTGAGAGTGCATTAAAAATAATTGCGCCAACTAAACATCCACCAAAGCCGGGAAATCGCGGAAAAAAGTAACGAGGCCATCAAAGCTTGGATTATCTACAGGGACATGAAACTCTGTGGGCTCCTGCCAATGCGTCGCAAAATTCGCATCAGGTTTTTTGGCGCATGTGGCAGCAATCATTGCCGTCATTCTCATCTTTGATTGCTTGCCTAGTGTCCAGCCATTTGCTGGGGTGGCCATAAGATAAGCATCAAGAGCGTTTTTTAGCCCCCACTTTTGATAAGCACCGGGCAGGCAGATTGATTCAAGATTCCCAGTTTGGCCAATTGGTATCATCAATATTGCAAGTGGCGGGAGCCCGTCGGTTCGACTAAGTTGCTGCACGGCTGTTGGCGGCTTAAATTTTTTTTCCTTTTTCAATCCATCAGTTAATTCCTTAAGCGACACGGCCATATCTTCATCATTGTCGGAAACAATGATTATTCCCCGAACATTTTCTTGAAAGCTTACGGATGTCTCAATGAAGGTTGTTAGCCCCTTAGGTATTGCTCCACGCCCCTGAGCAGATGGGTAGGCGACGTCGAATTGCTCCCTCAGCCCATGATGCTGGAGAAGCCGATCCAAGAAGCATTTATCACCAGGGCCTTCGCAAATTACAAACCACGGACCATGAAATGTTCTGGATTCGATTCGCATTATCGAATTTCTATATCTTCTTTCATGGCGTCAACAAACTTATCCCCAGCGAATTGGCGCAGAGTAGCGGCTCCAGTCTTTTGGCCAACCTGTATTACAGAAAAATCGCTCGGATAAATTTCTGCAACTTTAGATGCGGCATTTAGACATTCTGCGCTATGGGTGGTTACGAATATTTGAGTGTCATATTTTGTTGCGAACGAATGAAGGGCAAGCCATACCTGATGAAGTCTTTTGTAGTAAAGGCCATTTTCAAGTTCGTCAATTAAAACAACGCTTTTTTTATGCTCTGGAATGGCAAATAAAATAGATGCGAGTTTGCTCATGCCTGAACCCATGAGATTCAATGGCATCTTCTCTGGTATATCGGCTACTTTCGCGTAAAGCATAGCTGACGCAGCCAACACCTCGACAGATAGCGATTCAATTCTTGGAAAGTGTTCCTTGAACAAATCAACCACATCGCTCTCAGCAGAAATTCTGCTTAGCGATGAGAAGCGACCGGCAGTTTCAATAGCAGAATAGCTGTGGTTTGCTGGGAAAAAGAATGTTTCCGCGGGCCGTCTTGGGGTGCTATTCATTTTCAATTGCCCGTTTTCAATGGTCGGACGAACTAAAAAATCATGTCCATTTGAATCAGTCCACTTAAAGGAAACCGGGGCTATTGCTTTTGTATTTGAATCTGCGCTTGAAGAAATTGGAATGGATGTAGGTTGATCATTCCAGCTAATGGTCACCGATCTGGAGTTTGATGCATCCCCCTTAAGCGATATTGAAATATTCAAACTCTTCCGAAAATCATGAAACATATCTCGCCAGATTGCCTCATCAACCTGTTCGGGTGTTCCTTGAATCGGTCCCTCACCAAGTCCGCGCCAATTTCTCATGCGAATTGCTACTTCCGGGCTACCGCCAGCCGCAAGAAAAATACTTTCTAGAAAGGCGGTTTTTCCGACGCCATTTTCCCCGACCACGAGATTTACGCGGGCACAGTTACCAACGTGGGCCTTTTCAAAGCCCCTAAATCGCTTGATATCTATGGAGTTGATCATTTTGTAGCCAGTGGCTTTGTAGGCCACCTCTCCCAATGGTTCAAAATTGGCCCTCATGCTACTCCCTTCCCCAAAACTGGGTACGGGAAGTACAATATCGCCTAATTCTATCCGCGGGCACCCATCGCTCCGGGCAGCCGCTAGATGCGCTGAATGTCGCGCAACTCCAGCTTGACCAGGCAGTGGTCCAGCCACTCGGCGGTCAGTTTTTCCTGCGTCGAGTTCTGCTTCAGCCGCTGATCCAGCGCCTGCCAGTCCACGCAATCCAGCGGCTGATCCTGATTGAAACAGGAAAACACGTAGCTGGTCTTGCCGGTCTGCGGATCCACATGCGGTTGCAGGCATTGCGCGCAGACCTCCTTCATCATGCACTGCATCGGCGAGTTGATGGAACCGATGGCATGGTGCTGCGGCTTCAGATACGGTTTCAGCGCATCATGCCGCGCTCGAGCCACCGCAGCCATCATCCGGTCGGAGCCGATGGCGATGATGCGATCGACATCTTTGAACGGTATCGCCTGCGCGCCGAGTTCGCCCGCCGCGTACGCCCTCATGGATTGCACGATATTGCCGACGAAGCTGCGGTCGCCGGGCCGCGCCGGCACAAACCCCGGCTCCTCGTCACAGCACCAGACCACGACATCGCCGGCCGCCTCGATGTCCGCAATCCGGTAGCGGTCGATCATGCGTTTGTAACCGGCGAAATAGAGCACCCTGCAACCGGCCTTGCGCATGGCCTGACCGATGGAGAACAGCACGGCATTGCCCAGCCCGCCGCCGACCAGCACCACGGTCTCATCCGACGGAATTTCTGTGGGCGTACCCGTCGGCCCCATCAGGATAATGGGTTCGCCGGGCTTCAATTCCACACATAAATCGCTGGAACCACCCATTTCCAGCACAATGGTCGACAGCAGCCCCTGCTCCGCATCAACCCAGGCGCCGGTCAATGCCAGCCCTTCCATCGCCAGCGTACTGCCTTCGGTACGCGGCGCCAGCGCCTCGAAATTCTGCAGCCGGTAGAACTGTCCCGGCCGGAAGCGCCGCGCCGCCAGCGGCGCGCGCACCACGACCTCGACAATCTGCGGCGTCAACCGCTTCACCTCATGCACCGTCGCACGCAGTTCACGCTGCAGCCTGCCGAGAAATGCAGCGTCAT
Organism: uncultured Bordetella sp.; assembly: GCA_964486865.1. Lineage (GTDB taxonomy): Bacteria > Pseudomonadota > Gammaproteobacteria > Burkholderiales > SG8-41. Next base: position 4,450 of record CAZAOZ010000045.1, read on the forward strand.
CAGCCGGCGCCGCCGGCTGCACCTGTTCCAGCACGCTGCTGACCACCGGGTATCCCTGCTTGGCGCTGCCGATGGCCTTGACGACATTGCCGAAAAACGAAGGATGCACATCGCCGAAATAACTGATGCAGCGGCCGTCGTCGCGCTTCGACAGCAGCACATTGACGGTGTTGGGTTTGGCGATCGCCTTTTCCGCGACCACCGGTTGACCGGACGCATCGCAGGCCCGGAAATAACGGCCGTCGAGCACGAAATTCGCCGCGTCTTCACGGGCCAGCACGGTATTGGGCTGGGTGCCGGCGGCAATCAGGATGGCCCGCGCCGGCAGCTCCACGCGCCCTGTTTCGCGCCATTCGCCGTTTTCGCTTTTGTCATGCACCACTGCCTTTAACGCACGGGCATGGCCATAGCCGTCCACTTCAATGGCCAGCGGCGTCAGGCCTTCCGCAAAAACAATACCTTCTTCCAGCGCCTTGTGTACCTCCTCGTGATTGAGGGTGTACGACGGACTGTCGATCAGGCGTTTGCGATAGGCGATGGTCGCGCCGCCCCAGGCTTGCAACAGCTGCAGGACGCGCGGCGCGCGGCCTTCTTGCGCGGCAGCCGCGCGCTCAGTGCGGATCGCCCGTGCATGCGCCATGAACTCGTCGGCAATTTCGCGCTCTTCCGGATTCCACACAATGCGTGCCGCGGTTTCACCGTGCTCGCGCGCCAGCAATTCATAGCGCAGCAGGAATTTCTCGACCTGCAGCGGATAGTACGCCAGCGCTTCCGTGGCGGTGTCGATGGCCGTCAACCCGCCGCCGATGACCACCACCGGCAGGCGCAACTGCATGTTGGCAATGGAATCGGTTTTCGCGGCGCCGGTCAGTTGCAGCGCCATCAGGAAATCCGATGCGGTGCGCACGCCGCGCGCCAGGCCATGAGGCATGTCGAGCACCGTGGGGCGCCCCGCACCAATCGCCAGCGCGATATGGTCGAAACCCGCGGCAAACGCCTCTTCGGCAGTGATCGTGCCGCCGAAACGCACGCCGCCAAACAGCGCAAATTGCTGCCGGCGCTCCAGCAGTAACCTGATGATCTTCAGGAAGTTTTTATCCCAGCGCACGGTGATGCCGTATTCGGCAACGCCGCCGAAACCGGCCATGGCCCGCTGGTCCAGCGATTCGCGCAACTCACGCACATCGTGAATGGGCTTGAACGGCACGCGCTGGCCGGCTGCGTCCACACCCGAGAATTCAGGCGGCAGCGGCTCGATTTTCAGACCATCGATGCCGACCACCGTATGGCCGTCGTTCATCAGGTAATGCGCCAGCGAAAATCCCGCAGGTCCCATGCCTGCGATCAGCACCCGCTTGCCGGTCGGCGCCTTCGGCACGGGATTCCGGAGATTGAGCGGATTCCAGCGCGTCAACAGGCTGTAGATCTCGAAACCCCACGGCAGCTCGAGCACATCCTTCAACGTGCGGGTCTCCGCCTGCGGAATATCGACCGGCTCCTGCTTCTGGTAAATGCAGGCTTTCATGCAATCGTTGCAGATGCGATGCCCGGTCGCCGCCACCATCGGATTGTCGATGGCAATGATGGCAATCGCGCCGATGGCCAGCCCTGCGCTCTTGGCTTTGTGAAACTCCGAGATCTTTTCCTCGAGCGGACAGCCGGCCAGCGTAATGCCGAACGGGGATTTTTTGAACGACTGAGCACCGCGGCCGCTGGCGCCCTTCTCCAGCAACCCCTTTGAACACGAGTCCTTGCCCTGTTCATGGCACCAGATGCAGTAGTTGGCCTGATCCAGCGCGCCGGTGAGATCGGTGCCGCTGTCGGTCAGCTTGAACCCCTGGCGTTGCCTCAGCCGTGATGCGTCAAAACGATGCTCGGTGTAACCGGCGGCCGTCGCCGTCCGCACCGGCACCAGATGCTGCATGTCCAGTTTGTGCGGCGATTTGAACAATACGCCGGCATGATGTCTGGTGCGCCCAGCGTCAGTATGCGCAGCCCATGCCGCATACTGCAGCGCCAGCTCCTGCGCCTCCGCATGAGCCTGCTCGTCCTGCTGCCACTGCATGACATGCCGCGCAAAGGCCAGTTCCGTGAAAGGCTCGCCGAACAACGCCTCGAGCCGCTTGCCGAGCGCAGCGCCGTCAAATGCGGCAGCCGCGTCCGCCTTGTACTTGTGCATGGCCTTGCGCTGCACAAACAGGCGCTTGATGCTGTACAGCGGCGCCAGATCGTGATGCCTTGCCGACAACGCGCGAACCTCCGCCCCGATGCCGAACAGCTGCGCGATGAAATCGTCCAGGTACGGTGCCAGCGCCAGCAACAGCCCGGATTCCTCCTTGGCCGTCAGCGTCGCACCATCACGTGCTGCCACCAGCCGCGCGTGTACAGCGGCATCTGTTTTTTCGAGTTCCTGCAGGAACGCGCGATCAATGCGGAGCAGTCCCTCGCGCTGATAGAAATCCTCGAACGCAAGACCAAAGCGGATTCCTGGTGCGGCAGATGAATTCAAGGTTTTCCGTGAGAGGGACAAAGGAGAAATTATAGCAACTGGGATATCCATAACTTGCACAAAGGTGTTATTTGATTAGACTTCTGGGTAATATCAACCGGTGATTCTGCCCTGCGAAGGCAAAACTGCATGTCCGGAGCCTGTGCAATAATCCGGATTGCCTTGCTTCCAGCGAGAGAGGCTTCCGCGATGACTGAGGCTCAGAAAAAAATGCTGGTCTGGATAATGCTCTCCATGCTCGCGGCACTGATGACTTACGCAACATTCCGTGGTTACCTCAGTCCTGACTTCCTGCTGGGTTTTGCCAATTCATTCTCGTGCTGACGTGGCCGCAGCAGCCTCCGGGAGCGTTGGCGCCGCAAGTGATCTGAGGTAATCAAACGGATAAAGGCCGCGCTGGTGACCGTCGTCAAAACCCAGCCGCAATGTGTTGGCGCCATAAGGCTCGACAACGGTAATGCGGATGCTGGATACCGCTGTCACCGGAATACCGCGGCGGAGATCCGCTGAACAATGCGCGCAGCGGCAGGACTCGCGCAACAGCCGATGCGTCATGACGCCTGTGACGCCGTCCGACCAGGCAATTTTCAGCGTTCCGTCATTGCCGTTATTTTTGACTTCCAGCGGCTGTGCCAGGGCTGTCATTGCCTGATTGCCGGTCAAACCACTGCTTCCATACCCTGTGGGCCGATTTCCATGCCGAAGCCGGTCAGTCCGCCGTCTTTCAGTTCCGCTCCCATGGCCGCCAGGGATTCCTCACGGATCAGCCCCTTCAGTTGCTGCACCAACCCGATAAACTCCGGCGTATAGGTCATCTCCGGCGTGCGCGGGCGGGGCAGCGGCACCTTGATCTCAGCCTTGATTCGACCGGGACGCGCCGTCATCACATAAATCTTGTCCGACAGGAATATGGATTCCTCGATGTCATGGGTGACAAACAGCACCGAGATGCGGAACTGCTGCCACATGTTGGTGAGGATTTCCTGCATCACCACCCGGGTCTGCGCATCCAGCGCGCCGAACGGTTCATCCATCAGCAGCATCTGCGGACTGGTCGCCAGCGCGCGCACGATACCCACGCGCTGCTTCATGCCGCCGGAAAGCTGATCGGGATAATGATTTTCGAAGGCCAGCAGTCCGGCCAGACCGAGCAGCGTACGTGCCTGCGGCACCCGCTGCGCGACTGACATGCCTTTCATTTTCAGGCCGAATTCGACGTTCTTGCGTACCGACAGCCATGGAAACAGCGAGTACTGCTGAAACACCACACCGCGGTCGGATCCCGGTCCCTTGATCACCGCGCCATCGACCAGCACGCTGCCCGAGGTCGGCTGCACAAAACCTGCGACGATGTTGAGCAGCGTGGACTTGCCGCAGCCCGATGGTCCGATCAGCGAAACAAATTCCCCCGGTTTGACGTCCATGGTTACGGAAGCGACGGCCTCGACGACAGTACCTCCGGCGTTGAACACCACGCCCAGGTCGCTGATGTCGATGGCCCCTCTGCAGTGTTCGCTCATTTTTTCTCCGCATCGACAAAGGATGACCAGGGCATCAGCAATTTGCCGATAACCTGGATGGCACCGCTGCACAACAGCCCGAGCACGCCGATGGTGATCATGCCCAGCGCGATTTCGGCATAGTTGACCAGCGAATAGGCTTCCCAGGTGAAATAACCGACGCCGAACTGCCCGGAAATCATTTCGGCCGCGATCAGCGACACCCAGGCCACGCCCATGCCCACGGCAAAACCGGTGAAGATCTGCGGCAGGACTCCGGGCAGGATCACATTCCAGAACAACCGTGCCTCGCCCGCCCCCAGGCAGCGTGCTGCCCGTACCAGCACCGGGTCAAACGCGGAGACGCCATGCACCGTGTTCAGCAATATCGGAAAAAATGAACCGAGGAAAGTGATGTAGATGATGCTCACTTCGTTGGTCGGCCACAGCATGATCGACATCGGCACCCAAGCTATGGCGGGGATCGGCCGGAGCACCTCGCAGATCGGCATCAGCAGATCGCGCGCGACGCGATAACGGCCGATCACCAGCCCCAACGGGACCGCCAGCATCACTGCAATGCCGAAACCCGACAGGATGCGCCGCACGCTGATCCAGACGTTGGTGATGTACTTGTCCGACTTATTGACCTCCAGCAACTTATGGAACACCTCACCCGGCGCCGGGATGTTGGTAAATCGGATGTAGAAATCCCAGCGCTGCTGGGTGCCGAAGTGCCAAATGGCATAGAGGGCTGCCAGCGAGACCATCCACAACACCGCGCTCAACGCACGGCCGCGCAGGCGTTCCATCCACCAGCGATGCGCGCCGATTTTCGGCGCGCCCGCCGGCACCGCACCAGCAGGCACCAGCCTGGCATCCCACACCGGCTCCAAGGCGGGTTGCCGGGAAACGGTCTCGGGATCAGACGAGTCGGCCTGCTGTTTCAGCGCATGCATGTTACGCGCCGCCGACCACGGCCAGCGCCTCGTCAAAGCTGCCTACCTTGCCGCCGATTTTCTCGGCATGCGCCTCGGCATCCTTTTTCAGCAGGAACGGCATGATCTGCGGTTTTTTCGGATCCTTGCCGCCAATGGCGTAAAACGCCTTGTCCGCAAACATCTTGATGCCCAGCGACTGGTCAACCAGATACACCGCGCCCAATTTCTTGCCTTCGGCACGGTATTTCTTGACCCCGGTCAGCGTGCAGGCCGGCGTGCTGAAACTGAGAATGTCGCCGTCGGCAATCCAGATCTGCCCTACGTCCCTCGGTTTGGTGATTGCAGTTCCGCAAATCGGATCCTTGCCTGTCACTTCGTACGTCATATAAGCCGCGCGCTGTTTGTCGTAGTCCATACCCCGCTCTTTGAACGCCTGACGCACCCAGATGTCGTTGACCCAAGCCTGTTCGTTGAAATCCTTGATGCGGTTCAACTTGGCCAGCACGCCGTGTGCGCTCTTGATGGTTTCCAGCCATTTCGGCTTGATCGTGGGATCCAGCGTATGAATGCCGCCCGGCCCGAGGAACACATAGATCACTTCCTTGTCGATCTTGGTCCATTCCTGGATTTTTTCCGCCGCCAGTTTCGGATTCTTGCGCACCCAATCGTTCGCCTCCATCAAGGCCTTGATGTAGGCAACAACAATGTCCGGGTGGTTTTGGCCGAAGTCCTTGCGCACGACTACACCGTGGAAGGTCGGGATCTTGGTTTCCGCACCGTCAAATATCTTGCGTGCAAAACCGCGGTACGGCAGCAGTTCCATGAACGGCACGAAATTGGCATGGCCGTCGATGCGTTTTTCCTGCAAGTTGGTGGTACCGACTTCCGGCGACTGGCTGGCCAAGTTCCAGAAATTCTCCGGCCAGCCGCGCGCCTGCATCGCCTGCAGCAGCATGCCGTGAGCCGCGGAGCCGAAAGGCACGGACACGTTTTTGCCCTTCAGGTCGGCCAGTTCGTAATACGGCGAATCCTTGTGTACCACCATGCCGTTGCCGCCGCCGTACTGGTTGTAGGCGATGATCGCGACCAGCAGGGTTTCATTGCGGGTCTGCTGACCGGTGGCGCCGTTTACCAGCAGCGGATAATCACCCATCATGCCGATTTGTATCTTGTCGGCCATCATGCCGTTGGTGATCGGCGGACCCGAAGTGAAGTTCTGCCAGTCGATCTTGAATTTGACGTCCTTGTACTGCCCCGTTTTCGGCAGATATTTTTCGAGCAGCCCCAGTTCCTTGATGACGATGCCGCCGGTGACGGTGTTGGTGGTCGTGTTTTGGGTGCCAATGCCGATCAGGATTTCCTTCTGGGCATGAGCGATGCCCGTGGCAAGGCCGAACAACAGCAATGACCACAGCATCATTACCACCAGTTTTTGCACCCCATGACTGACAACGGATTCTTCAGCGCCGACCATGTTCATGTCCACTCCTTGGAAAAAATTGACTACACAATTCCACACAGTCGCCTTCCGCGTCGTTGCCACGGAAATTCTTCTGATGAAATCCTTATTCATTGGCTCAAGCCTCTTTGAATTCGGCAAATTTTTCACTGATGCCGGCCCAGGTTTCTGCGGTCGGCAAAGGCTCCGACTTGTCGGTGATCACCGGCCATACCGCGGCGTAACGGGCATTGAGTTCGATGAAATGCTCCTGCCCCGGCGGCACCTCCGAGGCTTCGCAGATCGCCTCGACCGGGCATTCATCCACGCACAGCGTGCAATCGATGCAGTTCTCGGGATCAATCACCAGGAAGTTCGGTCCTTGGTGAAAACAATCCACCGGGCAGACCTCGACACAATCGGTGTATCGGCAATTGACGCAGGGTTCGGTGACGATATAAGCCATGGCAGTTCCTCAGCGCGGCGGATTGTTCAACTGGATCTGTTTCAGCGCGAGCTGGGTCAGCTTGCGCACGTCGGGATCCGGATCCTCCAGCGCCGTTTCCAGCGCCGGAATCGCCCGCGGATCGCCGATTTCACCGAGTGCAATCACTGCCTCCTTGCGCAGATTGCTGATTTCATGGGTCAGCGCTTCGCTCAATACGCCCAGAGAAACCGCCGCCTTGAGACGCCCGAGACTGCGCGCTGCACGCACCCGCACCTGCCAGTAGCGGTCCGCCATCGCCGTGACCAGGTAATCCACTGCACCGGACAGTTTCAGCTTGCCCAGGGTGCCGGCGGCTTCCTCACGCACCTGCCACGAGGAGTCATTCAGCGCATGAGTCAGTGCCGGCAGCACTTCAACGTCCGTGGCGAAGCCCAGCGCGCCGACAGCGATACGCCGCACTTCGGGATCGGGATCGTTCATCGCTACGCGTGTCAGCGGGCCCAGTGAACCCGCGTGTTTCAGGTAACCCAACACACCGGTGGCTTCGCGCCGCACCTGCGGCGACGGATGATCCAGGCCGGACAAAGCCGGCGCCAGGCTGTCGGCGACCCGCAGCGGCCGCAGCGCCCTGAATACCGCTGCTTTCACAAACGGATCGGCATCGTCCACGGCCTGCAGCAGCAGTCCGCTGTTGCTGCTGGACTTCAATTCGGACAGCGTGTCGGCTGCGGCACGGCGCGTTTCTTCCATCGTGTCATGCAGCAAACCAAGCAATGCCGTCACAGCCTCGGGTTCCTCGAAACCTTCCACTGCCTTGGCGGCCTCGGCACGCACCTGCGGATCGGCGTCTGCCAATGCCTTGAGCAGCAACGGCAGGATGTTATCTTCGTCGCTGTACGGCAATTCCATCACCGCGATGCGCCGCACCTCGGCATCGGCATCGGCAAGACGTACTGCCAGATCACCGGGCATGGATTCTGCAGCCTGCAAAATACTCATGGCTTGCTCTCCAGTCAGCGCAGCAGGTAAGGAATGGCAACATGCACCGCACCGGTCGGGCAGTCTTTCTCGCACGGCATGCAGTACCAGCACTCGTCGTATTTCATGTAGGCCTTGCCTTTCAGCAAATCGATGGCCAGCACATCGAGCGGGCAGACATCGACACAGACCGTGCATCCCTTCTGTGCGATGCATTTCTCCTCATCGACGGTGACCGGGACGCTGGTGCGTTGCGCGGCATAAGTCATGACAGTTCCTCTCAGACGTTAACGGCTTCTTTGACGACGCGCAGCCGCTGGTAAGCGGTTTTTTCCTCATCATCGAGCGGCAGGATGTAGGGTTCGACTGGACGTTTGATGCTTTCCATGCGACCGTCGGCCGACTTGCGCAGATGACAGTGGGTGAACCACTCTGCATCGTTGCGCTCTGGATAATCAACGCGATAGTGATACAGACCCCAGCGGCTCTCGGTGCGGAACAGCGAGGCATGGGCCGCCATGTTGGCGCAGTCATGGATGTGCTGCACTTCCATCGCGCGCATCAGCTCGTGCGGATTCTCGGCACTGAGCCGCTTGATGTCGTCGCCAATTTCAGCAAAGCGCTCAAGACCAAGCTCCATCTTGCGCGTGACCTTGGGCGGTTGCAGGTAATCGTTGACCATGCGGCGCAGCTTGTATTCAAGCTGGCCGGGCGGGATGCCGTCGCGGAATGCCAGCGGCGCCATGACACGCGCCCGTTCCGCCGCAATCTGCCCCTCGTCCACCTCGCCGGGCGTGGTGTCGGCGCAATATTGCGCGGCGTTCTCGCCGGCAAACCAGCCGTAGGTAAAGGCGCCGAGCATGTAGTTGTGCGGCACGCTGGCCATATCACCGGCGGCATAAAGGCCGGGCACTGTGGTTTCGGCTTTTTCATTGACCCAGACGCCGGATGCGCTGTGGCCGCTGCAGAATCCGATTTCGGAAATGTGCATCTCGATCATCTTGCTGCGGTAATTGGTGCCGCGCCCGTCGTGAAAGCGGCCCCGACTGGGCCGCTCATTGGTATGCAGGATGACTTCGATGTTGGATATAGTCTCTTCGGCGAGATGGTCGAGCTTGAGAAACACCGGGCCCTTGCCGCTTTCCAGCTCGTTGTAGAACTCCCACATCATCTGCCCGCTCCAGTAGTCGCACTCGATGAAGCGTTCGCCGTGCGAATTGGCGGTATATCCGCCGAACGGCCCCGTCACATAGGCGCAAGCCGGGCCGTTGTAGTCCTTGATCAGGGGGTTGATCTGGAAGCATTCGAGATTGGCCAGTTCGGCGCCGGCGTGATACGCCATCGCGTAACCGTCACCGGCGTTGGTCGGGTTTTCATAGGTGCCGAACAGATAGCCCGACGTCGGCAGTCCGATGCGACCGGCAGCACCGCAGCAGAGGATCACCGTCTTGGCCTTGATCACTACGAACTGCCCGGTGCGACAATCGAACCCCATCAGTCCGGCGGCCCGCCCCTGCTTGTCGGTAATCACCCGCGTGGCAACCACGCGGTTGACCACCTCAACACGGGTCCGCTTCAACTGCCGGTAGAGGATTTTTTTCATGTGATGCCCTTCGGGCATCGGCAGCACATAACTGCCCAGATGGTGCACCTTGCGCACGGCGTAATCGCCAGTCTCGTCTTTCTCGAATTTGACGCCCCAGCGATCGAGCTCTTCGATAGTTTTGAAGCTGTTCGTGGCGTAGGCGTACACCGTCTTCTGGTTGACAATGCCGTCATTGGCAATGGTGATTTCCTTGGTGTACTGCTCAGGAGTAGCATGCCCCGGCAGAACGGCATTATTCAGCCCGTCCATGCCCATCGAAATCGCGCCGCTGCGCTTGACGTTGGCTTTTTCCAGCAGCATCACCCGCAGCTTGGGGTTTTTCTCCTTGGCTTTTACTGCCGCCATGGGCCCGGCAGTGCCGCCGCCAACAACCAGAACGTCGGTTTCCATCGTAATGGTTTCGGGAATATTCAATTCGCGCTCCGGTTTGTTGAGTCAGTTGCCACGTACCCAGGCCAAGAAACATGCGGGCACTCTGACTCTGATACAGCAACCGCCGTGCCACGATACAAGCGCTGCCTGGCGGCCTGACTGCCTGCTGGCGCCGTACCGCCAGTGAGACTCAACTTGTATTAACAAGGCTGCGTCATTGAGGTGCGCCTTCGCGCATTACGCACCGCCATGGCGCAGGCGCAACCGCTACCATCCATCAGTACGGATTTCGGCGCAGTTCGACCTTGTACTGATACGAGTCGCCGCGACAGTAAAGGTGTTCAAAATCAATGGGGCGCTCGAGGGCGCTGCTGGTCAACCGCGTCAGGTGCAGTACCGGCTCCCCGGGCCGGATCGCTAGGTCAGCGGCAAACTCCGCGGAACAGGGCTGAGCCTCGATCCACAGCCGCGAGCGGCCAAGTGCGATGCCACGGGCTTCAAGCAAGGGAAAAATATCCTGAGTCAGATCCTGCCCGCGCAAGCGTTCACCGACATCCAGCGGGAAATAACTCAGATCCACCGACACCGGTCGCGCATTGAGACAGCGTATGCGTTTGACTTCCAGCACCACGTCACCGCGCTTCAGGTGCAGCGCAGCAGCGATTTCCCTGGACGCAACAATTTCGTGGCTGTAGCAAACCTGCGAGGTCGCCGCAAACGGTTTGCCCTGCATCGCCTCGTGAAACCCCAGCAGTGCGCTGAGATTGCAGGTCGCCCGCGGTGCGCTGACGAAGCTGCCTTTGCCCTGTTGGCTGTAAACCAGACCCTCAGTACCGAGGTCTTTCAGCGCCTGCCGCACAGTAACGCGACTAACGCCGAATGAACGCATCAGGCAGGCTTCACTGGGGAGTTGCTGGTGAGACGCGAGATCCCCGGTCAGGATGCGGTCGCGCAGGTTGTTGCAGATCTGTTCGTGAAGCGGAATGCGCCGCAGATCAGCTGCAACGGGATGGGCATCAGGCGGAAACAGTGTTGTTACGGAACTCATGGCAGGGCGGCCTGACGAATCGTGGTGTCAGCCCTGCCTATGCATCAGTCGTGCCAGGTCAGTTCAAAACAATAAATGTAATAAATACAATGAGTTATATTTATATCTTAAACAACGGGTTACTGATGGCAGCACCTGAATAGTGCAGACAATGGGCCACCGCCCATGTAACCAGCACTTGCCATAGCGCCAAGCGCCGGCAAGTTAACCCGGGGCGCGGGTTGCTGCGTTGATGGCGTTGGCGATAACCATGGCCACGGTCATCGGTCCGACGCCGCCCGGTACCGGGGTAATCCAGCCGGCGCGCTCACTTACAGACCCAAAATCAACATCGCCACACAGCTTCCCGTCCGACATACGGTTAATGCCGACATCAATGACTGCAGCTCCCGGTTTGACCATGTCGGCAGTCACCATGCGCGGCTTACCGACGGCGCAGACCAATATGTCGGCCTGGCGGGTGATCGCTGCCAGATCTGCCGTACGCGAATGGCATATGGTGACCGTCGCATTGCGCTCGAGCAGCATCAGCGCCGCCGGTTTGCCGACGATGCTGCTGCGGCCCAGCACCACGGCATGGCGTCCGGCGATGGCAATACCCGAGCGCTCCAGCATCACCATCACGCCCGACGGCGTGCAGGGCGCCAGCGACGTGTGTCCGTCCAGCAAGGCACCCAAGTTGCGCCAGTTGAAGCCATCCACATCCTTGGCGGCATCAATACGCTGCAAAACCCGCTCCGCTTTGATATGCGCCGGCAGCGGCAGCTGCACAAGGATGCCATGCACCTGGGGATCTGCATTCAGTCTGTCGATCTGCTGCAGCAGTTCCTGCTCGGTCGTTGCCGCCGGCAGGCGGGTGTCGAATGTCCGCACGCCTGTGTCGCGGCACGCCCGCTCCTTGCTGCGCACATAGACCGCAGAAGCCGGATCGTCGCCCACCAGCAGCACGGCCAGTCCCGCCGGACGTCCAAGTTGCGCAAGATGCGCCGCGCGCGCCCGCAGTTCGCCCAGCACCTCCCGCGCCATGGCTGCGCCGTCGATGATTCGCGCACTCATTGCTGTATTCCCGAAAATCGTGTCATCAAAGCACTCTGAACACCCAAACGTTGCCGGCTACCGCCGGGTTTTGCCGGCATCTCCAGGTGCTGCATCCAGCACCTGGAAGAACACCTCATCATGACGGACCATGCCCAGCTCGCTGCGCGCCCGCTCCTCAATCGCCTCCAGCCCCTGCTTGAGGTCCCGCACTTCGGCGTCCAGCGCGCTGTTGCGCGACTGGAAACGGCCATTGGCCTGGCGCTGTGCTTCGATCTGCCGCTCCATTTCCCATACCCGCAACAGCCCACCCTTGCCCAGCCACAGCGGATACTGAATCAGCAGGATCAGGGAGCCGAGCGCCAGAGCAAGCAGCCGCATGGCATCAGCCCGGAAGGCGGGCCCTAGCGCAGCTGGTAAAAAGCACTGCGCCCCGGATAGCTCGCCGTATCGCCGAGATCTTCTTCGATACGGAGCAGCTGGTTGTATTTCGCCAGGCGATCAGTCCGCGACAGTGCCCCCGTCTTGATCTGCATGGCATTGGTGGCCACGGCGATATCGGCAATCGTGGTGTCTTCGGTTTCGCCCGAGCGGTGCGAAATGACCGCGGTGTAACGGGCGCGCTTGGCCATCTCGATGGCCGCCAGCGTTTCCGTCAATGTGCCGATCTGGTTGACCTTGATCAGGATCGAGTTGGCAATACCCTGCTCGATACCGCGTTTGAGATATCGGGTGTTGGTCACAAACAGATCGTCACCGACGAGCTGCACCTGTTTGCCGAGCCTGTCGGTCAGCAGTTTCCAGCCGTCCCAGTCATTCTCCGCCATGCCGTCTTCAATGCTGATGATGGGATACTTATCGACCCAGGCCGCCAGATAATCGACAAATTCCGGAGCCTTCAATGACAGGCCTTCGGAACTCAGCGTGTATTCACCGTCCTCGAAGAATTCGGAGCTGGCGCAATCCAGTGCCAGCGCCACGTCCTCGCCGGGCCGGTACCCTGCCGCTTCGATCGCTTCGAGAATGACCTTGATTGCCGCCTCGTGCTTGGGCAGGCGCGGCGCGAAACCGCCTTCGTCACCGACCGCCGTGGACAGGCCGCGATCCGTCAGCAGCCTGCGCAGCGCGTGAAACACCTCGACGCCGCAGCGCAGTGCGTCGCTGAAGCTGGTCATGCCCACCGGCACGATCATGAATTCCTGCATGTCCAGCCCGTTGTCGGAATGCGCGCCGCCGTTGATGACGTTCATCATCGGCACCGGCATGGCCATCGGCCCCGCACCGCCGAGGTAGCGATGCAGCGGCAGTCCGGATTCCTCGGCTGCCGCCCGCGCCACCGCCATCGATACCGCCAGCATGGCGTTGGCGCCAAGACGCGATTTATTCTCGGTACCGTCGAGATCCAGCAGCGTGCGATCGACGAACGACTGCTCCGTTGCATCAACGCCGATCACCGCTTCGCAGATCTCGGTATTCACATGCTCCACAGCCTTGCGCACGCCCTTGCCGCCATAACGCAACTGGTCGCCGTCGCGCAACTCGATGGCTTCGCGGCTGCCGGTCGAAGCCCCAGACGGCACCGCGGCTCGCCCCAGAATGCCGGATTCCAGCAACACGTCGGCCTCCACCGTCGGATTGCCGCGTGAATCCAGAATTTCCCTGCCGATTACATCAACGATTGCGCTCATTGCCGGTTCCCGGGTAGTCCTGACAGATTAAAGTTTGTTTTCCGCAAAGCCGCCGCGCTTGACCAGCGCATCGATCGCGGTCAATGTCGCCAGCAGCGTTTTCATGTGTTGCAGCGGCCAGGCATTCGGCCCGTCGGACAAGGCCTTCTCCGGCTGCGGGTGCGTTTCCATGAACAGGCCGGAGATGCCGCTGGCGACCGCGGCGCGCGCCAGCACCGGCACAAACTCGCGTTGCCCGCCGCTGCTGGTGCCCTGCCCGCCGGGCAACTGCACCGAATGCGTGGCGTCGAACACCACCGGGCAGCCGGTATTGCGCATGATCATCAGCGAGCGCATGTCGGACACCAGATTGTTGTAGCCGAAGGTGACGCCGCGTTCACAGACCATGATGTTGTCTGCGCCGCTGGCGGCGCGCGCCTTGTCAACGACATTGACCATGTCGCCGGGCGCCAGAAACTGGCCTTTCTTGATATTGACCGGTTTGCCGGCGGCAGCCGCCGCGCAGATGAAGTCGGTCTGCCGGCACAGGAATGCCGGCGTCTGCAATACATCGACCGTTGCCGCGACCTGTGCAATCTCTTCGATCGCATGCACATCGGTCAATACCGGGACGCCCAGCGTCTTGCGCACGTCGGCGAGAATTTCAAGACCTTTGTCCATGCCCAGACCGCGGAAGGACTTGATCGAACTGCGGTTGGCTTTGTCGTACGAGGATTTGTAGATGAACGGAACGTTCAGTTCCGCACAGATCTTTTTCAGTTCGCCGGCCGTATCCATGGCCATGGCGCGCGACTCGATGACGCAGGGGCCGGCAATCAGGAACAGCGGACGGTCCAGTCCGACTTCGAATCCGCAGAGTTTCATGCGCGGGATGCGTACACGCTGTGGCTGCCCCGCATCAGGCCGTGCCGCCGACCGCGTGCTGCAGTTGCGCGCTCTGCACCTGCGGTGAGCGGCGGGCGGAGCGCACGTGCGCCAGCGCAGCCTCCACGAACGACTTGAACAGCGGGTGACCGCCGCGCGGCGTGGACGTGAACTCCGGATGAAACTGGCATCCGACAAACCATGGATGGCCCGGAATTTCCACCATTTCGCACAAATCGCCGGTCAGCGAAAGACCGCTGACGGCCAATCCGGCCTCCTGTAACCGCGGCAGATAATGATTGTTGACTTCATAACGATGGCGGTGTCTTTCGACGATACGATCCGCGCCATAAATCCTGCGCACCAGCGATCCCGGTTTCAGTTCGCACTCCTGGCCGCCCAGGCGCATGGTGCCGCCCAGATCGGATCTGGCATCGCGATGTTCAACGCGGCCGTCGCGATCCTGCCACTCGGTAATCAGCGCCACCACAGGATGCGGCGTCTCCGGATCGAACTCGGTGCTGTGCGCGCCATCGAGGCCGGCCATGTTGCGCGCGCATTCGATGACGGCGAGTTGCATGCCGAGACAGATTCCCAGGTAAGGCACCCCGTTCCTGCGGGCGAAGCTGATGGCCTGAATCTTCCCTTCCACCCCGCGCTTGCCGAATCCGCCGGGCACCAGGATGGCATCCATGGCTGCCAGGCAACCCGTGCCATTTTTCTCGATGCTCTCCGAATCGACATAGTGAATATGAATCTTGGAGGCTGTATGGATGCCGGCGTGGATCAGCGCTTCCGACAGGGACTTGTACGATTCAGTCAGCTCGACGTATTTGCCGACCAGTGCAATGCTGATCTCATGCTGCGGATGCTCCAGCGCATGAATCACTCGTTGCCAGCTCGACAGGTCCGCCGGCTTTGGACTGATGCACAGCTTGCTGCAGACGATGTCGTCCAGATGCTGTTCGTGCAGCATGCCGGGGATCTTGTAAATACTGTCCACATCGACTGCGGAAATCACGGCATCGACGCTGACATTGGTAAACAACGCAATCTTGCGGCGCTCGCCGTCCGGCAGCGGCCGGTCGGCCCGGCACAGCAGCACATCGGGCTGGATACCGATCTCGCGCAGCTCTTTCACCGAGTGCTGCGTCGGCTTGGTCTTGATCTCGCCGGCGGAGGCGATATACGGCACCAGCGTCAGATGGATGTAGCAGGCATTGTCCCGGCCGACTTCGATGCCCATCTGGCGGATCGCCTCGAGAAACGGCAGGGATTCAATGTCGCCCACCGTGCCGCCGACTTCCACCAGAACGATTTCGGCTTCGCCTGCCCCGCGCCTGATGTACAGCTTGATCTCGTCGGTGATGTGCGGAATGACCTGCACGGTGCCGCCGAGATAATCCCCGCGGCGTTCCTTTTTGATGACGCTCTCGTAAATCTGGCCGGTGGTGAAGTTGTTGCGCTTGCCCATGCGGGCGTCGATGAAGCGCTCGTAGTGCCCCAGGTCAAGATCGGTCTCGGCGCCGTCCTCGGTGACGAACACCTCGCCGTGCTGGAAGGGACTCATGGTGCCGGGATCCACATTGATGTAGGGATCCAGCTTGATCATTGAAACTTTGATGCCGCGGGATTCGAGAATTGCGGCGAGGGAGGCGGCGGCGATACCTTTACCAAGGGAGGAAACTACACCACCAGTGACAAAGATATATTTGGTCATCTCATATTAGCCGACGTTTATTCATTTTATCCCATTTCCCGCCGTCGTCCAATAAAACCCGCGTCACGCCGGCTTGCCGCCGCGCGCCAGATACAGCCAGGTTTCGACCACTGTATCCGGATTCAGCGACAGGCTCTCGATGCCTTCCTGCACCAGCCATTCCGCGAGATCGGGGTGATCCGAGGGTCCCTGCCCGCAAATCCCCACATACTTGCCGGCTTTGCGGCAGGCTACGATCGCCAGGTGCAGCATGTGCTTGACCGCGGGATCCCGCTCGTCGAAGGCGTCCGCGATGATCCCGGAGTCACGGTCAAGCGCGAGCGTCATCTGCGTCATGTCGTTGGAACCGATCGAGAAACCGTCGAAATGCTCGAGGAACTGGTCGGCCAGAATGGCGTTCGACGGAATCTCGCACATCATGATGATGCGCAGCCCGTTCTTGCCGCGCTCCAGGCCGTTGTCGGCCAGCAGTTTCAGCACTTTCCTGGCTTCTTCCACGGTGCGCACGAACGGCACCATGATCTCGATGTTGGTCAGGCCCATTTCGTCACGCACCTTTTTCATGGCGCGGCACTCCAGCTCGAAACAGTCCCGGAATTGCGCAGAAATGTAACGCGAGGCGCCGCGGAACCCGAGCATCGGGTTTTCCTCATGCGGCTCGTAGCGGGAACCCCCGGTCAGACTGGAATACTCGTTGGACTTGAAATCCGACAAACGCACGATCACCGGCTTGGGCCAGAATGCCGCGCCCAGGGTGGATACGCCTTCGACCATTTTTTCGACATAAAAAGTGACCGGATCCGCGTAACCGGCGCTGCGTTCTTCGACCGCGACTTTCAGATCAGCGCCAAGGTCAGGGTAAGCCAGCACCGCCTTGGGATGTACACCGATCATGCGCGCGATGATGAACTCCAGCCGCGCCAATCCGACGCCCTCATTGGGCAGCCGCTGAAACTCGAACGCCAGTTCCGGATTGCCGACATTCATGGTGATTTTCACCGGGCAGGGCGGCATGCTCGACAGCCGCAGATCGATAATCTCGGTCTGCAACTCGCCGCGATAGACAAAACCGGTGTCGCCTTCCGCACACGACACGGTAATCAACTTGGCGTCCTTCAGCACCTGCGTCGCGTCACCGCAACCGACCACGGCGGGTATGCCCAGTTCACGTGCGATGATCGCCGCGTGACAGGTGCGCCCGCCGCGATTGGTGACAATGGCCGATGCCCGCTTCATCACCGGCTCCCAGTCCGGATCGGTCATGTCAGTCACCAGCACATCGCCCGGTTTGACGCGATCCATCTCCGCCGAGCTCTTGATCAGGCGCACCGGGCCGCTGCCGATGCGCTGACCGATGGCGCGCCCCGTCGCCAGCACTTCGGAACGCTCCTTCAGCCGGTAACGGCGCAGCGTGTCCACTTTTTCGCTGGCCTTCACCGTTTCCGGCCGCGCCTGGAGTATGTACAGCTTGCCGTCGTTGCCGTCCCTGCCCCACTCGATGTCCATCGGCCGCTGGTAATGCGCTTCGATGATCATCGCGTAACGGGCCAGCTCATTGACTTCGGCATCGGTGATTGAAAATTTCCGCCGCTCCGACTCGGGAACCTCGATCGTCTGCACCGATTTGCCGGCCTGACGGCTGTCGGTGAATATCATGCGCAGTGCTTTTGAGCCCAGCCCGCGGCGCAGGATGGCGCTTTTGCCTTCCTTCAGGCCGCGCTTGTACACATAAAACTCGTCCGGATTGACCTGTCCCTGCACTACGGTCTCGCCCAGGCCGTAGGCCGAGGTGATGAACACCACCTGGTCAAAACCGGATTCGGTATCCAGCGTGAACATGACGCCGCTCGCCCCTTTGTCGCTGCGCACCATGCGCTGCACCGCCGCCGACAACGCCACCTCGTCGTGGGTAAAGCCCTTGTGCACGCGGTAGGAAATCGCACGGTCGTTGTAGAGCGATGCGAACACGTGCTTGATGGCTTCGAACAGATTGTCCAGGCCATGCACGTTGAGATAGGTTTCCTGCTGGCCGGCGAACGACGCGTCCGGCAGATCCTCGGCCGTTGCCGACGAACGCACCGCAAAGGTCACATCAGCGCCGGATTCCCTGACGAGTTGCGCATAGGCCGCGTCTATGGCGGCACGCAACGCCGCGCTGAATGGCTGGGCAACGATCCAGCCGCGGATTTCCCCGCCTGCGGCGGTCAGCGCGGACACGTCATCGGGATTGAGCCCGGCGAGCCGTCTGGAGATGCGCGCGTCAAGTCCGCCTTCCGCAAGAAACAGGCGATAAGCATCGGAGGTCGTCGCAAAGCCGCCGGGCACCCGTACTCCAGCCTCCGCCAACTGGCTGATCATCTCGCCCAGCGACGCGTTCTTGCCGCCGACCCGCGCCACATCGCTCATGCGCAATGCGCCGAGCCCGACTACCAGTTCCTTGCCGCTCATGCCGATTCCTTGATTGTAAGCCGCGTCAAAAGGGGATATTTTACCGAATCCCCACACCGGTTCCCTAGAGCCCCTGACATAATGAGTGCACAACGCACCGCTTTTTTTGTGTCCGACCGTACCGGCATCACTGCTGAAATGCTCGGCCACAGCCTGCTGACCCAGTTTGACGGCGTCCGCCTGAAGGAAATCACCGTCCCGTTCATCGACTCGACCGAGAAAGCGCGCAGTTTCGTCCGCCAGATCGACGCCGCAGGAACCGCGGACGGCGTAAGGCCCATCGTCATCAGCACGCTGGTCAATACCGAAATTGCCGGCATAGTCGCCACTGCCAATGCCTTATTCCTTGATTCCTTTGAGATTTTCATTGCGCCGCTGGAACGTGAACTGGGGGTCAAGGCATCGCACGCCATCGGCCGCTCGCACAGCGTCAATGATTTCGTGAATTATCACCATCGCATCGAAGCGGTGAACTACGCGCTGTCGCATGACGACGGCGTGTCCAGGCGCGATCTGACCGAAGCCGACATCATTCTGGTCGGCGTCTCCCGCTGCGGCAAGACACCGACCTGTCTGTACCTGGCCATGCAATTCGGCATCCGCGCCGCGAATTATCCGCTGATCCCCGAGGATTTCAGCTCCATGCAGTTGCCGGCCCAGATCAAGACGCTCCGCAGCCGGCTCTACGGCCTTACCATCAAACCCAACCGGCTGCAGCAGATTCGCACCGAGCGGCGGCCCGGCAGCAAGTATGCAACGCTCGACAACTGCGAATTCGAGGTCCGCGAAGCCGAAGCGCTGATGCGTCAAGAAGCCATCCCGTACCTGGACGCCACCAGCAAATCCGTCGAAGAACTCGCCACCACCATCCTGCAGGAAGCCAAACTCGAACGGCGAATCTACTGATTCCTCATCTGGCGAACGCGCTCGAACAGGCACACCGCCGCGGCCGCACCGACGTTCAGCGATTCCGCCTTGCCCGGCAACGGGATATGTACCGTCTCGTGCGCCAGCGCGGCGACCTCCGCTGACAGGCCTGCGCCTTCGTTGCCGAACAGCAACGCCACCTCTCCGGCAAGACGCGCATCAAATACCGGAACCCCGCGCCCCGCCGCAGTAGCAACTATGCGCCCGCTGTATCCCCGCGCCAGTTGCCGCAAATCAGCACCTTCGATAATGCGCACCGCAAAATGCGCTCCCATGCCCGCGCGCAGTACCCGCGGCGACCAGGCATGAACGGAATGCGCGGAAAGACATACTGTCGGAATCGCAGCTGCCGCGGCAGTGCGCAGGATGGAACCGAGATTGCCCGGATCCTGGATATCCTCCAGCCAGACGCTGGCACCGGTCAGCCGCTCCGGAACCGGCAGGCGCGGCGTCGGCACCACGGCAATGATGCCGGTGGGCGTGGTGACCGACGACAGTTCGCGAAACAGGGCATCCGCCAGCAACAACGGCGTCCCGGCATGTAACGACGACAGCAGTTGCATGACTTCGGCGTTTTCTGCACCGCTGCGGCTTAATACGATTTCGGCTGGCGCCCCGATATGTTCTACATAAGCGGACACCAGATGAATGCCGTCCAGCAAAGACATGCCGGCAGTGCGCCGCTCGCGCGCCGACTGCGCCAGCTTGAGCAGCGCGCGAAAACGCGGATTGTCGGCGGAAGTGATGGTCTTCACAGCGCGCAGGTACGGAAGCCGGCGAACACGTCGCGACGGTCCGGTTTATAAAAATTGCGCCAGGTGTTGCGGATCAGCTCCGCGCGCGTCGCATGGCAGCCTCCGCGCAATACCTTGTGCGTGCCGAACCAGGGTTCGGAATATTCGGCATACGGGTCGCGCACGTATCCCGGATAAGGCTGGAACCAGTCCGCCGTCCATTCCCAGACATTGCCGATCATCTGGCGCACCCCCCAGGCGCTGTCGCCGGCCGCGCAGGCGCTGACGGGCACGCAGCCGCCGGCTGCCCCGTACAGATTGGCCGTTGCCGCACCGGGCAGCGCATCACCCCAGGGGTAAAGCCGCTTGACGCCCGATTGTCCAGGTACTGTGGAAGCGGCATATTCCCACTCCGCCTCGCTGGGCAGCCGCCGTCCCGCCCAGCGGCACCAGGCCTCCGCCTCATGCCAGTTGACGTGCATGACGGGCGCGGCAAGCAGCAACGGCTGCCAACGATCGTGAATGCGGCAATGCCAGCCCGTGTCAGCGCGCTGCCAGTACACCGGCGCTGTCGCTGCCTGGCTCTCCAGCCACGCCCGGCCGGCCGGGCTCCACCACCGCGGGTCGGCGTATCCGCCGTCATCGACAA
>CAZAOZ010000046.1:0-25102 GCA_964486865.1 uncultured Bordetella sp.
GCAAACCCTTCGATCCAAGCCTGCATCATGCTTGACTCGGATAACGGTATCTACAAGCCAATCGATCAGCCCGCGAATCTCAACCAGTTACGAGCGGCAACCGCTTGATGACTTTCACCCGCTGCACGGTGTCACCGGCAAGATGGGTCCACACCATCGCATCACGCACCAGCTTGTCGACGCGCGCGTTCATCATGCAGCCTTCGGGGCCGTGGATGTCCATGTTGGCCCGCGTCACGCGCTGCACGACTTCCTGCGAATAGTTCATCACCAGCACGTTGTTGCCGAGATCCGGCATCTTGCGGTCGCGCTCCCAGGCCGTGCGCAGCACGAATGAGCGCAGCGCTTCGGTCAGCATGTACATCTCGTTCAGTTTCAGCTGCACCAGCTGGTGGTCGATGATCAGCTTGCCGGCGCGCTTGTGGTTGCGCGCGAAGTGCATGGCCATGCCGACCGCGTCGTCACAGATGCCCAGCGCATTGGCGGCGAGCTCGATGTCGCCAAATTCGGACTTGTCGGTGGCGCGCGCCTTGACGCCGCCGTTGACCTCGCCCACCACGTTGGCATGGGGCACCCGCGCGTTTTCGAATATCAGTTCGCCGTTCTGGTAAAAGCGCCAGCCGCGCTTGTTGAACACCTTGCCGATGCGGAATCCCGGCGTGTCGCGCGGAATCATGAACATGGTGCTGCCCTCGCGGATGTTCACGTCCGGGTTGGTGCGCGCATCGACAAAAAACAGTTTGGCCACGCTGCCGTTGGCGATGAACATCTTGGTGCCGTTCAGTATCCACTCGTCGCCCTGGCGCTCGGCGCGCAGTTTCCAGCCGGCCTTGGGATCGTTTTCCGGCGGCAGGCGGTTGTCGGAACCGGCGTTGGCCTCCGTGCCGCCCTTGCCCAGCACGAACATGTCGTCGGCGATGAACGGTTTCAGGAAGCGCTCTTTCTGATCCTTGGTACACGAAGCGGCAATCAGGTGGCTCCATTTCCAGCACTGGCTGAAGGTCTTGGACACCGAACTGTCGCCGCGCGCCAGTTCCGCCATCACCACCGCCTGCGTCACGAAATCCGCTTCATGACCGCCCCACTCGCGCGGCACGGCCAGCGTGCGAAAACCCAGCTTCGAGCCCTTTTTGATGATCTCCCAGTCGAAGGTTGCCTTGGGATCGGCGATCTGGTCGCGCGCCAGCGACAGCGGGCGGATTTCTTCTTCCGCGAATTTGCGCGCTTCCATCTGCCAGCCGCGCTGCTCTTCATTCAGTGCAAAATCCATTGCAACCTCTCAATATTTATATCAATAAAATCAACAATTTATGATTTTCTGGCGAATCCGGCCACGGCTTCCGCCACCACCAGCGGCGAGGCCAGATCGCAATCGACCGAATGACGCAGCACCAGCGTGTCATGCACATATTTCTGCAGCGGCATGTCGCGCATCACGCCCATCGCGCCGAAGCACTCCGCGGCTTCCAGCGTCGCCCGGTGCAGCGCTTCCGCGGCAAAAGTGCGCGCCACCACCGGCCACGGCAGATCATTGATGCTGCGATTGCCGATGGCGCCTGGATGATCCGCCACCCAGGCCGCTTTCCAGGTCAGGCTGCGCGCAGCCTCCAGTTGAATGGCGACATCCGCGAGTTTCATGCCGATCGCCTGATGCTCGACGATGTGGCGTCCGCCCTGCCAGCGCATTTTGGCGTAATCGACCGCCGCTTCGTACGCCGCACGCGCAACTCCTATGTTGATCGCCGCCATCTGCACCGCATGGCGTCCGCCCAGACCGGCGTGCATCCGGTGCACGGCGTCGGCGGCGAGTACGTCCGCTTCCGTCGCGCGGCAGTTTTTCAGCGTCACCGCGGCAACGGCGCCGTGATGCCAGCGCGCGCGTTCATGGCCGGATGAAAATGCCGGCAGGGATTCATCGACGCTCAGACCCTGCGCATCGCGCGCCAGCAGCAGCGTCACGGTGCCCGGCGCGCCGGAAATTCTGGCCTGCACGATGAACAATCCCGCGACCGGTGCATTCGATACGAACGGCGCGGTGCCGTTGACGATCCAGCCCTTGCTGTCGGGCGTCGCGGTCAGCACCGGCGTGCCCGGCGCATCCGCTCCCACCGGCAGTGTCTGGTGATAACTCCAGCCGCGCTCCGCATCGCCGTCGCGCGCGACCAGCGCCACATGAAAACGGTCATCGCTTTCGAACTTCGGCAGCCAGCGTGCGCGCTGCGCGGCATTCATGGCGCCATGCACTTCGCGCACCAGCAGCGCCGTCTCGCCCAGCACCACGGCCAGATCGACATCACCCACCGCGATTTCTTCGAGCAGCATGCAGGTGGTCAGCAGGTCCGCGCCGGCGCCGCCCGCCTCTTCGGGCAGACCCAGCGTGCGCAGGCCCATCTGCGCCGCCTGATCGAGCAAATCCGTCATCAGCGGTTTTTCAAACGGCTCCAGCCGCGCCGGATCGGTGGCGGCGGGTTTGACTTCGCGCACGACGAAATCGCGCACCGCGTCGCGGATTTCAATTTGTTCCGGTGTCAGTTCCAGGTCATACATGATGCGATTTTTCCTTGCTTTGAAAACCGTTGATTGCCTGCCAGTGAAGCGTCCGCGGGATCATGCCGAATTCGGCTATGCACGGCAACCGATCCCGGCAACACAACCACGATGCGGACGCCGCATCCCGCCCGTCAGATCAAGCCGCGCGCAATCCCGCCATCCACCAATATGGATTGGCAGGTGACGTAGCTGGTCTTGTGGGACGCGAGAAACACCACCATGGGCGCAATTTCCCCGGCCCGACCGAAACGCCCCAGCGGAATTTCGTGTGCAAACTCGCGCACGATTTCTTCCGGCGGCACGCCGCGCTCTTTGGACAGCTTGTCGATGCGCGTGGTCCACAAGCTGGTCATCGTCCGCCCCGGCGACACCGAGTTGACGCGGATGTTGAACGGCTGGAATTCCACGCCCAGCGTCTTCACCATGGCAATCAGCCCGGCCTTGTGCACATTCGAGACCAGTTGCTGCGGATAAGGCATGCGCGGCCCCGCCGCGCCGAGAATGACGATGCGCCCGCCCGTCGCGGATTTTTTCAACGGCTCCAGCGCCGCGCGGATGACCCGCACCGTGCTCATCACGTTGAATTCATAGTTGGCGTACCACGCCGCGTCATCCAGCTCGCCGAACAACGCGCGCTGGCTGCCGCCGACTGCGGACACCAGGATGTCCAGCGCCGGCGCCTGCTGCGCCAACCACGCCTGCAGCGCAGCTACCTGCCCTGCCTGCGTCACGTCGGCAGCGAACCAACGCACCGGGCGGCCGGAATCTTTCTCCAGACTGGCTGCGGCCTGCTTAAGTTTTTCCGGATTGCGCGAACAGATCAGCACATCCGCGCCCTCTTCGAGCAGCGCCTGCGCACTGGCGTAGCCGATGCCCTCGCTCGCACCGACCACCAGCGCGGTTTCGCCCCTGATGCCGAGATCCATGCCGGCCCTATTCGATTTTCGCGCCGGTGAGCTTGATCAGCCTGCCGTATTTCTCGTAGTCCGCTTTAAGGCGCTCGTTGAACTCCTCCGGCGTGCTGGTCCACGGATCAAGCACCTGGTTTTCGAGTTTCTGCACCACATCAGCCGAACGCAATGCCTTGTTGGCCTCGGCATTGAGCCGGTCGATCACTGATTTGGGCGTTCCCGCCGGTGCAAACAGGCCCACCCACGGATTCATCTCGTAGCCCTTTACTCCGGACTCGTCTATGGTCGGCACCCCGGGCAGCGCCTTGGCGCGCGTGGCGGAGCCGACGCCGAGCGGGCGCAGCCTGCCCTGGCGAATCTGGTTGATCACCGTGCCGATGGTGGCAAACGATACCTGGGTCTCGCCGGACACCAGTGCGGTGACCTGCGGCGCGCCGCCCTTGTATGGCACATGCACCAGATTGAGCTTCGCCATCGACGTCAGCAAAGCCATCTGCAGATGCGGCGCACTGCCGTTGCCTGATGAGGAATACAGGATCTGGCCCGGGCGCGAACGCGCCAGCGCCAGAAAATCCGCCGTGGTTTTGACCGGCAGCGACGGATGCACGGTCAGCACGCCGGGCTGCGCGGACAGCAGGCCGACGCCGGTGAAGTCTTTCAGCGTGTCATAGGCGAGCTTGCTGCCGTACAAATGCGCGTTGCCGAGATGCGTCGTCGAATGCACCATCAGCGTGTAACCATCGGGGGCCGCTTTCGCCACCACCTCCGAGCCTATGGATCCCGCCGCACCCGGCCGGTTATCGATGATGAACTGCTGCTTCAGGGACTCGCTCATTTTCTGCAGCACCAGCCGCCCGACAATGTCGTTGGAACCGCCCGGCGGCCAGGGAATCACCACGCGCACGGTTTTGGCGGGATAGGCCTGCGCGAGCGCAACGGCCGGCAGGCACAGGATTACGGTCAGCGCGAGGCATGTGTGTTTGAGCAAGGTGGTCATCAGTTTCTCCAGATAGAGCTGCCGGCGCGAATGCCGAAGGCCGGTGAATTATCCGCATATTGCCGCAATGCTTCAATGACTGCACAAGAAAAAATCCGGCGCTGACGCCGGCTTTTTTCAAGATGCGGTCCCGGTGACGATCAATCGACGCGCGCGCCGGTTTCCTTGATGACTTTGGCGTACTTGTCGTAATCGGATTTGAGGCGCACGGCAAACTGCTCGGCGCTCATGAACATCGGGTCCAGTGTCTGGCTGCTCAGCTTCTCGGCCACTCCGCGATCCTTCAGCACCTTGTGCAATTCGGCGTTGAGTTTATCGATGACGGGCTTGGGCGTGGCTGCCGGCGCCAGCGCACCGATCCAGGCCGTGAACTCGTAGCCCTTGACGCCGCCCTCGGCAATGGTCGGCACCTTCGGATACTGGGTGATCCGCTCATCGGCGGTCACGGCAACGGCCCGCAGCCGGTTGGAGTTGATGTGCGGAATCACCGAACCGACGGTGGCCATCATCGCCTGCACTTCGCCGGAGGCAATCGCCACCGCGGCGGGCCCGCCGCCCTTGTACGGCACGTGGATCATCTTGGTATTGCTCATGGAATTCAGCAGCGCCATGCCGAGATGCACAAAACTGCCGTTGCCCGAGGATGAGTAGGTGATTTCGCCGGGGCGCTTTTTGCCCAGATCGACGAATTCCCTGACGGTTTTGACCGGCAGCGAGGGATGCACCACCAGCATGCCCACCTGCCGCGCCAGCGGCGCGATGCCGACAAAATCCTTCATCGTGTCGTAGGGAATCTTGCTGTAGAGATGCGGATTCGACACATGCGTGGTCGAATGCACCATGATCGTGTAGCCATCGGCAGGACTTTTCGCGACGAGATCTGATCCGACGATGCCCGAAGCACCGCCGCGGTTGTCGATGATGAACTGCTGGCCAAGGTTGTCGGACATTTTCTGCATCACCAGCCGCCCGACGATGTCGTTGGAGCCGCCCGGCGGCCAGGGAATGATCACGCGCACGGTTTTTGCCGGATAGTTCTGGGCCATTGCAGCCAGCGGCGCCGCGACCAATCCTGCCAGCACCAATAGCATCAATTGCGTTGCTGATTTCATGAAAGCTCTCCAATCGGTTCCCGATCGTATGACCGGGGAGCGCTGATTATCTGCAATAACCATTCCCGCTTCAATGAGCAGCGCCAAAAAAACCGGCAATGACGCCGGCTTTTCCCGCTGGCAGTCCTGTGCGCGCCCTCAATCGACGCGAGCCCCGCTGACTTTGACCACCTTCGCATATTTGTCGTAATCCGACTTGATACGCGCGTCAAACTCCGCAGGCGTAATATGCATCGGATCCAGCGTTTGCGTTGACAGCTTGGATATCACTGTCGAGTCTGCCAGCGCCTTGCCCAGCGCGGCATTCAGCTTGTCAACAATGGCCTTGGGTGTTCCCGCAGGGACGAAACAACCAACCCAAGCGGTGAACTCATAGCCCGGTACAAATTCCGCGATCGCCGGCACATTCGGGAATTGCGACACCCGCTTGTCCGCGCTCACACCGATTGGCCGCACCCGGCCCGAATTGATGTGTGTGAACAGCGAGCCTATGGTCGCCAGCATGGCTTGCGTCTCCCCGCCGACCAGCGCGGTTCCGGCAGGACCGCCGCCCTTGTAGGGCACGTGTATCATTTTGATGTCCGCCATCGCGGCCATCAGCGCCATCGACAGATGCACATAGCTGCCGTTGCCCGCGGATCCATACACAATTTCACCTGGCCGTTTTTTTGCGAGCGCGATGAATTCCTTGCCTGTTTTCACCGGCAACGACGGATGCACCACCAGCATACCTACCTGCCGCGCCAGCGTTGTGACACCGATGAAGTCTTTGAGCACATCGTAGTTGAGTTTCTTGTAGAGGTGCGCATTGGCAACGTGGGTGGTGGATTGCACCATCAAGGTGTATCCGTCGGGAGGACTCTGCGCGACAATTT
Source organism: uncultured Bordetella sp. (assembly GCA_964486865.1). GTDB lineage: Bacteria > Pseudomonadota > Gammaproteobacteria > Burkholderiales > SG8-41. The sequence continues at coordinate 6,446 of CAZAOZ010000046.1, forward strand.
CGGAGCCGATTTGACCGGACGCACCGCCGCGGTTGTCGATCACGAATTGCTGTCCCATAATTTCCGACATCTTCTGGAACACGATCCGGCCCACGACATCATTGGATCCGCCTGGCGGGAATACGATCACCACGCGCACGGCCTTGTCCGGATATTGCTGCGAAGTTGCTGCCAGCGGCGTACACAACATCACTGCCAGCAAGACCAATGCCAGTTGAATTGCGTTGCTCATGATTATTCTCCTCGTTGTTTTATATATATGCGCTGCCTGCACATTATCTGCGCAATAATCTCCATTGATCAATCAGGATTTCCGGATTGCGCATACGCGGGATAAAATACCCGTATCCCGTCCATTTTTCTGCAGCGCTGATTGATGCGGTGCCGCATTCCAACCGGAGCTTATTGATGGCATTACCCCTCGAAGGCGTTACCGTGCTCGATCTCAGTACCGTGATGGCCGGCCCCTACTGCACCATGGTCCTCGGCGACATGGGCGCGAACGTGATCAAGGTCGAAAATTTTCCCGAAGGCGACGGTTCACGCCGCTTCGAGCCCAAGGTCAACGGCGAGTCCTACTGCTTCGCCGTGCTGAACCGCAACAAGAAAAGCATCGGCATCAACATGAAGGATCCGCGCGGCAAGGAAATCTTCATGAAGCTCGCCGCCAAAGCCGACATCATCACCGAGAATTTCCGCCCCGGCGTGGTCAAAAAACTCGGCATCGATTACCAGACCATCAGCGCCTTCAATCCCGGCGTGATCTACGCCTCGATGTCCGGCTTCGGCCAGACCGGCCCCTACGGCCACAAGGGCGGCTTCGACATCGTCGCGCAGGGCATGTCCGGCATCATGATGATGACCGGCTATCCCGGAGGGCGTCCGGCCAAGGTCGGCATCGCGATGAACGACATCGCCAGCGGCGTCACCGCGCTCTACTCCATCCTCGGCGCCTACATCGGCAAATTGCGCAGCGGCAAGGGTCAATATGTCGAAACCTCGCTGCTTGAAGCCGGGCTGGCGTGGTCGCACTGGGAATCCGGCGCATACTTTGGCGGCGGCGAAGAACCGCAGGCCACCGGCACGCGCCACCGCCGCTCCACACCCTACCAGGCTTACAAGACGCAGGACGGCTACGTCACCGTCGGCGCCAACAACAACAAGCTGTGGAACAATTTCTGCACCATCACCTGCAACAAGCCGGAATGGCTGACCGATGCGCGTTTCAAGGATCTGCCTTCGCGGCTGAAAAACATCGATGTGCTGGAACAGGAAATCGAAAAAGTCTTCGCCACGCAGCCGACCGCGCACTGGGTGGAAAAACTCGACGCCGCGCAGGTGCCCGGCGGCCCCGTCTATACCTATGCGCAGATCCTCGACGATCCGCATATCAAGGCGCGCAACATGGTGGTCGAATATGATCATCCGAAAATCGGCCGCATGAAATCCCTGGGCATCCCGGTGAAATCCAGCGGCGAACTGACGTCCATCCGCCTCGCCGCGCCCTGGCTGGGCCAGCATTCAGAAGAAACCGTGCGCGGCCTCGATTACAGGGATGACGACATCGCGGCGCTGTTCGCCGAGGGCGTGCTCTACGACAAATACCGGGCCGGTCAGCCTGCCTGAGCATCAACCATGTGCCGCGCCCTCGCCTATCTCGGCCAGCCGGTGCTGCTGGATCACCTGCTCTACCAGCCCGACAGTGCGCTGGTGAAGCAGGCCTACATGCCGAAAATGCTGCACATGCTGAATCTTGCCGGGTTCGGCCTGAAGGCCTGGGACAGCGCATCGCCGGAACCCGCGCTGCCTTACAGCTATGCCTCCACCACGCTGCCGATCTTCGACCGCAATCTCAAATCACTGTCAGAAAAAATCCGTGCCAGCGCCGTGCTGGCCCACGTGCGCGGCGTCGCCTACAGCACCACGGTCGATATCTCGCCGCAGAACGTGCATCCCTTTCATTACCCCGGTTTTCGCCTGGCGCTGGCGCACAACGGCGATCTGGCGCGCATCCGCGACATGCGTCCGCTGCTGCTGGAGCACATCAAGCCGGAAATCGCCGCGCTGATCTCCGGCACCACCGACAGCGAATGGATTTATGCACTGCTCGCCTCGCAGCTCGACGATCCGACGCAGCCCGTCACCGCGCAGCAACTGGTGCGCGCTGTTGACGCCACACTGGCGATCATCCGCCGCATCCGCGCCACGCTGGGCATTGCGACCTCATCCTCGGTCAATCTGTTCATCCACACCGGGACGCAGCTCGCGGCGGTGCGCTACTGCTTCGACTTCGGGCGTTACCGCACCGAAGACCCGGCGAAGGTGCATGAAGCCAATCTCGCCTTCCTGTCGCTGTGGTACACCTCGGGCCGCGAATACGGCCATCACGACGACGAATGGAAAATGATCGGCGGCGCCGACACCGCGGATTCGATCATGATCGCCTCGGAGCCACTGACGCGCGACACCTCGACGTGGCTGGAAGTGCCGGAATATTCGATGATCTATGCTGACACCCGCAACGGCCGGCCGAGTGTGGCGATTCACTACCTCGATTGAGAAATCGTCGGTGCTGCTCAGGCCTGACCGAGCTCCACCGCCAGCGCTTTTTTCACCGCAGGCCGCTCCGCCATGCGCTTGCGGTGATCCTGGACTTTGGGAAAGCGCGCGATATCCACCTGATCGGCTTCCAGCCATCCGGCAACGGTGTACAGATACGGGTCACAGATGGTGTACTCATTGCCCATCACCCACGGCCCGGCGAACATTTCCCGCTCGATCAGTTCAAAGCACGCGCCCACCGTTTCCGGCACCTTGCGCCGCATGTCCTCGATGGCCACCGGATCGTCCGCCCAGCGCTTGCCCCGCCTGCCGTGCGCATGAGCGACATGGACTGTTGAACACAGATAGCTGTTGAAGGCCTGGACGCGGGCGAAGGCATAAGGATCGGTCAGAGGTGCCAGCCGCGCCTGCGGATAAACCTGCGCGAGGTACGCCAGTATCGCCGGCGTTTCGGTGAGTATCCCGCGATCCGTCACCAGCGCCGGCACCCGCGCCTTCGGATTGATCGCCAGATATTCCGGCTTGTTCTGGTCGTTCTTGCTGAAGTCGAGCCGCACAGCCTCGTGCTGTGCCTGCGCCTCTTCCAGCGTGATGTGCGATGCCAGTGCACAGGTATTCAGGGCATAAAAAAGTTTCAGCATCAGGGGTTTCCTTCAGGAAAAAACCATTAAACCCAGAAAAAGCTATTAGCCACAGAGAACACAGAGTTCACAGAGGAAAATCAAGAACATGGGGCATTTCCACATCCCATCAATCTGGTGAGGGTAGCGTGATGATTCAATTCCTTGAATCTCTCTGTGTTCTCTGTGGCCTCTGTGGCCGAATTGCCGTTTTAAGATTAAACCGTTCTTCACGCCGCCCGGCAATCCTGCGTCGCCAGCGCCTGCCGCAGATCCGCAGCCCCTGAGCCGCCGCGCACATGCGCGCGGCTGATCAGCCGCGTCAGATGGTTGTTGGTGCGGCCCAGCGCCTGCAGCAGTTCGCGGTTGATGGCCTGCTGCAGCTTCAGCGCGACGGCGTCATGGCCGTTGAAAAAACGCGCAAAGGCGGCGCGGTCCATGACCAGCAGCGTCGCATGCTCGCGCGCCACCGCCTGCATGCTGTGCGGCTGCTCTTCGATCATCGCCAGGATGCCGCAGAAGCGCCCCGGCCCGAGTATGCCGACGCGGTGCAGACGGCCGTCGCGCACGGCAGCCAGTTCCAGCGCGCCGCGGACGACGATCCAGGCATGATCAGCCGCATCGCCCTGCGCGAACAACCGTTCGCCGCGGCGCACGCGGACGAGAGTCGTCATGGCGCGCAGCAGCGCAATATTCGCCGGCGCAAATTCGCGGAACGGCGCGAGTACCGGCAAAAATGCCGCCACGTCGAACAGCTCATCTGCGCCCTCCGTCACCGGCGCGACGGGTTTCAGGTCGGATATCACGGGATCTTCCGCATCGGCGGCAGCCACGCGGGCATTGAGCGCGCGCAGGCGCTGGCACAGTGCCCGGATGATGCGCTGCTGGATCGTGAACACGGCCGGCACGCGCTGCGCCAGCAGCATGCGGAACCCGTCGCGCGTGATGCGGTAACCGGCCATCGGCTCCCGCGCAATCACCGTCGCCGAACATATGCCGCTGTCGAGCAGCGCCATTTCGCCGAGCACCGCGCCCGCCTCGAGCTGGGCCACTCTGGCGGTGCCGCCACCGGGCAACGCGGTAACCACGTCGGCGGAGCCGGATTCAACAATGTATGCGCTGTCTGCGGAGTGCCCCTGCCGGGTCAGGTGTGCGCCGGCTGAAAATTCGACACGCTCGAAAATGCGCAACACGTCGTCGAGCGACTGCGTATCCAATCCGTCAAACAACGGCACGCGGCGAATCAGGCTGACGGTCGTCATTGCGTCCCCGGGATTATGAAGTCTTCGGCGCTTCCGTCTTCGGTAACTCTGTCTTCGGTATTTCCGGCTCCGGTGCCTCTGTCTTCAGCTCTTCCGTCTTCGGCACTGCCTTGAGCATGTCGGGTCCTTCGTCCATGATGCCTTCCAGTTCGCACTGGCTTTTGCCGCGGATGAGCGTCAGGCTGCCGCTGATCTTGCCTTCCATGCCGCAGAAGCGTTCGCGGTCGATGCCGCGAAACAGGAATTTCACGTAGCGCGGCTCATGATCGATCAGGAATGCGCCTTTTTCCTCGTTCAGCGTCACCACCGTGACGCTGCCGGTATCCTGCCATTGGCTCCATGCATCGTCGCGCACGATATGCACCGAACAGGTCCGCGGCGCCCATTTCGAGTAATACGCAAGACTCTTCACGCGACCGCCGATCAGTTCGACGGCTATGCGCGCATGCCGGTCCTCGTTACCCAGTTTGCATTCCAGCTTTTCCAGCTTGCCGCGCAGTTCACCCGGCGGCCTTTTTTTGGACTGCATCTTGCCCGGCGCAGGGGCCTGCTGCTGCGCCCATGCCGGCGCGACAAACAGCATGAGCATAATTATATAAGATATTGTTTTTAAACAATTAATTATCATTTCCTCAGCGTCACTCAGAGCGCCGCAACCACGGCATCCCCCATTTGTACGGTGCCCGCCTTGCCGCCCAGATCACTCGTCAACTGTTTCGCTTCGGCGATGACCTTGTCCATCGCCGCCTCGATCAACGCCGCGGCGGCCGTCGCCCGGGGATTGTTGCGCGTGCGGCCCAGCCATTCAAAAAGCATCTTGCCCGACATGATCATCGCATACGGGTTGGCGATGTTCCTGCCGGCGATATCCGGCGCGGAGCCGTGCGTCGCCTGCGCCATCGCCTGTTTTTCGCCGACCACCAGCCCCGGCGCCAGGCCCAGGCCGCCGACCAGCCCCGCGCCCAGATCCGTGACAATGTCGCCGAACTGGTTGGTGGTGACCACCACATCGTACTGTTGCGGCTTCATGACGGCCTTCATCGCAAAACCGTCGATCAGCACTTCTTCGAATTCAACATCGGGATAATTCTTGGCCATCTTGCGGCATTCCTGCGCAAACATGCCGCACACCAGCCGGTACACCGGCTCCTTGTGCAGCGCGGTGACTTTTTTGCGCTTGCGGGTACGGGCAATTTCAAAAGCCTCGCGCGCGACACGGCTCGCACCCTTGCGGGTCACCACGCGCATGCCGATGGCGATCTCGTCGTTGGGCTGGAATTCGCCGGTGCCGGCGAATACCACGCTGCTGGACTGCATGCCTTCGGTGGTTTCGCGCAGGAACACGATATCGACGTTCTTGTGCAGCGACGGCAGGTTGGGATACGACTTCACCGGCTTGACGTTGGCGAACAATTCGAATTTCTTGCGCAGCGGCGGATTGATCCAAGTCGGGTCATTGCGCGGATAGACATTGTGGCCGATCGGTCCCTGCACCCAGCCATCAACGTGCTGCAGCGCATCGACCGTGAGCTGCGGCATGGTGTGGCCGTGGGTTTCATGCCCACGCCTGCCGATCGGCAGCGGCTGCCACTCGATCTGCAGTCCGGTTTTCGCCGCTGCGGCCTTCATCACCTTGACGCACTCCGGCACCACTTCCAGTCCGATGTCGTCGCCTTCGAGTATTCCCAGTTTGAACACGTTGTATGCCTTTGTAATTTGTTATTGCCAGGATCTTGTTATTCGGTAATGCCGCCGATTTGCTTGATGACCACGGCAAAGCGCTCGGTCTGCTCCTTCATGAACACCGCAAACTCCGCCGGCGATGCGCTCAGCACCACTTCCGATCCGCTGTCGTTGATGCGCTTGATGATATCGGCATCCGCCATGGTTCTGGTTACCGCGGCATACAGCCGGCTGACCACCGCGCGCGAAGTACCCGTCGGCACATACACGCCCTGCCAGGAGCCGGTTTTCATGTCCTTGTAGCCGAGCTCCGGCATCGCCGGCACATCGGGCAGCGCCGCCACGCGCTTGGGTGCCGACACGCCGAGTATTTTCAGCCGGCCGGTGCGCACGAACGGCATCACCGAGGCAACGCTGACAAACGCCACGCCGACCTCGCCCGCCACCAGCGCGGTCGCGGCAGCGCCGGCGCCGCCCTTGTACGGAATATGCGTCAGATCAATGCCGGCGAGCCGCATGAACTGCTCCATTTCCAGACGGCCGTTGCTGCCGGCGCCCGCGGAACCGAAATTGAGCTTGCCTTTCTGCGCCTTGGCGTAGGCAATGAACTCCGGCATGGTCTTTACCGGCACCGACGGATGCGCGGCGAGGCCCACCGGTACATCGACCACCTGCGTCACGCCGGTGAAATCGCGCAGCGGACGCACCGGGAATTTCGGATAAATGCCGGGATTGATCGCCATGGTGCCGACATTGCCGAGCAGCAGCGTATAGCCGTCGGCGGAAGCGCGCGCCGCGACTTCGACGCCGATGTTGCCGGACGCCCCGGAGCGGTTGTCGATGACGATCTGCTGGCCCAGTTCCTGCGCCAGCCGCGGCTGCACCAGGCGACCGACAAAATCCGAAGCGCCGCCCGGCGCAAACGGCACCACCATGCGCACCGGCCGCGAGGGATAGGTATCGGCTGCCACCGCGGCAGCAGCGCACAGCCCCGTCAGCACACCCGCAAGCATTGCTGTTGTTTTCATCGCTCTCCTCCGTTATTTGCGCTTGGCCTGCAGCGCCGCATCCAGCAGAGGATACGCGCTGACCGCGCTGGGCGTACCCAGCACCGGCACTGCCCGCAGCCAATCCGGATTCAACTGTTTGATGGAAGTCACGCCCATCAGCCCCATCGCCGTGCGCACTTCTATCTCCATCAGCTCCAGCATGCGCGCCACACCCGCTTCCCCGCCGGCGGTCAACGCCCAGCCGAGCAGCTTGCCGACGCCGACCGCGCGCGCGCCCAGGCACAGCGCCTTGACCACATCGGTGCCGCGCAATATGCCGCCATCGACGACAATCTCGGCGCGGCTGCCGACCGCCTTGACGATTTCCGGCAGCACTTCAATGCTGCCCTGCGCATGATCGAGCTGCCGCCCGCCGTGATTCGACACATACACCACATCCGCGCCGTGCTCGACGGCGAGCACCGCGTCCTCCGCGGTAGCGATGCCCTTGGCGATCAGCGGCAGGCCGACGCGCTTTTTCATCCACACCAGATCCTTCCAGTTGAGGCTCGCCTGAAAGGACTGGTCGCCGAATTCTTCCCTGACCGGCAGGGCGCTGACCAGATCGCGTTCGCGGCGGCCGTAATAGTTGCGATCCACAGTCACGCACAGCGCGCCGTAACCCGCGGCCTTCACCCGATCCAGCACGGCCTCGACCCAGCCGCGGTCGCCGCGCACATAGAGCTGGAATATCAAGGGCTGCCTGACTGCCGCCTGCGTCGCTTCGAGGCTGGGTTTGGCCGCGGTTGCGATAAATGCCGTGGTGCCGCGCGACACGGCGGCCCGCGCCACCGCCGGCCCGCCCTCCGCATGCACCTTGCTCAAAAACCCGCCAACCGGCGCCGGAAACACCGGAAACGCCAGCGGCTGACCGAGCAGCGAAGTGCGCAAATCAATTGTGCGCACATCGACCAGCACGCGCTGGCGCAATGCCAGCGCATCGATGCAGGCGCGATTGCGCCGCAAGGTCATTTCGGAATCGGCGCCGCCGACCAGATGATCCCAGATCGCCGGCGGCAGTTTGCGCCATGCCGACAGCGCAATCTGCTGCAGGGATTCGAATTGCGGCACGGCAACGCGGGCGGCGGCTTTGGGTTTGGCCGCAGCTTTGGCGGCACGGATTTTTTTGCGGGCAACGGCCATTTCAGGGCTCCATGAACAGGCCGGCATCCGCCGGCCTTCCACTATAAATAATGTTTAAAAAACAACAAGTTATAATAATTCTCTAATCTACCGATCCAACAAAAAACGCTTTTCCCAATCTTCCACTTCATCCAGCCCGAGCACCTTGTTGTACTCCTGCAATGACAGCATTCTGCCGCGCACGGCCTGGGTATTGCCGTCGCGCTTGAGCGTCTGCAGCGCTTCGCGCATCGCATAGCCGGCGATGGCGCGCCCCAGTCCGGGAAAAATGGCAATGCGGAATCCCAGTTTTTCAATCTCCGGCACCGTCAATTCGCCAAGCTTGCCGCCGCCGTCGATGTTGACCAGACACGGCGCGCCGGATTCCGCAGTCACCCGCTTTAAATCCTCAAGTATGGTCGGGCTGTTTTTCAATTCCACGAATAACACGTCGGCGCCCGCCTTGCGATACGCCTGAGCGCGACGGATTGCTTCATCCAGCCCCAGACCGCCGGCGGCATCGGTGCGGGCAATGATGATGAAATCCGGATCGCGGCGCGCCGCCACTGCCGCTTCGATCTTGCCGACATGCTCCGCCATCGACACCACGGGCCGCGATCCCGGCAGATGCCCACAGCGCTTGGGCGCGACCTGGTCTTCAATATGGATGGCCGCGACCCCGGCGCTCTCGAACTCGCGCACGGTATGGCGCACATTCACCGCGTTGCCGTAACCGGTATCGGCGTCGCAGATCAGCGGAATGGCTATGCACGCCGCCGCGCGATGCGCATGCGCCGCAAAAAGGGTCAGATCGACCAAGCCGACGTCGGGCTGCCCCAGCAGCGATGCGGACACGCCGTTGCCCGTCATATAGACCGCATCAAACCCCGCCTGCTCGACCAAGCGCGCGCCGTAGGCATCGTAAATGCCCGGCGCCACGATCATGCCGCCTTCAGTCAGCCGCTTGCGCAGCCGCTGCCGCGCCGTCAGGAGCTTTTCACTCATCCAATCACCATTCGCCCTTCACGTTTTTACAGTCCCAGTTTCTTTTTTACGATCTCGGTTTCCCTGACATCCTGCAGTAACTGCGCGCGGAAGGCATCGGGGCCCTGGAATCCATCGAGTTGCGTGACGCGCTGCAGGTAGGTTTTCCATTCCGGGGTCTGCTGCGCCTTCTGGATGGCGGAAGCCAGGCGGTCAATCACCGGCTTCGGCGTGCCGGCTTTGGCCATGATGCCGCGCCACTGGTAACGCACCACGTCCCAACCCTTTTCCTTGTAGGTCGGCACGTCGGGGAAATCAGAAAGTCGCTTGTCCGAAGAGACTGCCAGCACGCGCACCTTGCCGGCGTCGATCATCGGCTTGACATTGCCGGGATTGGTCGCTGCGGCATCGATATGTCCGCCGGCTATGGCCGTCAGCGCCGGACCGCCGCCGGGATACGGCACCCAGGTGGTCTTGAATTTCGCCGCCTCCGCGAACACTTCCCACGCCACGCGGTGTGCGCTGATCGCGAACGGCCCGCCGACATTCAGGTATTCCGGTTTCTTGCGGGCGAACGCGACGAATTGCTCAAGGTTTTTGAACGGCGTCGAGGTATGCACAATCAGGCCGTACGGATCGATCTGCGAACGTGCAATCATCTGCAGATCATCCGACTTGAACTGCGCCGTCGGCTCGCTGAACAGCGTAGCCAGCGTCAGCGTATTGGCGGCAATGGTGTAACCGTCGGCATGGCCGCGCACCAGCGTGTTGACCATGATGATGCCGGAACCGCCGGTGCGATTCTCGACGATGACGTTCTGGCCGAGTTCCGCAGTCAGCAATTTGGCCATCGTCCGCGCGTAAATATCCACCGGCGATCCTGCCGCGGACCAGCAGAGGATGGTGACCGGCCGCACGGGATACGTCTGCGCCGCAGCACCCGTCGCGGCCGCAAATACCGCGACTCCGGCAAATAATTGCTTCAACTGTTTGTTCATGTTTCTCCCCGTATATCTTTTTTCACGTCGCTTGTTTGACCTCAAACCTGTACTTTTCCAGCTTCGCGTCGTCCAGCGTGACGCCCAGCCCCGGCCCGTCGGGCAATGCAATGCTGCCTTTGCTCAAATCGAGTTTTTGCGTGACCACGTCGTCTCTGGTCTTCAGCGGCCCCACGCACTCGAGTCCGTCGATGACATTCAGGGACGTCGCCGCCATCATGATTTCCGCCATGGTGTTCACGCCCAGGCCGAAACCGTGTCCGACCACGCAGCGGATGCCCGCCCCTTCCGCCGTGGCAATCATGCGCCGGGCATTCAAAAACCCGCCCTGCTTCATGACCTTGATCTTGACGATATCCGCGGCATTCATGCGAATGATATTGATCAGGCTGACGTGATCGAGCACCGATTCATCGGCCATGATCGGCACGCCCACGGCATTGGCGGCCTTGCGCACGCGCGCCATGCCGGCGATGTCGTCCGCCGGAACCGGCTGTTCGAACAACTGCAGGTTGTACGGTGCCATCAGTTGCGCGAGCTTGATCGAGGTATCGGCGTCATAACCGGCGTTGGCGTCGATGCGGATGTTGAATTCAGGGCCGACGGCCTCGCGCACGGCCTTCACCCGGTCGCGGTCGGCATGGATATCACCGCCGACCTTGATCTTGGCGGAACGAAAGCCCTGCTGCTGCCAGCCCAGCGTCTCCTTCGCCGCCTCATCCGGCGGCTGGATGCCGATCCAGGCGTTGAACAGGATGCGGTCTTTCATCGCGCCGCCGAGATAAGTGTGTACCGGCATGCCGGCGACCCGCGCCGACAGATCCACGCAGGCCATCTCGATGGTCGCCTTCGCGTCCAGGAAATCCGTCGCGATGGATTCGAGTTTCGCCATGACGCGATGCACGTTGGTCGGATCCATGCCCATCACTGCCGGGGCGAGTTTTGACCGGATCATGGTCAGGGATTCCTCGATGCCCTCTTTGGAATACCCGGGCGTCGGATCGATGTTGCCGTAGCCGATGGCGCCGCCGGTGGCGGTAATGCGCACGATGGCGCTTTTCACCACGGATTTCGACAGGTAGGCGTTTTTGAACTCCATCACCAGCGGCATCGCCACACCGAATACTTCCACACGCTCGATTTTCAGGTTCATGCTGCGCTCCTCTTCAGGTTCCAGTCCGGATGCTGCTGCAGGAATGGAATCAACCCGCCCGCCTCCAGCAGCGACTGCACGGCAGCGGGCAGCGGCGGCACGGTGCGGGCAATTTTGTGGGCCGCGACGACAACACGGCCTGCGACCAGATCGATCTCAATGGCGTCACCGGCCACGATGCCGGCGACATCGCACTCGACCACCGGCATGCCGTTGTTGATGGCATTGCGGAAAAACTGCCGCCCGAACGACGGCGCGACAATGGCAGCGACGCCCATCTGATGCATCACGTGCACCGCCTGCTCGCGCGAGGAATTGATGCCGAAATTTTTCCCGGCGACGATGACATCGCCTTTTTTGAACATTTGCGCAAAACCCGGCGCCAGCTGCTCGAACGCATGCTGCGCCATCCAGGCCGTGTCCTTGCCGGGCAGGTATTTGCTGGAGCAATGGATGTCGGTGCTGATTTCGTCGCCCAGCACCCGGGCGCTGCCGCGTATGGTTTTCATGGTTAAACCCCCAAATTCAAAAGCAGCCACAGAGGTCACAGAGAACACAGAGAAAAACAAAATCGAACTCAATTTCCGATATTTTTGGTTTCGGGTTTGAAGTTCTCTGTGCTCTCTGTGCCCTCTGTGGCTAAAAGGTTTTTGATTTTCAACTCAAGCCGCCGCGCGCCAGTCGCCGCCGGCCACCGTGCGCGCGTCCGTCACGCAACCCGTCAGCGCCGAAGCCGCCACCGTCGCCGCCGAGCCGATCCAGATTTCCGAACTTGGATTACCGAGCCGCCCCTTGAAATTGCGGTTGGCGCTGGATATCACCACTTGCTTGTCGCCGGCGATGTAGTGCCCGGTGATGTTGACGCAGGTGCCGCAGCCCGCCGCCTCGACCGATGCGCCCGCGGCCGTGAGGATTTCAAACAGCCCTTCGCGCATTGCCGCCAGATAAATCGCCCGCGATGCCGGCGTGACGATCATGCGCACGCCTTTGGCCAGTTTTTTGCCTTTCAGGATGGCCGCCGCCTGGCGGATGTCGTCGAGCCGGCCATTGGTGCAGGTGCCGATCAGCGCCACCTGGATTTTCTGCCCCGCCACTTGCGGCACACTGACCACGTCATCGATCAGGTGCCTGCGCGCCACCTGCGGCGCCAGATTCGCTGCGTCGATGACCATGCGTTGCATGTACTTGGCATCGGCATCGGCCTTCACCGGTTTCGGGGGTGCCGCGCCATGCGCCTTCAGCCAGGCCATGGTTTTGTCGTCGGCCTCAAGCAATGCCGCTTTCGCGCCAAGTTCCGCGGCGTGATTCGCCAGCGTCATGCGGTCGTCGATGCCCATCGCCGCCACGCCTTCACCACAGTATTCCAGCGCCCGGTAATTGGCGCCCTCGGCGCCGAGTTTTCCCAGCATGGTCAGCGTGACATCCTTGGCCCACACTCCCGGCTGCAATGTTCCGGTCAGTTCGATACGGATGGTTTCCGGCACGCGGAACCACAGTTTTCCGGTCAGCATCACCGCCGACACGTCGGTGCCTTCGACGCCGGTGCCGAAAGCATTGAAGGCGCCGTAAGTCGTCGAATGGGTATCGGTGCCGACCACCAGATCGCCGCAGGTGAAATGACCGCCCTCGGGCAGCACCTGGTGGCAAATGCCGTCGCCGACGTCATACAGCGGCGAGCCGTGCTTATCCGCGAATTCGCGCATGGCGACATGGGTGTTCGCCGCCTCCACGTTCGGCGGCGGCGAATAGTGATCCAGCACCAGCGCCGTGCGTTTGACATGCGGCAGCGTGAAGCCCGGCTTGCCCGCGCCCAGCTTCTCGATCATTTTCAGCGCATTGCCGGCACGCGCATCGTGGATCATCGAAAAATCGACGTCAGCGACCACGATTTCGCCGGCCTTCGCCGGTTTGCCGCCCGCGTGACTGCCGAGAATCTTCTCGGCGATGGTGTGACCCATCGAAAATCCTCCAGTGAGCAGATTGCCGCGAGACTTGTGTGCGGCGCAGGCTGGAATTCTAACCCAGGCCCGGATCGGTCATTCGCGACCGTTCACGATATGACCGCCAAATCTCAACGGGCTGGTGCTGTTCGGTGACGAGAAGTCCATCAAAGGAGCCGGCGCAACCTGCTAAAACCCATAAAGTCGCGCCGGATTTTCCACCAGTATTTTTCTGCGCATCGCATCGTCATCGCAGAATTTTGCAAACAGATCGACCAGTTCCCCGTCATTTGGCATGACCTTGACGTTCGGGTGCGGGAAATCCGTGCCCCACAGTATGCGGTCCGGCGCAGCGGCAATGAGTTCGCGCACAAACGGCTCGGCGTCATGAAATGGCTTGCCTGCTGATGAAATGCGTTCCGGGCCGCTGACCTTGGTCCATGCCAGAGGATTCCTCATCAGGTCAAGCATCTGCACAAACGCATCCTGCTTCACGCCGAGTTTCCCCTCGGGCCGCCCCATGTGATCGATGATGAACGGCATCCTGAGGCCGTCGAGAAAGCCGCGGTAATGCCGGATGTCGTGCGCATCCATGTGCAGCTGGATGTGCCAGCCGAACGGCGTGATGCGCTCGATCACGGCGTTCACTGCCGCCATGTCCGGTGCGCCACCCAGATGCGCGACAAAGTTGATGCGCGCGCCGCGCACTCCGCCGGCGTGCAGGCGCTCCAGTTCCTTTTCGCTCTCGTCGGGCCTGACCATGGCCACGCCGCGCCAGGCCCCGTTCGAGTGCGCCAGCGCGTCGAGCATGGCGCTGTTGTCGGTGCCGTGGCAACTGGCCTGCACGATGATCGCGCGCGACAACCCCAGATGCTGATGCAGCGCGGCCAGCCGTTCGCGTCCCGCATCTTCGGGCGTGTAGCTGCGGTTGGGCGCATACGGGAATCGCGCCGCCGGGCCGAAGACATGGCAATGGCCGTCACAGGCGTTCGGCGGCGGCGTGTACCGGGGCTTGATGGGATTCGGATCGGGAGCAAGTATCCGCTTCGGCGTATTCGGGTGCGTGCTCATAGTCTGGGTATCCGGGCCTTGTCAATCAGCGCATTCCACTTGGCGATCTCTTCGGTCACGCTCTTGCGCATGCCTTCGGGCGTATTCAGATTCTGTTCGACGCCCAGTTCCTGAAAGCGCTGCCTGAACTGAATTGAGAATTAATTAAGAGCCCCTGACATCATGAAATCCGTGTTGCCCGGATCCTCAGGCACGGATGTTATTTCCCGGCAAAAGCCTCAATGGCGTGGAATAGCGGAATATGATAAACCATCGCATCACATTTCCCGATCAGTTGTCACCTCCATGCCTGCCGGCAATCCTTCCCTGACCGCCGAAATTGCGCGTTTCATCATCGCGACCAAAGCGACGCGCATTCCGCGCGAGGTGATGCATCTCGGCAAGCGCTCCATACTCGACGGCCTGGGCCTGGCGCTGGCCGGCAATGCCGCCGAATCCGGCCATGTGGTGCGTGCTTATCTGAAAACGCTGGGCATGCCACTCAACAAAGGCGCGACGGTCATCGGCACCGCGCTGAAAGTGCCGCCCCGCTTCGCCGCCTTCGCCAACGGCATCGCCATCCACGCCGATGATTATGACGACACCCAGCTCGCCGTCGCCAAAGACCGCGTTTATGGTTTGCTGACGCATCCGACCGCCCCCGCGCTGCCCGCCGTGCTGGCGCTCGCCGAACGCGACAACCGTTCCGGCCTTGAGTTACTGACGGCCTATCAGATCGCCGTCGAAGTCGAAACCAAACTGGCTGAAGCCATCAACCCACGGCATTACGCCGACGGGTTTCATTCGACAGCGACCCTCGGCGCCATCGGCGCTGCCGCCGGCGCCGCGCGCCTGCTCGGGCTCAACGCGGCACAGACCGCGCAAACATTGAGTCTCGGCGCCAGCCAGGCCGCCGGCCTGCGCGAAAACTTCGGCACCATGACCAAGCCTTTCCATCCGGGGCGCGCCGCCGAATCCGGCATCGTCGCCGCGGAGCTGGTCAAGCTCGGCTGGACCGCCGCACCCGATGCGCTCGAAGCCAATCGCGGTTTTCTCAAGGCCGCCGGCGGCGGCTACGACCCGCAGGCGATCCACGGCAGACTCGGCAAACCGTGGACCTTCGCCATGCCCGGCGTGTCGATCAAGCCGCATCCCAGCGGCTCGCTGACCCACCCCGGCATGGGTGTCATGCTGGAACTGATTCTCAAACACGACATCAAACCGGTTCAAGTCATCAAAGTGCGGGTCGGCACCAACCGCCACATGCCCAATGCGCTGATCCATCGCCGCCCGAAAAACGAGCTGCAGGCCAAATTCAGCATGGAATTCTGTATGGCGATCCTGTTGCTGGAGCGCAAGGCCGGCCTCGCCCAGTTCACCGACGCAGTGGTCAACCGCGCCGACGTGCAGCGCATGATCAGCAACATCGATTTCCACGTGCATCCCGAGGCGGAAGCCGCCGGTTATGAGAAAATGACCACCATCATCGATATTGAGCTCAGGGATGGCCGCCGGATCAGCGGCCGCGCCGATTTCGGCAAGGGCAGCCCGGTCAACCCGATGAGCGATGACGAAGTGGCAGGAAAATTCATCGAGTGCGCCTCCTGGGGCGGACTGCCGCAGGCCGGCGCGGAGCGCATAATCGAGCAGGTGTTCCAGCTTGAAAAATTGCCGCGCGTGCGCGGCCTGACGCGCTTGCTGGCGATTGCGCCGCGCCGCCGGGGTGTGCGGCGCAAGGCAAAAAAGTAATGTGGCTTGTTGTTTTAATTGGATAATTAATGAGCGCCTCCCTGAACACACTGCCCCGCATCGGCTGCATGCTCGGCGACGTCACCGGCATCGGCCCGGAAATCGCCGCCAAACTGCTGGCCTCCGGCAAAGCCGCCGCCTGCGCCCAGGTCATTATTTTCGGCGACCGCCGCGTGCTGGAACTCGGCATGCGCAATGCCGGCGTCAAAGTGCCGCACACGGTTTATCGCAGTATCGATGAGGTGCGCTTCCCGCGCGAAGATTTCCCGTTCGTCGATCTCGGCAATATCGATCCCGCGCGCTTTCCACAGGGCGTGTCGTCGGACGAGTCGGGCAAACTCACCGGCGACACGCTGAAGGTGATGATCGACCTCGCGCTCGCCGGCAAGCTCGACGGCATCTGTTTCGCGCCGCTGAACAAGGGCGCGATGAACCGCGGCGGCTGGAAATTCAACGACGAGCACCAGATGTTCGCCAAGCTCACGGATCACAGCGGCTTTTTTGGTGAAATGAACGTCATCGAACAGTTCAGCACCTTCCGCGTGACTTCGCACGTCGCGCTGCGCGAGGCCGTCAACCTGGTGACGCCGGAGCGCATCAGCGCCGCGGTGAATCTCGCCAACGACTCGCTGCGCGCCGCGGGCTGCGCCCGTCCACGCATCGGCGTCGCCGCCCTCAATCCGCACAACGGCGAAAACGGCCTGTTCGGCGACGAGGAAATCCGCATCATCCGTCCGACTGTCGACAAGCTGCGCGCCGGCGGCATCGACTGCCAGGGGCCGATTTCATCGGATGTGATTTTCCTGAAAGCGCTGAAAGGCAATTTCGACGGCGTGGTGATGATGTATCACGACCAGGGCCAGATCGCGACCAAGCTGCTGGGCTTCAACAAGGGCGTCACCGTCACCGCCGGCCTGAAGACGGTGTTCACCACGCCCGCGCACGGCACCGCCTACGACATCGCCGGCCAGGGCAAGGCCGATCCCGGCGCGATGGAACACGCGTTTACGCTGGCGGCAAAGCTGGCGGCAGGACGCAAAGCCGCGGCCGCCGCTGCGGCAGCAGCCTGACTCCCTGAATCACTGCATCCCAATTAACCGAGGATACGATCATGAAAATCACACTGCCTCATCTGTTCGCCGGCGCAGCACTGGCCGTTTTTGCATCGTCCGTCATTGCCGCCGACTGGCAACCGACCCGGCCGGTGCGCATGCTGGTGGGCTTCGCCCCAGGCGGCGGCACCGACACCACGGCCCGCGCCATGGGCGTCAAACTGGGCGAACGCCTCGGCCAGCAGATCATCATCGACAACCGTCCCGGCGCTGCGGGCAATATCGCGACCGAGCTGACGGCCAAAGCCAATCCCGACGGCCACACCATCCTGATGGGCACCATAGCAGCGCTGGCGATCAACCCGGCGCTGTACAAAAAACTGTCCTTCGACCCGCTGAAGGACGTATTGCCGGTATCCCGCGCCGTCGATTCCACCAATGTGCTGGTGGTGCATCCGTCGGTCGCCGCCAAAAACGTCAAGGAACTGATTGCGCTGGCGCAGACCAAGGCGCTGAACGGCGGCTCGTCGGGCATCGGCGGCGCCGGCCATCTCGCGTTGGAACTGTTCAACCTGCAGGCCAAAACCAAAATCGTGCATGTGCCGTACAAAGGCGGCGGCCCGGCGATGGTCGATCTGCTCTCCGGCAACATCCACCTGATTTTTGCGACCGCGGCGAGCGCGGTGGGACACATCAGCTCCGGCAAGATCCGCGCGCTGGCCGTCACCACCGCCAAGCGTTCCGGCCTGGTCCCGGAACTGCCGACCATCTCCGAGGCCGGACTCAAAGGCTTCGAAGCCAACAACTGGTACGGCATTTTGGTACCCGCCGGCACGCCCCGCCCCATCATCAATCGCCTGAACAAGGAAATCATCGCCGTGCTCGCGCTGCCCGACGTCAAGGATTACCTGTTCAAGCAGGGCCTCGATGTGTCGCCCAGTACGCCCGAAGCCTTTGGCGCCTACATCAAATCCGAAAAAGCGCAGTGGGAAAAAGTCATCAAGGCTGCCGGGCTGTATCACACCAATTAAGATCACGAGCAATCAAACCCAACCAAGTCCAGCAAGACCAGCCAAAAAAATAATCCCCTCTCCCCCGGTGATCGGGGGAGAGGGTTAGGGTGAGGGGGAAGCACACCCCCGCCACACCGGAACCCACCCCATGATCATCGACTGCCACGGCCACTACACCACCGCCCCGCCATCCCTCGAAGCCTTTCGCCAGAAGCAGATCGACAACCTGAAGGACGCGCGACTCGCTCCTGCGAAGGATTCGCTGATCATCCGCGACGACGAAATCCGTGAGGGTATCGAGGGCGCGCAGTTGCGCATCCAGCGCGAGCGCGGCACCGACCTGACCATCTTCTCGCCGCGCGCCGGCGGCATGGGCCATCACATCGGCAATGCCGCGACCAGCGAACTGTGGTCCGACAT
>CAZAOZ010000047.1:0-24458 GCA_964486865.1 uncultured Bordetella sp.
GCCTGGGTCGCCTTCTCTTTGGTTACTTTCTCTTGGCGAAGCAAGAGAAAGTAACTAGCCGCCGGGCTACCCCCGGCGACTTTTCTTGGTTTAAAAGCCACGGGCAACCGCACGGGGCGCGCGTGTTACCACCTGCTAGAATCCCCCTCATGGACGTCCAAACCTACATGCTGGCCATCGGCAAAGCCGCCCGTGCGGCATCGCGCGCGATGGCGGTCGCCGACAGCAATGCCAAGAACAAGGCGCTGACGGAGATGGCGCTGGCGATCGAACGCGCGGCGAAAGTGCTGCTGCACGAAAACGCCCGCGACATTGAAGCCGCCAAAGCAAAGAATCTCGACGCTGCCGCCATCGACCGGCTGACGCTGACACCGGCGCGCATCGCCGCCATGGCCGACGGCCTGCGCCAGATCGCCGCGCTGCCGGATCCCATCGGCGAGATCAGCGGGCTCAAATACCGTCCGACCGGCATCCAGGTCGGCCAGATGCGCGTGCCGCTGGGCGTGATCGGCATCATTTATGAATCGCGGCCTAACGTCACCGCCGACGCCGCGGGCCTGTGCCTGAAATCCGGCAACGCGGCGATTCTGCGCGGCGGCTCCGAGGCGCTGCATTCCAATCAGGCCATCGCCGCCTGCGTGCATCAGGGACTGAAAGCCGCCGGTCTGCCGGAAACCGCGGTGCAGGTGATCGAAACCACGGACCGCGCCGCGGTCGGCGAACTGATCACCATGCAGGACTACGTGGACGTCATCGTGCCGCGCGGCGGCAAGGGCCTGATCGAGCGGCTGATGCAGGAGTCGCGCATCCCGATGATCAAGCACCTGCACGGCGTGTGCCATGTCTATATCGACGACAAGGCGGATTTTGACAAGGCGCTGCGCATCGCCGACAACGCGAAGACGCAGCGCCTGGGCACCTGCAACACCATGGAAACGCTGCTGGTGGCGCGCGGCATCGCGGACAAAATCCTGCCGCCACTGTGCAAAGTCTACGCCGATAAAAAAATCGAACTGCGCGGCGACGATGCGGCGCGCAAAATCGTGCCGGCCATGAAAACCGCGACCGAAGACGACTGGTACACCGAATATCTCGATGCGATATTGTCGGTCCGCGTGGTCGATGGCCTTGATGCCGCGATTGAACACATCGCGCGTTACGGCTCGCAGCACACCGACGCCATTGTCACCGAGGACATCACCCGCGCGCGGCGCTTCCTGCGCGAAGTCGATTCGAGTTCGGTTATGGTCAACGCCTCGACGCGGTTTGCCGACGGCTATGAATACGGCCTCGGCGCCGAGATCGGCATTTCCACCGACAAGCTGCACGCGCGCGGCCCGGTGGGACTCGAAGGCCTGACGTCGCTGAAATACGTGGTGTTCGGCGACGGCCACGTGCGCAGGTGATTCGCTGTGCGCGATCCATGCAAAACCTGGAATGCCTGACAAAATCACCCGCAATTTCAACAGCACCCTCACCCTCGATCCCTCTCCCGAAGGGAGAGGGAAGATAAGCCCTTCTCCCTCCGGGAGAAGGGTGGGGATGAGGGAATATTTTCTCATAAATTATTGTTTTTAAACAACAATTGAAGAATTCCATGAGCAAACTTGTCGAGATCAAAGTCCCGGACATCGGTGACTTCAAGAACATTCCGGTGATCGAAGTGCTGGTCAAACCCGGCGATGTGGTGAACAAGGAAGACTCGCTGATCACGCTGGAATCCGACAAGGCGACGATGGACATCCCCGCGCCGTCCGCGGGCGTGGTCAAGACAATAAGTTTGAAACCCGGTGACAAGGTTTCCCAGGGCACATTGATCCTGACACTGGAAGAATCCGCCAACGCTGCCGCACCCGCGAAAGAAGTGCCCGGGGCACCGGCCGCCACACCGAAGTCCACTCAATCCTCACCCCCGACTCCTCACTCCTCACTCCTCACTCCTCACTCCTCAACAGCCGACATCCACGCTGAAGTCGTGGTGCTTGGCGCCGGCCCCGGCGGCTACACCGCGGCGTTCCGCGCCGCCGACCTCGGCAAAAAAGTCGTGCTGATCGAACGCTACCCGACGCTGGGCGGCGTGTGCCTGAACGTCGGCTGCATTCCGTCGAAAGCGCTGCTGCACATGGCGAAAGTCATCACCGAAGCCGATGAGGCCGTGCACGCCGGCATCACCTTCGGCAAACCAAAAATCGAAATCGACAAGCTGCGCGCCTGGAAAGACGGCGTCATCGGCAAGCTGACCAAAGGTCTGGGCGGACTCGCCAAACAGCGCAAGGTGCAGGTGGTCACGGGGCGCGGTGAATTTGCGTCGCCCCACACCATCCGCGTCGAAACCGCGGACGGCACAAAGACCATTGCGTTCGAGAACTGCATCATCGCCGCCGGCTCGTCGGTGGCACGCATTCCCGGTTTTCCGTACGACGACCCGCGCATCATCGACTCCACCGGCGCGCTGAAACTCGCCGCAGTGCCGAAACGCCTGCTGGTCATCGGCGGCGGCATCATCGGCCTGGAAATGGCCACGGTGTATGACGCGCTGGGCAGCAAGATCACCGTCGTCGAACTGCTGGACAGCCTGATCCCCGGCGCCGACAAGGACATCGTGCGCGTGCTGGCCAAACGCATCGAGAAGCGCTACGAGAAGATCCTGCTCAAGACCAAGGTCGCCAAAATCGAGGCGCAGAAAGCCGGGCTCAAGGTCACTTTCGAGAGCGCCGGCGGCAGCACGACGGACACCTTCGGCGCAGTGCTGATGGCCGTCGGCCGCCGCCCCAACGGCCGCGACATCAAGGCCGAAGCGGCGGGTGTCACGGTGAATGAGCGCGGTTTTATCCCGGCCGACAAGCAGCAGCGCACGAATGTCGCGCATATTTACGCCATCGGCGACATCTGCGGCGAACCCATGCTCGCGCACAAGGCCACCCACGAAGCCAAGATTGCCGCCGAAGTCATCGCCGGGCACAAGGCGTTTTTCGACGCGCGCACGATTCCTTCGGTCGCCTACACCGATCCCGAAATCGCGTGGATGGGTCTCACCGAAACCCAGGCCCAGGCGCAGGGCATCGAATACGACAAGGCGGTGTTTCCGTGGGCCGCCAGTGGCCGCGCGCTGGCCACCGGCCGCGACGATGGCATGACCAAACTGCTGCTCGACAAAAAAACCCGCCGCGTGCTCGGCGCCGCCATCGTCGGCGTCAATGCCGGCGAACTGATCGCCGAAGCCGTGCTGGCGCTGGAAATGGGCGCCGACGCCACCGACCTCAGCCTGACCATCCATCCGCATCCGACGCTGTCGGAAACGCTGTTTTTTGCGGCGGAGATGGCGGAAGGATCGATCACCGATCTCTATCTGCCGAAACGCTGAACACCGGTCAAATCAAGGTCGTGAGCATGGGTATCAGATCCGGCCCGGGATCCGGCGTTTTCAGCCTTTTCTTCCCCACGGCAAAGGCGTAGTATTTGCGGCACTTTTGGACCCGCCACCCAAGAGGGCAGATTGCCAAGCAAAAACAACAACATGTGGTGGACTCATGCAGCGGAATATGTAACGGAGTTTTTGTTTGAAACCGACTGATATCGCGCACCCCGATTACTTCCATAAAGTTGTCGATTGCCAGTGGGCCTGCCCGGCCCACACCCCCGTTCCCGAATACATCCGCTTGATCGCCGCAGGCCGCTACAGCGATGCCTACATGGTCAACTGGAACTCGAATGTGTTCCCCGGCATTCTCGGCCGCACCTGCGATCGCCCGTGCGAACCGGCCTGCCGCCGTGGGCGCGTCGAGGAAGGCAATGTCGAAATCCGCAAGCCGAGCACGCATGAGCACGGGCCACATCCGGAGCCGGTCGCGATCTGCCGCCTGAAACGCGTCGCCGCCGACAACAAGGATGACGTCACGGCGCGCATGCCCAAGGCGCCGAAACAGAAAAACGGCAAACGCATCGCCTGCATCGGCGGCGGCCCGGCGTCACTGACCGTCGCCCGCGACCTGGCGCCGCTGGGTTACGACGTCACCATATACGAAGCCGATCCCAAGGCCGGCGGCTTCATGCGCTCGCAGGTGCCGCGCTTCCGCCTGCCGGAATCGGTGATCGACGAGGAAGTCGGCTACATCACGGGCATCGGCAACATCAGCGTGCGCAGCGGCACGCGCATCGACAGCCTGAAAAAAGTGCTCGCTGAAAATTATGACGCGGTGTTCGTCGGCACCGGCGCGCCGCGCGGCCGCGACCTCGACGTGCCGGGCCGCACGGAGGCCGCAAAAAACATCCACGTCGGCATCGACTGGCTGGCCAGCGTGTCGTTCGGCCACATCGAAAAGGTCGGCAAGCGCGTGATCGTATTGGGCGGCGGCAACACGGCGATGGACTGCTGCCGTTCGGCCAAGCGCCTGGGCGGCGAAGACGTCAAAGTGATCGTGCGTTCGGGTTACGAGGAAATGAAGGCCAGCCCGTGGGAAAAGGAAGATGCCATTGAGGAAGGCATCCCCATACTCAACTTCCTGGTGCCGAAGTCGTGCAAGGTCGAGGACGGCAAACTCACCGGCATGAGTTTCGAGAAAGTGAAAGCCGAATACGACGCCAAGGGCCGCCGCAGCCTGGTGCCCACCGGCGAACCCGAACAATTTTTTGAATGCGACGACGTGCTGGTGGCCATCGGCCAGGAAAATGCCTTCCCGTGGATCGAGCGCGATGCCGGCGCGAATGTGGGAGTTGAGTTCGACAAATGGAACATGCCGGTGGTCGATAAAGTCACCATGCAGTCGTCCAACCCGAAAGTGTTTTTCGGCGGCGACTCGGCGTTCGGTCCGAAAAACATCATCTGGGCGGTGGCGCACGGCCACGAGGCCGCGGTATCCATCGACAAGATGCTCAACGGCGAGGAACTCAAGGATCGCCCGCTGCCGGCGGCCACCGTGATCTCGCAGAAAATGGGCATCCACGAATGGAGCTACGACAACGACATCTCGGCCGCGCTGCGCAACAAGGTGCCCTGGCAGGACCAGAAACTCACGCTGAAAAACATCAAGGTTGAAGTCGAACTCGGCTTCGACGCCAAGACCGGTTTTGCCGAGGCCCAGCGCTGCCTGAACTGCGACGTGCAGACGGTGTTCACGCCGCGGCTGTGCATCGAATGCGATGCCTGCGTCGATATCTGCCCGATGGATTGCATCACCTTCACGCCCGACGCCGAAGAAGCCGATCTGCGCAAACAGCTCACCGCCCCCGCGCTGCATGCGGATCAGGCTCTGTATGTGTCGGACAAGCTGCGCATGACCGGGCGCATCATGGCCAAGGATGAAGATGTCTGCCTGCACTGCGGGCTGTGCGCCGAACGCTGCCCGACGGGCGCCTGGGACATGCAGAAATACCTGGTAGAGATGACCCACGCCGGCCCGGGCTGCCGCAAACCGCAGCGCAAAGCGGCTTGAAAACAGAATCAAAGGCAGCCACAGAGGACACAGAGTTCACAGAGAACTGCAAAAAACACCAGGCCCCAGCTTTTCGGGTTTTTCTCTGTGGCCTCTGTGTCCTCTGTGGCTAAAAGTTTTTGAATTTCAGACTTGAATGAAATGAAACAGATTACCGCCATCAACGACTTCGTCGTCAAATTCGCCAACGTCAACGGCTCCGGCTCGGCTTCGGCCAACGAACTGTTCGCCCGCGCCATCCTGCGCATGGGCGTGCCGGTCAGCCCGCGCAATATTTTCCCGTCAAACATCCAGGGCCTGCCGACCTGGTACGAAGTGCGGATCAACGAAAAAGGCTATCAGGGCCGGCGCGGCGGCGTCGATCTGATGGTGTCGATGAACCCGCAGACCTGGGACAACGATCTGAAGGAAATCGAAACCGGCGGCTACCTGTTTTATGACAATTCAAAGCCGCTGCCGAAATCGAAATTCCGCGAAGACGTCACGCCGATCGGCATGCCGCTGACCGAAATCTGCAACGCCACCTACAACGATCCGCGCCAGCGCCAGCTGTTCAAGAACATCATTTACATCGGCGCCCTGTCCGCGCTGATCGAGATCGACCCCAAAGTCATCGAGCAACTGTTCTCCGAGCAGTACAAGGGCAAGGAGGCGCTGCTGCAGTCGAACGTGAAAGCGCTGCATCTCGGCCGCGACTACGCATTGAAAAATCTGCCCTGCCCGCTGGGCGTCCGCGTGCAAAAAGCGGATGGCGTCGGCGACAAGATCTTCACCGACGGCAACAGCGCCGCGGCGCTGGGCGCGGTGTACGGCGGCGCCTCGGTGTGCGCGTGGTATCCGATCACCCCGTCGTCATCCCTGGCCGAAGCCTTCATCGGCTACTGCAAAAAACTGCGGGTCGATGCCGACTCCGGCAAGAACAAATACGCGATCATCCAGGGCGAGGATGAGCTCGCCTCCATCGGCATCGCTATCGGCGCCGGCTGGAACGGCGCGCGCTCATTCACCGCCACCTCCGGCCCCGGCATATCGCTGATGAGCGAATTCATCGGGCTCGCCTATTTCGCCGAGATCCCCGTGGTGCTGATCGACGTGCAGCGCGGCGGCCCCTCGACCGGCATGCCCACGCGCACGCAGCAGTCCGACGTGCTGGCCTGCGCCTACGCCTCGCACGGCGACACCAAGCATGTGCTGCTGTTTCCGGAAGATCCGACCGAGTGCTTCGAGCTGACCGCGCAGGCCTTCGACCTCGCCGAACGGCTGCAGACGCCGGTGTTCGTGATGACCGATCTCGACATCGGCATGAACACGCGGCTATGCCGTCCCTTCGCCTGGGACGACAAAAAAGAATATGACCGCGGCAAGGTGATGACCTACGAGCGGCTCGAGGGCGGCGCCGATTTCGGGCGCTATCTTGATGTCGATGGCGACGGCATCCCCTTCCGCACCTATCCCGGCACGCACCCGACCAAGGGCGGTTATTTCACCCGCGGCACCACCAAAAACCGCTACGCGCAGTATTCCGAGGCCGGCCCGGATTACGTCGACAACATGCAGCGCCTGATGCGCAAATTCGACACCGCCAAGTCGCTGGTGCCGAAACCGCTGCTGTATCCGGCGGAAAAGCCGGCGCGCTTCGGCGCCATTTTCTACGGCTCGACCAGCCCGGCGATGCAGGAAGCGCTGGACACGCTCTCTGCCAAAGGCATCCATGTCAACGCGCTGCGGGTGCGCGGCTTCCCGTTCGCCGACGAACTCGGCGATTTCGTTGCTTCACACCCGTGGGTATTCGTCATTGAACAAAACCGCGACGCGCAACTGAAAACCCTGATGATCAACGACGCAAAAATCAATCCTTCACGGCTGATTTCAATACTCCACTACGACGGCACGCCGATCACCGCGCGCTTCATCGTCGATCAGATTTCACAGCATGCTGGCGCGCGCAGCGTGGTGCCTTTGAAAAAAGCAGTAGCCTAGGATTGAGGAGCAAGGATTGAGGATTGAGAAAAACCGGCGGCTACGCTCCCCCTCAATCCTCACTCCTCAATCCTCAATCCTGATCAAGGATTAAAAATGACCTATCTCGCCAAACCCAAACTGCATCATCCCTCGCTGGCGCCCAATGCCGCGGGCTACACCCGCCGCGACTACGAGGGCAAAATTTCCACACTGTGCGCCGGCTGCGGCCACGACTCGATCTCGGCGGCCATCATCCAGGCCTGCTGGGAGCTCGACATCCAGCCGCACCGCGTCGCCAAGCTGTCGGGCATCGGCTGCTCGTCGAAAACCCCGGATTATTTCCTCGGCAATTCACACGGCTTCAATAGCGTGCACGGCCGCATGCCGTCGGTGCTGACCGGCGCCAATCTCGCCAACCGCGAACTGCTGTATCTCGGCGTATCGGGCGACGGCGATTCGGCCTCCATCGGCCTGGGCCAGTTCGTGCATTGCATACGCCGCGGCGTCAACATGGTTTATATCGTCGAGAACAACGGCGTCTATGGCCTGACCAAGGGCCAGTTCTCGGCCACCGCCACCAAGGGCTCGAAGTCCAAGCGCGGCGCGCTGAATCCGGATGAACCGGTGGACCTGGTCGGCATGGCGCTGCTGCTGCGCGCGACCTTCGTCGCCCGCGCCTTCTCCGGCGACAAAAAACAACTGGTGCCGCTGATCAAGGCGGCGATCAGCCATCCGGGGCCGTCATTCCTCGACGTGATTTCACCCTGCGTGGCCTTCAACAATCACGAAGGCTCGACCAAGTCCTACGATTACGTACGCCAGCACAACGCCGCGGTGAACCGCCTCGATTTCATCGAAAGCCGCGACGAAATCACCGCGGATTACGCGCCGGGCGAAATGATCAGCGTGGCCCAGCACGACGGCTCGATGCTGAAACTGCGCAAGCTCGCGCCGGATTACGATCCGACCGACCGCATCAAGGCCATGAATTACGTGCAGGAGCGCGCGGCCGCCGGCGAAATCGTCACCGGCCTGCTCTACCTGTCGCCGGATGCCGCCGACCTGCACCAGTACATCAATACCGTCGATACCCCGCTGAACCAGCTCGGCACCAAAGAGCTGTGCCCGGGATCGACGGCGCTGGAAAAGATCAACGCCGGGTTGCGCTAAAAACAGCGGGGCGGGCTGCACCGCAGCCCGCCCCGCGCGCCATCCGGACTTTGCTTACAGTTCCCGGATCTGCAGCTTGCGCCACTTGATCGTGCCGCCGGGTTCCTTACCGTGGTTGCCGAACTGCAGCGCAATCGGCCCTTCCTTGAACTTGCTGTCGTTGGCGCGGACAGTCACGGTGCCGTTGAGCTCGACCGTTATCTCGGAACCGTTCGCGGTGATGCGAAAGGTGTTCCAGCCACCATTGGTCTTGTACACGGTTGGCACGGGTACTTTGGCGAAATCAACGATGGCACCGGTGCGATATTCCTGGCCGGGGCGCTTGTCGTAGATATTCACTTCGTAGGCGCTGTCGGCGCCGACATTCTTGGGATCAGAAACGCGCAGGAAGACACCGCTCTGCGTGTCCTCATTCGCCCAGAATTCGACGTAGAGATCGAAATTACCGTACGACTTCTTCGATACCAGGTATCCGCCCTTGCCCTTGGTGGCCACGATCGCGCCGCCCTCCGCCCGCCAGTCGGCGTCGCCGATACGGGTGAAGTTGTCCATGCCCTTGTCGCCATCAATCAGCGTGACCCCGCCGGAACCCATGGCTGCGCATCCGGAAACAACCAGTGCCACAACAAACAATCCTGCGGCATGAAAAAACGATCTGCGTTTCAAGATTCTCCCCTCCCAAGTTGATTACGATGCCCGCGCTAGATTGGCCCGCGGCTGGCAGCCTTGTCAAGGCGCGGTAACATCGGCGCGTTTTTGACGGAATTCCGCTCTGCACTCCGCATCGGACTAACGCGGCACTGCCGCGCCGTTCATGCGCGCCATGATGGTCTGCGTGCGCTGCTGCAGATACGCCGTGTTGCTGTCCGGCCCGTAGCGGCGCGGACTCGGCACGATGGCGGCAAGGCGTGCCGCCTGCTCGGGGCTCAGGCCCGCGGCGCTGGTGCCGTAGTGGTAGCGTGCCGCGGCCTCCGCGCCGAACACGCCGTCGCCCCATTCGATCACGTTCAGATAGATTTCCAGGATGCGCCGTTTGCTCATGATGGTTTCGAGCATCACCGCCACCGCCGCTTCCTGCGCCTTGCGCCACCATGCGCGCTCGCCGGAAAAAAACAGGTTCTTGGCGAGCTGCTGGGTAATGGTCGAACCGCCGGCGACGATTTCGCCTTCGCGCAGGTTTTTTTCGTAGGCTTTCTGGATGCCGTCCCAGTCAAAACCGTTATGACTGGTGAACTTGGCATCTTCTGCGGCAACCACCGCGCGCTTGAGGTGGCCTGAAATCTGTTGATACGACACCCATTGCTGGCGCAACCGCGCTTTGGGATCGTCCTCCTGCAGGATTTCCAGGCGGGCGCGCATGAAAGCGGTCGATTCCGGGTGGTGATCCACCCAGTGCCAGATATGCACGAGGAACCAGAACTGCACCGCGACCAGCGCAATCAGCGCCAGCAACAGCGTGCGCCAGATCCAGCGCCAAATGAATCTCATAGGGCGTGAATGGTAAATAGTGAATGGTGAATGGTCAAAGCAGGTAGTCCTTACGAATCACCATTTACCATTTACCATTCACGTTTTTTCAGCATTTCAATGGCCGGCGCCGTCTGCGGCCGCACGCCGCGCCAGATGAAAAAAGATTCGGCCGCCTGCTCGACCAGCATGCCGAGACCGTCGGCGGCGCGCGCTCCGTGCCGGCGCGCGAATTCCAGGAATGGCGTATCCCGCCCGTACACCATGTCGTAGGCCAGCGCACCCGGCGCGAAAACATGCTCCGGCAGCGGCGGCATTTCGCCGCTCAACCCGGCAGAAGTGGCATTGATGACCAGATCGAATGGTGCGCCGGCGAGATTGGAATAGGGCGCAGCCGAAATTCCGCGCAGCGCGAACGTCTCGAATTTCCGGAAATGCTGGACAAGGCTGATGGCCTTATCGAGTGTACGGTTGGCGACCACCAGTGAATCCGGGCGCTGCTCCAGCAGGGGATGCATCACGCCATACGTCGCGCCACCCGCACCCATCAGCAACACGCGTTTGCCGGTGATCGGGAAACCGAGATTCCGCTCGAGATCGGCAACCAGGCCGATACCGTCGGTGTTGTAGCCGACCAGTTGGCCGCCGACGAGGGCAATGGTGTTCACCGCCTCGGCGTCCCGTGCGCTGTCGTCATGCCTGTCGGCCAATTTCCACGCTTGGTGCTTGAACGGCAGCGTGACGTTCAGCCCCTTGCCGCCTGCGCTGAAAAACTGCCGGGCCGTCGCCTCAAATCCATCCAGCGGCGCCAACAACCGGTCGTAAACAATATCCTGCCCGGTCTGGCGCGCAAACTCGGCGTGTATCCGCGGCGACTGGCTGTGCGCAACGGGATTGCCGATGACGGCGTATCGATCACTCACTGCGGGTCGCTCACTGGCTGGTGAACTGATCGGAACGGGTAAATATCCAGGTGCGAGTGATGTGCAGGATGTCAGTGTCGCGGGCGATGTTCTCCGGAAACGCCGAATACGGCGCCGCCATGGTCACGATGCGCACCGTCGCCTCGTCGAGCACCTTGTGCCCCGAAGACCGGTCGATCTGGACTTTTTCCAGGCTGCCGTTGGCGCGTATGGATACCGTGGCCACCAGGCTGCCGTAGATGCGCTGGTCGCGCGCGGCCTGCGGGTAATTCAGCTCGCCGATGCGTTCGATTTTCTGGCGCCAGTCGTCCACATAGCGCGCAAACCGGTACTCCTGGGCGCGGGCGCCGATGAATTTGCGCCGCGGCCGCTCCTGATAGCTGTTCCAGTCGCGGCTGATCTGCGCTTCCAGCCGCGCGATGGCCATGCTGCGCTGGACCAGATCATTGGCATCGACCGCCGGCGCGGCTTCAGGCGTGGATTCCACCGGCGGCGCCTTGTTGGCCGCAGCCTGGTCAACCCGTGACTTGGACTTCACCTGGGTCAGCAACTGAAAAGCCTGGCGCTCCAGTTCGGCGAGGCGCTTGCGCGCGACACGCAGTTCTTCGGTCTGCGTATCCTGGGTGACTGCCGGCAGCGGGCTTTTCGCGCGCTGTTTTTCATCGGTATTGCCACCGCCGTCGAGATGATGCTGCGCCAGCGCGTCAGCCTTCTCCGGGCGGGCCTGTGACTTGGTATTGACCAGCACCACCTCCAGCGGCGGCGCCATGTTTTTCATCCCGCGCAGATCGGGCAGCACAAAGGACAGGCCGAAAATGACAAAGGCGTGGATCAGCAGCGACAGCACGCCGGCGGCGCCAAACCGCGCGCGGATGGTCATTTGCGCGTAGCGCCGGTCGAAATCCTCGATCCGGCGCTCCATTTCAGCCACGCGGGCATCCAGCCGGTCGACCGCACTGCCCCAGGTACCGCGCCGCAGATGTTTGCCGCGGCGGGGTAACGGAACGACGTTTCCGGCTGGTTGGGCGCTCATGACAACTATTCTAGTGCAGCCTTTGAAAATATCAATAAAAACTTTAATTATCAGTACATTATGGTGTTTGCTTAAAGCTGAATATGAACCTTAAAACGGCAATTCGGCCACAGAGGTCACAGAGTTCACAGAGAACACCGAGAGATTCAAGGAGTTGAATCCTCACTACCCTCACCAGACTGGCGAGATGTGGAAATGACTCACGTTCTTGATTTTCCTCTGTGTTCTCTGTGTTCTCTGTGGCTAATAGCTTTTTCCAGGTGAATAACAACCGTTGTTAGCGAACACTCACATTCAACCGCCATCCCGCACGGATTTGAAGTTGAGCTGCACGGTGAGATCCAGCAAATCCACCGCCCCCACGCCCAGTTCGACTGTCGTGCCCGGCAGCATCGCCTCGGGCAGCGAAGACACCCGCTGCACCACCGGCAGGTCGTCCAGCCGCACCAGATTTTCGCGCAGCACCGTGCCGGTCACCGCCGTGACCTGCTCCTGCAGCAGCCAGCGCAGGCTCCAGTAGCGCTCCATGGTGCGCTGGTATTCCGCATAAATATCGTAGGCCAGCTCGAAATCCCGCATCGCTCCCAGCAGCGCCGTGTCCCGTGCCGTGTACACCGGCGGGGCGCCGCGTATCCAGGCAATCAACTGGCGCTGGTTGACCAGATCCGTGTAGCGGCGCAGCGGCGACGAAGCCCACGCATACTGCGCCACACCCAGGCCGTCGTGCGGGCCGGCCGCGGTACTGGTGCGCACCTTGCCGCCGCTCTGCACCCGGTACAGCGCGGCAATTCCGGCATCATGCAGATCGCCGGCCCAGGTGCTGTTGGCCAATATCATCAGTTCGGCGACCACCCGGTCGATCGGCGTGCCGCGCTGTCGGCGGCTGATGCTGATCCGCCCGCCGTCCACGCGAAACACGAACTCCGGCCGATCCTCGCCCGCGGGCGCATCGCCCTTACGCGCCACCAGCCGGCTCCCGGCAAACTGCCACAGCCAGGCCAGCGCCTCGCCCTGCGGGTGCGCCACCGTGCCGCGCGCCAGCGCCTCGGCATTGAACACCGGTTCCAGCGCATCGTGGCGCAGATTGTCGGCAATGAATATGCGCTCGACGCGGGTTTCGTGCGCAAGAATCGAAAAATCCGGCGCGATATCAAAATAAATCGACAAGGCCGCGCACTCGCGCCCGGCTGCCAGTGTGCAGGCCTCCACCGTCGCATCCGGCAGCATGGTGACCTTGCCGCCGGGAAAATAAACCGTCGACAGCCGTTCGCGCGCGGCCACATCCAGCGGCGAATCCGGCGCGATGGCCAGCGCCGGCGCGGCGATGTGGACGCCCAGGCGCCGCGCGCCGCCCGGCAGCGTCTGCAGGGAAAACGCATCGTCGATCTCGGTGGTCTCCGCATCGTCGATGCTGTGCGCCGGCACTTCGGCCAGCGGCAGATCGGCGGGCATGACCGCCACCGGCAGATCCGGAAATCCAGCGCCGCGCGGAAAATGTTCGACCAGAAAACGATTCAGGTGATAAGCATGGATGTCGGGCAGCGCGCCGCAGCGCTCGAGCAGGCGTACCGGCGTCAGCTTTGCCGCGACACTGGCTTCTTCCAGCGCTTTCCACTCGATGCTGTTTTTATCGGGTTTGTAGAGCAGCGTGTCGAGCAGCGGGCGGAAAGCCTCCGGCAGGCGTCCCGCGGCAAGCTCTGCCACGTATGCCGTTCTGGCCAGCGCCTGCAGCCGCTTGCGTTCGATGCTGGCGAGCGCCGCTTTCAGCGCCTCCGCCGGCGCGGCCTTGTAGCGCCCGCGGCCTTTTTTGTAGAAGTACATCGGCGCGCCGTGCAGCCGCATCAGCACGCCGGCCGATTCCACCGCGCCGGGCGCATGTCCGAAATATTCGCGCGCCAGGGTTTCGTACGAAAACTCGTCCGGGCCGCAGCACTGCCACAGAAAATCGATGTCGATGGCATCGGCGCAAGCCTGCGCCTCGCCCGTGAACACCGTGTGCGCAGGCGACTCGAACCGCAGCAGCACCGCCGACGCCTTCACCTTGGAGCGCTTGCCGTGCGGCGCTTCCACCTGCAACGAGGTGTCATTGTCGGCGAGAACAGTGCCGACTTTGAACTCGCCGTCTTCTTCGTAAAAAATATTCATGGGGGAAACGGCTCATTTGCCACAGAGGACACAGAGAACACAGAGAAAAGCGAAATCTGACGTGCGCCAGCAGCATTGGCCAAATTGGAAGCGCTTGTTTCCGATCTTCCTCTGTGAACTCTGTGTCCTCTGTGGCAAATAGCTTTTTGGGGTGGACTACAGAGGGATGCGCACGTGAAAAACGTGCGCCGATTATACGCGCCCGCGCTGCCAGAACGCGATCACCGGATCGAGATAATCCGCAAATCCGCGGAAACCGTGATCGCCGCCGGTCACGACCATCTGCTCGCAGCCGGCATAGCGGCGCACCCCGTCGCGGTAATCCAGCACTTCATCGCCGGTCGCGGTGATCAGCAGATAACGCGCGGGGGTGATGCGCTCGACCTCCAGCGCGCGCAGTTCGTCGATATGCGCCGCCGTGAATTCATAGGCCTCGCCGGTGTACAGGTTTTTCTGCAGGCCCGTCTGCGCCGCGAGCAGTTCGTAGGGGCGCACCGCGGGATTCACCAGCACCGCGCGCGCCCCGAGGTGTTCGACCAGCCAGGTCGCGTAATAACCACCCAGCGAGGAACCCACCAGCGTCACGGTGCGGGCATCGAACGGCGCCAGCAAATCCCGCAACTGCGCCATCGCCTGCGCCGGCCGGTGCGACAGTTCCGGACAGGCGTAATGCTGCGCCAGACCCAGCTTCGCCATATGCTCGCGCAACAGTCCTGCTTTGTACGACAGCACCGAACTGTTGAAGCCGTGGACGTAAATCAGCACGGCTCAGCCGGCGATGTACAGCAGGCTCATCGCTCGCGCGCGAAAATCATCGAGCGCGGCGACCGGCGCAGCAATGATGTCGAGTACATACCGGTGGAAACAGGCCCTACACATCACCGGGCCAGCGCCGCGAGGTGTGCAGCACGCGAAGAATCTCGATTTCACCATCGCGCACCCGATAGGGGATGATATAAGGCAGGCCGCCTATGACCAATTCGCGCGTTCCAAGCACACGCCCGGGGCGCCCCAGTGAAGCGTGGTGCGTGAGCAAAGTTTCCGTCTGATCAATCAACTCAAGTATCACGCGCGCCGCAGCCGCGGGACTGTCCTGACCGATGTACTCAGCAATACTGTTGAGATCGGTGTCAGCGAGTCTTGTCCATCGCAGCCGCAAGCTTTTTCTCCCACTTTTTCTTCAGCTTTGCATGGCCTATGAATTGACCGGCATTCGCCTGACGCTCGCCTTGCCGGATGGCGGCAATCTGCCACTCGTTTAACTCCAGGAATTGCTTGACGGCTTCTGCCGCCAGAGCCGAACGGCTGCGTTCGGTTGTTTTGGCCAGCTGATCCAGTCGTTTTCGGGTATCGGCATCAAGCCGCAACGCCACAGGTTCACTCATGATCACCTCCTGTAAACATTGTAAACATATTGCGGTCCGTGCAACATCCCGTCAATCGGCGATACGGGACAGGCCACGTCAATCCCCGCCGATTTTCCGCGCGAGCCGCAGCAACAGCGCGTCGTCGCCGCGGGCGCCGATCAGCGACACGCCCAGCGGGCAACCGTGCAGCCTGGCGAGTGGCAGGCTGATCTGCGGCAGGCCGGCGAGACCGGCGATGCACAGCAGGCTCATCGCCCGTGCGCGGAAATCATCGAGCGCGGCGGCTGGCGTGTTCAGCAGCGGCGCGATGTCGGGCAGCGTCGGCAGCACCAGCACCGCGTGGTCCGCCAGCAGCGCAGCCATGCGCAGCCGCACCGCATCGCGCACGGCCTGCGCGCGCGCCACTTCGTCCGCGGTAATGGTCGCCGTCCACGCCATGCGCTCACGCACGCCGGGGCCGAGATTCGGTTTAACCTGTGCGACCCACGCGCCCAGTTGCGCGTGAATTTCAGCGCCCTGCAGCACGCGGAACGCCTGGAACCAGTGCGGCAAGCCTTCCGCACTGACTGTCACCGCGCGCGACGCGCCGATGGCAATGCCGATGTGTTTGAGCGCCGGCTCCAGCGCAGCACCCACGTCAGCGCTGACCAGCGCCAGCGCATCTTCGGCCAGCAGCACTGCGCCATGCGCCGCAATTTCTGCGTCGCCCCGTTTTGCGTCGTCCCGCTTGACGTCGTCCAACAGCACCCTGCCCACGCGCTCCAGCAGCGCCGCGTCGCGGGCAAACCATCCAGCGACATCGAAACTCGGCGCCAGCGCGCATGCGCCTTCCAGTGAAATACGGCCATGCGTAGGACGCATGCCGTAGATGCCGCAAAAACCCGCCGGCGCACGCACCGAACCGCCGGTATCGCTGCCCAGCGCAAAATCCACCAGGCCACCCGCCACTGCCGCCGCCGAACCGCTCGATGAGCCGCCGGGGATGCGGCCCGGCGCGTTGACATTGACCGGCGTGCCGTAATGCGCGTTCTCGCCGTTCAGGCTGTACGCCAGCTCATCGGTCTGCGTCTTGCCGAGCATGTCGGCGCCCGCGGCGAGCAATGCGGCGACCACCGGCGCGGTACGCGCGGCCGGCGGATGCGTCGCCAGCCACTCGGGACTGCCGAAGCCGGTTTTGTGGCCCGCGATGTCGTAGAGATCCTTGACGCCGAAGGTCAGCCCGGCGAGCGGCCCCGCGCCGGCGCCGGCAACAGCGACATGCGTATGCCGGCAAAAAGCACCGAGCGCATCGTGGGAAATTTCTGCCATCAGTTCGCGCTCAGTTTGCGGTCAACCGTTGCAGCAGCTTGTCGTGCATGCCGCCGAAACCGCCGTTGCTCATGATGAGTATGTGATCGCCGGCTCGCGCATCCGCGGCGATTGCCGCAATCAACTGCTCGAGATCGGGCTGCACGACCGCCTTGCCGGCCAGGGGCGCCAGCGCCGCCCGCGCATCCCAGTCGATGCCGCCGCTGTAACAGTAAACGAGATCCGCGTCGGCCAGGCTGCCCGGCAGCGCCGCTTTCATCACGCCGAGTTTCATGGTGTTGGAGCGCGGCTCGATCACCGCCAGGATGCGCGCGGCGCCGGCCTTGCGGCGCAGGCCGGCAAGCGTGGTGGCAATCGCCGTCGGATGATGGGCAAAATCGTCATACACCGTGATGTTGCGCACGCTGCCGCGGATTTCCATGCGGCGCTTGACGTTTTTGAACTGGTTCAGCGCGGCGATGGCTTCGCCCACCGGCACGCCGGCATGGCGTGCCGCGGCGATGGCCGCCAGCGCGTTCAGCCGGTTGTGTTCACCGAGCAGATCCCAGGTGACACGTCCGCGCGGCGCGCCTTCATGCGTGACTTCAAACGCGCCGTTCGCATCGGCTGCGCCGGCCTGCCACGCCCCGGCGCCGCCGAAACGCTCCACCGGCGTCCATGCGCCGCGCGCCAGCACGCGGTCGAGCGCGGCGTCCGCGCCATGCGCAACGATCAGGCCGTTGGCCGGCACCGTGCGCACCAGGTGATGAAACTGGGTTTCGATGGCCGCGAGGTCGGGGAAAATGTCGGCATGATCGTACTCAAGATTGTTCAGCACCACCGTGCGCGGCGCGTAATGCACGAATTTCGAGCGCTTGTCGAAAAACGCGGTGTCGTACTCGTCGGCCTCGATGACAAAAAACGGGGTTTCGGTCAGGCGCGCGGACACGCCGAAGTTCTGCGGCACGCCGCCGATCAGAAATCCGGGATTGAGCCCGGCGTATTCCAGTATCCACGCCAGCATGGCGCTGGTCGTGGTCTTGCCGTGGGTGCCGGCGACGGCCAGCACCCAGCGGCCCTGCAGCACATGGTCATGCAACCACTGCGGACCGGACGCATAGGGCAGTCCGCGGTTGAGTATGGCCTCCATCAACGCATTGCCGCGCGTCACCACATTGCCGATGACAAACAGGTCCGGCTTGAGATCCGTCTGCTCCGCGTGGTAACCGTTGATCAACGCGATGCCCTGCGCTTCGAGCTGCGTGCTCATCGGCGGATAGACATTGGCATCGCAGCCCGTCACCTGATGGCCGGCCGCGCGCGCAAGCAGCGCGAGTCCGCCCATGAAGGTGCCGCAAATGCCGAGGATGTGGATATGCATGGTCGAGCCGGAGAATAACAGGAGCGTAAAACGGTTCTAAAACATAAATTAAAACAACAGGTTATAGAATCATGTCGGGCAGGCTCGCGGAGCGCGTGCCGGGCAGCGGCCGGTTGTCGATGGCGCGGTAGGTAAACACCGCGGAGAATTTGGTGTGCGTGCTACGGTTGTGGCTGGCCGCGTGAAACAACCGGCAGTGGAAAAACAGCACGTCGCCCGGATCCAGTTCCGCATACGCACGGGTGCGCAGCAATTCCGTGTTGTCCCCAACGTCCGTGCGCAAAAACTGCGCGGCGTCCAGTCGATCGGCATCGAAGGTCATCGCCTGTGTGCCGGGCAACAGCATCAGGCAGCCGTTTTCCGGACGCTCCTCGCCCAGCGCCAGCCATACCGACACCAGTTCCGGCCGCTCATACGACCAGTAGCGGATATCGCGATGCCAGCTGGTGAGGCTGCTGTAGCGCGGATCCTTGGTCATCACGCAATTGTGGTGCGCCTGCGCCAGCGCGATCCGCGGGCCGAGCAACTGGCGCAGGCGCGCCACGATCGGCGCCGCGGTCGCCCACTCGCGGAACACGGCGTCGCGCGCACAGGCCTGCAGCAAACGCCGCACGGTGCGCCCGCCCGGCGCCTCCAGCGACCCCGGCGCGCCCGGATACTGCGTGTCGGCTTCATATTCGACCGGGGGCACTGCCGCGGCCAGATCGCGTTCGGCCACCGCGCGCAGCCGCACACAGGCCTCCGCCGGAATCATGCCGCGGACAATCGCGTAACCGTCGCGCGCAAAATCCGCGAGTTCGGCTGCGGAAAACGAATCATTCATGGCGCTCCGCCGTGTTCTGAATATCCACCAGTGAAACACCACCGCGCTCAGCACCAGCGATGCCAGGGAATAGACGGGATCCAGCATGCCCGCGGTGAATACCGAGGCGGTGTCGAATACCGAACCTTCGTAATTGATGAACAGCGCCAGCACCAGATTGTTGCCGGCGTGCGCGCCGATGGCGAGTTCCAGCCGGCCGTCGCGCAACGCCACGCTCGCCAGAAACAGGCCCATGACAAAATAATTGGCGGCCATGATCCACAAGCCGTATGCCGCAATCTCCGGGTTGAGCAGGTGCGGAACGGTGAACACCACGCTGCTCAGCACCGCCAGCACCACCGGCCGGCGCAGCAACCGCCCCAGCGCCTGCACCACATACCCGCGGAACACCAGTTCCTCGGCCGCGCACTGCAGCGGCGTCAGCAGCAATGCCGCCGCCACAAACGGCAGCCAGCGCTGCAGATCAAGGCTCCATGCATAACGTCCGGGATACAACAGATGTTCAACCATGGCGCCGAGCACCGCCAGCGCCGCCCACACCGCG
This sequence comes from uncultured Bordetella sp., assembly GCA_964486865.1. Lineage (GTDB taxonomy): Bacteria > Pseudomonadota > Gammaproteobacteria > Burkholderiales > SG8-41. Next base: position 19,535 of record CAZAOZ010000047.1, read on the forward strand.
GCGCCTTCCGCCATCCGGCGCCAGTCGAGGCGCGACCGCGACGTCACCAGCGAGCGCCAGCCGCGGCGATGCAGCACCCTGTTCACGATCAGCACACCCGCCAGCAGCATCAGGATGCTGGCGTTGATGGCGACGAACTCCGCGACCTCGCCCAGCGGCACCTGCAGCACCAGCCCATAGGCGACACCGCCGCCGATGATCCAGCTCGCCGCGATGAACACCATGCCCAGTACATAGCGCCACCAGGCGTTGCGGCCGGTGTCGGCGAGAGCGAGGAATTGTGTGGAAGGATTATTTATGATCGTCACGCAGCGTCGCATCCAATCGACTGCCCCTGACTCGGCTGTGCTGCTCGGCGGCTCACAAGGGGACATTCAAAACCATGGGATGCGCCGCCGGAAAGCGGCTGCGACTCGTTAGTCGCAGGCCCGTTTGCGGGAGCAGCCGCAGCGCCCCGGTCCACGATTGTTGAACGCAGCCGCTGGCGCCCCTGCCCGCACCCCTGCTGCGCGGCACCGAGTCCGGGGCGCCCCTGCGAAGTTGATTGTTGCGCACCAACTTCTGCACAAGATGGCGGGATGCACTCCACTCCTCCCACCCTTGTCCGCCGCCGTATCACCGGGTCCCTTCCCTCGCTTGCGGGGGAAGGTCAGGATGGGGGCGAGCGCGACGCAACGCCAGCAACTCATGCAATATCGCATCGAGCACCGCCGTAGTTTCCTCGAATACCTGATTGTTCCAGAATCTCACAACGCGATATCCCTTGATATTGATGCGCGCATCGCGGCGGGCATCGCGCGTGGCCTGCTCCTGATGCTGACCACCATCAAGCTCAATCACCAGCTTTGCGTCCAAGCATGCGAAATCCGCCACATATCCACCGACTGGAACCTGGCGGCGAAAGCGGAATCCGCCCAATTGTCTGCGCCGCAAATGTCGCCACAGCAGCCGCTCAGCGTCAGTGGATTGATTGCGCAACCTGCGGGCACGAACTTGTATCAGTTTATCGCGCAATCGCCGCCCTCTGCTCCGCTACCAGTGTTCCCTGGTCCCCCGCTGCCCATGGATAGCTACACAACTTTGTTCCCTCCCTTGCCCCCATCCCGGCCTTCCCCCGCAAGCGGGGGAAGGGGCGCCAATTGATTGCCCTCCCGGGCTGATCCGCGTCCCGCTCAGCGCGCGTTGCCGCAAGCTGGCGGCCCTACGCGGCTCGTGCCCGGAGAGCGCCATGAACGCATCAACCATAACCCAGATTCGGCGCCAGCCACCGCTCCACATCGGCAATCGTCATGCCCTTGCGCCGCGCATAGTCGGCGACCTGATCGCGGTCGATCTTGCCCACCGCGAAATACTGCGCTTCGGGATGCGAAAAATAAAAGCCGCTGACCGATGACGCCGGCAGCATGGCAAAGGATTCCGTCAGCCGCATGTCGATGCGGCCCGCCTGCAGGATGTCGAACAGCCCACCCTTTTCGGTGTGATCCGGGCACGCCGGATAACCGGGAGCCGGACGGATGCCGCGGTATTTCTCGGCGATCAATGCCGCGTTGTCCAGCGCTTCGTCTTTTGCATAACCCCAGAACTCGCGGCGTACCCTGAGATGCAGCAGTTCGGCAAACGCCTCGGCCAGCCGGTCGGCCAGCGCCTTGAGCAGGATCACCGAATAGTCGTCATGCTGTTTTTCGAACAGGGCGATGCGCTTCTCGATGCCCAGTCCCGCCGTCACCGCAAAGGCGCCGATATAGTCCGCCACGCCGGATTCCAGCGGCGCGACAAAATCCGCGACGCACTGGTTGGCGCGCCCGGTCGGCTTCTGGTTCTGCTGGCGCAGGTTGTGCCACACCATCAACGGCGTCTTGCGCGACTCGTCGGCGTAGATCGCGATGTCCTCGTGATCGATGCGCGCCGCCGGGAACAGACCGAACACACCGTTGGCGGTCAGCCAGCGGCCTTCGATGATTTTTTTCAGCATCGCCTTGCCGTCGGCCAGCACCTTGCGCGCTTCCTCGCCGACCACCGCGTCGTCGAGGATCGCCGGATACGCACCCGCCAGATCCCAGGTCTGGAAAAACGGCGCCCAGTCGATATGCTTTGCGATTTCCGCGAGGTCGTAGTTCTTCACCGGCTTGATGCCGAGCATCTCCGGTTTCGGCGGCAGGTATTTTTTCCAGTCGGTCACGGTCGCGTTGGCGCGCGCGGCCGCCAGCGAAATCAGTTCCGGGCCTTTTTTGCCGGCGTGCTGCACGCGAATGCGCTCGTACTCGGCGGCTACGTCGCTGAGATAGCCCTTGCTGTGCTCATCCGACAGCAGGCTCGAGCACACGCTGACGCTGCGCGAGGCGTCCGGCACCCAGATCACCGGCCCCGAATAATTGGGTGCAATTTTTACCGCGGTATGCACGCGCGAAGTGGTGGCGCCGCCAACCAGCAGCGGAATGGTCATGCCGACGCGCTGCATTTCGCGCGCGTTGTGCGCCATTTCTTCCAGCGACGGTGTGATCAGCCCCGACAGGCCGATGATATCGGCCTTTTCCTTTTCCGCGACTTCGGCGATCTGCTTCCACGGCACCATCACGCCGAGATTGACCACTTCATAGTTGTTGCACTGGAGCACCACGGCGACGATGTTCTTGCCGATGTCATGCACGTCGCCCTTGACCGTCGCCAGCACGATCTTGCCCTTGGCCCGCACATCGCCCAGCCGCGCTTTCTCGGCTTCGATGTACGGCACCAGGTGCGCCACCGCCTGCTTCATCACCCGCGCCGACTTGACGACCTGGGGCAGGAACATCTTGCCCGCGCCGAACAGGTCGCCGACGACGTTCATGCCGTCCATCAACGGCCCCTCGATGACTTCGATGGGCCGGCCGTTGCGCACCTCGATTTCCCGGCGCATTTCCTCGGTGTCCGCGACGATCCAGTTGGTGATGCCGCGCACCAGCGCATGCGTCAGCCGCTCGCGCACCGGCGCTTCACGCCACGCCAGATCCTCGACGGCAACTTTCCCTTTGCCCTTGACCGTCTCGGCGAACGTCACCATGCGCTCGGCGGCATCGGGGCGCCGGTCAAAAATAATATCCTCGACGTGCTCCAGCAGGTCCCTGGGGATTTCGTCATAGACGCCGAGCTGTCCGGCGTTGACGATGGCCATGGTCAGTCCGGCCTTGATCGCGTGGTAGAGGAACGCAGTGTGGATCGCCTCGCGCACCAGATCGTTGCCGCGGAACGAAAACGAAACATTCGACAGCCCGCCGCTGACCCGCGCATGGCGCAGGTTCTGGCGGATCCAGCGCGTCGCCTCGATGAAATCGATGGCGTAGCGGTTGTGCTCCTCGATGCCGGTAGCGATCGCGAATATGTTCGGATCGATGATGATGTCCTCGGCGGCAAAGCCGATTTCATCGACCAGGATGTCGTACGCCTGCTTCGCGATGCCGATGCGCCGCTCATAGGTATCGGCCTGGCCTTTTTCATCGAAAGCCATCACCACCACGGCCGCGCCGTAGCGGCGCGCCAGCCGCGCCTGCTGCTTGAAGGGCGCCACGCCCTCCTTCATGCTGATCGAGTTGACGACAGCCTTGCCCTGCACGCACTTCAGCCCGGCCTCAATCACTTCCCATTTCGAGGAGTCGATCATCACCGGCACGCGCGAAATGTCGGGCTCCGAGGCGATCAGGTTGAGGAAGGTGGTCATCGCCGCCTTCGAGTCGAGCATCGCCTCGTCCATGTTGACGTCGATGATCTGCGCGCCGCTCTCCACCTGCTGGCGCGCCACCGCCACCGCCTCGGCATAGTTGCCGGCGAGGATCAGCCTGGCGAATGCGCGCGAGCCGGTGACGTTGGTGCGCTCGCCGACATTGACGAACAGCGAATCGTCGCCGATGTTCAGCGGCTCCAGACCGGACAGCCGGGTTTTTTTCCCGATCTGCGGCACCCGGCGCGGCGCGATGTCCTTCACGATATTCGCAATGGCGCGGATGTGCCCCGGCGTGGTGCCGCAGCAGCCGCCGACCACATTGACGAAACCGCTTTGCGCGAAATCGAGCAGGTACGCCGCGGTGTCGTCCGGCAGTTCATCGTATCCCGTGGGCGCCAGCGGATTGGGCAGGCCCGCATTCGGATACGCGCAGATGAAGGTGTCGGCCACCGCGGAGATTTCCTCGATGTACGGCCGCATCAGTTTCGCACCCAGCGCGCAGTTGAGTCCGATGGTCAGCGGCTTGGCGTGGCGCACCGAATTCCAGAATGCTTCCGGCGTCTGCCCCGACAACGTGCGGCCCGAAGCATCGGTGATGGTGCCGGAAATCATGATCGGAATCTGCAGCTGGTGCTCGTCGCAATACTGGTCGATGGCGAACAGCGCGGCCTTGGCATTCAGCGTGTCGAATATGGTTTCGACCAGAAACAGGTCGGCGCCGCCGTCCACCAGCCCGCGGATCGCTTCGGTGTATGCCGTGACCAGTTGATCAAAGCTGGTGTTGCGGAAGCCCGGGTCATTCACGTCCGGCGAGATCGACGCCGTGCGGTTGGTCGGCCCCAGCGCGCCGGCGACAAACCGCGGCCGTGCCGGATCTTTTTTCTCGTAAACATCAGCCGCTGCGCGCGCGAGCTGCGCCGCAGTGACATTCAGCTCGTACACCAGATCTTCCATGTGGTAATCCGCCATGGCGATCGAGGTCGAGTTGAAGGTGTTGGTCTCGATGATGTCCGCGCCGGCATCGAGATACTGCTCATGGATCTCGCGGATGATCTGCGGCTGCGTCAGCACCAGCAGATCGTTGTTGCCCTTGACCTCGTGCGCGAAATCCCGGAAACGCCGGCCGCGATAGCCCGCCTCGTCCAGCTTGTAGTTCTGGATCATGGTGCCCATCGCGCCGTCGAGAATCAGGATGCGGCGCGACAGCAGCTCGGGCAGTTGCCGGGT
>CAZAOZ010000048.1:0-24029 GCA_964486865.1 uncultured Bordetella sp.
CGTCGGCCACGTCCATGGCGTACTCGGCGAATATCACCGGGTCGTTGTAGGTGAAGGCGACCGACTTGCAGCCCAGCTTCACCGCCGCGTGCGCGATGGTCTCCGGCGTCGCCGCGTCCAGCAGGCGGTCGGTCTCCTTCGACTTGGAGATGTCCCAGTTCTGGCAGAACTTGCAGGCGAGGTTGCAGCCCGCGGTGCCGAAGGACAGGATGCTCGAGCCGGGATAGAAATGATTCAGCGGTTTTTTTTCGATCGGGTCGATGCAGAAACCCGACGAGCGGCCGTAAGTGGTGAGTACCATGGCATCGCCCGTGCGCTGGCGCACGAAACAGGCGCCGCGCTGGCCTTCATGCAGCCGGCAGTCGCGCGGGCACAGGTCGCACTGGATGCGGCCGTCGTCCAGCTGGTGCCACCACCGGGCCGGATGGCCGGTTTCGGGCGTGTCTGCGTTTGCCGTCATTATCGGGAATTGCGTAAAGCATGACAAAAACATGCCTCTGACGAGGCTGTCATGTTTTTGGCAATGATCAATAATTCAGAGATCGGTCTCATGCCACTTCGACACGGTATAGCGCGAGAGTTTCAGTTCGCTGCTCCAGAAATCCGGCGGCAGGCCGGCCTTGTATTTGAGTTGCGCGATGAATTCAGTGCGGTCCGGCAATTGTTCCCAGACCTGCGGCAGGAAGGTGCTGCGATGCCTGCCGTACTGCAGCACGACGCCGTCGATGTCGGGGCGCAACTGCGCCAGCGCGCTGGCCTCGTCGTCGAAGCGCAGGATTTCCATGGCCGACAGCAGCGATACCTCGACAGCGACGGCAGTGAATTCATCGCGGCCCAGCGGCTGGAAGCGCGGGTCGCGGAAAGCGGCCGCGACGGCATTGGCGGTCACGTCTTCGAGCAGCGGGCGGTGCGCTTCCAGCGTGCCGATGCAGCCGCGCAGCTGGCCGCTCGCGGTGAGCGTGACAAAAGTTGCCCCCGGCGCATGCAGCCAGGCGGCGTCCGCGGCGGCCGGCAGGTCGTGCCCCAGTTCGCGGCCGATGGCTGCGCGCGCGAGCGGTATCAGGATGCGGCCGGCGTCAGTGGTCATGATGGTCAGAGGGTTCAGGTTCATGGAAGGCAAATGACGCATAGCCGACGACGCGGTTCTTGTCGCCGCAGGTATCGCCGGAATTGCACAAATCGATCAGCTCGGTGCGCAGGCCCAGTTCGCGGGCAAGCAGGGTCAGGCCGCAGACCGGCGTGGCACCGCAGGCCTGCTGGTGATCCAGATCGCTGCGCAGTTGCAGGATGGCGTCAGCAGTGGCGCCATCGAGCGCCTGCGCTGCCGCATAGTCATGGAAGTGCGACAGGTCGGAGCTGACGACAATCAGGGTCTCATCGCCGCCCCACAGCCGGCGCAGCACCGCCGCTACCTCTTCAGGGCTGGCGTCGCCGACCGCGAGCGGCACCAGCGTGAAGTCGCCGAGCACTGTCTGCAGGAAAGGCAGATGCACCTCCAGCGAATGCTCCGGCGCATGCGCCGCATCGCTGATGACGACTTGCGGCAGATCGCGCAATGCGGTTGCGGCCTGCGCATCGATGGTGATGTCGCCCAGCGGCGTGCGGAAGCTGCGCGCGGCGGGCAGCGCCAGTCCGCGCACGGCCACGCGATGGGTCGGTCCCAGCAGCACGACCCGGCGGATGCGGCCGCATAATGGTTGCGACAGCGTATGGGGCTGCAGCAGCGCATAGGCCCGCGCGGCGGTCGGTCCGGAATAGATATAGCCGGCATGGGGTGCAATGATCGCCTTGGGCGGGCGGCGACCGGCGGCTTCCGGTGCTGCCGCCAGCAGGCCGGAAACCACGCGCGCGAGTTCAGCCGCGTCGGCGGGATAGAACAGGCCGGCGACGGCGGGTGGACGTGTAAAACCGGTTTGCGTTTGCAATTGCATAAGAGTGCCTAACATAATGAAGCCCATGCGGCGCTGGCACGATTTTGCTTCAGGGCGCGAAGCGCGGCGCAGTGCATATCGCGAATATGCACAAGCCGTGCGACAAAGCCCTGAGGCAAAACTCGCGCCAGCCCTCCGGGTTGTGGCCAAAATCGGCGCTGGCTTTGTCGGACTCGTCGCTCATATTCGCGATATGAGATTCCTCGTCCTTCGCGCCACCGCCGATTTTGGCCACAACGACGCATGGGCTTCATTATGTTAGGCACTCTGACTATATGCGGGCAGGGTTGTATTCAATCAAGGGTTTGCCGAAAAACCGGTGGCGATGTCGTCGCGCCCCGGGACGCTGCTACAATACCAATAAAATCAGTAGATTACGAAAGAACGCCGTCTTCAATGTCCCGTTACGCAGCACTGATTCCCGCCGCCGGCAGCGGCGCCCGGATGGCCACGGAATTGCCCAAGCAGTATGCGCTGCTCGCGGGCAAACCGATGATTCATCATGCGGTGCATTGCCTGTGCGCGCATCCGCTGATCGAGCAGGTGTTCGTCGTGCTGTCGCCGGGCGATGCGCGATTTGCCGCGCTTGACTGGAGTGCCTGCGGCGACAAGCTGACTGCGCTGTATTGCGGCGGCGAGACGCGGGCGGCCAGCGTGTTCAACGGCCTGCTGGCGGCGAATGACGCGATGGACGGCGCCGACTGGGTGCTGGTGCACGATGCGGCGCGGCCCTGCCTGCGCGCGGCAGACATCGACCGGTTGATCATGGCGGTCGGTGACAGCGAGGTCGGCGGGTTGCTGGCGGTGCCGGTGGCGGACACCCTGAAGCGTGCGAATGCCGAAGGCGTAGTGGTGCAGACCGAAACCCGCGATCATCTGTGGCGCGCACAGACGCCGCAGATGTTCCGCTACCGCGTGCTGATCGAAGCGCTGCGCCGTGCCGACATTGCCGCAGTTACCGATGAATCGGGCGCTGTCGAGCAGACCGGCGCCAAGCCGAAGCTGGTGCAGGGCAGTGCGACCAACATCAAGGTCACGGTTCCGGAAGATCTGGAGCTGGCGGAACTCATTTTGAAAAACTTCGGATAACTGACATGCGTATCGGACAGGGGTTTGACGTGCATGCACTGGTGGCCGGGCGCAAGCTGATCATCGGCGGCGTCACCATTCCGCATGAGCGCGGATTGGCCGGGCATTCCGACGCGGACGTGCTGCTGCACGCGATCTGCGACGCGCTGATCGGCGCGGCGGGCCTGGGCGACATCGGCCGGCATTTTCCTGATACCGATCCGCGCTACAAGAACATCGACAGCCGAAAATTGCTGCAGGCGACCATGCAATTGCTGCGTGAGCGCGGCTACGTCGTCGGCAACATGGATGCGACGATCATTGCGCAGGCGCCGCAGATGGCGCCGCACATCCCGGCCATGCGCGCGAACATCGCCGCCGATCTCGGTGTGGCGGAGAACTGCGTCAACATCAAGGCCAAGACCGCGGAAAAACTGGGTTTTGTCGGCCGCGGTGAAGGCATAGTCGCCGAGGCGGTCGCGCTGATCGTCCCCCGTGGCGCGGATACCGGCGGGCCGCACGACTGAGCGCCGCACCGTTAAAACTGTTTTTTGCGTTGTGGCCGGACCCGGGCACGCGCGATGCGCTGGCCGCGACCGCCGGCGTCCTGCGCAGGACCTGCGGCGGCAGGTCGCCGCCGGCGCACAACCTGCATCTGACGCTGGCGTTTCTCGGCAACGTATCCGCAGCAAGGCTGCCGGAACTCGAAGTCCTGGCCGCCGCAGTGCATATGGAACCGTTTGTGCTGGATCTCGACCGTATCGGCTGGTGGCGGCAACACCGCCTGATCTGGGCGGGCGCGGCAACCTGTCCGCCCGGACTCGAGGCGCTGGCGGCTATGCTTGCCGGCAGCCTGCGGGCGGGTGGATTTGCTGTCGAGCGGCGCAGATTCATGCCGCATGTGACGCTGCTGCGTGACGCTATCCGGGCGCCGGTGCAGGCGGCATGCTCTCCGCTGACCTGGCGGCCGACGCAGTTCGTGCTGGCGTGTTCGCAACCGGCCGCGCGCGGCGTCCGGTATCGGATGATGAATGCCTGGCCGCTGAAGGGCGTATCCGCAGGGCTATAATCGCGGCTTTGCAGGACTGACCTGAAGGTGCGACATGGACACTGCTGAGTGGGTTTCAGTGTTTGCACGAGCCGCAACCGGCCAGGCCAGCACCGACGTGCTGGCATTGCCGCACTGGGATGAGGAGCACTGGCACAGGCTGCTGGCGCATACCAGCCCGCGGCCTTTTCGCGCGAGCGAAGTGATCATCCATCGCGACACCACGGATCGCATGGTCTATCTGGTCGCTGCCGGATCGCTGGAGGTCGGCGTGACCCAGGTGGACGGCGTCAGCATGACTTCGCTGGCGCGCATCGGCGCCGGCAGCATCATCGGCGAACAATCGTTTTTCGACGGCCATCCGCGCTCAGCCAGTGTCTGGGCCGTGGCCGATGGCACATTGCTGCAGTTGCCGTTTGATGTGTTTGCCCGGTTCGGTGAGGCCGAGCCGGCGCTGGCGCGGGATTTCGTGTTTGCGATGGGGCGTGTGCTGTCGATCCGGTTGCGCAAAACCTCGTTCAGGGTCCGCCGGTAGTACGGATCATCAAGGCAGGTTGACGCGCACGCGCAGTCCGCCGCCGTCGCGCGCGAGCAGTTGCACGGATCCGCCGTGCAGTTGCGCGATGCGATCGACGATGGCGAGCCCCAGTCCGGTGCCGCTGGTCGAGCGCGCGCTGTCCATGCGCGTGAAGGGCTGCAGCATGCGCGCCGCATCGGCGGCGGGGATGCCGGGGCCGCGATCCAGGACTTCGATAAACGTGCCGGATTCGTTGTGGCCGGTCAGCACTTCCACGGTGCCCGCGCCGTGGCGCAGCGCGTTGTCGAGCAGATTGGCGAGCAGGCGCTGCAGAGACTGTGCGCGCAGCGGCCGTGGCGGCAGCGGTGCGGCGGCAAGCCGCACATCCTTGTTGTCGCGTGCATAGCGTTCGACAACCGTGCGCACGAGTTGATTGAGATCGGCGTCCGCGACCGCGGCCTCGGCATCAATGGGGCGCGCGAAATCCAGGAACTGGCTGATGGCGGCGTCAATGTCGGCGATGTCCCCGGCGATTCCGGCCTTGAGCGCGGCGTCGCCGTGATCGTCGAGCATTTCCAGCGCCAGGCGGATGCGCGACAGCGGGGTGCGCAGGTCGTGTGAAACGCCGGCAAGCAGCAGGGCGCGTTCTTCATCCTGACGCCTGAGATCGGCGGTCATCTGGTTGAAGGCGCGCGCCAGCGTGCGAATTTCGGTGGGACCGGCTTCGGTGACCTGCGGCGGCGTGGTGCCGCGGCCCAGTGTTTCCGCGGCGCGGGTCAGTTCGCGCAATGGCCGGTTGATGCGCGCCACCACCAGGAATGCGCCAAGCACCGCCAATGCCAGCACCAGCGCGCCCCAGCCGATCCAGCGCAGCGGTTCGTTGCGTTCAATGCGCGTACGCGGCAGCGACACCCAGTATTCGTCGGCGTCGATGCGGAAGCTGACCCACACGCCGCTGCTGCCGTCGCGTTCGAGCGCGACGCGCGTCTGCTCCCCGAGGCGCTGGCGCAGTTCGGCGGCCATGATGCGCAGGAACGGGCGGTCGGGCAGCGCCGGTACGGCCTCGGCCGGATTACCGGCATAGACCTGGATGCCTTCGCGCTGGGCGAGTTCATCCAGCAGCGCAAATCTCCGCGTGGCGTCGGCAGTGACCAGCGCGGCGCGCGTCAGGTTGACCACGCTGGCGACCTGCTGCGCCGCCTGCAGTGCACGCGGTTCGATTGCGGAGACGCGGAAGATCTGCAGCCACGCCAGGTGGGCGACGACGAACAGCGTGGCGATCATCAGCACGCTGCGCCACAGGAGGGTTCGCGGCCACAGGGTCATTGAGGTGTAACCGGTGATTGGTGACTGGTGACTGGTAAATGGTAATGGGTAATGGGTGATTGTTCAGAAAGCGTGGCAGCCATGTTTTTTCCAATTACCATTTACCATTTACCCATCACCCATCACCCATCACCCATCACCCATCACCCATTACGGATTTACTGCGCCTTGCCGTCGGGGATGAACACGTAGCCGAAGCCCCACACGGTCTGGATGAACGCCGGTTTCGCGGGATCGGGTTCGATGATTTTGCGCAGCCGCGACACCTGCACGTCGATGGAACGGTCGAAGGCGCCGAATTCGCGGCCGCGCGCCAGCTCCATCAGCTTGTCGCGCGACAGCGGCGTGCGCGGGTGCTCGGCCAGCACTTTCAGCAGCGCGAACTCGCCGGTGGTCAGCACGATGTCGGCGCCGTCGCGGGTCAGCGTGCGCGTGCCCAGGTTCAGCCGGAATTCGCCAAAGGTGATGATCTGCGCGGCAGCGCCGGGTGCGCCGGGCGGCGTCGGCGGCGGCTGGCGGCGCAGCACCGCCTGGATGCGCGCCACCAGTTCGCGCGGATTGAAGGGTTTGGGCATGTAGTCGTCGGCGCCGATTTCCAGGCCGACGATACGATCGACGTCGTCGCCCTTGGCGGTGAGCATGATGATGGGCATCATTTCGCCGCCGCCGCGCAGCCGCCGGCAGATCGACAGGCCGTCTTCGCCGGGCAGCATCAGGTCGAGAATCATCAGCTCATAACGTTCGCGGGCAAGCTGGCGGTTCATTTCGACGGCATCGGCAACCACGCGTACCGCGTAGCCCTGCTCGTTGAGGTAGCGGTTGAGCAGCTCGCGCAGCCGTGCATCGTCATCGACGACCAGAATCCGGGTTTTTGTCTGTGCCATGGTGCAATCGTAGCTAGAGCCTGCTAACAATCATTTCGTGAGATGCGTTGTGGCCAAAATCGTCAGTGGCAAGGCGCTCGCCGCTGCCCATATCAAGTATATGGGCAAGGCGAGCAACGCGGCCAGTGGCGATTTTGGCCACAACCCGCAGGGACGGGACGATTTGGCCCCATGGCATTGTCGCATCTTCGCTTATTTGCCAACGGGCAAACCGCGCTCGACGCTCCTCGCCCTGCGGCCAAATCGTCGCCGTCGCACTCATGAAATGATTGTTAACAGGCCCTGGTTCGAAGCCGTCAGGCCACGGCTTTGAAACAATCTCTTACAAATTGCCCGCTGCCGCCCGCGGGCGGGGCGCGTAGCATGATCCATATGGATACAGGGCCGGCAAGGGTTGAGCGGCAACAGATGGTTACACAAAGGCGGGATTCTGAAACATTCTGGTTACAGGGCACGCTGAAGATGGGGGCAACGCTCCAGTGGGGCGTGGGCCGGCGGTCATCCCGCCGGCATAACCCGACAGTGTGGAGGCAACGATGAACAAGGTAACTTTCAGCGCACTTGCAGTATTGATGGCGGCCGGCCTGTCCGTTGCGGTCGATGCGCAGGCGCGCGAGCGCGGCGTCAATGAGCGCCAGTCCAGCCAGCGCGACCGTGTTGCGTCAGGGGCCCGCTCCGGCGAGGTGACGCGTCCCGAGGCGCACCGGTTGCAGCGCGAAGCGCGCGGCATCGAGCGCAAGGAACAGGCCTTCCGCGCGGACGGCCATTTTTCGCGCGGCGAGCGCCGCGAGGTGCATCGCGATCTGGATCGCCACGGCCGTCACATCAACCAGGCCCGCAACGACCATGACCGGCCCGGCTGGCATGGCGGACGCGACTGGGGGCATGGCCGCGGTTCCGATCGCGGGCACGGTGTCCGCGGATCCGGCGGCATCGACCGCCTGCAGCATCAGCAACAGCAGCAGATCCGGCAGGGTATGCGCAACGGCAGCCTGACCCGGCATGAGGCGCAGCGGCTGTATGCCGAACAGCGTGCAATCGCAGCGCAGGAACGGGCCTATCGCGCCGATGGCGTGCTGACCGGCGACGAGCGCCGCGACCTGTATGCCGAACTGCGCGATGCCAGCCGGCATATATACAATCAGTCGCATGATGATGACCGGCGGTTCGGGTGGTAAATTCAGTTGAGATGAGCCGGTTGAGATGAGGCAGTTGAGATGAAGGAGTGCGGCGCATGAAAATCTGGTTCGGAATCCTGCTGGCGACGGCATTGCTGGGCGGCGGGCCGGCTGCTGCGGGCCCATGGCGCGACCTGCGCATGGCCCAGGGGCAGCCTGACCGCTACGAGCAGGGGCCGCGGCGCCAGCGGGAGACCGGCCGGGAGGAACGCTTCGAGCGTCGCGAGCACCACGAGCGCCAAAAGCGGCTGTCCGAATCGGAGCGCCGTGAATTGCATCGTGATCTGGACAAGGCGCAGCGGGAGATTTACAAACCCCGCCGTGATCGCTGATTTGAATAACTGAATATCTGAATATTATTCAAAGGAACCAACCATGAACATCAGCAAATTACTGTTTTTGTCGGCCGTGCTGGCCTTGCCGGTTTTTGCCGCCGAAGGAACGCCGGGCGCAACCGGTGAAGGCGCCAAACCGCCTTACGGTCACCACGGCGCGATGCGTGAGGCCTGCAAGGCCGATCCGGAGCAATGCCGGAAGGAGATGCAGCAGCAGCGGCATGCGCATCGCGAAAAAATGTGCGCGCAGAATCCGGAGCAGTGCAGGGAGATGAAGGCGCGGATGGAACAACGCCGCGCGCAATGCCAGGCCGACCCGGCGAAATGCGCGCAGGAACTCCAGGCACGCATGGATGGGCGGTTCGGGAAAGCGGATGCCGACGGCAACGGCCTGTTGTCACGCGCTGAAGCCGGTAAGGGCATGCCCATGCTGGCGCGTCACTTCGATGCCATCGATGCCAACAAGGATGGCCAGGTGTCGCGTGTTGAGCTGGCGACGGCGCGCAAAGCGCGTCACGAGGCCAGGCAGCACAAAATGTAAGGCGTCATAAACGCAGCACATCAACGCAGCACATCAACGCAGTAGGCAGGGCTGGTGTACATCGGCCCTGCCTTTTGTGTTTTTGACCCTGATTGGGTTCCACCCTGTCAGATACCGTCGCGCCTGGCAAAATCCAGGCCCGGTTCGCCGACGGAATTTTAAATATAACTTATTGATTTTATTTAGTTATTTTTGTTTTTTCCCATTGCGGGGTTCGCCAGCCTCGCTTTTGCCTGTCATCGAACGCTAGAATGGCACCCAAAATCCAACAAACGGCCCGCGGATGCCGGAATTTCTGCGGTGCGCCAAGTACTTACGACAGGAAGGGGATCAGGAATCATGCTGGCAACGCGCATCAGACAAAAAGACGGTCTGTTCTATTTTGCGAGCTATCCGGCCAAGGAAGTCCTGGAACGGGTGCGCTTCATCAGCCGCTTTTATGGGGATGGCGACGAGATCGCGCCGCAGAACCTGCCGCAACACGATGAAATTGCCCAGTTTATCGCCCGCATCGAACGCACCGATGAAGCCTTTCAGCGGCAGATGTCCAAATCCAAAGTGCGGCAATTGCGCAATTTCTACGAAATGGCGGTCAGCCAGCCGCCGATCCCCGGCACTGTCCTGCTGTTCACGTCGGATAATCTGCGCTTCACTGCGCTGTCCGGCCAGGAGTCCGTGGGACACCTCTCCGAACCGAGCGCCAAATACCTGATCATCGATGGCCAGCATCGGTTGGCGGCGCTGAAGTTCTATTTGCACGAGCACCCGTCGGAAGCGGCTTCGATCAACGTGCCCTGCATCATTTTTGACGGGCGCAGCGAGGACTTTGCCGCCGAGATGTTCGTGATCATCAATTCGACGCCGACGCGCATCAACAAAAGCCATCTGGTGGATCTGTATGAACGGGTGTCGTGGGCCGATCCGGACAAGCGCTTTGCCGCGCGTCTGGTCGAGGATCTCTATACCGAGGGCGACAGCCCGCTGCGCTATCGCATCAACCGGCTCGGTGGCCGCAGCCAGAAGGATAAATGGATATTGCAGGCGGAACTGTTCAACGAGCTGCATCGCTGGATCAGCACCGACTGGCGCAAGATCAGCCGCACCAGCAATCTATACCGCGAAAGCGAGCACTACTACGAAATCATTCGTGATTTCCTGAAAGCGGCGCATAAAGTGTGGGGTGATGCCTGGGGACATGATTCTTATCAGATCACCAAGCCGGTCGCCTTGAAGGCGATGATCAGGGTATGCGCCGATCTGGCGCGCGCGGATGCCGAACCGGCGCAGGGCCGCGTCAAGCGCTGGGAAGATCGTCTGGCGCCGTGGTCGGAGCAGCGCAGCCAGTTCAAGGGCGACGGTTTTTACGAACGGTTTCCGGCCAAAGGCCAGACCGAACGCGTCGGCCGCATCCATCGCGATCTGGCGCGCTGGGCCGGCATCGAAATCAAGTCCAAGGCCCGCGCCGCCAGGGAGTAACGCTGCGGTTGCCCGCCGTTATGCCTTGCTGCCCGGTTATTTCGCCGCCTGCACCATGATTTCAACCAGCGTGTCCGGTGTGCCGAGGCGGGCCTCGACGCAGGCGCGCGCCGGCAGATTTTGCGCATCAGCCCAGGCGATCCACGCTTCGTCCATCTGCGCTTTTGCGCGCATGTCGGTAATCCAGATCACCGCGGTGAGCAGGCGCGACTTGCTGCTGCCGGCGGCCTTGAGCAGGGCGTCGATTTTTGCCAGGATTTCCGCGGTCTGTCCGCGCATGTCCTTGCTGCGGTCGTCGGCGGTCAATCCGGCCAGGTAAACGACATCGCCATGCGTTACCGCCCGGGAGAGGCGCTGATCGCTGTGCAGGCGTTTGATTTCGCTCATGTGTAATTTTCCTTGAGATCGGGCGTGCGTCAGAGTTGCCCGGTAGTCAGCAGCCGGCCGAGAAAAAAGATGCCGGTGGCGATGAAGGCGAACAGCACGAAGTCGGCGACCTTGTTGTCGCGTTTGCTGTCGGACGGGGTTTGCATGGAATACAGCGTCTTGATCACGAAAATCGCGGCGATGATCAGGAGGATGGTCATTACCGGAGCCTGGTAATGCGCTTCCCACAACGCGCCCATGCCGCGGGAGATCAAGCCGTCATCGCGGAACAGGTGATAGGCAATGCCGCCGATGCCCAGCAGTATCAGCGCACCGACCAGGAATGATCCCAGTATCCTAAAAAGTGACTGCATCGGACAGGCCTCGTTGTTTTTGAGCGCGGCCACGGCAGCCGCAGGGCGCTGCCAGTATAACGCACCGCAATCGCCGTCCGGAACAGGTGGGCTACAATCCCCGCTCCGCTTTCTTCCTGCCGGCCATGAACCTTCTTGCACTCGACACTTCCACCGAATTCTGCAGCGTCGCCGTCTGGCGGGATGGTGCCGTGCAGCAGCGCGTCACGCACGCGGGGCAGTCCCACTCCACGGTGTTGCTGGAAATGGTCGATGCGGTGCTGCAGGACGCCGGCCTGCGCCTGGATGCGCTCGACGGCATTGCCTACGGAGCCGGGCCCGGTTCGTTCACGGGCTTGCGCATTGCCTGCGCCGCGGCGCAGGGGCTGGCGTTTGCCGCGGGCATTCCGCTGGCGGGCATCAGTACGCTGCAGGCGCTGGCGGCGGGTTGCGGCGCGGCGCGGGTGGTCTGCTGCCTCGACGCGCGCATGCGGGAGATTTACCACGCTGCCTATTGTCGCAAGGGCGATGTTTACATTGAAGTCTCCGCGCCGCGCGTCTGTGCGCCGGACGCCGCCCCGCAGCTTGAGGGCGACGGCTGGACGGGATGCGGCAGCGGTTTTACGGTGTATCGCGAGGTGCTGCAGCAGCATTACGGTGCGCGGCTTGCGGCGATCGACGGCGTAGCGCACCCACAGGCGCGGGACATCGCGCAGTTGGCGGCGCCGGTATTTGCCGCCGGCGGCGGCATTCCCGCGGAGCAGGCGGCGCCGCTGTATGTCCGCGACCGGGTGGCGCTGAAAACGGCGGAGCGATGAGCGCGCAACTCGATGTGCTGCCGCGGTTCCGGCTCATGCAGCCCGGCGATCTGGCTGTGGTCGAGGCGATTGAGCGCGCGGTGTATGCGCATCCCTGGACACAGGGTAATTTCACGGATTCCCTGCAAGCCGGGTATCACTGCTGGGTCATGGAGTGCGGCGGCATGATCACCGGTTACAGCGTGATGATGGTTGCCGCCGGCGAGGCGCATTTGCTGAATCTCAGCGTGGCCACGGACTGGCAGCGTCGCGGACTGGGCAGTGCGTTGCTGCGCTTCATCATCAGGCTCGCGCAGGATTGCCGCGCACAGACCATTTTTCTGGAAGTGCGGGCGTCGAACACGGCGGGCCGGGCGCTGTATGCGCGGCACGGGTTTGCCGAGATCGGCAGTCGGCGCGGCTACTATCCTGCCGGTGCGGTGCGGGAAGACGCGGTGACCATGGAAAAGAAATTGTCATGAGCGAGAGCATGGATCCGCGCCGCACCGAAGGTGTGAACGGCGGCGGAGAGACGCGCCGCACCGAAGTGCTGCGGGAAATGGGCATCGGCCCGGTGTGGCGGCTGCGCGCGGCGGAGCAGGCGCCGGCATCCGCGGCGGCATTGCCGCCCGGGGCAGCGCTGGCTGCGCGCGAACCGGCGGCGCCATTGCCGCAGACTGCGGCGGGCGGCGACGGGGCGGTGGAACAACTGGACTGGCCGGCACTGAAGGCCCGTGTCGCGTCGTGCACGGCCTGCGCGCTGCACGAAAAACGCAACAAGACCGTATTCGGCGTCGGCGATGAGCGCGCCGGCTGGTTGTTCGTCGGCGAAGGTCCGGGTGCCGAAGAAGATGAGCAGGGCGAGCCGTTCGTCGGGCAGGCCGGCAAGCTGCTCGACAACATGCTGGCCGCGATCGATCTCAAGCGCGGCACGAACGTGTATATCGCCAACATCGTCAAGTGCCGGCCGCCCGGCAACCGCACTCCGCATGCGGACGAAGCGCAGGCCTGCTCGTCTTATCTGCAGCGGCAAATCGCGCTGATACAGCCGAAGCTGATTGTGGCTCTGGGCAAAGTCGCGGCAGTCAATCTGCTGGGACGTGACGCGAGCATTGCCAGTCTGCGCGGACAGGTGCATGCGTATCGCGGCATTCCGCTGATCATCACTTATCATCCCGCGTATCTGTTGCGCACGCTGCCGGATAAGGCCAAGGCGTGGCAGGACCTGTGCTTTGCCGTCGAAACCATGCGCCGCTTGCAAACCGCGCAACCCGCCGCCATCTGATGGGGGCGACCCATTCCCGCAAGGAGCATAGCCATGAAGAATAAATTTAACCTATTGATTTTATTGGTATTTTCTGTGCTGCTGGGCGGCTGCGGCTACAACACGCTGCAAATCACGGATGAACAGATCAAGGCGAGCTGGGCGGAAGTCGTCAACCAGTATCAGCGCCGCGCCGACCTGATTCCCAATCTCGTGGAGACGGTGAAGGGCTTCGCCGGCCAGGAGCGCGACGTGCTGCTGGGCGTGACCAATGCGCGCTCGAAAGTCGGTTCCATCCAGGCGACGCCGGAACTGGTCAATGATCCGCAGGCGTTCGCGCGGTTCGCGCAGGCGCAAGGCGAGTTGTCTTCCGCGCTGTCGCGCCTGCTGGTGGTCGCCGAGAATTATCCGCAACTGAAATCGGACGCGAACTTCCGCGACCTGCAGGCGCAGCTCGAGGGCACGGAAAACCGCATCACCGTGGCGCGCAAGCGCTACATTGATGCCGTGCGCGAATACAACATCGTCGTGCGCTCGTTCCCGAGCAACCTGACGGCAATGCTGTTCGGTTACAAGGAAAAGGCGCAGTTCTCGGTCGAGAACGAGAAAGAAATCAGCAAGCCGCCGAAAGTGGATTTCGGCAAGCCTGCGGCAGCACCGGCCCCGTCTTCACCTTCTGCCGCACCGGGCAGTCCGCCGAACGAGTACACGGTCAAGTAAGCAGCCATGCGCGTGACCGCATTGCCGCGTGCGCTGGTCGCGGCGTCTTTGCTTGTCGCGGGCTGGGCCGCGTCCGCGGATGTGGCGGTGCCGCCGCTGAAGGCGCGCGTCACCGACATCACCGGCACGCTGCCGCAGCAGGCGGTCACGCAACTCGAACAGCGGCTCGCCGCCTTCGAAGCGCAGAAGGGCACGCAGGTCGCCGTGCTGATGGTGCCGACCACGCAACCGGAGAGCATCGAGCAATACGCCGTGCGCGCGTTCGAACAATGGAAGCTGGGGCGCAAGGGCGTGGACGACGGCGTGCTGCTGGTCATCGCGAAAAATGACCGCAAGCTGCGCATCGAGGTCGGTTACGGCCTGGAAGGCGCACTCAACGATGCCACGGCCAAGCGCATCATCAGCGACGACATCGTGCCGCACCTGAAACGCGGCGATTTTGCCGCCGGTGTTGAAGCGGGCGTGGCGCGGATCATCAGCGTGGTCAGCGGCGAAACCTTGCCGCCGCCGGCCGCAGCGCAGCGCGGAACATCGGGGTTTCCCTGGTTTGATCCTGCATGGCTGTTTGCCGGATTCATACTGGTGCATGTGATCAGCCGCCTGCTGCGCGCCGTATTCGGCCGGTTGCCTGCCGCCGGCGTGATGAGCCTCGTGTTCGGTTTCGGCGTCTGGCTGATATTCAGCAGTATTTTCGCCGGACTGATTGTCGGCATCATTACGTTTTTCGTGGCGCTGACCGAAGGCGCCGCGACGGGTTCCGGTGGCGGAGGAGGCGGGTGGAGCAGCGGCAGTGGATCGTGGTCTTCAGGCGGCAGTTCCTCGGGCGGCGGCTTCAGCGGTGGCGGCGGCAGCTCGGGCGGCGGCGGCGCTTCGGGGAGCTGGTGAAATGAATATCAAACGCCTGTTCCGGCACCTGCTGCTGCCACCGTGGCTGATGCGCCGCGTGTTCTCAACGGTGGTCCTGCAACGCATCGAAGATGCCGTGAAACAGAGCGAGCGCAGGCATCGCGGCGAGTTGCGCGTTGCGGTCGAGGCTGCGCTGGATTTTGTGCCGCTGCTGCGGGGGCAGGGTCCGCGGGCGCGGGCGCAGGAGGTTTTTTCGCAATTGGGTGTGTGGGATACGGCGGAGAACAGCGGCGTGCTGCTGTACATCAACTGGGCCGACCGTGATATCGAGATCGTGGCCGACCGCGGCATCAGCGCGCGGGTGACGCAGGCGCAGTGGGAGGCCATTTGCCGGGTCATCGAGCAGGCCTTCCGTGCCGGCCGTTTTGAGGACGGCGTGATGGAGGGCATCCGGCAGATCACGGAGCTGCTCGCGCAACATTTTCCCGCAGGCGACGGTTCCAATCCCGACGAACTCCCCAACCGGCCGCGCGTGCTGTAACGCCGGCGTTGTCCGGTAATTTCATTTCACTTTGTGAACGCTGGTGCCGATGCCGTGCTAGCCGGATCGGTAAAGATTGCTGTAAAGTCGAGCCACGGTTGCCGGTGACAAAAAATAAAATTCGCCGTGGCAGCCAGA
This sequence comes from uncultured Bordetella sp., assembly GCA_964486865.1. Classification (GTDB taxonomy): domain Bacteria; phylum Pseudomonadota; class Gammaproteobacteria; order Burkholderiales; family SG8-41. Next base: position 15,330 of record CAZAOZ010000048.1, read on the forward strand.
GCAACAGGAGGAGTAGTGTCGATTCATTGCATCAATTGCCATTGCACATCATGTTCTGTCGTCGCAGGAAGCTCCGATGATTGAAGCCATTACCGCGGGCCTGGCGGCATTGCTGACGCCACAGGCGATGCTGTTCATGGTGATCGGCGTGATCTACGGCCTGATCATCGGCATCCTGCCTGGTCTCGGCGGCGTAGTGGCGATGGCGTTGCTGTTGCCCTTTACCTATGGTTTTGAGACCGCCGCCACGCTGGCGTTGCTGCTCGGAGCGCATATCGGTACCATCTGGGGCGATTCAGTGACCAGCATCCTGTTCAGTGTGCCGGGCTCTGCCAAAGGCCTTGCGTTATGTTTCGATGGTTATCCCATGACGAAGAAGGGGCAGGCGAAACGTGCGTTGGCAGCTTCCGCCACCGGCGCGCTGCTCGGCGGCATCATCGGTGCGATTTTTCTCGCCTTGTGCATCCCGCTGATACGCCCGGTCATTCTTGCGCTGGGTCCCAGTGAATATCTGATGATGGCATTATGGGGACTGACGGTCATTGCCACTTTCAGCGAAGGCTCGCTGATGAAGGGGCTCACAGCCAGTTTGCTGGGTGTGCTGGTGGCATTTATCGGCATGGATGTGGTGACTGCCACACCGCGCTTCACTTTTGGCAGCGAATTCCTGATCGAAGGCATTTCGTTTCCGGTGGCGATGATCGGGATGTTTGCAGTCTCTGAAATGATGAAGCTCGCGATCAAGGGTGTGCCTATCGTAGACCGTTCTCTGGTGAAGGAGGACAGCACAGTCTGGCAGGGCGTGAAGGACGGGTTTACTCACTGGTGGCTGGTGGTGCGCTCCAGTTTGCTCGGGCTGTGGATCGGCGTGTTGCCGGGCGTCGGTGCCAGCGTCGCCGGACTCGCCGCCTATGCGCAGGCGGTGCAGACCTCGAAAACACCCGAGCGGTTCGGCAAAGGCGCGGTCGAGGGCGTCATCGCTCCGGACGCTACCATGGGTGCAAATGAGGGAGGCGGGCTGATGCCGACCCTGGCGTTCGGCATACCGGGTGGCGAAAGTATGGCAATACTGCTCGTTGCTTTTATCGGTTTGGGTATCGTGCCGGGACCGCACATGCTGACCAAAAATCTTGATCTGGTATTCAGCATGGTGTGGATTATCATCATTGCCAACATTTTGGTGACGCTGATCGGTCTCGCTATTACGCCGTGGCTCGCTCGCCTGCCTTCGCTGCAAGCCAATCTGATGGTGCCGATTGTGCTTGCGGTGTGCTTTGTCGGGGCCTATGCGACGCGTGGACATATTGAAGATGTGCTGGTTGCTGCATTTTTCGGGTTTGTCGGTTATCTGATGGACAAATACCGATACTCTCGTGCCAATTTTGTCATCGGCATGGTGCTGGCGGTGATGATCGAGCGCAACCTGCATATTTCGTTGACGCTCTATGGCCGTGACTTCCTGATGCAGCGCCCGATTGCGCTGGCCATGCTGGCGTTTGTGCTGTTTACCGCGGCTTTGCCGTTCTACCGCAGCTGGCGGCGCAAGCGTGCGCGGGTCGCGACAGCGGGTCACGCACAATGAATCGGCACGCGCAGGAAAACATGGCCTCTGTTGTCATGCTGGCGCTATTTATTGGTGTTATCGTCATGTGTCAGGATTTTGGTCCACGGGCACGCATGATTCCGTTGCCATTGGCGATTTCCGGCATTGTGCTGACGCTGATTCAGCTGGCATGGCACAACTTCGGCTCGACTGATGAGCTACAGATGAGCATGATATCGGTGAAGGCGCCGGAGACGCCGGTCGCAGAGGTAATGCCACCGGCAACCGGAATAAGGTCTTCATGGCAACGAGAGGCCGGTGCTTACGGCATTATCGCGCTGTTGGTGACACTGATTTTTGTGTTGGGCCTGATGCCGGCGGTATTTGTATTTACCGGTGGTTATCTGTGGTCATCGCGGTATTGTTCCTGGCTGATGAGCCTGATCTACACTGCGCTGCTGACCGCAGCGGTTTATCTGTTGTTTGAGGTGGCGTTGCAGATGCAGCCTTATCACGGGCTGTTGGCACCATTGTATGAGTAAGCTTGTTTAAGTAGGCGGTACCCATAACAGAGGAGAGCGGCAATGAAATCGACACGCAGAAAACTGGTTTTCGCAGGGGCCATCGCACCGCTGGTAATGAGTGCCGCTGGCCGCGCGCTTGCACAGGGCAACAATTACTATAAAGGCAAGGTTATCATCATCGATGTCGCCGGCGGTGCTTCCGGCGGCCACACGCGCTACGCGCGGTTGATTGCGCCTTATCTGCAGAAGCACACGGGCGCTAGCGAAGTGCGCATCGTCAATATGCCGGGCGGCGGCGGATTGAAGGCGGCCAATCACATCTGGCGCGCCAAGCCGAACGGACTGGAGATTTTTTTCGGCAACGTTTCAACGCTGATACTCGCGCCGCTGGCTGGCAGCGCCGGCGCGCAGACTTTTGATCCGATCAAATTTGCCTACCTGGGCCGCGCCACCAGCGAACCTCGGGTGTTGTGCGTCGGCGGCAAGTCGTCGATTAAATCCATTCAGGACGTGCAAAAGCTGAAGCGGCCGTTCGTCTATCCCTCGCAGGGTACCGATGAGGATTTTTATACGATGGCGGTGCTCGGAGATGCGCTGGGTTTCAAGGTCAAGGCGGTGACCGGCTATGAAGGCAACGCCGACACGGCGCTGGCGGTGATCAAGGGTGATGGCGATGGCCATATCACCGGCTGGAGCGAGTCGCTGGGGCCGATACGCGCCGGCGACAAGAACCCGATCCTGATGGTGACTACGCAGCCTTCGCCCGATTATCCGCAGATTCCCATTGCCCTGAATATTGCGCCCGCAGCCAAGCGCGCAACGGTGCAGGCGATGGCGACCATCCTGGAAACGCATCGCAGCTACATCGGCCCGCCCGGCATGGATCCGCAGGCTGTTGCTGCGTTCCGTGCCGCGGTTACCGCAGCGCTGAGTGATCCAGAGTTGCTTGCCGAGTCGAAAAAAGGGGAGCGGCCGGTAGCGCCGATGGAGGGCGTGAAACAGCAGCAACAAATCGAGCTGCTGGCGAAATCGAGCGCCAGCCTGGCGCCGATCCTCAAGGCTGCGGTCAAGGATATCCAGTAGTTCTGCCGCAGCCGGGGGCTGATGGCGTCATGACCCGGAACATACGCACGTACTCGCTGGCGGAGCGGGCGAAGACTCCCGAGTTTGGAATCCATGACGAGCATGGCACCGCGCGCATTGCCGATGCGCACCGCCACGAGTATTTCCAGATGCAGCTGAATCTTGCCGGCAGCACCCACCACACCATCGGCGCGACGACCCGCCCGCTGGAGCCGGGCGGGTTGAGTTTTGTGCTGCCTTACCGGGTGCATCGTGTGCAGCATCCGCCGGGTTCCACGTTTTATGTGATCAATTTCAGCCAGCGGTTCCTGCGTCCCGAGTTGGACGTCGATCCGCTGGATCTGGAAGACGTGCCGCTGGATCGCGCGCCCGAGCTGGCGCCCTTTTTGTTTCAGGAATTCATGGATTTCAGGCTCGTCGGCGCCGAGCTCGAACTGGCTACCGGAGCCTGTCGTGGCATGATGGACGAGCACCGGCGCCGGGGTTTCTGTTCGCTGGAACTCGTACGCGCTAATCTGCTGATGCTGATCGGTACGGTATGCCGGCGCCATGAAGGCGACCTGCTGCGCCTGGCCGCCGGACAGGCGCAGCGTGCCAGCCGCCGCGACGCCCTGTCGCGCGTCAGCCGTTACATCCGCGAGCACCTGAAACAGCGCATAGCCCTGGCCGATGCCGCCGCCGCCGCCGACCTCTCGCCCAACTATCTGGCGCATCTGCTGAAAAAGGATACCGGGAAAACGTTTACTGACCTGGTCACGGAGCGCCGCATGGAAAAGGCGCGGGAATTGCTGGCGCATACGACGCTGCGCATAGCCGAGGTCGCCGGCGCAGTCGGCTTCGGGGATGAGGCCTACTTCGCACGCCGTTTCCGGCAGCTGTGCAAAGTCACGCCCAGCGATTATCGCCGCAGGGCAGCCAGGGCAATTTCCTGAACGCGGGATAGTCCTGTAAAAAAGCTGATTTCTCCATGTTCGCGGATGCCGATACTGGCTAATCTGCGGAGTGGCGCGGCTGCGGCTGCTGGTTTGTTCACATCTGTTTCGAAAAGGTCTCCGTAATGGAAAGCTGGAATACGCTGGATACCGATGTGCTGGTCATCGGTGGGGGAGTTGCCGGCACCATGGCCGCAATCCCCGTGCTGGAAGCCGGGCTGAAGGTCGTTATCTGCGAGAAGGGCAAGATCCTCGATCACTGCGGCAGCATCGGCTGCGGTGTCGACCATTACCTGACGATCATGGAGTCCGGTCCGGAATGGGATACGCCGGAATTCCTGTTGAAACACGTGCCTGAACTGACCGACGGCATTGTTGACATGGCGGTGGCGGGGCGGGTGATCCATGAAATGCCGCGCATATTCCGCAAGATCGAAGCCATGGGTGTCGATTTCAAGGACCGCCAGACGGGGGATTACTACCGGTTGCGTTCCTTCGGCCTGCCCGGCACGTATCACATCAATTTCGACGGCACCGATTTCAAGAAGCATCTCGGCGAACGCGTACGCAAGGGCAAGGCCACGGTGCTGATGCGCACCATGGTCGTGCAATTGCTGGTCAGGGACAACCGCGCTTACGGCGCCATCGCCTTCAATTTCCGCAGCGGCGAATGGACGGTGATCCGCGCCAAAGCGGTGGTGCTGGCTGCGGGGGACGTCAACCGCATTTCGCAGAATGCATCGGGCCTGGCCTTCGATTCCTGGCACATTCCGTACAATACCGGTGATGCGCAGGCGATGGGTTATCACGCCGGCGCTGCGCTGGCCAACATGGAGTCGGTGGAAGCCACGCTGACACCCAAGGGATTCTCCTGTCAGGGCCTGAATGCGCTGGTCAGCCTCGGCGCCTATTTCGTCAACAAGGCCGGCGAGCGTTTCATGTTCAAATACGACAAAAAGGGGGAAAACGCCAGACGTGCGGTGATCGCCGACGGCGTCATCAACGAATACCTGCTCGGCAACGGACCGATCTATCTCGATTGCCGTCATCTGTCGCAGGACATGCTGGATCGCATGGAGCATACGCTGCAGGTCGATCGCTATACGCTGCCGGCGTACTACCAGCAGAAGGGCGTCAATTTCCGCGAGGAACTGGTTGAAGTCTCGGTGTCCGAACTGAGCATACGCCGCAGTGGCGTGTACTTCCGCGGCAGCGGCCTGGCAGTCGATACCAACGGTGAAACCGCGGTCGAGGGCCTGTTTGCCGCGGGGGATTGCGCGACGGTCAGCGGCGGCATCTCGGGCGCTGCAGTGCTAGGACATATTGCCGGCGAGGGTGTGGTGCAGCGCATCCGCGCGACCCCCGGCGCCTTGCCCGAGGCGGATCGCCGGGTGCTCGACGAAGTACGTGCACATTCGGTGGCGCATCTGCAGCAACAGGGCGGCATGCCGTGGAAGGAATTTGAAGACACCACCCGGCGGACGGTCAGCGATTATGTCGGCGTGCGCCGTAATGACCGGGGCCTGAGGCTGGCGCTGGATACGCTGCATGCCCTGGCCAAGCGCGAGCCGACGCTGCGGGCCGATGATCTGCACGGGCTGATGCGCGTGCACGAAGCGAAAAATATCCGCATGAACGCCGAAATGATGGCTACTGCATCGCTGGCGCGCCAGGAAACACGCACCGGCTCCTCGCACTTCCGCATGGATTATCCAAAGACGGATGATGTGAACTGGCGCAAGTTTGTGATCGTCGAGCGCGGCAAAAACGGACCGGTCACCCGTACCCTGTCCACGGACCAGCCGTTGTCTGCGGCGTTCAGCCGCAGCACTGCTGCGATCCCGGTCTAGGCGCAAAACGATGAAACAGGAAAAGAACATGGAAGCAGCAGTATTCAACCCGATCCGCATCAATCCCGAGACTTGCGTCAAGTGCAATCTCTGCGACTGGATCTGCCCCGGTGACCTGATCTACAAGGAAGAAGACAACCGAGAAACGCTGCCGGTGATCCGCTACCCGGACGAATGCTGGTACTGCGGCCTGTGCCAGACCATCTGCCCGACCGATGCCATTACCGTGGTATTTCCGGAGCAGATGGTGCACAACAAGACAGACGTAGTCAGTTTGCTGGGCAAGGTGGCTGAGTAGCGCAATGGCGGAATCCGGTGAACGCACGCTGGAACAGGTCAAATCGGAAATCATCCGCCGCGCCGGACGCCATAGTCCGCTGGAGCATATATGCCCCGCAGATGCGCAGGCTGCGGTCGCGGCGCTGACCAGCCTCGACCGCGATCACTGGGCGGAAGTGTGGTGCGCGATCGGCCTGCGCCATGAAGCGGCGGGCGATGCGCTGCTCGCGCGCGGCGCCGGTCCGGTGGCCATACGCGACGCCTTTTTCCTGGCCTATGCCAACTGCCGCACCGGGCGTTATCCGGTGGCGAGCACGCCGGGCAAGCAGGAGGCCTACCGGCATTCCCTGCGCTGTTTCCGCAAGGCGGCCCGTTATTTTGATCCGCCGCTGCAGGTCGTTGAAATCCCGTTTGAAGGCAAAACGCTGACCGGCTATTTGCAGATTCCCGCCGGTGTTGCGCGCCCGCCGGCGGTGATCCACTGGGGCGGTGTGGACGGCTGGAAGGAAGACCGGCAGCGCAACAGCGGCATCCTGCACCGCCGCGGTCTGGCGACCTTCACCATGGACATGCCGGGCGCCGGAGACAATCCGGTGCGCTACATGGAACCGCATGCGGAACGCACGTTTTCCGCGGCCATGGATCATCTGGCGCAGCGCGCCGACATCGACGGCGGCCGCATCGGCGTCTGGGGCGGCAGTTTCGGCGGTTACTGGGCGGCTAAGCTGGCGCATGTCGAAGCGGCGCGGCTCAAGGCGGCAGTCACGCAGGGCGGCAATGTGCATCACGGCTTTCAGCGCGAGTGGCTGGAGCCGGCGCTGACGCGGACGGCATCGACTTATCTGCTGGGACCGGCCAGCCTGCTCGATGCGCGCAGTTGGGCGCTGGGCGTGCAGACGCTGGAGGAAGTGCTGGACATGGCGCCACGGCTGTCGCTGAAGGATCAGGGCCTGCTCGACGGCCCGTGCGCGCCGCTGCTGGCGGTCAACGGCAAGCGCGATGACCAAGCGCCGATTGAAGACGTGTACATTCTGCTGGAGCATGGCGTTCCCAAAACGGCGCGCGTGTATCCCGACGGCGGTCACATGGGGCGCACGCCCGGCATGAAGGAATCGGCGATTGCGGAACTGATCGCGCAGTGGCTGGCGGAGCGGCTCGCCGGCTGATGGGCCTGAATTGCCGGCAGTATCGATGGTGATGACCCGCATATACCAAATGAAGCGTGAGAAATGGCGCCATGATTTGCCGCTGCTCCGTGCTTGATTTGAATCCTGACGCATTCAAAATAATAAAATAAAACAAACAGTTGCGATTTATCGCTGTTGAAGGCGTCCGCACGCCCGTGTATGCTGGATTCGTTCCCGCAGCTGGCGATCGCGGTTTGCGATCCGTATCCGGCAATCACACTATTGACCACTGACGCGTGGTCTGAATACGCAGCGCCCGGCGGAGGTTCACGATGGTCATTATTTTTTCCCTGCTTGCCGCGTTTGCAGTGGCCTGGTTTCTGGCCTACCACCGCATGCCGGCCGTGGTGTGGAGCGGCGTGTTCGCCGCGGTGCTCTGGGGATTCGGCCACTTCGCGGTGTGGCCGCCGGGGCTGGTCAAAGCCGGCTGGATCCTGCTGATCGTCGTCTCGCTGCTGGCGATACCGTCGCCGCTGCGCCGGCATCTGATCGGCGCACGTTTTCTCGCACTGTTCCGCCGCATTCTGCCTCCCGTGTCGCAGACCGAGCGCGAGGCGCTGGAGGCCGGCACGGTGTGGTGGGACGGCGACATTTTCAGCGGCAACCCGGACTGGAACAAGCTGCTGGCGTATCCCAAGCCGCGGTTGAGCGCGGAAGAGCAGGCATTCATCGACGGCCCGCTGCGCGAACTGTGCGAAATGCTGAGCGACTGGGAAGTCACTTATGAAATGTCCGACATGCCGCAGCCGGTCTGGCAGTTCATCAAGGACCACGGTTTCCTCGGCATGATCATTCCCAAGGAATACGGCGGCAAGGGCTTTTCCGCGCTGGCGCATTCGCAGATCGTGATGCAGCTCACCACCCGCAGCGGCACGGCAGCGGTGTCGGTGATGGTGCCCAATTCGCTGGGCCCCGCCGAACTGCTGCTGCACTACGGCACCAAGGCGCAGAAGGATCATTACCTGCCGCGGCTGGCCAAGGGGCTGGAAATTCCGTGCTTCGCGCTGACCAACCCCGAGGCCGGGTCGGATGCCGGCGGCATTCCGGATTTCGGCATCGTCTGCAAAAGCGAATGGCAGGGCAAGCCGGACGTGCTGGGCATCCGCCTGACGTGGGAGAAGCGCTACATCACGCTGGGGCCGATTGCCACCCTGCTCGGACTCGCGTTCCGGCTCTACGACCCCGACCACCTGCTCGGCAAGCAGGATGACATCGGCATTACGCTGGCGCTGGTGCCCACCGACATGCCCGGCGTCCACATCGGCCGGCGCCACCGCGCGATGACGGCGACGTTCATGAACG
>CAZAOZ010000049.1:0-23908 GCA_964486865.1 uncultured Bordetella sp.
GAGCGCTTGCATGGCATGCAAGAGGTCAGCGGTTCGATCCCGCTTACCTCCACCAGCAGTACACCTCGGAAGTGTTGTTCGTATTACCCAGACGTAGTCCCTATCGTCTAGAGGCCTAGGACATCGCCCTTTCACGGCGGTAACCGGGGTTCGAATCCCCGTGGGGACGCCAGCAAAAACAATGGGTTAGGCAGAAATGCCTGACCCATTTTTCTTGTGTGTCCTGATCGTGCCGGGAAAGTGGAATGCGTGTCGGCCGGCTTGCAGGTACAACGCGCTGCGTGTCCGCAGTTACGCGATTTATATTGATGCGCGATGCTCCGGAATGGCCGGGAAAACCCTCGTCAGCGGGCGGCGCCCGGCTGCTTGCCGATCAGCCCGCTCACGGCCTCGCATAATTCTTCCACCGTATTGGGCTTGTAAACCAGGTGTCGCACGCCCGCTTCCCCGGCACGTTGCCGCAATTCACTGGTGATATAGCCCGACGCAATGATCACCGGCAGGTCGGGGCGGATGCGCGTGAGTTCCCTGACTACATCCAGTCCCGACAGGACCGGCATGTTGTAGTCGGTGACCACCAGGTCGAATTCGTGCGGACGGGCATGCACCGCCTGGAGTGCTTCCTGCGGGCTGGTATAGCCGCTGACGCGGTAGCCCATCCGCTGGAGCATGCGCGTAACCAGCAGCACCAGCGCCTCCTCGTCATCGAGGTAGAGCACATGCTGGCCGTGTCCGCGCGGGGCGGCGGGGATTGCCGGCTCCGGTGCATTGGTCCGGGCGGGCGCCTCGATCGCGGGAAAATAAAGATGAACGGTGGTGCCGCGGCCCGGCGCGCTTTCGATCCTGACGGCGCCCTGGTGCGTTTGCATGATGCCGTGGACGACGGACAAGCCGAGGCCGGTGCCTTCCCCGACTGCCTTGGTGGTGAAAAACGGCTCGAAGGCGCGCTCCAGCGCGGCGGCGTCCATGCCGCAGCCGGTATCGCTCACCGTCACGTGCGCATGGCGGCCGGGCCGCAAACCGGAAAAGACCGTTCCGGCATCCAGTGCGATGTCTTCGAGGCGGATGTCGATGCGCCCCTTGCCGTGCTCCAGCGCATGCCATGCGTTGGTGCCCAGATTCAGCAGGATTTGATGGATCTGCGTCGGGTCGGCCAGTACCTGGAGTGTATCGTCGGTCGAATGCATGGCGATGTCGATGCCCGTGGGCAGGGTGGCGCGCAGCAGGTTGACCGCTTCCATCACCACCGGGGCCAGCACCATGGGTTGCCGTGACTGCGGCTGCTGCCGGCTGTAGGCGAGAATCCGGCCGACCAGATCCTTCGCGCGCCGGCTGGCTTTGCGAATCTCGTCCAGGCTGACCAGCGCCGGGTGCTGCGCGCCGACGTCCTGGCGCGCCAGTTCGGCATTGCCGCTGATCGCGGCGAGAATGTTGTTGAAGTCGTGCGCAATGCCGCCCGCCAGCGTGCCGATGGCTTCCATTTTCTGCGCCTGGCGCAGCTGGGCTTCGAGGGTTTTACGGTCGGTGATGTCGCGCACCGTGGTCACTACCAGCATGCGACCATCGGCTTGAATGGGATTCAGGCTGATATCCACCGGGAACGTCGTGCCGTCCTTGCGTTGCGCCTGCAGGTCGGGGTGGGCCGCGCCCATCGACCGCGGAACGGCGGCGGCATAAAACCGTTCCCGGGTTCCGGCATGCGCCTGCCGCGCGGCCGCCGGCACCAGTTGCTCCACCGGCAGGTTGATGAATTCCTCGCGAGTGTAGCCGAATGCGGTTTCAGCCTTGAGATTTGCATGGGCGATGCGGCCTTCCCGGTTGACCATCAGGATGGCATCCGGAGCAAACTCGAACAAATCGCGGAACCGGGCTTCCGATTTCTGGCGCTCGGCATCGGCGGCGATGCGCGCGGAGATGTCTTCGATCACCGATAAGACGTGAGTGGGGCGGCCATCGATTCCGCGCACCGCGGACATCGAGAGCCGGACCCAGATGATTCGCCCGTCCTTGCGCACGTAGCGCTTCTCGCGGGAATAGCTCTCGGTTTCGCCCCGCTTCAACCGCTCGTTATAGCCGATCGCAGTCGGCCGGTCATCGGGCGGAGTGAGATCGAGCGAGGTCAGTTGCCGCAGTTCCTCGCGCGTATAGCCCAGGATGTCGCAGAATTTCTGGTTCACGCGTTGCCAGTGCGGTTTGAGCGGATCGATATCGCGCAGGGCCATGCCCACCGCCGCCTGCTCGAACGCGGCGCTGAACCACGCTTCGCTTTCCAGCAATGCTTTTTCGATGCGCTTGCGTTCGGTGATGTCGCGGTAGATGAACGATATCGATACGATTTTGCCTGCCGCATTCCTGGTTGGTGAAAACGTGACCGAGGTATGGATCAGGGAGCCGTCGCGGCGGCGGTGCAGGGATTCGACCGGTTCCAGGGTTTCGCCGCGCATGACGCGCTTGATGAGCGGCCGCATTTCGCCGCGGCGCTCCGGGGGCACCAGGATGGTGATGGGCTGCCCGATGGCTTCCGCTGCAGGCCAGCCGAACAGGCGTTCCGCAGCCCTGTTCCAGGTCTGAATGGTGCCGTCGAGGGAGCGGCTGACAATGGCGTCATTGGTATTTTCGACGATGGCCGCCAGGTTGGCACGGATTTCTTCGCTTATTGAGCTTTTCATAATTGGCGACAAACCGATTCCGTTCGCCCTGTCGAAGGGCGGCAGGGTTTCGACGAACTCAGCCCGAACGGTGTCATGTCGGCACCGACGCCATTGTCGCGTGCCGCCAGAATAAAAATGGCATCGATATCGCGCCTATTGACCTTGATGATCGTTGCATAACTGTAACTTCATGCCGCAGTGATTTCATTTTCCGGATCCGCAGACCGGGGATGCGCTGCCGGGGGAGGCGGCGATCTTACGCTTTCGGCAACGGTTGGAGAAGCGCCGGCCGACCGGGTGATGTGCGCCGGGGTCGAGGGCTGCTTCCCCGGGTTTGCCGCGCCTGTTTGCGCCGTATATCGGCGCGAACCCGTCAATCCTGTACCACCTTGCCCTGCTGCGGATGCGGCGTTTGCTCCGCACCCGATCCGGGGTGCGCGGATGGGAGAGTCATGAATTTCCGAATTTCGAAGAATCCAGGTTATTTATTCAAAAACAACATGTTACGGTGAGCTACTCCCCTTTTTCCTGATGCGGGGCTGTGGCGCACAGCGACGTGCGCATGCCGATCCGTCGTTCATCCACTCCGCCGGTCCGGACCGATTCTCAAGTTTGCCGGCGATCCGCCGTTACTGGCCCTGCGAAGGTTGCGCCCGGGTGGTGCGCAGTGACTGGTGTGAGCGATGTCCGCAGGGTTGGATCGCCGGATTCGCTCGACGATTTCATTGGGCCGTGCGCGATGTCGATGCAACACATAACGCAAGAAGAGGATGGATCCGATGAGCACAGCCGAACTGAAATTCCTGATCGTTGACGATTTTGCGACCATGCGGCGCATTGTCCGCAACCTCCTCAAGGAGATCGGTCACCAGAACGCGGACGAAGCTGAAGACGGGCAGGACGCGCTCAAGAAGTTGCGGGCCGGCGCCTTCGATTTTGTGGTGTCGGACATCAACATGCCGAACATGAACGGCTTCGAGTTGTTGAAGCAGATTCGAGCCGACGACGCGCTGAAGGCGCTCCCGGTGCTGATGGTGACCGCGGAAGCGAAGAAGGAAGACATCATTACCGCCGCACAGGCCGGAGCGTCGGGTTACATCGTCAAGCCTTTCACCAGGGCCACGCTGGAAGAGAAGCTCGCCAAAATACTGAAAAAGTGATGACGACATGCCTGCAACCGCCTCAGCAATGAACGCCCCAGCAATGAACGCCCCAGCGATGGACGCCCCAGCGATGGACACCCCGGCGATGGACGCCCCAGCGATGGACGCCCCAGCGATGGACACCCCGGCAATGGAGGTCCCGCAGGGCGCCGCCGTCACCGATCTGCAGGGGCGGGAGGCGCTTTCCGTGCATGACGTATTCGTGCGCGTCGGCATGCTGACCCGCAACCTGCACGATACCCTGCGCGAACTCGGCTACGACAAGGGGGTCGAGGCGGCAGTGGGAGCGCTGCCTGATGCGCGCGCCCGCCTGGATTACATCGCCAACCTGACCGGCAAGGCCGCGGAGCGTGTGCTCGATGCCTCAGAGCGTGCCAAGTCCATTCAGGGCGCGACGCAGAAAGAATCGCTGGCGATGGAAAAGAAGTGGGCTGCCCTGTTGGGTGGGTATCCCGATCCGCGTGCCATGTGGGAACTGGGCCGTGAAACGCAGAGCCACTTCATCCATACGCAGACGCGGCTCGCGCAGGTCGACGACGAGTTGACCGAAATCATGCTCGCGCAGGACTTCCACGACCTGACCGGGCAGGTCATCCAGCGCGTTACCCGGCTTGCCCAGTCCATGGAGGAGCAACTGGTAAAACTGCTGCTCGATGCCAGTCCGCCTGCGCAACGCAAGGAAATGCTTGAGAGCACGCTGGCCGGCCCGGTGATTAACGGGCAGGGGCGGGATGATGTGGTGACCGATCAGGGGCAGGTGGACGACCTGCTCGAAAGTCTCGGTTTTTAGCGGGCTGAACATGGAATTGATGGGGATTCCTGCCGGTAATTCGTTGATGCGATATGGGTGTGATGCACAACAATACTGCGGAATCGAAGGCAATATGACCCGACTGGAGTGGACCGACGTGATGCATGCAGGCCAGCGGCAGACCAGGCAGCGCGGAGAAGATGCCCAGGCATTTATCGCGCGCTATCTTGAGATTCATGAGTCCCAGTCGCGCAGCGCGCGTTCGGAGATGAATCGTCTGCGCTCCCTGATTGACGACGCTTCCGCGCGGCTCATGACGAGCTTCGATGTGATCGGGGCCTTTTCAAAGAATCGCCGCGAATCTGTGCCGAATGGGTCCGATGCTGCTGTAGAGGATGTCGAACACGCGGTGGGCAACGCGGTCAGCGCGCTGCAATTCCAGGACATGGCGACCCAGCTGGTTGGTCATGCCATGCAGCGCATTGAATTGCTCGAAAAAATTACGGAATTGTTGGGTCGCCTGCCTGAGGTGTCTGTCGATGAACTCACGGCGGCGGTTGCTGACACCACGTGCGAGCAGCACACGGGTCCTGTTGAGCAGGCATGCATGACCGGCGGTTCGGTCGAATTGTTTTAGCGAAGAGGCGGGGAGCATCAGATGGCAAAAACAATACTGGCGGTGGACGACTCGGCTTCGATCCGGAAGATGGTTCATTTCACCCTGACGGGCGCAGGCTACGACGTGATCGAAGCTGTAGACGGGCAGGATGGTCTGGAGCGCGCCAAGGGTCGTCAGGTCAATCTTGTTCTGACTGATCAGAACATGCCGCGCATGGACGGGCTGACCATGATCCGCTCGCTGCGGAGCATGGCGGAATACAAGAATGTGCCGATTCTTGTGCTGACTACCGAATCGGGCGCAGAGATGAAAACCAAGGGCCGTGCTGCGGGCGCGACCGGCTGGCTGGTCAAGCCGTTTGCCCCGCAAGGCCTGGTGGACATCGTCAAAAAGGTCATCGGCTAGTCGCCGACCGGATTTCAATCGAGTCTCACCAAAAGACAGGCACCCATGAGCAATGAATCCTCAGCCGACGGCAACTTCGACTTTGCCGAACTGCACGGCCTGTTCTTTGACGAGGCCACCGAGCACTTGGACGCGATGGAGGCGTTGCTGCTCGGCATTGATATTGCCACGGCGGATGATGAGCAGTTGAATGCGATCTTTCGTGCCGCGCATTCCATCAAGGGGGGGGCGGCAACCTTTGGTTTCACGGACATCACCGAACTGACGCACGAGATGGAAACGGTGTTTGACCGTGTGCGCAAAGGGCAGATGCCCCTGTCAACGGCGCTGGTGGATACATTTCTCGTTTCCGGCGACACGCTGAAATCGATGCTGCTGGCACTGAAGACCAGCGGTCCCGGAGTGCCCGAAGCGGACGTTACCGCGCTGTGCGCACGGCTGCGGGCCTTTCTTGAGCCGAGCGCGGCGGAAAAAGCCGCACACGCCGCTGCTCCGGCATCCGCCAGCGAGCATGTTCTGGAGCTCATCTTCGGACCTTTGGATGAAACATTCACCACTGCGTCGGTAGATGGCGTAGTTGCCGATCTCAAGGATTTTGGAGATGTCGAAGAGATCGAGATGGACGGGCAGGGGCCTGTTGTCGGGCGGCGTTTCCGGATCGTTACGGAGGTCAGCGCAGCGGATCTCACGGATGCCATTGCATTCATGGCTGATCCGGCGCGTGTCAAAATCGTAAATTCGGGATCTGGCAAAACTGAAGTTCCGGCGGCGGAGGCTTCTCACCCCGCTGAATCCCCGGCTGCAACACAGGCAGACAATAATTTCGGGCTGTTCGTGGATTCCGGAACGCTGCCGGCCAATCAGCCAGAGCCGGCTAGCGTAAGGAAAGATGAAGGCAAGGTTGTGGCCATGAAGGGCGCAGCGAAACCTGCAGCGGCCAGCAGCGATGCCGCGTCGATTCGCGTCAGTGTCGAGAAGGTGGATCAGCTCATCAACCTGGTTGGCGAGCTGGTGATCACGCAGGCGATGCTTGCGCAGACCGCCTCCAAGTCCGACCCGGTGCTCTACGAGGCCCTGTTCAACGGCCTGGCGACGCTCGAACGCAATACGCGGGATCTGCAGGAGTCGGCCATGTCGATCCGCATGATGCCCATGTCGGTTGCTTTCAGCCGGTTTCCGCGCGTGGTGCGCGACGTTGCGGCGAAGCTTGGCAAGGAAGTTGATCTCGTTACTATCGGTGAGGGTACGGAGCTCGACAAAGGGTTGATCGAGCGTATTGTCGATCCGTTGACGCATCTGGTGCGCAACAGCCTCGACCACGGACTGGAGTCGCCCGACGAGCGCGTGGCGAAGGGCAAGATCCGCAAGGGCACCGTGACGCTGCGCGCCTACCATCAGGGCGGCACCATTGTCATCGAGGTGGCGGACGACGGACGCGGCCTGCATCGCGACAAGATACTGGCCAAGGCCAAGGAGCGCGGCATGGCCGTTTCCGATGCCATGAGCGATCAGGAAGTCTGGCAGCTCATCTTCGAGGCCGGCTTTTCCACGGCGGACAAGATTACCGACGTTTCCGGCCGCGGCGTGGGCATGGACGTGGTGCGGCGGAACATTACTGAAATGGGCGGGCGTGTCGAAATTGAATCCGCCGTGGATGCCGGCACGCGCATCTCGATCAAGCTGCCGCTGACGCTTGCCATCCTGGATGGCATGTCGGTGCGCGTCGGCAAGGAAGTTTTCATCATACCGTTGGGCTATATCGCTGAATCCCTGCAGCCGAAGGCGGAGTCACTCAGCACCATCGCACAGCGCGGGCAGGTGGTCGCGGTGCGCGGTGAATATCTGCCGGTGATGTCGCTTGCCGATGCATTTGGCATGAAAAGCGAGAAGCTGCGCTGCGAGGATGGAATTCTCGTGATCCTTGAGGCCGAGGGCAGCAAGACGGCTCTTTTTGTCGATGACCTCGTCGGTCAGCACCAGGTCGTCATCAAGAGCCTTGAGACGAATTTCCGCAAGGTGGCAGGCATTTCGGGCGCGACCATCATGGGCGATGGGCGCGTGGCAATGATTCTGGACGTCGCCCATATCGTTGGATTGATGAATAGCCGGTTGGATAAGGCCGCCTGAGGCGGAGAGACTTAACTAGAGGGAGACAAGAAAATGCTTCAGCAGACAGCCAAAACCGCACCAGCCGCAGGCGCCATCGTCGCATCAGGCCAGGCAAATGAATTCCTGACTTTCCGTCTCGGTGCCGAGGAATACGGGATCGAGATACTCAAAGTGCAGGAAATCCGTGGCTGGGAACAGCCGACCACGATCGCGAACTCGCCGGACTTCATCAAGGGCGTGATCAACCTGCGTGGAACCATCGTGCCGATCGTCGATATGCGCATCAAGTTCGGACTCGCCGAGGCGGAGTACAACGCGCTCACCGTGGTCATCATCCTGAACGTGGCCAGCCGCGTGGTCGGCATGGTAGTGGACGCCGTATCCGATGTGATTACGCTGTCGGGCGAGCAGATACGTCCTGCGCCGCAGTTCGGCACGATACTGGATATGCAGCACATCGTGGGTCTCGGTACCGTCGAGGATCGCATGCTGATCCTGCTCGATATCGAGAAGCTGATGTGCAGCACGGACATGGCATTGATGGACGGCAGCCCGGTGCAGTAAGGCCTGCTGCATCCCTTACACAAGCGTGCATGACTTTAAACAGACAACCTGACAGGAGATCATCATGAAAACTGCAAAGAAATCCACGAAACCCGCAAAACCCACGAAAGTCGATGCCAAAACCGCACTCCGTGCGATAGGCGCCCTCAAAGTCGTCGCTGTCAATGTAATGGTGGCAGACACTGACTACAACATCGTGTACACGAACGATACGCTGGAGAAGATGCTGAGTGAGGCAGAAGCAGACATCCGCAAGCAGTTACCCCAGTTCAGCGCGGCCAAGGTGATCGGCACCAGTATCGACGTATTCCACAAGAACCCGGCGCACCAGAGGGGCATGCTGGACAATCTGAAGGGCACGCACAAGACGAATCTTGAGGTCGGCGGGCGCAAGTTCTTCCTGATCGTGAACCCGATTCTGGGCGACAAGGGCGAGCGGCTGGGCACGGTGGTGGAGTGGCAGGACCAGACCGAGATGCTGGCGGCGCGTGATCGCGAACTGAAACTCGCAGGAGAGAATCTGCGCATCAAGAACGCGCTGGACAAGTGCACAACCAACGTGATGATCGCCAATGACAAGAACGAGATCGTGTACATGAACGAATCGGTGAGCACGATGCTTGCCGGCAATGAGGCGGAGCTGAGGAAATCGCTGCCGCAGTTCGATGCCCGGCGTCTGATTGGCCAGAATATCGATGCGTTCCACAAGAATCCGGCGCATCAGCAGGGCATGCTCGCCAATCTGCGCAGCACCTACAAGACGCAGATCAAGGTGGGAGACCTGTACTTCGGCCTGGTGGCCAATCCGGTGCTGGACGAAAAGGGTGCACGCGTAGGCACGGTGGTCGAGTGGCGCGACCGTACCGCTGAGGTGGCGGCGGAAACTGAGGTGGCCGGCATTGTCAAGGCCGCCAACGACGGCGACTTTACCAAGCGCCTGCCGGTGGAAGGCAAGGAAGGTTTCTTCAAGGTGCTGGCTGAAGGCATCAACGGCCTGATGCAGACCAGCGAAGTTGGCCTCAGCGAGGTGGTGCGGGTGTTGAGCGCGCTGGCCAAGGGCGACCTGACCGAGAAGATTACCAACGACTACAAGGGCACCTTCGGTCAATTGAAGGATGACTCCAACAAAACGGTGGATAACCTGACGGAGATCATCAACCAGATCAAGGAAGCCGCCGAGACCATCAATACGGCTTCCGGCGAGATCTCGCAAGGCAACACGGATCTGTCGCAGCGCACCGAAGAGCAGGCAAGCTCACTGGAAGAGACGGCTTCTTCGATGGAAGAGCTGACTTCGACGGTGAAGCAAAATGCCGAGAACGCACGTCAGGCCAATCAGCTGGCTGTGGGCGCCTCGGATGTGGCGGTCAAAGGCGGCTCGGTGGTTGGCGAGGTGGTGACGACGATGAACGGAATCTCGCAATCGTCGAAGAAGATTGCCGACATCATTTCGGTGATCGACGGAATCGCTTTCCAGACCAACATCCTGGCGCTGAACGCGGCCGTGGAGGCTGCACGTGCCGGCGAACAGGGTCGCGGCTTCGCGGTGGTGGCGACCGAGGTGAGAAACCTGGCACAGCGTTCTGCTGCGGCGGCGAAGGAGATCAAGGAATTGATCACCGATTCCGTGGGCAAGGTGGATGCCGGCTCGCGTCTGGTGGATGAGGCAGGCAAGACGATGGAGGAGATTGTCAGCTCGGTGAAGCGCGTGACCGACATCATGGCCGAGATCACGGCGGCCTCGCAGGAGCAGTCCTCGGGTATCGAGCAGGTAAACCAGGCGATTACGCAAATGGACGAAGTGACGCAGCAGAACGCGGCGCTGGTGGAAGAGGCGGCTGCGGCGGCGGAAAGCATGCAGGAGCAGGCAGGTAACCTCGTGCAGTCGGTGGCGCAGTTCAAGATGGCGCAGAGCGAAGGTGCGGTCAGGTCGGAGCGCCGTAATCCGAGCCGTCCTGTCAACGTGTCACGGCTGCCGGCGAAAGCAGCCACCAAGGCGCCTGCGGCAGATGCGCACGCCACCAAGGCAAGAGTGGCCGCCAGCGCACCCAAGGCGAAGAAGGTCGCCGGTGGTGATGACGAGTGGCAGGAGTTCTAGCCTGAGAGAAGAGGAAGGGCCGGCATAGCTGCCGGCCCCTTTTTACAGACACGGGGGTGAGCCATGATTTTTGTCGAACATGAAGGACTATATGCGGCGCTGATTGCAATGTTTGCGGCGCTTGCGGTGTTCGTGGGTGGGTGTGACATTCCGGCAGTCAGTGAAAAACAGAATGCAATCAAAGGATGACATCATGAACCAAAAGCAAATCAGCCTGGTACAGGACAGCTTTTCGAAAGTCGCACCGATCGCGGAAGTTGCCGCGGAAATGTTCTACAAGCGTCTGTTCGAGCTCGATCCGAAGCTGCAGTCACTCTTTCGCGGCGACATGAAGGAGCAAGGTAAAAAGCTCATGACGATGCTCGCAGCCGCGGTGCGCGGTCTCGACAACGTTGAAAAACTGGTGCCGGTTTTACAGGGTCTCGGCGTGCGCCATGCGGGCTATGGCGTCCAGCCGAAAGACTACGACACGGTGGGTGCGGCGTTTCTGTGGACTCTGGAACAGGGGCTGGGCAAGGCTTTTACGGCGGACGTGCATGATGCCTGGGCCGTAGTCTATGGCGTCATTGCAAAAACCATGATCGCCGCTGCTGCGTCTGTCCGTAATGAACTATCGCCTGCATAACAGGCTCGGCGCGGGTGTCCTGCTCGCGTTTACCGTGAAGGGACTGGCGACCACGGGATTGATTGCTTTGGCGGCGGCCCAATCGCTTGGGTTTTTCTAACGGATTTGGTACAGAAAGAAAATTCGCATGGCAAATACTGCTGCCGTTGAACAGTCGCGCCTTCGGGATTTTGACTTTGACGACAAGGATTTCGAGCGTACCCGGAAACTGATCTACGGGTATGCGGGCATATCGCTGTCGACGGCGAAGCGCGATATGGTCTACAGCCGGCTCGCGCGGCGGTTGCGGCAACTCGGGCTGGAAAATTTCGATGCGTATCTCGATATCGTCGAGTCCGGTGATGCGGCGGAATGCGAGGCCTTTACCAACGCATTGACCACCAATCTCACGTCGTTCTTCCGCGAGGCGCATCATTTTCCGATATTTGCGCAGCACCTGCAGCGTGCCGGCGCCGCCAAGCCGCAAATGGTCTGGTGCTCAGCGGCTTCGACCGGCGAGGAGCCTTATTCGATTGCGATGACCGCGGTGGAGACTTTCGGCGGTTTCGATGCGCCGGTGCGCATTCTCGCCAGCGATGTGGATACCAATGTGCTGGCCACGGCGCAGGCTGGTGTCTACACCGAGGATCGCGTGGAAAAGCTCGATCCTGGCCGCATCAAGCGGTTCTTCAAGCGCGGCACGGGCAGCAATGCCGGCAAGATCCGCGTGCGCGACGAATTGCGCAACATGGTGACGTTCCGGCGCATCAATCTGCTCGAGGATGGTTGGCCGATGCGCGGACCGCTCGACGTCATTTTCTGCCGCAACGTCATGATCTATTTTGACAAGCCCACGCAACTGGCAATACTGGAGCGGTTTGCTCCGCTGCTGCGCAGCGACGGCTTGCTGTTTGCCGGGCACTCGGAGAGTTTTCATAACGCGGCGCACCTGTTCCGGTTGCGCGGTAAAACGGTGTACGGCAAGGCTGCCGTCAGCGGCGTTTGATGATTTCAGGTTCGCGTCAGGTTCTGGGGGATTCCCGCTCCGTGCCGGATGAGCTGGCGAGTTCGCCGGCGCAGGACTGCTTTGCCCGCAATCTTTATCACGACCGGGTTCACGAAATCGACGCCGCGAAACTGCTGCCCGGAGAATATTTCGTCAGTACTCGCGACATGCTGCTGGTCACTGTGCTTGGCTCCTGCGTCGCAGCTTGCATCCGCGATGTGCGCCTGGGCATGGGCGGCATGAATCATTTCATGCTGCCGGACAGCGAGGCGGCGGGGGCTGAAGGGATGGGTGCGCGTTACGGCACCTATGCGATGGAAATACTGATCGGTCATTTGCTCAAGCTCGGTGCGCGGCGCGAGAACCTTGAAGCCAAAGTATTCGGCGGCGGCAATGTATTGCCCGGCCTGGTGCAGGCCAACGTCGGGCACAAGAACGCGGCTTTCGTGGAAAGTTTTCTGAAAACGGAAGGTATCCGTATTGCAGCACGTGATCTTGCCGCCGGTCATCCGCGCAAGGTGTATTACTTTCCGGCGAACGGCCGCGTACTGGTGAAGCGGCTGCGCAGCCTGCATAACGACACGTTGATGGAACGGGAAATCGAATACCGTCAGCGTCTTACTAAAGCGCCTGCCAGCGGCGACGTCGAATTGTTTACCTGATTCATTAAAAATCATGCAAAAACAAATAGTTACAGCACCTGCTCCCGGTGGACGTATTAAGGTGTTGATCGTCGATGACTCGGCGCTGATCCGCAGCCTGTTGACCGGGATCATCAATCGTCAGCCGGACATGATGGCGGTAGGTGCTGCGCCGGATCCGATCGCGGCACGCGAGATGATCCGCACCCTCAACCCGGACGTGCTGACGCTGGATGTGGAGATGCCGCGCATGGACGGCATCGATTTTCTCGAAAAGCTGATGCGCCTGCGGCCGATGCCGGTGGTGATGGTCTCGACCATGACGCAGGAAGGTGCGGAAGTCACGCTGCGCGCACTGGAGCTGGGCGCGGTCGATTTCGTCGCCAAGCCGAAGATGGATATCCAGCGCGGCATGGCGGACAGCGCGCACGAGCTTGTCGAAAAAATCCGCCTCGCGGCAACCGCGCGCGTGCGCAGGCCGGCCGCGCCGTCACCGGCAGGCAAATCCGCGCCGGTGCTGGCGCTGGGTGCCCGCGCCGGCACGGAGAAGCTGATCATCATCGGCGCATCGACCGGAGGTACCGAAGCGATCAAGGAAGTGCTGCTGCCGATGCCGCCCGATGCGCCGGGCATTGTGATCACGCAGCACATGCCGCCGGGATTCACCAAGAGTTTCGCGCAGCGTCTCGACAGTCTGTGCAAGATCAGCGTGAAGGAGGCGGTTGATGGAGAGCGGATACTTCCCGGCCACGCCTATATCGCCCCCGGCGACTACCATCTTATGGTGCGCAAGAGCGGCGCGAACTACATGACGGCGCTGTCGAGCGAGGCGCCGGTGAACCTGCATCGCCCGTCGGTTGAGGTGCTGTTTCTCTCCGCTGCGAAATGCGTGGGTGCAAACGCGATCGGTGTCATGCTGACGGGCATGGGCAAGGATGGCGCCACGGCGATGCTGGAGATGAAGCGTGCCGGCGCCTTCAATATTGCGCAGGACGAGGATTCGTGCGTGGTTTTCGGCATGCCCAAGGAGGCCATTGCAGTGGGCGGCGTCGATGAGGTGCTGCCCCTGTCCGGCATTGCCGGGCGCGTGCTCGGTGTACTGCGGGAAGGCGGCGTGCGGCATCGGATCTGATTGATGTGCATTGCGCTGAACAAACTGCCGGCGTAAGCAGGGATCGCAGGGCAGAAAGGCACGGCGCTTTCCCCGGAAGCTTCGTCGCGCCGCAATGGGCTGTCATCACAGACCGCTTAAATTATTGTTTATAATCAATGTGTTGTAATAGACATGTGATGATGTCACGATAACGTCACATCCCCGCCTTATATTTGCCGCGTAACTCAACAAAACACGGGGAGTTCTGACATGGCGAAATCAATAGGGATGCGTGCGCTGCCGGCGCTGCTGGCGGGCGTGATGATCAGCGGTGTGGCCTGGGCGCAGGCCGGTCTGGTCAAGATCGATGGTTCGAGCACGGTGTATCCGGTGACCGAAGCGGTGGCCGAGGAATTCCAGAAGGCGAAAAAGAACGCGATCCGGGTGACGGTCGGCGTGTCGGGTACCGGTGGCGGCTTCAAGAAATTCTGCCGCGGCGAGATCGATGTCAGCAACGCCTCGCGTCCCATCCTCAAACAGGAAATGGCCGATTGCGCGAAAGCGGGCATACGCTATTACGAATTGCCGGTGGCGTTTGATGCGTTGACCGTGGTGATCAATCCCAAAAATGCATTTCTGAAACAAATCACCGTTGATGAACTGAAAAAAATCTGGGAGCCGGGCGCGCAGGGCAAGGTGACGCGCTGGAATCAGGTGAATCCGCAGTGGCCGGATCAGCCGATCAAGCTGTTCGGGCCGGGCGCCGATTCGGGTACCTTTGATTACTTCACAGAAGCCGTGGTCGGCAAATCGAAATCCAGCCGCGGCGACTTCACCGCCTCCGAGGACGACAACGTGCTGGTGCAGGGCGTGGCGCAGGATATCGGTGCGCTGGGTTACTTCGGCTTCGCCTACTATGCCGAGAACATGAGCCGCCTGAAAGCGGTGCCGGTGATGGGCAAGAATGCCAAGACCGCCGTGGGGCCGTCGATGGAATCGGTGCTGAACGGCAGCTATCAGCCGCTGTCGCGGCCGATTTTCATCTACATCAATGAGAAGTCTTACCAGAAGCCCGAAGTGCGCGAGTTCGTCGAGTTCTACATGCGGCACGGCGGCAAGCTGTCCCGGGAAGTGAAATACGTGCCGCTGCCCGACCGCGCCTACACACTGAACATGGAGCACATGAAAAAAGGCAAGCTCGGCACGGTATTCGGCGGGGTTCCCGAGGTGGGCATCACCATCGAAGAGCTGATGAAGCGGGAAGCGAAGCTCTGATTCCGCAGTCGGTTTCCCCGGAACGGCGTTGGACCTCGTGCCGACGCCGTTTTGTTTTCGGGCTCTGGCGTTACATTCCTTGAGGTAATATGAGCGCTGTCACCAACGTCAGCAGAGATACGCCAATTTCCATGGACATGCGGCTGTCGTACAAGGCTACGCGCCATGTCAAGGAGCGCCTGATCGAAGGCGTGCTGTTCCTTGCGGCGCTGGTCTCGGTGCTGACCACGCTGGGCATCGTCTATGTGCTGGTGAAAGAGTCGGTCGTTTTTTTCGCCAAGGTTCCCCTTGGTGATTTTCTGACCGATACGCAGTGGACGCCGCTGTTCGACGACGCGCATTTCGGCATCGGCGTGCTGCTGTCCGGCACGCTGGTGAGTTCGGGAGTCGCGCTGGCAGTGGCGATACCGCTGGGCACCATCATCGCGATTTACCTGTCGGAGTTTGCATCCGCGCGTCTGCGCGAGATTGCCAAACCGCTGCTGGAACTGCTCTCCGGCGTGCCGACCATCATCTACGGTTATTTCGCGCTGCTGTTCGTCACGCCGCTGCTGCAGAAGCTGATCCCCGGATTGCCGGGATTCAACCTGCTCTCCGCGGGTATTGTCATGGGCATCATGATCGTGCCGTACGTGAGTTCCATCAGCGAGGACGCCATGCGCGCGGTGCCGATGAATCTGCGCGAGGCCTCCTTTGCGATGGGGGCGACGCGATTGCAGACCGCATTCAATGTGGTGGTGCCGGCGGCGTTCTCCGGGCTTGCCGCGGCGTACATACTCGGCATCTCGCGCGCAGTGGGCGAAACCATGATTCTCGCGATTGCAGCGGGCATGCAGCCCAACCTGACGTGGAACCCGCTGGAGCCGGCGGCGACGATCACGGCATTCATCGTACAGGTCGCGCTGGGCGATCTGCCGCACGGCAGCACCGGCTACCAGACCATTTTCGCGGCCGGGTTGACGCTGATGCTGATTACGCTGGTTTTCAACATCATCGGTTACTGGCTGCGGCGCCGTTACCGGGAGCGCTATTGACCATGAGCGATTACTCGCCGCCGGATATCCGCGCCGTCATCGCCCGGCACAAGCGCTGGGACGTGATATTCATGGTGATCGGCGTGCTGGCGCTGATGATTGCGCTGCTCACCTTCGTCACCTTGTTCACGGACATGGTGATGGACGGCTGGGCGCGGCTGAGCCCCGAGTTCTTTACACAGTTCCCGTCGCGCCGCGCGGCACAGGCCGGGATTCTGAGCGCCTGGGTCGGTACCACGCTGGTCATGCTGGTGACCGCGGCAGCGGCCGTGCCCATCGGCGTGGCCGCAGGCATTTATCTCGAGGAATACGCGCCGCGGCACTGGATCACCGACGTGATCGAGATCAACATTTCCAATCTTGCCGGCGTGCCGTCGATCATCTACGGCCTGCTGGCGCTGGGGCTTTTTGTTTACGAGTTTGGCCTCGGCCAGAGCATACTCACCGCCGGGCTGACGCTGGCGCTGCTGATCCTGCCGGTGGTGATTGTTTCCACGCGCGAGGCGATCCGCGCCATCCCCGGCCATGTCCGTGAAGGCGCGTATGCGCTGGGCTCGACCAAGTGGCAGGTCTGCCAGTATCACATCCTGCCGTATTCCATGGGGGGCATCATGACCGGCATCATCATCGGCATGGCGCGCGCGATCGGCGAGACTGCGCCCATCATCACCATCGGCGCATTGACCTTTATCGCGTTCCTGCCGCCGATGCCGGTCGGCCCGGAGTTCCCGTTCCTGTCGCTGGAATGGCTCAGTTCGCCGTTTACCGTGATGCCGATCCAGATTTTCAACTGGACTTCGCGGCCGGATCCGGCGTTTCATGCCAATGCCGCGGCAGCCGGTTTCATACTGGTGGCGATGACGCTGACCATGAACGGCCTTGCGATCTGGATCCGCTACCGCATCCGCCGCACCATCAAATGGTAATCAGGAAACAGTCCCATGACCGCACCCAAAATAAAACCCGGCCTTGATACGCTGCCGGTGAAAGCCAGCGCCGAGCAGCTCAATTTTTTCTACGGCGATTTTCATGCGCTGCGGAATGTCAATCTCACGCTCTATGACCGGCGGGTGACGGCGCTGATCGGCCCTTCGGGCTGCGGCAAATCGACTTTCCTGCGCTGCTTCAACCGCATGCATGACCTGTATCCGGGCAACCGGTATGAGGGCGCGATCCGGCTGCTGCCGGACAATGTGAGCCTGATCGACGCCGCGGTGGATCCGATCGAAGTGCGCATGCGTTTGTCGATGGTGTTCCAGAAGCCCAATCCATTCCCGAAATCGATTTTCGAGAACGTGGCCTACGGCCTGCGCGTGCGCGGCGTGAAGAACCGTGCGGTACTCGAAGAAAAAGTCGAGCAGGCGTTGCACAGCGCGGCACTGTGGAACGAGGTCAAGGATCGCCTGCAGGACATGGCCTTCAACCTGTCGGGCGGGCAGCAGCAGCGGCTGTGCATCGCGCGCGCACTGGCGACCGATCCAGAAATCCTGCTGTTCGACGAGCCGACGTCGGCGCTGGACCCCATAGCCACCGCCAGCATCGAGGAGCTTATTTCCCAATTAAAACAAGAAGTGACCATACTCATCGTCACCCACAACATGCAGCAGGCCGCACGGGTCTCCGATTTCACCGCTTATATGTATCTGGGGGAACTCGTGGAGTTCGGCTGGACCGACGATATTTTCATCAAACCCAAAAAACCGCAGACCGAGGCGTATATCACCGGCCGTTTCGGCTGACAGGGTGCAACCATGAATACCAGAGAACACCGCTCCAGACAGTTTGACGCCGATCTCGAAGATATCCGCTCGCGCGTGCTGCAGACCGGCGGCATAGTGGAGACGCAGGTATTGAATGCGATTGAATGTTTCGCGACCGGCTCGCATGAACTGATGAACCGGGTGGCCGAGGGCGAGCGCGAAGTCAATCTGCGCGAAAAGGAAATCGACGACGCCTGCGTGAACCTGGTGGCGCGCCGCCAGCCCGCCGCCGGCGATCTGCGCCTGATCATGGGCGTCAGCAAAATCGTCACCGATCTTGAGCGCATTGGCGACGAAGCCGACAAGATTTGCCGCATGGCGCGGCAGATCCATGGACGCGGAACCCTGCAGATTCCGCGGTTTGTGGATGTGCGGCAGGCCGGCGACATGGCGATGGCGATGCTGCGACGGGCGCTGGATGCCCTGGCGCGGCTGGACGCCACGGAATCGGAGAAAATCATTGCCGAAGACCGGGAGCTGGACGACGAATTTCGCGCCATTGTGCGCCATCTCATCACTTACATGATGGAGGATCCGCGGACCATTTCCACCGCGCTTGAAATCATGTGGGTGGCGAAGTCCATAGAGCGCGTGGGTGATCATTCCAAAAACATTGCCGAGCAGGTGATCTACATTGTGCAAGGGATCGACGTGCGTCATGCGGGGCAGCCCGCCCCGGCGGATGATGTCGCCGACAGCGCGACATGACAGCGCATGTCCTGTTTGTCGAAGACGAGCCGCCGATACAGGAGCTGATCCGCTATACCCTGGAGCAGGCCGGCATGCGCGCGGTGGGGGCGGCCGATGCCGGAGAGGCGCTGACTGCCCTGCGTGGTGAATTGCCGGACGTGGTGCTGGTGGACTGGATGCTGCCGGGCAAATCCGGCCTGGCGCTGGCGCGCGAGCTGCGTGACACGCCGAGAACCGCGGCATTGCCGATCATCATGCTGACTGCGCGCGGTGAGGAAGCGGATCGCGTCAGAGGGCTGGAGCAGGGCGCCGACGATTACATCGTCAAGCCGTTCAGCCCGCGCGAGCTGATCGCGCGCATCCAGGCCGTGCTGCGCAGGCGCGCACCCCATGCGTCTGACTCCGAGTTGAATGCGGGGCCGCTCAAACTCAATCCCGTCAGCCACGAAGTCACGCTGAATGGCCGCGTTCTCGAGATGGGGCCGACGGAATTCCGCATGCTGCATTTTCTGATGGCGCACCCGGATCGGGTCTATACGCGAACCCAGTTGCTCGATCAGGTCTGGGGCGACCATGTATTCATCGAAGAGCGCACGGTGGATGTGCATGTGCGCCGGCTGCGCATGGCGCTGGGTGATGATGCCGGGCGCTGGGTGCAGACCGTGCGCGGCGCGGGATACAAGTTCTGCGGGAAATGATCCGATCCGGTGAATGATCCGGATCCCGGCGGCTATAATCCGCGTAATTATTCAGTGCGTGCGGCAAAGTCAAAAACTTCCCTCACCCGGCGCTGCGCGCCACCCTCTCCCGGAGGGCGAGGGTTTATTCCCCTCTCCCTCCGGGAGAGGGGCAAGGGGTGAGGGAAAGTATTGTTCTTGCCGCACGCACTGAATAGCCTCACTAATCCGCCGCAGTTATCCGCTGCAATTGAATTTGACCACCGGCACATGAAATCAACCTGGACATCGCTGCTGCTGCGCCTGCTGGCGCTGGCCGTGTCCGCGCTTGCAATCGCCGCGCTTGGCGGCGAGATCGCCGGCTGGATCACGGCATGTATCGGGCTCGCGATCATGTTGCTGCTGCATACCGCCAATCTGGCGCGGCTACGCGAGTGGCTGGAGACGCCGGGCGGCAAGGATATTCCGGATGCGCCCGGCGTGTGGGGCGGTATTTTCATCGATCTCTATCGCGTGCAGCGGGACGAGCGGCGCGCGCGCGAAGCATTGCGCCGGGAGATTGATTTTTTTGTGCAGGCGATAGAGGCGCTGCCCAGCGGCGTTGCGCTGCTGGGCCCGGGCGATGAATTGCTGTGGTGCAATCATGCCGCACGCGAACACCTGGGCCTCAGGGAAGCCGACTACAAGTTGCGCGTCACCAATCTGGTGCGGGCGCCGCGTCTCGCCGAATTCATCGCGCGCGCGTCCCCCAAGGGGACTTCCTCCGGGGCGCCCCCCGGAGAGATTTTCCGCCATCAACCGCCGCACAATGACGAGCAGACGCTGGCCATAGAGATTCTTTCCTACGGCGACGGGCGCAAGCTGCTGGTGAGCATCGACGTGACGCAGATCGAGCGCGCGGATACGACGCGCCGTGATTTCATTGCCAATGTGTCGCACGAGCTGCGTACCCCGCTCACCGTGGTGCACGGGTTTCTCGAGCATGTCCGCGGCGAGCCGGATCTGAACTCGGAGGTTGCGCAACGGCAATTGGCGCTGATCGCCCAGCAGTCCGACCGCATGCTGCGATTGGTGGACGATCTGCTGATGCTGTCGCGCCTGGAAGCGAGGGATCACACGCCGAATGAAGAGACGCTCGACATGCCGGCCATGATCGAAGCGGTTGCCGATGATGCGCGGGGGCTGAGCGCCGGACGGCATGTCATTGAGGTTCACGCGGGCGCGTTGCCGCTCAAGGGCTCGCGCGAGGAACTGCGCAGCGCGTTCAGCAATCTCGCGAGCAACGCCGTGCGCTACACGCCGGCGGGCGGCCGTATCACGCTGCATTGGGAAAGCAATGCGCAGGGCTGCGGCGTGTTTCGCGTGACCGATACCGGCATCGGCATTGCTGCCGAGCACATTCCACGGCTCACCGAGCGCTTTTACCGGGTCGATCGCGGGCGCTCCCGCGAGTCGGGCGGCACCGGTCTCGGGCTGGCCATCGTCAAGCATGTGCTGCTCCGTCACCAGGCGACGCTGGAAATCCGCTCGGAGGCGGGCAAGGGCAGCGAATTCCGCGCCGTATTCCCGGACTGGCGCTGCGTGGCTTACCCGGAGTCTGACGCGGCGTAACAGTGGCGTCCTGACCTCGGGATTGCCGCACTTCCGGTATTTGGACTGCGGGCGCCGTGCGGCATGCAGGCGCCCCCCAAGGGGACTTCCTGCGGGGCGCATTGCCGTCACCTAATGCATGCGTTAGAGTCGAAACGTATCCCACACGCAGGAGTCACCATGAGTCAGAAAGTCCGTCTGGTTAATCCCGAAGCACCGGCGCCGCAGGCTGTTGCCGCCACGCAGAAACGTGCAGTTGCCCAGGGCGGCATCCGCCTGGGCGTACTCGATAACAGCAAGGGCAATGCCGATCATCTGCTGCGCTTCATCGTCGAGGGCGTCAAGGCGCTGGTGCCGGTGGCCTCGGTGCTGTCTTTGCGCAAGGACAGCGTCAGCCTGCCGGCGCCGAAGGACATCCTCGATCAACTCGCCGCCGGGTCCGATTACGTCGTCACCGCGATGGCGGATTGAGGGTCCTGCACGTCGTGGAGTGTCCACGACATGGCTGATCTGCGGAAACGCGGACTGACGACCGCGGTGGTTTGTTCGGGTCCGTTCCTCAAGCTGGGGCAGGCGCAGGCGCGCGTGTTCGGCGTGCCGGATCTGCCGCTGCTGGTGATCCAGCATCCGCTGGGCGGGCAGGCGCTGGACGGGGTCAAGGCGCGCGCAGACGTTGCCGTGGCGGAGTTCGTGAAACTGCTGAAGGAGAACGCGCGATGAGCAACCTCGCACAACTGCTGGCCGTGCCCGGCGCCAGCTTCGAGGCCGATGGCGACTTCGACACCGTCAATGCATTGCTGCGCGACAAGGGCTGGAGCGACGGCCTGCCGATGGTGCCGCCCACCGAAGCCCGCGTTGCGGCGATGCTGGAATACTGTGATCGTCCGTGGGATCAGCCGATTGTGAAAATCCCGCCGCGCTGGGGCGAGGCCACGCCGCTGCGGCTGGCCGCCAACGCGGTGATGGCGGGCTGCCGGCCGGAATATTTTCCGCTGCTGATGCTGGCGGTCGAAGCCATGTGCGAGGAGCCGCTGAATCTCTACGGCGTGCAGGCCACCACGCACCTGTGCGCGCCGCTGGTCATCGTCAACGGGCCGGTCGCGCGCGAACTCAATATCAATGCCGGGCACAATGCATTCGGTCCCGGCCACCAGGCCAACGCCAGCATCGGTCGCGCGATCCGTCTCGCGCTGGTCAACATCGGCGGCGCGATTCCGGCGCTGGGCGACATGTCCACGTTCGGTTCACCGGCCAAATACACTTATCTGGTGGCGGAGAACGAAGCGGAAAGTCCGTGGGAGCCGCTGCATGTCGAACGCGGCCTGCCGCGGGAAGCGAGTGCGGTGACGGTGATCGGCGCGGAATGCCTGCACAACGTCAACGACCATGAAAGCCTGACCGCGGAAGGCATCCTGATGACCATCGCTGGCTCGATGGCGATCACCGGCTCGAATGACATTTTTTATACCGCGCAGCCGCTGGTGATCATGGGGCCCGAACACGCGCGCACCGTTGCGAGCGGCTTTACCAAAGCCGAAGCCAAACATTTTTTGCAGCAGCACGCGACGCTGCCGATGAGCAAATTCTCCCGCGAGAACATCGAGCGCCGGCTGAAGGTCACCTACAAGGCGCGTTACGCCAATGCCGGACCCGATGCGCCGGTGTATGCCCTGCAGCAGGCCGGGGATCTGCTGATTGCGGTCATCGGCGGCGCCGGCAAGCACTCGGCTTTTGTGCCGACATTCGGCGCGACCAAGGCGGTGACGCGCGCGCTCAAAACCGCGGACGGGCGGCTCGCGCAGTCGGTGGCGGATTTCCGCAAACGCTGACGGGATATCAGAGCTGCGGCGGAGCATGCATGACTCCAGCCGAAGGCATACGCAAACATGGTTTTCGCAACTGGTATGAACGCCAGTTGATCGAGAGCCATGTTTATTTCATCACCGGCTTCATGAGCGCGGTGCTGGTCATGGCGCTGCTCGAGGATATCAACCTGCGCGGCCCCGGTCCTTTGTCCAAAGCTGTGCTGGCGGTGGTCATCGGCGCGGCGCTGCTCACTGCGGTTGCGATGCGGCGTTACCTCAGAGTGCTGATGCGCGCGGAGTTCATTGCCGAGCATTGTGTCTGCGCGCAGTGCGGCAGCTACGGCGGAATCCGCGTGATCGATGCCAGCAGGGCCGGGGCGGATACCGCTGAGCCGGAGGACGGCCCGCCGTGGATGCATGTGGCCTGCCGGAAATGTGCTCACGAGTGGCGGGTGGATACTGAGGAATGAACCTCCGGCGCCATTTAAAAATATCAATAAAAACAATTGGTTGCATAAATCTGCTGGCGACGCGCTGTTAATTTCTCATCGGCAACAGCCTTTGCCTTGACAACATGCGCTCTCCGGCGGTTTCATAGGCACCTCCGCAGTCATCCTGCCCGCACCGGGCAAACCCTCCATGTTCAATGTGCAGCGCGTCAGGCGAGGTGTCTTCATCACACTGCTGCTGGCCCAGGCCACCGCGCCGCTTCACGCGCAGGCCGCCGAGCCGCTGTCGCTGTATTTGCTGAAAATGCTGCGCGATCAGGCGATCTCCACCGGGATTGAGGCGGCCGTAACCAGTGTGCCCGTGCCGCCGCCGGCGCCGCTGACGCATGTTTATGGCATTACTGAAGAACAGTTGCGCGGCCTGATTGATGTCGGTTTTGTGCATCTGGTGCCGGAGCAACGCGCCGCGATTTACAGCAGCCTGACGCGAATATTGACCGACCCGAAGAATGCATTGGCGCGTCCGTTGATTATCGAGGAACTGGCTGTGCAGGCGTCTGTCGTGCGCGGGACGCTGGAACGGCTGGCGGCGCTGACGCCGGCGGAAAAGCGCGCGATCGTTGCCGATGCGCGCGCCGAATACGCGCGATTGCCCGATGCAGAACGCGGCCAGCTGGTGCAGTTGCTGCAGGCGCGGGTGGAGCCGATACCGCGGGATCTCAATGATCAGATTCTGGCGGCATTATTGGTCATTCCCTGATTCACGACAGTGAATCAGGGTCTGTTCTCATTGCGCTCCGCTTCAAGTGTTCCCTTGTTCCCAAGGGCGGAGATATCCACGCATCTCAAATGAATCCCCTCTCCCCGCTTGCGGGGAGAGCAACCGTGTCAAGAGGAAGGCTGAATTTTCCATGTTTGATTTGT
>CAZAOZ010000050.1:0-23645 GCA_964486865.1 uncultured Bordetella sp.
ACCTTACAACCGGACTTCCTGCCGAATGATTGGTATGGCTAAAGGGGGCAGGTCAGTCCGCCGGGCCTGCAGTGCTAACGCGCCAGCGTTACCGGAGTATTGATCAGACCGAAGTCCAGGCTCTGCTGGAACCACGCCTCCAGCTCTTTCTGCAACGCGGGTGACAGTGCGAGGGGGATGTCGCCCGTATTGGTGGCCTTGGTGAATTGCGGGTCTTCGTTTGAAATCTTGCGCACGATGGTGGGATCCAGTCGCAAGCGCTCGCCGAACCAGATGCTTGCCTGCTCCGGATTGTTTGCGGTCCACAACACCGACTCGCGCAGCGCGCTGAGATAGCGTGCCTGTGCCGCCGGTTGTTTGGCGAGGTAATCCGTGCGCATGATCGACAGAAAGCGGAACGGCCAGGTTTTCACGATTTTCGCGCCGAACTGTTGTTGCAGCCGCTGCACCTGCGGCTGACGGATGACAATGGCCTCCGCGAAGTTTTGCGAGAGTGCCAGCAGCAGTTCATTCGGCGGAGTGTTCAGCAACTTCACGTCCTTGGCCGAATCAATCCCGGCTGCGCGCAGGCTGCCCAGCAGGTCCTGGTATGAGTCGGTGCCGAAGGACACTGCAATGCGTTTTCCTTTCAGGTCCGTCAGCCCCGCGACGGTGCTGTCCTTGGGCACCATCAGGGAGTGGCTCGAGTAGCCGAGTTGCGCCACGACGACGGCCTTGCCGGGCTGCTTGGAAAGAAATGACGTGATCGGCATCAGGCTGGTGACGACGGCGTCAACGCTGCCCGCGGCCAGTGCTTCCATCATGGGCGGACCGTTCTGGAAAAATGAGAACTCGGCGTCGAGGCCGTGTTTTTTGGCGATGCCGGCACGCTCCATGACGGTCGGATAGATGCCGTTCATGCCCGACGGAAAAGCGATACGGATCTTGACATCGGATTGCGCGGCAGCAGTCGCAGAGAACAGGGTGAACAGCAGCGGGAGCAGGCGGATCAGGTGAGGCATGGCGAGTTCTCCTGGTTGAGGGGGGCTGTGCGGAATCAGCGCTGCTGCCACGGCAGCACGTAGCGCTCGATCCACGCAAGTCCGGCGGTCATGGCCGAGCCGAGGATGCCGATCACTACCATGCCGACGAGAACCGAGCTGGTTTCGAGATTAATGCGGTTGACCTGGATCATGTAGCCGAGCCCCGATTGCGCCGCGACGAGTTCGGCGGTGACCACGGCCATCCATGACTGACCCAGGCCGATCTTGAGCCCGGTCCAGATGTGCGGCAGCGCCGACGGCAGGAATATGCGCAGAATCAGCGCATTGCGACGCGCGCCCATGAACTTGGCGGCGTGGATGTGGCGCGGTTCCACGGCGAGGCCGCCGGCGAAGGAATTCAGGAAAATCGGGAAGAATGCGGCGAGCGCAGTAATGAAATAGCTCGATTCGTTGCCGATGCCGAACCACAGGATCGCGATCGGTATCCAGGCGATGGGCGGAATCGGGCGCAGCAACGTCACGATCGGCAGCGCAAGCTGGCGCAGTACCACGAAATAAGACATCAGCATCGCGAGCGGTACTGCGACCGCAGATGCAATTGTGAAGCCGACGAACACGCGCTGCAGGCTCGCCAGCACGTCTTTCAGCAGTGTGCCGTCGCCAGCGAGGTGGATGAAGGCGTTTGCCGTAGCGCCGAACGAAGGCATCAGTACCGGATTGTCGAGAGTGCTGGCGGCGATGTTCCAGACGAGGATGAACAGGCCGTAGCTGGCGGCCAGCCAGGCGACCGGCTCTGCAAGGCGACCCAGTTGCAGCAAGGTGATTCGCGGGGCGGTGGATGTGTTCATGCGGGCGGCTCCATGTCGATCAGCTGTTCTGGAAAACCTTCAGGGTTTCCTCGCGGATGAGGCTGATGACGCGGCCGCGCAACGCTGTGAAGCGGTCCGACAGCATCATTGCGGGCGTGCGCGGGCGCGGCAGGTCCACGGTGATCTCTTCCTTGATGGCGCCTGGCTGTGTGCGCATTACGACGATGCGGTCGGAAAGAAAAATCGCCTCGTCAACGTCATGCGTGATGAAGACTACGGTGGTGCCGAACTGCGCCCATATTTTCAGCAGTTCTTCCTGCATGATCGAGCGCGTCTGCGCGTCGAGGGCACCGAAAGGTTCGTCCATTAGCAGCACCGGCGGATAGGTTGCAAGCGCACGCGCGATGGCGACGCGCTGTTGCATGCCGCCGGACAGCATGACCGGGTAAGCCTTACTGAAACGCTCGAGCCCGACCAGCGACAGGAAGGTCCGCGCTACGCCTTCGGGGTTGGCGTGGCCGAGCATGCGCGGGCCGAACGCGACGTTTTCCAGTACTCGCATCCAGGGAAACAGCGAATGCTGCTGGAACACCACATTGCAGGTCGGATTCGGTTCGCGCACCGGCGCGCCGTCGATTTCAACCGCTCCCGCAGTGGGCTGCAGAATGCCGGCAATCAGATTGAGGAGTGTTGATTTTCCGCAGCCCGAAGGTCCCAACAGTGACACGAACTCGCCGGGCCGAACTGCCAGCCCGACATCGTTCAGGGCCGGCGTAGCGATGCCGTTGCGACGGAATAGCATGGATACGCCGGTGAGTCGGATGGCGCCGTGTGCGGCCGGGGGCTGTATCCGCGGCGCCGCGACTTGCGGATCGCCGGGATGCAGGGCTGTCACGGTTGCAACAGGTTGCTGGGTGGGTTTTGCCATGGGGTCGGGATCCACGATGGGTCAGAGAACGACTTCGCGCGCGACGTACTGGCGCTTGATCGACAGGTATTCCTTCCAGGCGCGCGGCGCGCGATAGCCGGCGATTTCCTCTTCCATCGGGTGCCCGAGCGGGAAGCGTTTAGGCGCATCTGCGTCCGCCCAGATGCCTGCGCGCTTGCGTGCTTCGCGCTGATCGATCAGCCAGTCGTTGTAGCTCTCATGCACGATATGACCGTCGGGCGCGTCGAGCACCGCGGCGCGGGTGCGGGCGTCGCGTTCAAGGTACAGGGCGCGCTCGGCCGCCGACAGCCTGGCCGGCTGCACGCCCAGTGTGTAGCCGGCTTCGACCAGATTGTCACCGGCGATGGCAGCAAAGATTTCCTGTTCGGTGACGGAGAGTTCGCGCTGGTAGCGACCGATCCACTGGGTACTTACCGGCTGGCCGAGCGGAGCATGATCCCGGGTCTGGCCGCGGCGCTGCGCAATCCCGGTCTGGTGGAAATTCAGCATCTCGGGCGAGTAATCTTCGCCGAGGAAGCGACAGACCTTCTGCAGCACCGTGGAGGCGTCGGCGGCGAGATCCTCGTAGCACACGTCCAGCCACTGTGTGCCGTCGAGTTTTTCCCGCCACGGCTTGACGGCATTCTGGCAAAGGTTCCAGATTTCGGCGGCGGCGTAGATATTCGTGGGGCCAAATGCCGAGCGGATGTACTCCGCGCTCGCATCGCGGCCGTCGCGTGTCATGAATATGAACTGGGCGTTCGGGAAATCTTCGAGAATGTCACTGACGTAGAACAGGTTGTGCGGCGTCTTCTCGCCCCACCGCGGTTTGCCCATGGTCTTTGCGTAGCGCTCGAACATGGCGCAATAGATGCCGGCAAAACTGTTCTCCTTCGTGCTGGCGAGGATCTCGTCGACGATAGTGGCAGGATTTACCGGCATGTCCCAGAACGGGGTCTTCAGGCCGAATACCATTTCGTCGGCCAGCGTGCGGAGGTTCTCGCGCTTCGACAGGTCGCCGTAGGTATGCAGGTACGGTTTAAAGCGCGGGTAGTACCAAGCGACTTCAGGTACCGCAATGCGCGGATGGCTGCCCAGCATGGCCATCAGCAATGTAGTGCCGGATCGTTCCGATCCGATCATGATGATGGGGCGTTCCGGGAGGGTAATGCTCATGTTTCCAGGCTCCTTTGTTGTAAACAGGGTGGCGCTAACGCGCCAGTTCGCTAGGCCAGGACGTTGCCTGGGTCAGCAGGTTCAGGTTGCAGTGAAAACGGTAGGCGTCACCGCGGCAGTACAGGCGCTGGTAATCAACGGCGCGTCCTCTGGCGTCCAGCGTGAGGCGATAGATGGAGAGCACCGGATCGCCCCTGTTGAGTTGCAGCCGTGCGACATGTTCATGGCGGCAGGGCACCGCTTCGATGCGCACTTCGGCACGGCCGGGACGGATTCCGCAGCAGGATTCCAGCAGTGGCAGGATGTCGCGCGTCAGATCGTGAGACTTGAGGCTGCGTCCCACGTCGTCCGGAAAATGGCGTATTTCGTACGACACAGGTTCGCCGTTGAGGCGCCGCAGCCGGCGCAATTCCAGGACCGTGGCGCGGCGGCGCAATCCCAGCGCCTGGGAAACTTCGGCGCTGGCGCTGCGTTCCACCACGGACAGGACTTCGGAGACGGCGACGAAACCCAGTGTGGCCATGGATTGATGAAAGCCCATCGCGGTGCGCGAGTCCTGCACGCCGCGCGGCAGGCTGACGAAACAGCCTTTGCCTT
This sequence comes from uncultured Bordetella sp., assembly GCA_964486865.1. Taxonomy (GTDB): domain Bacteria; phylum Pseudomonadota; class Gammaproteobacteria; order Burkholderiales; family SG8-41. The sequence continues at coordinate 4,494 of CAZAOZ010000050.1, forward strand.
GGGCGCTGCGTACGAGTCCTTCTTCCCGTAGCGCGCGCAGTGCCTGTCTTACAGTGACGCGGCTGACACCGAACTGCGCGACCAGAGACAGTTCACTCGGCAACCGGTCGTTGGTGCGCAGCGTGCCTGTGAGTATCTGCTGTCGCAGGTGGTCGCGCAGTCTGGCGTAGAGCGGCGCGGCGGGCGTTTGCGCGCCGTCTGCGAATGCGCGGGGCATGGCGCCCGCGCTGCGGTGGTGGTCCATGAATAAGTGTTCCATCGTGTACCTGTCCGGCAGACTTGTTGTAGTACTTGTGTTGCAAATGTCTGGTTACGCTATGGAGATAGCGCATAATCCGTGCCATGCATGGCGCTGTGCGGATAGTGTTAATTTTTATTTAATAAAAACAACAAGTTACATGTATTTTTTGCAAACGACCGGGTGCGCACGGCAGCTTTATGCTGCACCTGCACAGTGCGGTACTCACGAGAGGGGTGCGGCATTGCCGGCGCGCTGTAATACAAGTGCTGTCTGGCTGCCTGGGTTCCAGTCACCGTAGGTGCGCGGCACAGAAATTGGCGTGGAGATCCTCTCTCGCCGCAACGTGCTCAGGTGACACGCGCATCAGTCGGCGGCGGGGCGCTGCAGTTGACCAGCGCCACGCTGGCCACGGCAATGGCCATGTCGACGAGCGCTGTTGCGCTGAGCGTTTCATCAAACATCAGCCAGGCCATGATCGCGGTGACGGCGGGCGTCAGGTAGAACAGACTGATGACGTGGGTTGCCACGCCGCGTTCGATGAGGCAGTAGAGCATGGTGGTGGCGCCGACCGACAGCACCAGCACCCGCCAGTCCCAGCGCCAGTCCTGCCCACTGGAGCCGCGCGACCTGTTCGCCGAGCATGCGGCCCGCGGCGGCGGCGGTCAGCAGCGGCTGCATGCCGACGATCAATGCCACTACGCCGGCGGACATGCCGGCATGAGGCAGGCCGAGCCGGGCGTTGATGAAGCCCGAACTCCACAACAGGACAAATACTGCCGGTACTGCGATCAGTACCGGCGCCTGACGACTCATGGACTCAGACAGGCCCTGGCAGTTTGTTGAAATTCGACGGTATTTAAGGAATCGCTGATCAAGTGACTGCGTTCATCTGTCGCTCAACGCGGTCACTTGATCAGCGATTCCCTAGCTGCGTCCGGCTGCGCGCAGCGCAGCGCCCAGGATGCCGACCAGTTCATCGATCTGCGCCTTGCTGATGATCAGCGGCGGCGACAGCGCAATGATGTCGCCGGTGGTGCGGATCAGCAGGCCTTTTTCGTAGCATTTCAGGAAGGTTTCGTACGCCCGCGCCGTCGGCGCACCGGGCCGCGATTCCAGTTCGATGCCGGCGACGAGCCCCATGTTGCGCACGTCGATGACATGCGGCAGTTCGCGCAGCGACTGCACGGCTTGTTCAAAATACGGCGCGAGTTCCTGCGCGCGCTGGAACAGGCCTTCTTCCGCGTAAGTATCCAGGCTCGCCAGTGCCGCCGCAGTCGCCAGCGGATGGCCGGAGTAGGTGTAGCCGTGAAAGAGTTCCACCATGCCCGGCGGCGCGCTGTTGACGATGGTTTCGTAAATTCCGCGACGGGTCACCACGGCGCCCATCGGCACCGTGCCGTTGGTGAGTCCCTTGGCGATGATCATCATGTCCGGCACGACGCCGACTGCGTCGGCAGTGAAACACGGACCGGTGCGGCCGAAGCCGGTGATGACTTCGTCGAATATCAGCAGCAGGCCGTGCTTGTCGCAGATCTGGCGCAGGCGTTCGAGGTAGCCTTTGGGCGGCACCAGCACGCCGGTGGAGCCGGCCAGCGGTTCGACAATCACTGCGGCGATGTTGCTGGCGTCATGCAGCGGGATGATGCGGTTTTCCAGTTCGTCGGCGAGGTGCGCGCCCCACGCCGGCTGGCCGCGGCTGAAGGCATTTTCCTGCAGGTTGTGGGTGTGCGCGAGATGATCCACACGGAACAGCATGTTGCCGAAAGCTTTGCGGTTGGCGGGAATGCCGCCGACTGAAATGCCGCCGAAACCGGCGCCGTGATAACCACGTTCACGGCCGATCAGCACATTGCGGTGTCCTTCGCCGCGTGAACGGTGATAGGCCAGCGCGATTTTCAGCGCGGTATCGACGCCCTCGGAACCGGAATTGCAGAAGAACACGTGATCGAGATCGCCCGGTGTCAGTGCGGCAACGCGCTCGGCGACCCGGAATGCGTCGGGATGGCCCATCTGGAACGCCGGGCTGTAATCCATGGTCGCGACCTGCTTTTGCACGGCTTCGACGATGCGCGGCCGGCAATGGCCGGCATTGACGCACCACAGCCCGGCAGTGCCGTCGAGGATTTTGCGTCCGTCGTCCGTCGTGTAGTGCATGTCCTTGGCGGCAACCAGCATCCGCGGCGCCTGTTTGAAGGCGCGGTTCGCGGTGAAGGGCATCCAGTAGGATTCGAGATCGGGTGTGCGGGCGGTCATTATTGATCCTTCCCTGATTCATGACAGTGAATCAGGGCTGTTCTCACCCTCTCCAGAAGGGAGAGGGTTGGGGAGAGGGATTGAGCGTTCTGATTGTCATCAATTATGAAACGCTTAATATTTTTGCTTCGGCACAGTCGATTCAATCGGTCATTTGCAGATAAAACCCATGCTACCATCTTCGCGCCATGCCACGAGATGACTCGCGCAAGATCACACGCTTCATGGAGACTCGTTGTCTGCTGCACAAGCTGCAATGTGGTCTTGGCGCAGTGTTGCTGTTCATGGTGACGTCGATCTGCACGACAGTTCATGCCAATGAGCCGCTGCGCATCGGCTCCAAGCGTTTCACGGAATCGTACATCCTCGGCGAGATCCTGGCGCGCACCGCCGCCGGTGCCGGCGATGTATTCGTTGTCCATCAGCCCGGACTGGGCAATACCGCAATCCTGTTCGCGGCGCTGAAGGCGGGCGCGGTGGATGTGTACCCGGAATACACCGGCACCATTGCGCTGGAAATACTGGGCCTGACTGAAGTGCCCGATCTTGCCGCGCTCAACCAGCGGCTGGCGCCGCACGGGCTTGCCGCCGGACCGGTTCTCGGCTTCTCCAACACCTATGCGCTGGCCATGCGCGAGGCCGATGCGGCCCTGCGCGGTATCCGCCGCATGTCCGATCTGGGCGTGGGCCGCGGGTTGCGACTGGGGCTGTCGCAGGAATTCATGAACCGCAGGGACGGCTGGCCGGCGTTGCGCGCGGCGTATGGACTGACCGCGTTGCCGGTGCGCGGACTGGATCACGGACTGGCCTATGACGCGCTGGTACGGGGACAGGTGGACGTCATCGATGTGTATGCCACGGACGCCGGGATCATCCGCCACGGCTTGCGCGTGCTGGCGGATGATCGCGGATTTTTCCCGCGCTATGACGCCGTGCTGCTTTATCGCAGCGACTTGCCGCAGCGGCACCCGGCAGGCTGGGCGCGGCTGCGCGCGCTGGAAGGCGCCATCAATGCGGCGCAGATGATGGGTCTGAATGCCGCAGTGGAAGTGGAGAGGCAGACGTTTGCCGCCGCGGCGGCCGCCTGGCGAAATCCCGGATCAGCGGCGGTGCAGCCGCGTTCGTTGCTGGAGATGATCGGCGGTCCGGATTTATGGCGATTGACGGTGGAACATCTGCTGCTGGTGTGCAGCGCGGTGCTGCTCAGCGTGTTGCTGGGCGTGCCGCTGGGCGTATGGGCGCAACGCGCGCCTCGGGCCGGGTACTGGATACTGGCCGCGACCGGCATGATCCAGACCATCCCCAGCCTGGCCCTGCTGGCTTTTCTGATTGCGGCGCTGGACCGCATCGGCGCGGTGCCGGCGGTGGTAGCGCTGTTCCTGTATGCCTTGTTGCCGATCGTGCGCAACACCGAGGCGGCCATAGGCGGTGTTTCACGCAGCGTCGGCGACGCCGGCCATGCGCTGGGGCTGACCGCACGCCAGGTATTTACGTTGATTGAATTGCCGTTGGCGTTGCCGGGCGTGCTGGCCGGGATCAAGACCGCCACGGTCATCAGCGTCGGCACGGCGACCCTCGCCGCTTTTATCGGCGCCGGCGGTTATGGCGAACGCATCGTCGCCGGGCTGGCGGTCAACGATCACCGGATGCTGCTGGCGGGTGCGTTGCCTGCCGCCGCGCTGGCCTTCCTGCTGGAAGCCGTGTTCCGGCTGCTGGAGCGGCGCCTGGGGCCGGCGGGGCGAGATCCAGTGGGGCTAGAGCGGGCGACGCAGCGCAGCAATCTCATTTGATGGACTACACTGTGCATTCCGGCGCCCGCCAGACTGAACTTGCCAGCGTATTGCGGGTCTGTGCCATAACCGGGCAGCGGCACGTTTTATGTTGCCGATCACGGGGTTATACTCCGGCGCCTGCCCGGTTACTGCAGTTGTGGCACCGGAATCGCGCTGCGGTATCAGGGACCGGATAATAATGAGCGATCGCGAAGTCGATCAGCAATTGGTGGAGCGTGTCCAACGCGGTGACAAGCATGCGTTCGACCTGCTGGTCATCAAGTACCAGCGCAAGCTCGGCCGGTTGCTGTCGCGGTTCATCCGCGATCCCGGCGAAGTGGAAGACGTGACGCAGGAGGCTTTTATCAAGGCATACCGGGCGCTGCCCGGATTTCGCGGCGACAGTGCCTTTTACACCTGGCTGTACCGGATCGGCATCAATACCGCCAAGAACCATCTGGTGGCGCTGGGGCGGCGGGCGCCGACCAGCACGGAATTCGACGCCGAGGAAGCCGAAAGCCTGGAATCCGGGGAGCAGTTGCGGGATCTGAATACGCCGGAAAACCAGATGATGAGCCGGCAGGTCGGAGATGTCGTGAACCAAACGCTGGAGGCGTTGCCTGAAGAGCTGCGGACAGCGCTGACCCTGCGGGAAATCGAGGGGCTGAGCTACGAGGAAATCGCGACCGCCATGCAGTGCCCGGTGGGCACGGTCCGGTCACGGATCTTCCGGGCACGGGAAGCGGTAGCGGAGAAATTGAGACCCTTGCTCGGCACGGGCAAGGACAGGAGATGGTGATATGGACAAGATTTCGGCGTTGATGGACGGTGAGCTGGACGAGCATGAAGCCCGCCAGGTCGTGCTTGGACTCAAGAATGCCGGGGAAGCCCGGGAGTCATGGGCGGCCTATCACACGATCGGCGATGTGTTGCGCGGAGAAAGCCTGCCGGCATTTGATGTTTCCGGGCGGGTGGCGGCGGCGGTGGCCGCTGAGCCGGCCATACTCGCGCCGCGCCGGCCGGCACGGATGAGCCGGCCGCTGGCTTACGCGCTGTCGGCAGCGGCATCGGTCTCGGCCATGGCCGTCGTCGGCTGGATGGCGTTCTCGGGCAATCTGTCCATGCAGCCTCTGGAAATTGCCCGGAATGCGCCGGTGGTGCAGCAGTTACCGGAAGTCAGCACGCCCAGCGACGGGCAGATGAACGATTACCTGCTGGCACATCAGGGCGTGTCCCCCAGCAACCGCCTGCATGGCGTTGCCCCGTACATCCGCACCATTTCCATAGATCCGGCCGCCGGACGCTGATGCGATCAAACCGCACGATTGCCGGACGGGATTAAAATGCCATGAGAGTCTGGTATTTCATTCTTCTCGGCTTGTTGCCGGCAGCAGCAGTGGCGGAGGATGCGCTGGCCATACTCGGGAAAATGGCCGCCGCCAGCCGGACCGTCAATTATTCGGGCACATTTGTGTTCCAGCATGGCGGGCAGGTGGAGACATCCAGCATCGCTCATTTCGTCAATCCCGCCGGCGGCGTGTTTGAGCGGCTAGAGACCATGGACGGGCCGGCGCGTGAGGTCATGCGCACCAATGAACAGGTTGCCTGTTACATGCCGGGCATACGCACTGTCCTGATTGATCCCCGCGGATCACGCCAATTTTCCATTGAGCCGGAACAGGTTCCCGATCTGGCGCAGCATTACCGCGTGGTCAAGGGCAGCCTGGACCGGGTAGCGGGATTTGAATGCCAGTGGGTGGCCTTGCTGCCCCAGGACAATTTGCGTTATGCGCGGCGTTTTTGCGCAGATGTGCAGACGGGGTTGACGCTGCGTTCAGTGACGCTGAACGAGAAGAATGAGACCGTTGAGGCTTTTGCGTTCACGACGCTGCAGATCGGCGGGCCGTTTCGCCGGGATATGGTGCAGTCGCGGTATGCCGCGATCAGTTCAAAACAGAACTGGCGGGTCGATCGCTCGGCGCTGACCACAAACGATACCGGCGATTCGGGCTGGGCAGTCGGTGATCAGCCCGCGGGTTTCCGCAAAGTGCTGGAGTTGCGGCGCTCCATGCCGGGAAAAAAAGGCACTGTGTCGCACCTGGTGTATTCCGACGGTCTCGCAGCGATTTCGGTTTTTATCGAGCCCGGCACCAAAACGGACAAGAAGCAGGTGCTGAGACACCAGGGCGCCGTGTATATCTACAGCCGACCGGTTGCGGGGCATACGGTTACCGTGCTGGGCGAAACGCCGGCTGAAACCGTGATGCGGTTCGCAAAATCAGTCGAGCCGAAGGCCGCGCCCGCGATGCAACGGTAGCCCCCCGTCAGTAAAAACTCTTTCACAACGCACCATCGAAAAGGCCGAGCATGTTCAGATCCCTGATTCTGGCGTTTTGTCTGTTGCTGCCGCTGCAATCGACGGCGCAGCTCCCGGATTTCACCGAACTGGTGGAAAAGCATGGCGCCGCTGTGGTGAATATCAGTACTACGCAATCGGCACGCAATGCCGCGTTGCCGCAGATACCGCAACTCGATGAAAATGATCCGTTCTACGAATTTTTCCGGCGCTTTATCCCGAATCCCGGGCCGCGGGAATTCCAGTCGCAATCGCTGGGATCGGGCTTCATCATTTCGAATGACGGGTACATTCTGACCAACGCCCATGTTGTTGATTCGGCTGATGAGGTCACGGTACGGTTGACCGACAAGCGTGAATTCAAGGCAAAAGTCATCGGCGCCGACCGTCGCACCGACGTGGCGCTGATCAAGATAGAGGCCGGCAGTCTGCCGACGGTACGTTTTGGCGATCCCGATAAATTGAAGGTGGGTGAGTGGGTGGTGGCCATCGGTTCGCCGTTCGGTTTTGACAATACGGTGACCGCCGGTATCGTCAGCGCAAAAGGCCGGTCGCTGCCCCAGGAAAATTTCGTTCCGTTCATTCAGACCGATGTCGCGGTGAATCCCGGCAATTCCGGCGGACCGCTGTTCAACATGAGAGGTGAAGTCGTCGGCATCAATTCGCAGATCTACAGCCGGACCGGCGGGTTCATGGGCCTGTCTTTTGCGATTCCCATTGATGTGGCAAACGGCATCGCCCAGCAGTTACGCACCACCGGCAAGGTAACCCGCGGCCGCATCGGCGTGGTCATTCAGCCGGTGACCAAAGAACTGGCCGACGGGTTCGGTTTGAGCAAACCGCAGGGCGCGCTGGTGAACTCGGTTGAAAAAGGCGGTCCCGCGGACAAGGCGGGCATCGAAGCGGGCGACGTGATACTCGCATTTGACGGCAAGCCGGTAGGCACATCCGAAGATCTGCCGCGCGTGGTCGGCGGCACCAAGCCGGGCAGCAAGGTGACCGTGCGGGTGTGGCGCAACAAGGCGGCCCGCGATCTGCAGGTTACGGTGGCGGAACTGACGGATGACCGGCGCCAAGCGCGCGGCGGCAAGCCGCAACCGCCGGTGGCGGCCCAATACGGCCTGGGTCTGGCCGAGTTGACGGATGCCCAGCGCAAGGAACTGAAGATCGAAGGCGGCGTTTTTGTCGACAACGTTCAGGGCGCAGCAGCGCGGGCCGGCATGCGCCGGGGCGATGTGATCCTGGCCGTCAACAATCAGGACGTGAAGTCGGTGGATCAGTTCCGCCAGTTGATGGGCGGCTTCGAAAAAGGCCGGATTGTCGCGTTGCTGGTGCGGCGTGGCGGCAATTCACTGTACATCCCGTTCCGTCTTGACTGAAATGGCCGGGAGTGAATAAGAGCCAGGACGGCATTGCGCTGACGCTCTACAGTCGCAGTTACTGTCACTTGTGCGACGACATGCTCATGGGCCTGCAGGCATTGCAGGCCCGCGAGCCATTTGAGCTTGCCGTGATCGATGTCGATGGCGATCCGGCGCTGGCGCAACGTTACGGTGAACGGGTGCCCGTGCTGTTTCACGGGGAACACGAGCTGTGTCATTACCACCTTGACCCATCCGCAGTTACTGATTACTTGCGGAAAATCCGCTAAAATACGCGACCTTACGAACGGAACGGGGCACTCCGGCGAAGCCTGGGTGCCCTTTTTTGCTGGGCGGTTGAACTTCTGATGCGGCACATTCGCAATTTCTCCATCATCGCGCATATCGATCACGGCAAATCGACGCTGGCGGATCGCTTCATCCAATTGTGCGGCGGGTTGTCTGACCGCGAAATGGAATCGCAGGTGCTCGATTCCATGGATCTCGAAAGAGAGCGGGGCATTACCATCAAGGCGCAGACTGCCGCGCTGACTTATCGCGCCCGCGACGGACAGTCCTACCAGCTCAATCTGATCGACACACCGGGCCACGTGGATTTTTCGTACGAGGTATCGCGTTCGCTGGCAGCTTGCGAGGGAGCGCTGCTGGTGGTTGATGCCTCGCAGGGCGTGGAAGCGCAGACCGTTGCCAACTGCTATACCGCCATCGAACAGGGCGTGGAAGTGGTTCCGGTGCTGAACAAGATGGACCTGCCGCAAGTCGAACCGGAGCGTGTGGCCGAGGAGATCGAGGACATCATCGGTATTCCGGCGAAAGATGCCGTCAGGGTCAGCGCCAAGAGCGGAGAAGGCATCACCGATGTGCTCGAAGCGGTGGTGCGCCTGATTCCGCCGCCCAAAGGCGATCCGGCGGGACCGCTGAAGGCGCTGATGATCGACTCATGGTTTGACAATTACGTCGGCGTGGTGATGCTGGTGCGGGTCTTCGATGGCGAGCTGAAGCCCAAGGATCGCATTCAACTGATGTCCACCGGCAGTATTCACCTGTGCGAGCAGGTCGGGGTGTTTACGCCGAAATCGCAGGCGCGGGAGCGTCTGTCGGCAGGAGAAGTGGGTTTTGTCATTGCCGGCATCAAGGAACTGCAGGCGGCAAAAGTGGGCGATACGCTGACGCTGGCCACCAATCCCGCGAAGGAAGCATTGCCCGGATTCAAGGAAATCAAACCACAGGTTTTTGCCGGACTCTATCCGGTCGAGTCAAACGAATACGAAGCGCTGCGTGACGCGCTGGAGAAGCTGCATCTCAACGATTCGTCGCTGCGCTTCGAGCCGGAATCGTCCCAGGCGCTGGGATTCGGTTTCCGTTGCGGCTTTCTCGGCCTGCTGCACATGGACATCGTGCAGGAGCGGCTGGAGCGCGAATACGGCATGTCGCTCATCACCACGGCGCCGACCGTGGTGTATCAGGTCGCGCTGCGCGACGGCAGTGTAATCGAAATCGAGAATCCGTCGCGGCTGCCCGAAGTGACGCAGATCGAGGAAATCCGCGAGCCGATCATCACCGCATCGATCCTGGTGCCCGGCGACTACGTAGGCCCAGTGATGACGCTTTGTACCGAAAAACGCGGTCAGCAGCGCAACATGCAGTATCTGGGCCGCCAGGTCATGTTGACCTACGAATTACCGCTGAACGAAGTGGTCATGGATTTTTTCGATCGCCTGAAGTCGGTATCCCGCGGCTATGCTTCGCTGGATTACGATTTCCTCGAATACCGTGCCGGCGATCTGGTGCGGCTGGACATCCTGATCAACGGCGAGCGGGTCGATGCGCTGTCGCTGATCGTGCACCGCGCCAATTCGCAATATCGCGGCCGCGAAGTGGCGGCAAAAATGCGCAAACTGATTCCGCGCCAGATGTTCGACATCGCCGTGCAGGCGGCGATTGGTGCGCACATCATTGCCCGGGAAACGGTCAAGGCGATGCGCAAGAACGTGCTGGCCAAGTGTTATGGCGGCGATATTTCCCGCAAGAAAAAACTCCTGGAAAAGCAGAAGGCGGGCAAGAAGCGCATGAAGCAGGTGGGTACCGTCGAAATTCCGCAGGAAGCGTTCCTTGCCATCCTGCAGATCGATAAATAGGGGCTGCTGGAATGAACTTTGCGCTTGGAATGCTGGTGTTGCTGGTGCTGACCGGCGCGGTCTGGCTGGCTGAAGCCTTTTATTTCGGCAAGCGGCGCGCCGCCGGCGCCGCCCAACCCTGGTGGATCGAATATCCGGTCAGTTTTTTTCCGGTCATCCTGGTGGTGTTCCTGCTGCGCTCATTCCTGGTCGAACCGTTCAAGATACCCTCGGGATCCATGCTGCCGACGCTGCTGGTCGGTGATTTCATACTGGTCAATAAATACACCTATGGCATCCGGGTGCCGGTGCTCAACACGCGGGTGATCGGTGTCAACGACCCGCGGCGCGGGGAAGTCATGGTGTTCCGCTATCCGGAAAATCCCTCGCTGGACTACATCAAGCGCGTCGTCGGTCTGCCCGGTGACGAGATTGTCTATTCCGGCAAACGACTGACCATCAACGACAAAGTTGTGCCGGTGCATGAAGACGGCGAATTCAATTATCTGGAGGGTGGACTTAACTTTGTAGCCACCCGGCGCATGCAGGAGCAGTTGGGTGAGCATCTGCATGCCGTGCTGGTGCAGGCGGAAGTGCCGCCGGTGCAACTGGGCGGGGTGCAGCGGTTTCCATTCCGCGAGAATTGTGCCTACAATGAAGGCGGTTTTCGCTGCAAGGTGCCGCCGGGCCATTATTTTTTGATGGGCGACAACCGGGACAGCAGCAGCGACAGTCGCTATTGGGGGTTTGTGCCGGAGCGGAACATTGTCGGCAAGGCATTTCTGATCTGGTGGAATTTTGACGATTTCAAACGGATTGGTCGTTCGATCGATTGAACTGGAAGGAGAGATTTTCATGCACGCTCAGCGCGGTATTACCATGACGGGGTTTCTGGTGGCTGCAGTCCTTGCTGTCGCAGCATTGCTGATTGGTTTCAAGATTGGCCCGTCTTACGCGGAGTTTTATACCATTCAGAAAATTTTCCGGGTGATGGCTGAAGATCCGAACATGCTGTCGGCATCGCGCGGCGAAATCAACAGTTCATTCAACAATCGCGCCACCATGGATAACCTCAAGGCGATTTCCTACAACGATATCGAGGTTGTCAAAGATGGCAAGAGTATTGTGTTCAGCGCGAATTATTCGGTGCGCGTGCCGCTGTTCTACAACCTCAGCGCCTGCATGGATTTTCGTCCCACCTCCGAGAGATAACCGGGGGCGGACGTCGCTGTGAATGTGGATCCGGGCGACGTCAGCCAGCGCATAGGGCATCGTTTCAGCGATCCGGAGTTGCTGCGACGGGCGTTGACCCACCGCTCATACGGGGCTCCGCATAACGAACGGCTGGAATTTCTCGGCGACAGCATCGTCAACTGCGCCATAGCCCTTGAACTGCACGGACGATTTCCCGATCTCAGCGAAGGTGAGCTCTCGCGCCTGCGCGCCAATCTGGTCAATCAGGACGCACTGCACCGCATTGCACTGGCGGTCAACCTGGGCGACGCGCTGTTGCTCGGCGAAGGCGAGCTGAAAAGCGGCGGCGCCCGGCGTCCGTCGATACTGGCGGACGCCGTCGAGGCGCTGGTCGGCGCGGTCATGCTCGACGGCGGATTTGACGCAGCCCGGACCGTGATCAAAAAGCTGTTCGCCGGCAGTCTGTTGGCGATTGACCCCGAAGATACCGGCAAGGACCCAAAAACATTGCTGCAGGAATTGGCCCAGGGCAGGGGCATGCCGTTGCCCAGTTATACGCTGCTCGCCACGCTGGGCCGCGCGCATGAACAGACCTTCCAGGTACGGTGCGCGCTGGAAACCATGGACATCCGCACCGAGGGAACAGGGGCCAGCCGTCGCGCCGCCGAGCAGGACGCGGCGCGCAAAGCCTACGCCCTCGCCAGCCGCGCATGACCACCGCCGCTGATCATCGTTCCGGATACCTGGCCATCGTCGGCCGGCCGAACGTCGGCAAATCCACATTGCTCAATCAACTCGTCGGCCAGAAGGTCAGCATCACCTCGCGCCGCCCACAGACCACCCGCCAGCGCATCGTCGGCATCGTGACCAGGCCCGGTGCACAGTACATATTTGTCGATACGCCGGGATTCCAGCGGAAGCACGGCAATGAAATGACGCGTCTGATGAACCGCAGCGTCTCGCGCAGTGTTGTCGATGTGGATGTGGTGGTCTGGGTGGTCGAGTCATCGCGTCTGGATGCCGAAGACCGCGCGCTGCTGCCGATGTTGCAGGGTGCGAATTTACAGGGAGATATTCCGCTGGTGATCGCCGTCAACAAGATTGATGCGCTCGGCAACAAGAACGAGCTGCTGCCCTATATCCGGGAGCTCGATGAACTGGCCCACCCGGTTGCCATCGTGCCGGTGTCGGCGCAAAACGGCGTCGGTACGGAAGAGTTGCTGGCGGCAATGCGGCCGCTGCTGCCTTTGCGGGAGCCGCTCTACGGCGAAGACGAAATCACCACCGCGAGCGAGCGCACCCTGGCGGCGGAACTGCTGCGCGAAAAACTGTTTCATCTGCTGGGCGCCGAACTGCCGTACTCGACCATGGTGGAAATCGAGCGCTTCGAAACCGAGGGTGGCTTGCGCCGCATCCATGCCGCCATACTGGTGGACAAGGCCGGGCAGAAGGGCATAGTCATCGGCGCCAAAGGCGAGAAGCTCAAGCAGATCGCGACGCTGGCCCGGAAAGACATGGAGCGCCTGTTTGGCGGCAAAGTGTTTCTTGAAGTCTGGGTCAAGGTAAAGTCCGGCTGGGCCGATGACCGGACCATACTTGACCGCATGGGCTTTGATTAAAATATACAATAAAAACAATATGTTATGTAATATTGTTGAGAAATGTCCTGGATCATGACGGGGCCGCTTCATGAGTGCTGATCGCGCGCGCCGCGACGGCCAGTCGGCCTATCTGCTGCATACCTACCCGTACCGGGAAACCAGTCTGGTTGTTGAAACCTACACCCGCGACGCCGGGCGAGTGGCCGTCATTGCCCGCGGCGCGCGACGGCCGCGCTCGGCGCTGCGGGGCGTGCTGATGGCATTCCAGCCGCTGCTGCTGGGCTGGACCGGCAAGGCGGAACTGAAGACCCTGCACAAGGCCGAGTGGCAGGGCGGCTACCGGCCGCTGCGGGGTCTGAGCCTGATCTGCGGTTTTTATCTCAACGAACTGATGCTCAAGCTGCTGCCCCGCGAAGATCCGCATGAACAGTTGTTCGAGGCTTATGCCACGGCGCTGGCGCAACTGCCGGACGACCGGGATCACGGCGCCGTGCTGCGCCGCTTCGAGCGGGTGTTGTTGCGTGAGCTGGGCTACGGCCTGGTGCTCGACCGGGAAGTGGCAGGCGGCGCGCCCATCGCCGGCGACCGGCTGTACCGCTACATTCCGGAACGCGGGCCGGTGCCCGCCGCCGAGGCTGCTCCGCAAAGCGGCGTAGAATTGGCGGGGCAGACGCTGATCGACATGGCTGTCGATCGTTACGAAGACCCCCAGACCATACAGCAAGGCAAGGCGTTGATGCGTGCATTGATCAATCACTGTCTCGGCAGCCAGACCCTGCACACCCGGCAACTGCTCCGCGATTTGCAGCAGATGTAATCGCGGATCGCGTATTTTGTAAAAACCGCATGACCCGACTCAGCGTCAATCTCAACAAAGTCGCGCTGCTGCGCAATGCGCGCACGCTGGGCATTCCGGATGTGACGCGGGCAGCAGGCATCGTGCTGGAAGCAGGCGCGCACGGCATCACCGTGCATCCCCGTCCGGACGCGCGGCATATCCGCGCCGCCGACGTGCATGATCTGGCGCAATTTCTTCGCGCGCGGCCCGCGGTCGAATTCAACATCGAAGGCAATCCGTTCGCGCCGCCGCTGCTCGAACTGGTGCGCGCAGTGCGGCCGCAGCAGTGTACGCTGGTGCCGGATGATCCCGGCGCATTGACCTCGGATCACGGCTGGAACCTGGCGCAGGATGCGGTGCGGCTGCGGCCGGTGATCGTCGAACTCAAAAAGCTGGGCGTGCGCGTCAGTCTGTTCATGGATCCGCTGCCGGATGCGATGACGGCGGCGGCAGCGGCCGGCGCAGATCGCGTCGAGCTCTACACCGAGCCCTATGCGCGGGCATTCGGCGGGCCGGATGAAGCCGGGGTGCTTGCGCGTTACGCCAGCGCGGCGCGCAGCGCCCATGCCGCCGGGTTGGGCGTGAACGCCGGCCATGATCTCAACCGCGACAACCTGCAGCGGTTTCTCGCGGCGGTGCCGGATGTCGCCGAGGTGTCGATCGGCCATGCGCTGATTGCCGATGCGCTGGAGCTTGGCCTGGCGGCGACTGTGGCTGATTACCTGCGGGTCATGGGCGGACAGCGATGATTTACGGCATCGGCATCGACGTCATCCAGCCGCACCGCGTCGCCCGCCTGCTGGAAAAATACGGCGAGCGTTTCGTCAACCGCGTGCTGACCCCGCTGGAACTGCCGCGGTATGCCCGCAGCGCGCAGCCGGTGCTTTTCCTCGCCAACCGTTTTGCCGCCAAAGAGGCATTCTCCAAGGCGATGGGTACCGGGTTCCGTTATCCGGTCACCCTGCAATGCATCAGTGTGGTGCAGAACAGCGCCGGCAAGCCGGGCTTCGCCTTCAGCGAACCTCTGAGTGAACTGGTCAGCAAGCAGGGCATTATCGGCCATCACCTGACCATCAGCGATGAATCCAGTCTGGCCTGCGCCTGCGTGGTGCTCGAAACATGACCAGGACCATGCCTCTGGGCCCGGTGATGCTCGATGTTGCCGGCGCGGCGCTGACTGCCGCCGACCGGCACCGCCTGCAGCATCCGCTGGTCGGCGGCGTCATCCTGTTCACCCGCAACTTCGAGTCCTGTGCGCAACTCGTGCAGCTCACTGCCGAGATCCACGCCGTGCGCAGTCCGCCGCTGATCATTGCCGTGGATCACGAGGGTGGCAGAGTGCAGCGCTTTCGCGAAGGGTTCACGCGCATTCCGCCGATGCGCGAGTTGGGCATCATCTGGGATCACGACCGGCGCAAAGCGTCCGGGCTGGCGCGGTCGCTGGGCTTTGTGCTTGCCGCGGAGTTGCGCGTCCACGGTGTTGATCTCTCGTTTACGCCGGTACTCGATGTCGATTACGGCAACAGCGGCGTCATCGGCAACCGTGCATTCCATGCCCGGCCGGATGCCATTGCCGAGCTGGCAACCGCATTGATGCACGGTCTGCGCGACGGCGGCATGGCGGCGGTCGGCAAGCATTTTCCGGGGCACGGCCATGTGCGCGCCGATTCGCATCATGAAGTGCCGATGGACGAACGTCCGCTGGCGGATATTGTTGCCGAGGATCTGGTGCCGTTTCGCCGGTTGATCGACGCCGGATTGGGCGGGATCATGCCGGCCCATGTGATTTATCCGCAGGTTGATGCCGCGCCGGCCGGTTTCTCGGAAAAATGGCTGAAAGACATGCTGCGCGGGGAACTGGGTTTTGACGGCGTTATTTTCAGCGACGATCTCAGCATGGAGGGCGCCAGCGTGGCGGGCGGCGTGGTGGCGCGCGCGCACGCAGCATTGCACGCCGGTTGCGACATGGTGCTGGTGTGCAACAACCCGCAATCTGCTGACGAACTGCTGGCCGGCCTTGATTACATCATGCCGGCAACGGGGCTGGTGCGTCTTGCCCGCATTCATGGCCGGGCGCATGCTGCCGATCAGATCAGGCTGCGCGAAGACCCGCGCTATGCCGCAGCCTTGCACGCCATTGCCGGGCTGGGCGGGCGCAGCGGCGAATTGCCGTTTGCCTGAGTGGCAGGTGTTGCCCTGATGCCAAAGCCTGCCGGCAACCGCGACGCGGCGTACCCGCCTTTTTCCACCGACTGCATCCGCTGCCCGCGTCTGGCCGGGCATCTGGCCGCGGTGCGTGTCTCGAATCCCGGCTATCACGCGCGCCCGGTCGTGCCGTTCGGCGACCCGCGCCCGCGCCTGCTGGTGGTGGGACTGGCGCCCGGCATGCACGGCGCCAATCGCACCGGACGGCCGTTTACCGGCGACCATGCGGGCATCCTGCTCTACGAAACGCTGCATCGTTTCGGTTACGGCAATCAGGCGATGGCCACGGCGGCCGGAGACGGCCTGCAACTGCGCGGTTGCCGCATCACCAATGCGGTGAAATGTCTGCCGCCGGAGAACAAGCCGCTGCCTGTCGAAGTACGTGAATGCAACGGCTACCTGCGCACCGAGCTGGCGGCGCTGCCCGAAGGCGCTGCGATACTGGCGCTGGGCACCGTTGCTCACCAGGCCGTGCTGCGGGCGCTGGACCTGCGCGTGGCGGATTTTCCGTTCGCGCACAGTGCAACCCATGTGCTGGAGCGGGGCATGCGCCTGTTCGACAGCTACCACTGCAGTCGCTACAACACCAATACCCGGCGCCTGACGCCCGACATGTTCCGCGCCGTATTCGGGCAGATTGCCGGCTTTCTGGCTGAGTGCCGCGGAGCGCCGGCATGACATCACCTGCCGACATCGCGGGCCGCCTGCCGCATTTGCCCGGCGTCTATCGCATGGTCAACAAGGACGGCGAAGTGCTCTACGTCGGCAAGGCGCTGGATCTGCGCAAACGCGTCAGTTCCTATTTCCAGCGCGCCGATGCCTTGTCGCCGCGCATCCGGCTGATGGTGGCGCAGATTGCAGGAATAGAGACCACCGTCACCCGTTCGGAAGCGGAAGCGCTGCTGCTCGAGAACAATCTGATCAAGTCGCTGGCGCCGCGTTACAACATCCTGTTCCGCGACGACAAGTCCTATCCCTATCTGCTGCTGAGCGGGCATCGCTATCCGCGGCTGGGATTTTTCCGTGGTACTCCTGACAAGAAAGACCGCTGCTTCGGGCCGTTTCCCAATGCCGGCGCGGTACGCGAGAGCATGCAATTGCTGCAAAAGGTGTTCCGGCTGCGCACCTGCGAGGACAGCGTATTTGCTCATCGCTCGCGGCCCTGCCTGCTGCACCAGATACACCGCTGCACGGCGCCGTGTGTCGGATTGATCGGGGATGCCAGGTATGCGGAAGACGTGCGCAGCGCCGAACTGTTCCTGAGCGGGCAGGAGAACGTCGTATTCGGCCGGCTTGACGAGCGGATGCGCGCCGCTGCAGAAGCGCGCCGTTATGAAGAAGCGGCCGTATGCCGCGACCAGATCGCAGCGCTGCACAAAGTGCGCGAAAAACAATATGTCAGCGACGAGTCGGGGCGCGACGTCGATGTGATCGCCTGCGCCACGGCGGCGGGGACGGTCTGCGTCAATCTGGTGATGATCCGCGGCGGACTGCATCTCGGCGACAGGAATTTTTTTCCGCAAAACGCGGAGGATGCGACTGCGGCGCAAATCCTGGAGGCGTTCATGGCCCAGCATTACCTGTTGCAGACGGCGCCGCCGCAGATCATCGTCGGGGAGGCTGTTACCGTCGACGTGCTGCAGCAGACCCTGAGCGAACGCGGCGGGCGGCGGGTGCAGATTGCGGCGAATCCCATCGGCGACCGCCGGGCATGGCTGCAGATGGCGCAGAAAAATGCCGAACTGGGCGCAGGGCAGCGCAATGTGCAGTCGCTGGGAGACGCCGCAAAACTGACAGCCCTGCAATCAGGGCTGAATTTGCCGGAAACAGTGCAGCGCATCGAGTGTTTCGACATCAGTCACACCCAGGGCGAGGCGACCGTCGCGTCATGTGTCACCTATGACCGGGGTGCCATGCAGCGCAGCGAATACCGCCATTTCAACATGCGCGACGTTGCGGCCGGGGATGATTACGGCGCCATGCGCGAGGTGCTGACCCGCCGTTACCGCAGGGTGGTCGCGGGACAAGGGAACACCGGGAGCGGAGCAGAGGGTAAGATGCCTGATCTGGTCTTGATTGACGGCGGACAGGGACAGTTGAACGTGGCGTGCGAAGTGATGACGGAACTGGGACTTGCGGATGTGCCCCTGCTGGCGGTGGCCAAGGGGCCGACGCGCAAGCCGGGCATGGAAGAACTGTTGATGCCGGGACGGGAGTCTGGATTTCGCCTGGCGCACGACGATCCTGGTCTGCATCTGATCCAGCAGATCCGCGATGAGGCGCACCGGTTTGCCATCGAAGGCCATCGCGCCCGGAGGGCGCGCACGCGCACGACATCACCGCTGGAAGGCATTCCCGGCATCGGCACCAAGCGCCGCCAGCGGCTGCTCGCGCGTTTTGGCGGTCTGCGCGGGCTGATGGCGGCGAGCGTGGACGAGGTGGCCGAAGTCGACGGCATCAACCGCGCGCTGGCCGAGCGCATCTACGAAGCGTTGCATTGATAACATGATTGAATTGCCGACATGACTTTGAACTGGCCCATAGTCCTGACCTGGTTGCGGATCGTGATGATCCCGCTGTTCGTCGGCGTGTTTTATTTCGAGCAGAGCTGGGTGTCCCACGCCAACCAGAACCTGGTCGCGACCGTGATTTTTGCGGTTGCAGCGATCACGGACTGGCTGGATGGCTGGCTGGCACGCAAGCTCAACCAGACCTCGGCCTTCGGTGCATTCCTCGACCCGGTTGCCGACAAGCTGATGGTGGCGGCGGCGCTGATCATTCTGGTACAGCTGGGCCGGGTGGATGCCGTCATTGCCCTGGTCATCATCGGCCGGGAAATCGCGATTTCCGCGTTGCGTGAATGGATGACCTCCATCGGGCAGGGCAAGAGCGTTGCCGTTTCCATGGTCGGCAAATTCAAGACCGCGGCACAGATGATTGCCATTCCGATGCTGCTCTACCACGATCGGATCGGGTTTTTTGCGCCCCAGCAGGTCGGCACCTGGCTGATCTGGATTGCCGCCGTGCTGACCCTGGTTTCCATGGGGTATTACCTGAAAATGGCCTGGCGCGCCTCTGCCGGGCGCAGTTAGCGGGTTGCGGGCCGGTGAGGGGTTGTCCTATAATCGCCCGCTGCAACGCGGGAGTAGCTCAGTTGGTAGAGCGCAACCTTGCCAAGGTTGAGGTCGAGAGT
>CAZAOZ010000051.1:0-22673 GCA_964486865.1 uncultured Bordetella sp.
GACTCGATCTGGTGCTCGATCTGGAAGCGCGAGAACAGCGGCACGTCGTCGCGGTAGAGCTTCGCGCGATTGACGTAATTGGGCATCACATGGCTCATGAACTGCACGGCCTGTTCATGGATCGACTCGGTGTCGATCAGGATTTCGCCGATTTCCTCATGGAAGTAATCGCGGATCGCGCGGATGACCAGGCTCGATTCCTGGAAAATCAGGAACGCGCCGTCCTGCTGGTGGGCGGCCGATTCAATGGCGGTCCACAGCTGCAGCAGGTATTTCAGGTCCCAGTTGAGTTCTTCGGCGCTGCGGCCGATGCCGGCGGTGCGGGCGATGACGCTCATGCCCTGCGGCACATCGAGCTGGGCGACGGTTTCCTTGAGCTCAGCCCGGTCTTCGCCTTCGATGCGGCGCGAGACGCCGCCGCCGCGCGGATTGTTGGGCATCAGCACCAGATAGCGTCCGGCGAGACTGATGTAGGTCGTCAGCGCGGCGCCCTTGTTGCCGCGCTCGTCCTTGTCCACCTGGACGATGATTTCCTGGCGTTCCTTCAGCGCGTCCTGGATGCGGGCAGTGCTGACGTTGATGCCGGGCTTGAAGTAGGCGCGGGCGACTTCCTTGAAGGGCAGGAAGCCGTGCCGGTCGTGGCCGTATTCCACGAACGCCGCTTCGAGGCTGGGCTCGATGCGGGTGATGACGCCTTTGTAGATATTGCTTTTGCGCTGCTCTTTGCCGGCGGATTCGATATCGAGGTCGATGAGTTTCTGACCATCGACGATGGCGACGCGCAGCTCTTCGGCTTGCGTCGCATTGAACAACATGCGTTTCATTTTATTCTCCCGCGCTCAAGGATTTGCACGGGATGGGCACAACATGACAACGACCGCCCGCGGGCGGGTGGACTTACGTTATTTCAGTCGATTGACGGTAAAGTGAATCGATTTCAGTGTCCTGGTTATATGTTGTGCCTGCAGGGATTCGCGCTGATTCAGCGCAAATCCGGGAATTCAAACAGTGCCTTGAGCGCGTAATTCGTCTAACATCGCTACTTCTCTTGGTGAGCGACTTTAACCCTGTTATACAGCTGCGCGGCTGACCGCCGCGGATTCTGCAACAGCGCCGTAGCCGCATTCGCGTCAGTCCGGCATCCATTGCAAAGCGCACCAGTTATTGGAATCTCGTCGCGTCAGGCTCGTGCCTGCAGGGCCGGTTTCGGCGTTCGCGGCGTCCAATGGGGGGCGCTGGAAGAAGTATATGTAAATGAACAAGTTAAGTAAAGAATCCACAGCATCCGCGGTTATTCTGGCGGAGATTGGTGAAGAATCCGCCGGCCAGCGCATCGACAACTACCTGATGCGGCGGCTGAAAGGCGTGCCGAAGAGCCACATCTACCGGATCCTGCGCAGCGGCGAAGTGCGGGTGAACAGTGGCCGGATCGGCCCGGATTACCGGTTGCGGACGGGGGACCGGGTGCGGGTGCCGCCGGTGCGCATCGCGCAACGGCCGGAAGGGACTGCGGCCTCGCGGGCGCCTTATACCCCGGTCGTCATATTCGAGGACGACGCGCTGCTGGTCATCGACAAGCCGGCGGGCATGGCGGTGCATGGCGGCAGCGGCATCAGCCTGGGCGTCATCGAAGGCCTGCGCAATGCCCGTCCGCAGGCGCGCTTTCTGGAGCTGGTGCACCGGCTCGACCGTGAAACTTCCGGCGTGCTGATGCTCGCCAAAAAGCGCACGGCACTGGTCGAACTGCACCGGCAGTTGCAGGCGGGTGAGGTGGAGAAGCGGTACTATGCACTGGTCAACGGCCGCTGGACCGAGCGCAAGCGCATTGTCGATCTGGCGCTGGAGAAGTTCGTGATCGCAGGCGGCGAGCGCCGGGTCAACGTCAAGGCCAGTGGTGACCGGGCGGTGACGGTGTTCCGCCTGGAGCGGCGGGTCGGCCCGTACAGCCTGCTCGATGCCGAACTGAAAACGGGACGCACGCACCAGATCCGGGTGCATCTCACGCATCTGGGTTTTCCGATACTGGGCGACGACAAATATGGCGACTTTCCGCTGAATAAAGCGCTGGCCAAAAAGGGCTTGAAGCGCATGTTCCTGCATGCCCGCCGCGCTGTGATCCGCCATCCGCTGAGCGGCGAGAAACTGGCCTTCGAAGCAGCGCTGCCGCCGGAGTTGCAGGCGTTCATGACCGCCGCAATACGGCCGGAGCATCATGCCCCGAAAGTTTGAATTGCTGGTTTTTGACTGGGACGGCACGCTGATGGATTCAGCGGCGTCGATTGCGGAGTCATTGCAGGCGGCATGTGCGGAACTCGATCTGCCGGTGCCGTCGATGACCCAGGCGCGTCATGTCATCGGTCTGGGCCTGACAGATGCGATGAAATATCTCCTGCCCGACTTGCCCAGGGCGGAATACGCGAAAGTCGTGGATCGCTACCGGGTGCATTTTCTGCGCCGGGACGGCGGCACTACGCTGTTTCCGGGGGCTGCGACGATGATCCGCGAACTGCATGGTGCAGGTTTTTTGCTGGCGGTGGCCACGGGCAAGAGCCGGCGCGGGCTTGATCGTGCACTGGCGGCGACCGGCGTCGGCGAGTACTTTCACACGACGCGTTGCGCTGACGAGGGATTTGCCAAGCCGCATCCCGGCATGCTGCAGGCGGTCATGGAGAACCTCATGGCGACACCTGCCGCCACGCTGATGATCGGTGACACGACGCATGATCTGGAAATGGCGCAGGCGGCCGGCGTCGCGGCGCTGGCGGTAAGCTATGGCGCACATGAGCGTGAGGCGCTGGTGCGGCAGCAGCCCTTGGCCATCATTGATACGCCGCCGGCGCTGCATGACTGGCTGGTGCTGCACGCCTGATGCTGAGTCCCGGGAGATTTGGTAATATATTGTTTTAGAAGGAGTTTTTATGGTAGATCCACAATCGAATGGCCCGCAATGGGAGCGCGCAGTACTGGAAAAAGTTGCGCTCTCCGCGATACAGGAACAGCGCAGCGCGCGGCGCTGGAGCGTGTTTTTCAAGTCGGCATTCCTGCTCTACCTGGTCGTGCTGCTGGTCATCGGCATGGGCTGGCTCAGCAAGCATGATGCGTTGCCGGGCAATCACACCGCGCTGGTGGAAATCAACGGCATCATCAGTTCCAACAGTCAGGCCAGCGCCGATAAGGTCGTGAGCGGATTGCAGGCGGCATTCAAGGATAAAAACACCCAGGGCGTGGTGATCCGCATCAACAGTCCCGGCGGCAGTCCGGTGCAGGCGGGCTATATCAATGACGAAATCAAACGGTTGCGCGCGAAATATCCGGCGATACCGCTGTATGCGGTCGTCGAGGATGTCTGCGCTTCCGGCGGCTATTACATTGCGGCTGCCGCAGACCGGATTTATGTCGACAAGGCGAGCATCATCGGCTCGATCGGCGTATTGATGGACGGTTTTGGTTTTACCGGGACGATGGAGAAGCTGGGCGTCGAACGCCGCCTGCTGGCGGCCGGCGAGAACAAGGGCTTTCTTGATCCGTTTTCACCGATACAGGATCAGCAGAAAGCCCATGCCGAAACCATGCTCGGCGATATTCACCGGCAGTTCATCGAGGTGGTACGGCAGGGGCGGGGCAAACGCCTGAAGGAAACCCCGGACATGTTCTCAGGATTGCTGTGGGTCGGGCAGAAGAGCATCGACCTGGGGCTGGCTGACGCGCTGGGCAGCCTCGATTCCGTCGCCCGCGATGTCATCAAGGCGGAAAACATAGTTGATTTCACGCAGCAGGAAAACATTGCTGAGCGTTTCGCGCGTCGATTTGGGGCCGCATCCGTAGAGACTCTGATGAAGCTCGGCGGATTCGGAAATTTCAATTTCCGTTAAATTCCCGCATCCTCAGGGCAGCAACACCCCTTCGTTGCGCAGCTGGGTCACCAGCGCGATCAGCGGCAGTCCGATCAGCGCTGTCGGATCGTCGCTGGCAACATGTTCGACCAGTGCAATGCCGAGCGCCTCGATCTTGGCGCTGCCCGCGCAGTCGTATGGCTGGTCGTGGCGCAGATAGCGCTCGATCTGCAGTTCATCGAGCGCCCGAAACCGGACCGTTGTCGGTACGTTGGCGGTCTGCAGCCGACCGGTCGCGGCATTGAGCAGACACAGCGCCGTATGAAACACCACCGTGCGGCCGCTCATGGCGCGCAGTTGTGCGGTGGCAGCATTGTGGTGACCGGGCTTGCCCAGTGCGACGCCATCCATCACGGCGACCTGATCGGAACCGATAATCAGTGCTGCTGATTCGCGTTCCGCTGTTTTTTGCGCCTTGGCCTGCGCCAGCCGCAGCGCAGTGGCGGGCGGCGCCTCGCCGGGCAGCGGCTGCTCGTCGATATCCGGGGCAATCGCAGTAAAGCGGATGTCCAGGCGTGCCAGCAGCGCCTTGCGGTATGCGGACGAGGAGGCGAGCACGATCGGCGGATGGGATTTCATTATGCAGATGCTCTAAGTGTCTGAAACTGCGGGGATTCGGGTTCCATTACTGCAAGCGGAGCATGGTGAGCCCTGCGCATGGGTTTCGCTAAGTGCTTGGATGAACAGGGATTTTGGCATCATTGTTTTTGACAGCAGGGGCTGAAAATATTATCATGCGCCGGTTATGCCCGGACCCGCTGTAGATCATCGCATTGAGGATCCGTTTGCATTCGCGCAATCAGCGGGCCGGCACGAAGGCACGATCCCGGTTGCAGCGCTGGCCCGCGTGCAGGATCGTCTTGCCGGCAATGCCGGCTCTGTTTCCTTCGTGGTGCGCGGCGGCTGCGACGAACGCAAACGGCCGCTGCTGGAACTGGAGATTACCGGCAGCCTGCACCTGCTGTGCGGCCGCTGCCTGACGGAGCTTGAGTATCCGCTGGCATTGCGTACGCGTGTATTGCTGGCGCAGCCCGGCGGGGTGCCTGAAAGTGACGATGATCCGGAGACCCCGGAGTGGGTGGAGGCGGGGCGGGATCTGGATGTGCGGGAGTTGGTTGAAGATGAAATAGTGTTGAGCTTGCCGTTGTCGGTCAGGCATGCGCAGGGAAAATGCAGCGACGAGGCAGCAGGATCGGGGCGGATGGGGGCGGCAGACTCGCCGTTTTCAAAACTGGCCGGCCTGCTGGAATCCGGCCGCAGGAAGTCACAGTGATTTGTTTATCAGGAGATTGAAATGGCTGTTCAGCAAAACAAGAAGTCCCCTTCCAAACGAGGGATGCACCGCTCGCATGACGCTCTCGACAAGCCCACGCTTGCAGTCGAGCCGACCTCCGGCGAAGTGCATTTGCGTCACCACATCAGCCCCAACGGCTACTATCGCGGCAAGAAGGTCATCAAGGCCAAGGGCGAGTAAGTGCGGTTGAGCGATCGGGATATCCGGCGCGCCTGAAAAACGCCGGATCCTGAAGAGGAGTTTCGTTCACCATGGATGTGACCGTAGCCATCGATTGCATGGGCGGAGATCATGGCGTGCGCGTCACCGTGGCCGCGGCTGTCGAGTGGTCGCGACGCGATCCGCATTGCAATTTCGTGCTGGTCGGACTGCAGGACGCGATTCATGCGGAACTGCAGCGCATCGGCGCGTCTGCCGGCGGCCAAATCCGCGTACAGCATGCATCGGAAATGGTGGCGATGGACGAGCCGCCGGCCAGCGCATTGCGCGGCAAAAAAGATTCCTCGATGCGAATTGCCATTGACCTCGTCAAAAGCGGCGAAGCGCAGGCTTGCGTCAGCGCCGGCAACACCGGGGCGCTGATGGCGACTTCGCGTTTCGTGCTGAAGACGTTGCCCGGGATCGACCGCCCGGCCATCGCCGGCATGCTGCCCACGGTGAAAGGGCATACGCATGTGCTTGACCTCGGCGCCAACGTCGATTGCACGGCTGAACATCTGCTGCAGTTCGCCATCATGGGCGCGGAATTGGTGGCGTCCGTGGAACGCAAGGAGCGGCCTTCGGTCGGCCTGCTCAATATCGGCGAAGAAGACATCAAGGGCAACGAGGTCGTGAAGGGTGCCGCAGTGCTGTTGCGGGCCAGCGGGCTTAATTTTTACGGCAACATCGAAGGCGACGACATCTATAAAGGCACCACTGACGTGGTGGTATGCGACGGGTTCGTCGGCAATGTTGCGCTGAAAGCTTCTGAAGGGCTGGTGCAGATGCTCGCCACCTATCTGCGCGAAGAATTCGGCCGCAACCTGCTGACGAAGCTGGCCGGATTGCTGGCGATGCCCGTAATCAATGCATTCAGGAAGCGAGTCGATCACCGCCGCTACAATGGCGCCAGCCTGCTGGGACTGCGCGGCATAGTCATCAAGAGCCACGGCTCAGCCGATGCCTATGCATTCGGCTTTGCCATCGGACATGCAATTGACGAGGTGCGCAGCGGGGTATTGGCGCACATTACGGAACGTATGGCGGCACTGGAACGGAAAGCTGAAACGGCATGATTTATTCGCGCATCATCGGTACCGGCAGTTATCTTCCCGAAAAAATCCTGACCAACCAGGAATTGTCCGCTACGGTCGATACGTCGGACGAATGGATACAGCAGCGCACCGGTATTCGCCAGCGTCATATTGCTGCGGATAACGAATCAGCCAGTGATCTGGCACTGCACGCATCGCGCCGTGCGCTGGAAATGGCGGGAATCGGACCGGAGAAACTGGATCTGATCATCGTGGCAACCACCACGCCGGACATGGTGTTTCCGGGAACAGCGTGCATTCTGCAGTCCAAGCTGGGCGTGCGCGGCATGCCGGCATTCGACGTGCAGGCCGTCTGCAGCGGCTTTGTTTATGCGTTGTCTACGGCAGACCTGTACATGAAGTCGGGGCAATATGAACACGTGCTGGTGGTCGGCGCCGAAGTCTATTCGCGCATACTCGACTGGCAGGATCGCGGCACCTGCGTGCTGTTCGGCGACGGCGCCGGTGCGGTGGTACTCAAACGCAGCAGTGAACCGGGGATTCTGGCAGCGCGGCTGCATGCCGACGGCAGTCATGCCGCTATCCTGTCGGTGCCGGGCACGGTCGACGGCGGCAGGATCAGCGGCCGGCCGCTGCTGCAGATGGATGGAGGCGCCGTATTCAAGTTTGCAGTAAGGGTTCTGGAGGAAGTCGCACTGGAGACACTCGATGCCGCGGGGCTGCGGCAGTCGGACATCGACTGGCTGATTCCGCACCAGGCCAACATCCGTATCATTCAGGCAACCGCAAAGAAGCTGGGGCTGTCGATGGAACGCGTCATTGTGACCGTAGATCGTCATGCGAACACCTCTGCAGCATCGGTGCCACTGGCGCTGGATGAAGCCGTGCGTGACGGCCGCATCCGCCCGGGACAGCATGTTTTGCTCGAAGGCGTGGGCGGCGGATTCACCTGGGGCGCGGTGCTGTTGAAATGGTGAGGCACTCATGATGAAACTGGCGCTGGTATTTCCGGGACAAGGCTCGCAGTCCATCGGCATGATGCAGGGCTTTGCCAATACGCAGGTCGTGCGCGACACGTTTGCCGAGGCTTCTGCCGTGCTGGGCCAGGATTTGTGGCAACTGGTGGCGGAAGGTCCTGCGGACGATCTTAACGCCACGGTGAATACGCAGCCGGTGATGCTGACCGCTGCCTATGCGATGTACCGCGCCTGGCTGGAAGCCGGCGGTCCGCCGCCGGTCATAGTCGCCGGTCACAGTCTGGGGGAATACACCGCACTGGTTGCGGCGGGCGTGCTGGCATTCTCTGATGCCGTGTCGCTGGTGCGTTTTCGCGCGCAGGCCATGCAGGAAGCCGTGCCGGCAGGCACCGGCGCGATGGCCGCCATACTGGGGCTCGACGATGATGCCGTGCGCGCCGCTTGCGCCGAAGCGGCGCAGGGCGAAGTAGTGGAGGCGGTCAATTTCAATGCGCCCAGCCAGGTGGTGATTGCCGGGCACAGGGCCGCGGTGGAGCGTGGTGCCGCTGCGGCAAAGGCACGCGGGGCGAAACGCGCGGTACTGCTGCCGGTGAGCGCGCCATTTCATTCTTCGCTGCTCAGGCCGGCAGCGGAACGGCTGCGGGAACGCATGCGGCAGGTAAAATTCAGCGCACCGTGCATCCCCGTGGTCAACAATGTTGATGTCGCCGTGGTGAACGATCCGGCGCAGATCCAGGATGCACTGGCACGCCAGGCCTGCAACCCGGTGCGCTGGGTCGAAACGGTGCGTGCTTTTGCCGGGCAGGGCGTGACGCATGTCGTGGAATGCGGTCCGGGCAAAGTGCTGGCCGGGCTGACCAGGCGGATCGAGAGCAATCTGCAGGGATACGCGGTGACCGATCCGGCATCCCTGCAGCAGACACTGGAGGCATTGCGATGAACACATTGCAGGGCAAGGTTGCGCTGGTGACCGGCGCCTCCCGCGGCATCGGTCAGGGCATTGCGCTGGCACTCGGCGCTGCGGGCGCCACGGTTGCCGGAACGGCGACGACCGCGGCAGGGGCCGCAGCAATCACCGCAGCGCTTGCTGCGGCCGGCGTGCGCGGCGCGGGTTATGCCATGGACGTCAACGATGCCGCACAGGTTGATGCCGCGCTGGCGGCGGTCCAGCAGCAATGGGGCCATCCCGACATCCTGGTCAACAATGCCGGCATCACCCGCGACAACCTGCTGATGCGCATGAAGGATGAGGAGTGGGACGCCATCATGTCCACCAATCTCAAGTCGGTTTTCCGCCTGTCAAAGGCGGTCATGCGCGGCATGATGAAGGCACGTGCCGGACGGATCATCAACATTACTTCGGTGATCGGTTCGCTGGGCAATGCCGGGCAGACCAACTATGCCGCGGCCAAAGCCGGAGTCGAGGGCTTTTCTCGCGCCCTGGCGCGCGAGGTCGGCAGCCGCAGCATCACCGTCAATTGCATCGCGCCGGGTTTCATTGACACCGACATGACCCGCGGCCTGGATGATGCGCAACGCACGGCGCTGATCGGACAGATTCCGCTGGGTCGCCTGGGTCATGTGGCCGATGTCGCTGGAGCCGTGGTCTATCTGGCCTCGGACGCCGCCGCCTATGTCACGGGCTGCACACTGCATGTGAACGGCGGCATGCATATGGGGTAGTGCGACGGGTCATTCATGTTTAAGCGGCTGTTTACATTGATATTTTTAAATCGGGTTTGGTGGTAAAATTCACGGCTTTAGGATTGATACGGCGCGATGTGCGCCGGATCAAACATCACAAGCAACGCTAAAGGGGACTGTAGATGGAAAATATCGAGCAACGCGTCAAGAAAATTGTTGCCGAGCAATTGGGCGTCAATGAAGCAGACGTCAAGAACGAGTCGTCTTTCGTCAATGATCTGGGTGCCGATTCACTGGATACCGTCGAACTGGTGATGGCTCTGGAAGAGGAATTCGAAACGGAAATTCCCGACGAAGAAGCCGAGAAAATCACCACCGTGCAGCAGGCTGCGGATTACATCAAGTCGCACCTGAAGGCCTGACGGGCTGTTGATACAGGTGGGGATGCTTCTCCTTCCTGCATCATCGTCCATTCATGATCCCGGGATCGCCTTGGCGCTCCCTTCCCTCGGAATATGCCGCGTCCCACCACCCGCAGAGTCGTCGTAACCGGACTGGGGATTATTTCCCCGGTCGGCATCGGCCTCGCAGAATCCTGGTCGAATATCACTGCCGGCAAGTCCGGCATCGGCCGTATTACGCGTTTTGATGCGTCGGCGTACACATCGCAGATCGCCGGTGAAGTGAAGGGGTTTGACGCCAGCCGCTACATCCCCGTCAAGGAAGCGCGGCGTTTCGATACCTTCATCCATTACGGACTGGCGGCCGGCATCGATGCCATGAAGGACGCCGGACTTGAACTTGACCGCCTCAATCGCGAGATGATCGGCGTCTGCATTGGTTCCGGCATCGGCGGATTGCCGTTGATCGAGGAAACACATAACGCCGTGCTGGCCGGCGGTCCGCGGAAGATTTCCCCGTTTTTCGTGCCCGGTACCATCATCAACCTGATCTCCGGGCAATTGTCGATCATGCACGGACTGCAGGGGCCGAACATTGCAGTGGTCACGGCATGCACCACCGCCAATCACAGTATCGGCGAGGCCGGACGCATGATTGAATATGGCGACGCCGACGTCATGATTGCCGGCGGCGCCGAATCGACCATATCTCCCCTGGGGGTTGGCGGGTTCTGTGCGGCGCGCGCGCTGTCGACACGCAACGATGATCCGGCGGCGGCCAGCCGGCCGTGGGACAAGGATCGCGACGGGTTCGTGATCGGCGAGGGTGCCGGCGTGCTGGTGCTTGAGGAATACGAGCACGCCAGGCGGCGCGGCGCACGGATTTACTGCGAGCTTGCCGGTTACGGCATGAGCGCCGATGCGCACCACATTACGGCGCCCTGTGAAGACGGCGCCGGCGCGATGCGCTGCATGAACAATACGCTGCGCAACGCCAGCCTCAATCACGATCAGGTCGATTACATCAACGCCCACGGCACTTCGACGCCGCTGGGCGACATTGCCGAAACGGTGGCCGTAAAAAACTGTTTTGGCACGCATGCCCGGAAACTGGCCGTCAGTTCGACCAAATCGATGACGGGACATCTGCTGGGCGCAGCCGGCGGCATCGAGGCGGTATTTTCGGTTCTTGCCATTCGCGACCAGGTCGCGCCGCCGACCATCAATCTGCTCAATCAGGATCCGCAGTGTGATCTGGACTATGTGCCCAATACGGCGCGGCAGATGAAAATTGATGTCGTACTTTCCAATTCCTTCGGGTTTGGCGGCACCAACGGCAGTCTGGTGTTCCGCAAACTCTGAGTCCGCGCCAAAGCCCGATACCGCGGGTCGCGGCGCATCCTCATGATACTGATTGACGGTTTGATCGGATCGGTGATCCCCGCCGATGATCGCGGTTTTGCCTACGGCGACGGCGTGTTCCGCACGCTGGCCATGCGCAACGGACATCCTGAATTCTGGGTGCGGCATTACGCCAGGCTTGCCGCCGACTGCGCTGCGCTGGCTATTACGCCACCATCGTCAGCAGTGCTGCTGGCCGATCTGCATGCCGTGGCGGTGCAGATGCCGGAATGCGCGATACGCATTACCGTGACGCGCGGCAGCGGCAGACGCGGCTATGCTGCCAGGCCGACGCTGCAGCCGCGACGCGTGGTGGCGGCTGGCCCGTTGCCTGTTTATCCTGAAAGCTGCCGGACCAACGGCGTGCGGGTGCGTTACTGCGATCTGCGTCTGGCCGCCCAGCCGCGCCTTGCCGGTGTCAAGCATCTCAACCGTCTGGAGAACGTGCTCGCGTGTGCGGAATGGGATGACCCGGCCATCGCCGAGGGATTGCTGCAGGACGCCGCAGGCCAGGTCATCGGGGGCACGCGCAGCAACCTGTTCATCGTCGAAGGCGATGCGCTGGCAACACCGGATCTCTCATGCTGCGGTGTCGCCGGCGTGACCCGCGATCTGGTCATGGAGGCCGCGCAGCATCACGGCATGTCATGCCGGATACAGGCAGTGGATAGGCGGCGACTGGAGACTGCGGATGAGGTATTCCTGGTCAACAGCCTGATCGGGGTGTGGCCTGTGGCTGCGGTCGAAGACCGCACGTGGAGCCGCTACACGGTGGCGCAGCTCATGGGAAAATGGCTGGATGCTGCGGATCGTTAAATACCTGCTGTTGCTGGGTTTTCTGGCGGCGCTGGGCGCCGCAGGCGGGCTGTATTATTATGCCGGCAGCGAATTGCCGATGGAACGCTCGCCGGTTACGCTGGAATTGCGCGCCGGCAGCAGCCTGAAA
Source organism: uncultured Bordetella sp. (assembly GCA_964486865.1). Lineage (GTDB taxonomy): Bacteria > Pseudomonadota > Gammaproteobacteria > Burkholderiales > SG8-41. The sequence goes on from CAZAOZ010000051.1 coordinate 11,810, forward strand.
ACAGCGGCTGCGCAACTTGGCGCAGCCGGCGTGCTGCGCCAACCGGAACTGTTTGTGCTGTTTGCGCGGCTGCACGGCGAGGCGGGAAATCTCAAGGCGGGAAACTACGAGTTTGCGCGCCCGCTGACGCCGCTGAGCCTGCTGCAACGCATGACCCGCGGTGATGTGACGCAGGCATCGATTACCTTTGTCGAAGGTTGGACTTTCCGGCAGATGCGCAAGGCGCTGCACGAGCATCCCAAGGTGCGGCCGGAGACGGCAGATCTGCCCGAAGCCGAATTACTGCAGAAGCTCGGTATTTCCCAGCCGTTGGCAGAAGGCTGGTTTTTCCCCGATACCTATCACTTCAGCGAAGGCGCCAGCGACCTGACGATACTCCGCCGCGCGCATCAGCTGATGATCAGGCATCTCGATCAGGAATGGGAACGGCGCGTGCCCGATTTGCCGTTGAAATCACCGATTGAGGCATTGATACTCGCCTCGATTGTCGAGAAGGAGACGGGGCGCGCCGAGGAGCGCGGCATGGTGGCGTCGGTGTTCATCAACCGCCTGCGCATCGGCATGCGCCTGCAGACCGATCCGACGGTCATCTACGGCATGGGCGAGGCTTTTGACGGCAATATCCGCAAGCGCGATCTGACCACGGATACGCCCTACAATACCTACACCCGCGCGGGCCTGCCGCCCACGCCGATCGCCATGCCCGGACTCGATGCCCTGCGCGCCACACTCAATCCCGTGTCCAGCGACGCCATGTATTTTGTGGCACGCGGCGACGGCACGTCCAAATTTTCGCGCACGCTGGCTGAGCACGAGCGGGCAGTGACGCAGTACCAGCGGCGGGGGCAGCCATGAGCCGCGGTCGCTTCATCACGCTGGAAGGCATGGACGGCGCCGGCAAGACGACGCACCTGGAATGGTTGCGCCAGCGGCTGACCGCACAGGGCGCGGCGCTGACCGTTACCCGCGAGCCTGGCGGAACCGCGCTGGGCGAAGCATTGCGTACATTGCTGCTGGATGTGCCGGGTATCCGCGATCCTGAAACCGAAGCCCTGCTGATGTTTGCCGCGCGCCGCGAGCACATTGCGCAGGTGATTGCACCGGCACTGGCTGCCGGGCGCTGGGTACTGTGCGACCGGTTTACCGACGCCACCTATGCCTATCAGGCGGGAGGCAGCGGCATGGCCTGGGATCGCGTGGCAGCACTGGAGCGCTGGGTGCAGGGCGATCTGCAGCCGGATCTGACGCTGTATTTTGATCTTGATCCGGCGATCGGCCGGGCGCGCACCCAAAAAGTGCGGGCGCCGGACCGCTTTGAGCGGGAGCAACAGGCATTTTATGAACGGGTGCGGACGGCATACCGGCGGCGGGCGACGGAGCACCCGCAGCGGATCAAGGTCATCGATGCGGCGCGGAGCATCCCCGAGATTCAGCAGGAACTTGAAAAAATAATTTCAAATTATTGATTAATAACGATTAATTATCCATTAATAATGATCAATTGGTTCAACAATCAGCTCCAGACGCTACTCGCTGACAAAAGCACATTGCCTCATGCGCTGTTGATTACGGGCGTGCGCGGTATCGGCAAACAGCAATTCGGCATGGCATTGGCGCAGGCGCTGTTGTGCGAGACGCCGGCGGCGGGCGGCGTTGCCTGCGGCACCTGCAGCGCCTGCAACTGGTTCAGCAGCGGTTCACATCCCGATTTCCGCAGCGTCGAGCCGGTCGCGGAGGACGCTGTCGAAGGCGAAGACAGCGGCAAGAAAAGCAAAAGCAGCGTGTGGATCAGCATCGAGCAGATTCGCGAATTGCACGACTTTATCCATGTCACCAGCCACCGCGGCGGGCGCAAGGTGGTGCTGGTGGCGCCGGCGGAGGCGCTTAACGTCAGTGCGGCGAACGCGCTGCTGAAAAATCTCGAAGAACCGCCGGCATTGACGCACTTCATCCTGATCAGTCACCGCCCGCACCGTCTGCCGCGGACCATCGTCAGCCGCTGCCGGCAGCTGGGATTGCCGGTGCCGTCGCATGGGGTCGCGCTGGCCTGGCTGAAAGAGCGCGGCGTGGCCGAAGGGGAGGCGATATTGGCGCAATGCTCCGGTGCGCCGCTGCTGGCGCTGGCAGCCGTCGAAGGTGGTGACTTGGCGGGGCGTCGCGAGTTTCTGTCGCATATTGCCCCTGCGGAATTCGATGCGCTGGCGGTGGCCGAAACGCTGCGTGACCTTCCGCTGGAACGGTTCATCAGCTGGATGCAGAAATGGACCTACGATCTGGTCGGGCAGCGGATGCTCGGCCGGATCCGCTACAACCCGGACTTTGCGCGCGAACTGGCGGTGCTGGCACAGCGCATCCATCCGCTCGCCGCACTGCGCCTGCACCGGAAACTGGTAAGTGAGCAGCGGCATATCCACCATCCATTGAACGGCCGGCTGTACATCGAGAGCGTGCTGATCGCTTACGCTGCGCTGATCAATCCTGCCGCACGCCAGGCGGCATAACAGACCCATGCTGGTCGATTCGCATTGCCATCTGGATTTCCCGGAGCTCGCCGGCAGCCTGCCCGCCGTACTGGCGACCATGCGCGAAAACGACGTCGGGGCCGCGTTGTGCGTCAGCGTGACACTGGAAGATTTTCCGAAAGTGCGCGCGCTGGCTGAACAGAACGCGATGCTGTACGCCTCGGTCGGCGTGCATCCCGATTATCCTGATCTGCGGGAGCCGACGGTCGATGAACTGGTTGCGTTGTCGCAGCATCCCAAAGTGGTTGCCATCGGCGAAACCGGACTGGACTACTACCGGCTGACCGGCGACCTGGAATGGCAGCGCGAACGGTTTCGCACGCATATCCGGGCGGCGCTCGCCGCGCGCAAGCCGCTGATCATCCACACCCGGTCGGCGGCCGAGGATACGCTGCGACTGATGCGCGAAGAGGGGGCTGCCGGCGCCGGCGGCGTGATGCATTGTTTCACTGAAAGCTGGGAGGTCGCAGCCGCGGCGCTGGATCTCGGGTTCCATATCTCCTTTTCCGGCATAGTCACCTTCAAGAATGCCTTGGCATTGAAAGAGGTTGCCCGCCGCGTGCCGCTGGAGCGGTTGCTGGTGGAGACCGATGCGCCCTATCTGGCGCCGGTGCCGTTTCGCGGGAAAACCAATCAGCCGGGATGGGTCAAACACGTGGCGGAGGAAGTGGCGCGGCTGCAGGGTTGCAGTACTGCCGAACTTGCCGCCAAAACCACCGATAATTTCTTCAAATTATTCAATATAAACAAATAGATATATGAAATATCCGCAGTGTATTCTGAACATGATGCTGAGCTTGATATGTCTCTGCAGCCCACTGGCGCAGGCCGGCGCCTATGAAGACATGCTGCAGGCCATCCGCATCGACGACGAACCGGCGATCCGGGAGCTGTTCCGGCGGGGCATGGATGTCGATACGGTCAGCCCCAAGGGCGAGACGCTGTTAATGCTGGCCGTGCGCGAGGGCAAACCCCTGGTGGTGCGAACCATACTGGCGGCCCGCCCCAAGCTGCATCTACGCAATCCGTTGGGCGAAAGCGCGCTGATGCTGGCCGCCATACAGGGGCATGCGGAGATTGCGCGCCTGCTGCTGGACGCCGGCGCCCCCGTCAATCATGCCGGGTGGACGCCGTTGATTTATGCAGCCGTTCGCAACCGGGTGGACATCGGCCGGTTACTGATTGGCAAGGGAGCGGAGGTCAATGCGACGGCGGACAACGGCACCAGCGCCCTGATGATGGCCGCGCGTGAAGGACATCTGGAGATGGTGCTGTTCCTGATGGAACATGGCGCTGACGCCAAATATATATCTCCGCACGGATTGTCAGCGCTCAGCCTGGCGCGGCAACGCGGTTATACGGCCATTGAAGCGGTATTGGTGAAGGCCGGGGTCCAGGAATGATCTGGTTTTTCGTTGAAGGCCTATTCAGAGATCCTGCAGAAAACCACGATGAATCAGTGCCTTAAGTTACGACATTGCGTATAATGTGTATTATGTAAAATTAACTTGAGTCCAAGCCTGATCCTCGGACCGACAAGCAGCTATTCGAGGTTGGATATCCCCTTGCTCACCTGCTGCTCGATCCGGCTTACCATCCGGTCCAGTTCAGCCTCCACCTGGGCCTTCGAATCAGGATCGTACGGATAACACAACAAGGCCAAATCGTCGAACTGGCCGCTGACCCGGGGGTCGCTGGCATAGACCAGTTTGCGCTGGACGTTCTGCACCGAAGGAATCTGCATGAACTCCCGGCCGTCTTCCCAGTAAATCGACAGCGTGATGATCTGCGTGTCGAGCCGCAGCAGACGCACGATGAATTCGAAACGCACGGTGTGCATGCCTTTGGAGCGCAACTCGATCAGTTTCTGGGGCGGCAGCGGCGCCCCCGATTTCAATGCGGCTATGGTTTCCATATCACTCACAATAATGGCTCATCGATTTGATCGATGCAGTATGTCTGCGTCATAACATCCTGGCAAATCTGCCATTTTGGTAGGTTTGGGGGTTGCCGTTAGTGTGATTTATTTCCTGTTTTTGCCTGATTTTTGTTCCAGTCCTGCTATTTGACATTTATTTCCATGATTCGAAAAACTTATACCCGCTCCAGTACAACCGCCATGCCTTGCCCGCCGCCGATGCACAACGATACGAGCGCGTAGCGTCCGCCGCTGCGTTGCAATTGGCGGGCTGCAGTCAGCGCGATGCGCGCGCCGGAAGCCCCCAATGGATGGCCCAGTGCAATTGCCCCGCCGTTGGGGTTGACGCGTTTGTCGTCCAATGCAACGCCGAGTCCTTTCAGGCAAGCGAGTACCTGTGCCGCAAAAGCTTCGTTGATTTCAATGACGTCCATGTCCTTGATGTCGAGGCCGATGCGGGCCAGCGCTTTTTTCGATGCAGCCACGGGCCCGATGCCCATGATGTGCGGCGGTACTCCCATGGCGGCGCTGGCGATAATCCGTGCAATCGGTTTCGCGCCGGCCTTTTCACCGGCAGCCAGTGAACCGACCACCAGGGCCACGGCGCCGTCGTTGACGCCGGACGCATTGCCGGCCGTGGTGACGCCGCCTTCATAAAGCACTTTCATTTTGGCGAGCGCAGCCACGTCGGTGCCCGGGCGCGGATGCTCATCTTCCGCCACCGGCGGCACCGGACCTTTGCGGCCGGACGGCATTTCCACCGCAGCGAGTTCTCCGGCAAAAAAACCCTCGCCTTTCGCAATCGCATATTTCTGCTGCGAGGCCGCGGCAAAAGTGTCGGCTTGCTCGCGAGAGATGTTGTATTCCCGGGCAAGGTTGTCCGCGGTCTGCGGCATTTGCGGATCACCGAACTGCTTGACCAGCTTCGGGTTGGAAAAGCGCGGGCCGATGGTGCTGTCGTAGAGCTTGATGTCGCGTGCGAACGCGGATTCGGCACGGCTCATCACCAGCGGCGAACGGCTCATGCTCTCGACCCCGCCGACGATGAATACGTCACCCTCGCCCGCGGTGATCGAATGCGCGGCATGGGCCAGCGCACTGAGGCCGCTGGCGCAGTTGCGCTGCAGGACCGTACCCGGGATTTCAATCGGGAAACCTGCCGAGAGACCGGCGTGGCGTGCGACGCAGCGGCTGTCTTCGCCGCCCTGGTTGGCGCAGCCGACGACGATGTCCTCGACCTGCTCCACCTTGAATTTCGATTTTGCCATGACGTTTTTCATGACGTCGGCCAGCAGGTCGTCGGGGCGGACTTTCGCCAGCACGCCGCCGTGGCGGCCAAACGGGGTGCGCAGTCCTTCGTACAGATAAGCGTTGAGCATGATATTTCCTCTCGGATCAGGGATCAGGGTTCGGGGGTCAGCAGCGAGACGCCAAGCTGGGCGCGGCGTCTTAACCAGATGTTGGGGCGGTAGCGCGGGTCGGCGTAGATCGCATTCATGTTGGACAGTACGCGGTGCATGCGTTCGACTCCGATCACGTCGCCGAATTTGAGCGGCCCGTTCGGGTAATTCAGGCCCAGCGTGACGGCCTTGTCGATGTCCGCCGGTTGCGCAGTGCGGCTTTGCGCAATCGAGCAGCCGATGTTGACGATCATCGCCACGATGCGCTGGGCGATGAAGCCGGGGCTGTCACGGCATACCGTCACCGGCACGCCGTCGGCAGCCAGCAGGCCGTGTGCGACATCGCGCATCGCCGGCGTGGTCAGCGGCGTGCCCATGATGGTGCGGCGTTTGACCATGGGAAACAGGGTATCGACGGCAATGGTGCGCTGCGGATCCAGCCCCTGCTCCACGGCGCAGGTCGTGGCGTCCTGGCCGACCGGCGTCACCAGGATCAGCGCCTTCGCTGAAGGCTGCGCACTGCTTTCTATCGTTGCGCCCAGTTTTGTCAGCAGCGCAGTCAGCGCTTCATGACCCTGCGGCTCGGCCTTGCTGACCCAGACGCTGGCCGGACGTGCTGCAGGCGCCGGCGGCTCTGCCGCCACGATGGGCTTCATTTCCGCATCGTAATTGTAAAAACCCTTTTTCGATTTCCGGCCCAGCACCCCGGCTTCATAGCGCGACTGCATGATCAGGTTGGGACGGTAGCGCGGTTCCTGGAAAAACTGGTTGTAGATCAGCGATGAGGCCGGCTGCGTCACATCCAGTCCGGTGAGTTCCATCAGCTCGAACGGCCCCATGCGGAAGCCGCCGACGTCACGCATCACGCGATCGACATCGACAAACGAGGCGATGCCTTCATAAACCAGATGCGAAGCTTCGAGCGTGAAGCCGCGGCCCACCTGATTGACCAGGAAGCCCGGCGCATCGGTCAGCCTTACCGGTTCGCGCGTCATGCGCCTGCCGATCACCATCAGCGCTTCGGACACCCAGTTTTCGGTCAGCAGGCCGTCGATGACTTCGACCAGTTTCATCAGCGGCACCGGGTTGAAAAAATGCAGTCCAGCGAACCGCTGCGGCGTTTTCAGTTTGGCAGCGATGGTGGTGACCGACATTGATGACGTGTTGGTCGCAAGGATGCATTCAGGCTTGACGATGGCTTCGAGTTCACCGAACAGCGCACGCTTGGCGTCGAGATTCTCGATGATGGCCTCGACGACCATGTGGCAATCCCTGAATTCCGCCAGTGCGCGCGCGACACGGATGCGCGCCGTCGCGGCGGCGGCTTCGGCCTGGCTCAGGCTGCCCTTCTCCGCGGCGCGGGCCAGCATTTTCGCGACGAACTCACGCGCCTCATCGGCGGCGCCTTCGCGCGTATCCATCATCACCACGTTGATACCGCCGGCGGCGGCGACCTGCACGATACCGCGTCCCATTGCCCCGGTACCGATCACGCCGATGCACAGATCGGCACGGTTGGCGTCAAATGCCATGATTATGTTTGCCTTAAAATATGGATAAAAACAACAGGGTAGGATTACCGCCCCTTGAACACCGGCTTGCGCTTTTCCATGAAAGCGGTCTGGCCTTCCTTGTAGTCCTCGCTTTTGTAGCAAATCTCCACCATGTTCTGCACGGCTTCGATGTCGCGCTTGGCGGGATCTTTCAGATATTCGATCAGCGCGCGCTTGATCGAGGCGATGGTCAGCGGCGCGTTGCCGGCGATGGTTGCGGCGTAATCGAGCACATATTTTTCCAGATCGGCGACCGGCACCACGCGGTTGACCAGATTCATCTGCAACGCTTCCTGTGCGGTGAACTGGCGTGCGGTGAAAAAGATTTCCGCGGTAAAGGCCGGGCCGACAACATCCGCCAGGCGCTTGATGCCGGTGAAGCGGTAGCCCAGGCCGAGTTTTCCGGCGGGCACGCCGAATTTTGCGTCTTCGGCGGCAATGCGGATGTCGCAATTGACGGCGATGGCCGTGCCGCCGCCGATGCAATAACCGCGGATCATCGCCATGGTCGGTTTCGGGCACTCCTGCAGCGCCTTGCTCGCGTTGTCGGCAGCCGCGTTGTAAGCCTGCACCGCATCTTCGCTGCTGCGTTTTTCCTTGAACTGCGAAATGTCGGCGCCGGCAACGAAGGCTTTTTCACCCGCGCCCTTGAGCACGACGACCCGCACTTCCGGGTCTGCCGCAAAATCGGCAAGCACCACCGGCAAGGCCTGCCACATCTCGAATGAGACCGCATTGTGACGCGCGGGGTTGTTGAAGGTAATCCAGCCGATGCCGTCTTTTTTCTCGGCCAGCAGGCGATCGGTCATGGTTTGTTGCGCGGTGCCTGGATGATTCATGGTCTTCCCCGTATGGTTCACAATGTGTGGCTCGAATATCAGCGATATTTTAACCGATAAGACCGCGCTTACGCATGCCGTACAGCGATGCCTAGCGCGAGTTCGCCAGTGCGTCCTTGCGCCAGATATGGGCGCGCCAGCGCACTGCGATCAGCACACTGAGCGCCAGTCCCAGTACGGAATAACCGGCGGCCACGTTGTGAAACCCGAAATGCGCAATCAACGGCCCGGCAATCAGCAATCCCAGCGGCAGCGTGTAGATCACCAGCATGCGGATGCTCATGACGCGGCTGCGAAACTGCGCATTCGATACGCGCAGCAGCAGTGCTGACAGCGTGACCATCCCGAAACTTTGCACAAATCCTCCGATCAGCAATGCCGCAATCCCGCCGTCGAGACTGTCCATGCGGGCAAAGACGATATTGATGGCATGCCACAGCACGCAGCCGATGACCATCACCCGCGCCGGCCGTATCCGGTAGCCAAAGCGGCTGATCACGAGGGATCCCAGCAGCGCCCCGCCGGCGTAACTGGCCGTCAAATACCCCAGACCGGTCTGCCCCGCCCCGTACACTTCCTTGGCGACATAGGGCAGCAAGCCGCTGACCAGCGGAAACGCGGTGAAATTGACCAGCAGCGCCAGCAGCATCGCCGCCAGCAAGGGCGGCGTGGTCCAGGCGTAGGCCAATCCGTCACGCAGATCCGTGGTTATTGATGTCGGTATCACCGCGGATACGCGTTTGCGCTGCACTGATCCGGCGACTTTCAGGGTCAACAGCAGACTGGTGACATACAGCGCGCTGACGATGACGTAGGCCGCACCCATGCCCAGCAATGTCACCAGTCCGGCGCCGGTCAGGGCACCGGCGATGCGGGCGGAATCCTGCGTGGTTCTGGAGATGCTGCTCGCGCCAACCAGTTGCGTGACCGGCAAGGTGTCGCCGATCAGCGCATGACGCAGCGCCAGATCCGACGGGCGAACCAGCCCCATCAGCAAGGTGATCGCGAAAACGTGGATGGGCTCCAGGCGTTCGCTCAGCGCCAGCACGGTCAATATCAATGCCAGGGTTGCATACGTTGCCCGCATCGCGCAAAACACCGTCTTGTTGCCCAGCCGGTAACCGGCAACACCGAACAGCGGCGCCAGCAACGTGCCCACATAAAGCAGCGCCCCGAACACCGTGAGCATGAAAACCGAACCCGTGGCAGTCAGTACATACCAGCCGAGGATGAGCACTTCCATCTCGAACGCCCACGAGGCGGCGAGATCGGCGGGCCATTGATAGCGAAAACTGCGGACGCCAAAAGGCGCGAACGCGGATTCGCGGGCGGGATATTTCAATTCAATCCGCAGGCACGCCGTTGCGCAGCAGGTCGCGCGCGATGAACCAGCGATGGACTTCGCTGGGGCCCTCGAAAATGCGCCACACACGGCAGGCACGCGCGATGTATTCCAGCGGCAGGTCCTTGGACACGCCCATGCCGCCGAGCAACTGGATCGCGCGGTCGGAAACCCGTCCGATCATTTCGCTGCCCTGCAGCTTGACCATCGCCGCTTCGCGCCGCCAGTTCTTGTCGCCCTGATCCATTTTCCAGGCCAGCCGCCAGGTGATCCAGCGCACCATGTCCATCTCCTGCCAGCTGTCGGCCAGCCACCACTGCACCTGCTGGCGTTCGGCGAGCAATGCGCCGAAGGTTTTGCGTTCATTGGCCTGTTTCAGCATCAGATCCATGCAGCGCCGTGCGTAACCCAGCGCGCGACAGGCTATTTCCATGCGGCGCACGCCCAGCCGGTTCTGCATCGGCCCGAAACCGTTGCCGACCTCGCCCAGCACCTGATCGTCGGACAGTTCGACATTGTCGAGAAATACCGCGTACGGCGAGTGCTCGCCCATGGTGTTGAACACCGACGGAATCGACAGGCCCTTGACGCCTTTATCAACCAGGAACGCCGTCATGCCGCCGCGCGAGCCTTTGGCCGGATCGGTGACCGCCATGACGATGATGAAATCCGCCTTGCGCGCGTTGCTGATCCAGATCTTCTGGCCGTTGAGCACCCATTTGCCGTTTTTGTATTCGGCACGGGTTTTCATGCCCGCCGGGTCCGATCCGGCGCCCGGTTCGGTAATGGCAATCGCGCTTTTCTTGTCGCCGCTGGCATAGGGCAGCAGATATTTCTGAATCTGGTCGCCTTTGCAGGTTTCGCGCAGCATCCACAGGTTCGGACTGTCCGGCGGCAGCACGAAGGGCACGATGCTGGTTTTCAATTCTTCAATCACCACCGCCTTGGCCAGCATGCCGAGATTCTGTCCGCCGTATTCTTCCGGCACATCAATGCCGAAGAGGCCGATGGCTTTCGCCTTGCGCCCCAGTTCCTGTTCAACATCCGGATCGATCAGCGGCGCGTCGGTCAGGCCACGCTCGGCCTCGCGCCTGATCACGTCGCGTTCCAGCGGCAGCAGTTCTTCGCGCACGAAACGGGCAACGGTGTCGCGCAACATGCGCACTTCTTCGGGCAGTGTGAAATCCATGTTGATTCTCCTGAGTTACTCGAGCACCATCAGCCAATCGACGGCAATCGCGCCCTGCGGCCCGGCGAGCACCGGGTTGAGATCGAGTTCCGCCAGCCGCG
>CAZAOZ010000052.1:0-22565 GCA_964486865.1 uncultured Bordetella sp.
GGTGAGCGGTGAGCGGTGAGCGGTGAGCGGTGAGCGGTGAGCGGTGAGCGGTGAGTTTGTGACACCAATCCGTGTTGGTCGTTCGTTTTTACTGCTTACTGCTTACTGCTTACTGCTTACTGCTCACCGCTTACTGCTTACGATTTTCCCCTCGACGCCCCCGCCGCCTGCAATCGCTGCAGATACTGCTGCCACATCGCTTCCTGCTGCACGCCGTAGTCGTAGAGCAGATCCCAGGAATAGATGCCGGTGTCGTGGCCGTCGGAGAACCGCAACTGGATGGCGTACTGACCTACCGGCTCGACGGCGGTGATGGTCACGTCCTGCTTGCCGGTTTGCAGCACTTCCTGTCCGGGCCCGTGGCCGCGGACTTCCGCGGACGGCGAAAACACCCGCAGGAACTCGCACGGCAGGCGGAAGATCTTGCCGTCGGCAAAAGAGATTTCCAGCAGGCGCGATGCCTGGTGGAGCGTGATTTCGGTGGGCTGCGGCACACCTTTGTTGAGTCCGGCCATGGTTCCAGTCAATGCTAAGGAAGATTGCGGCGAACCGCGGACGTGCATCATAACCGAGGCGGGGCGTGGCCGAAAATTGCTGCGTGGCGGTGCGGCCGGAGGGCGCTCAGCGGATGTTGTTGAGGGCGGCAGCCAGCGCTGCCGCCAGCGCCGCGGGCTCCGCGCCGCTGCGCTGCGCCACGCCCGCGCGCTGCCGCACGCCCCAGATGGGCTCGGGGAAATGCGGGTCGTCGTGAAAACGCGGAATCACGTGCCAGTGGACATGCGCCACCTTGTTGCCGAGGCTGGCGATATTGATTTTCAGCGGCTGCATGGCGGCGCGCAGCACGCGCTCGACCGCGAACACGACACTCATGCAATGCGCGCGCTGTGCGTCGTCAAGATCGCTCATCTCGGCGACATGGGCATTCCAGATCACGCGGCAGTATCCGGGATAGCCCGGCTCTTCGACCAGAATCACGCGGCAGCGCGCGCCCTGCCACAGCACCGGGCCGCCGGGGGTCACGCACAGTTCGCAGTTCAAGTCCGCATCCTCAAGTCCGTTCCTCGTCAAACAGCCACGCCGAGGCGTGGAACGCCAGTTCGGCGCCGGTTGCGCTTGCGCGCGTTACCGCGCGGTCAGGCGGGGGTGTAGGTCACGCGCTCGAAGTTCGAGCCACTGTCGATCAACGCGGTAAGGCGGATGCGGTGGGGCAGGCCGTCGTGCATGTCGAGTATGCGGCTCGGCGTATAGGTGCCGGGGGCGACGATGATGCTCGGCGCTTCATCCGGCGCGGCGGCGATCAGCAGTGCGCGGTCATAGACAGCGTTATGGTCCGCCACGCGCGCCGCAACCGCCTGTAATTTGGCGCGCAGCAGTTTCAAACCCATCCATACGGCGCCCTGCGCATCCACGGCCAGCCGTTGCACCTGGCCGATGTAGGTATTGCCGTTGGGCGCGACCAGTCCCAGCAATTGATGGTGCGTCAACTGGGTGCTGCTGGCGGGTTTGCTGCACATGCCGAGGATGCCGGAGGGGCTCTGGTTGACGACCGCCCAGGTTTCCAGAGTGCGACTGCGCACCGAAGCTTCGCCGACGGGGCCATCGACGCGCTGGAAGCCGGCCATGTCAAAGCGCTCCCGCGACGACAGCCCGGCATCGGGCGGCGCGAAGGGTTTGCCGCTGATGTTGAAATGCATGGCCGCCAGCGTGCCCGAAATCAGTACGTTGAACGACATCGGCTTGCGCTCGTCGCCGCGCGCGGTGCCCGGCATCAGCCAGTGCCCGTTCAGGGTCATCATCAGTTTTTCGCAGAGCTCGCGTGACACCATGCCGAGACCGAGCTTGTCGGGGCTTTGCGTCTTCAGGGCGACCGCGGCCTGGCGCAGTTTGTCGCCGATGCCCGCAAGATCCAGATACCTCAGATTGGTGCCGGCAAGGTTCTTGATCCGCCGCGCGCCTTCATTCGAGCCGATATCCACCGCCAGCGCCAGATCACGGTCGGCGACGACCGGAGCCGCGGAAATGCCGGCCAGTCCCACCCACTGCGCCAGCACGCGATCCACAGTCATCATCTGCAGCAGCGACAGCGAATCCGGCCTGGCGCGCTGCGTGAGCACGGTCTGCAGGTAGGCCAGGTTGACGGTGCTTCTGCCGCTTGCGCCTTCGGCGACCGGCAGTTGCGTGACATCGGCGCTTTCGGCAAACGCGTAGAGGCGGTGCAGTTGTTCCCACAGCGCGCCCGGCACTTCGTGGTAGGCGCGGTTGTGCGTGATCATGGCGAAGCCGGTGCAGCGCAGTGCGCGGTAGCAGATGACCTCGGCGTGTTCAGCCAGCTCCGGCGCCGCGCCCGCCATGTCGGCGATCAGCGATTCATAAGCGTCGGCCAGCGTGCGCCACAGCGATACGCTGCGCTCGAAAATTTCCCGGGTATCGTTATCGAACGGCACCGGCCGGCCCCAGCACTCCCGGCTGCGCGCGTGTTGCGCTTCCAGTACCGTGGGCAGCAGCGTTTCCAGTATCTGCAGGCGCGCAGAACCTTCGATCCTTGCTTCGGCCAGCAGTTTCAGTTGCGTCAGCAGTTGCGCCTGACGCACTGCCGGGTCGAGGTCTGAAAGTTGCCCGAGGAATGCCTGCGCGGCTTCCGGGCTGGTAATTTTCAGTAATCCGTGCGTAGCACTCAAGACAGTAGCCATGGCGTATCCCATTGGAAACGGGTACGCAGTATCAGGTGTGCGGCAAGCGCGCCGCCAGTGAATAATTCACACGAGCGCTCACCTGTCGCCGGTTCACGACAATGCATGAGTTGCTCCGTGTGGTATGTGCCACGCATTAGGAGAAAACGCTTTCAATGCCGCCATTATTTGCTGTTGCGACGTAATTTTCCATGCGCCTGGTGCATGCGGCAACGGTGGTATTACACCACGAGCACGGCGATGACCCAGTAGCGGGCGAATTTGCCCAGCGCGATGAACAGCGCGGACCACCAGATGCTGAGCCGCAGCCAGCCGGCGGCCACACACAGCGGATCGCCCAGCAGCGGCACCCAGGACAGCAGCAGGGCCGGGCTGCCCCAGCGCCGGACGGTGTCCAGCCCCTTGAGCGGCGTGGTTGGCGGGATCAGCCGGCCGATCAGCCAGGAAGACATCCCGCCCAGCGTGTTGCCCAGCGTGGCGACGCCGAGCGCCGGCCACAGTTCGCCCGGATGCAGTTGGAGCACCCCGAACAGCACGGCTTCCGACCCGCCCGGCAACAGGGTGGCGGCGAGGAAACTGCTGACAAACAGCGCGGTGAGGGAGGCGGGGGCGTCCACGGGATGGGAAAGAGGGTTTTTGTTTGAACTGAGGGCCGGGGTTCATTAAACTCCGGGGTCCCCGCCCTTGCCGCGGGCGGCTCCGGACCCCGCAATGAGCACACTGATTTCCGAAGAATACCGCAGGATGCAGGAGGAACTGCACCAGAACCCCAACTACGGGGTGGCTTCGGTGCAGTACGCGCCCATGGTGGCCGATGTGCTGAAGCAGGTGGGCGCCACCGAAATGCTGGACTACGGTGCCGGCAAGGGCCGCCTGGGTGAAACACTCAGGACGCTGATGCCTGATCCGCCATTGATTTACCACTATGATCCGGCGCGACCGGAGTGGTCCTCAACGCCGCGCCCCCGGGCTTTTGTCGCCTGCATTGATGTACTGGAGCACATCGAGCCGGGTTTGCTCGACAATGTGCTCGACGATCTGCAACGCGTGACCATAGGCCACGGCATGTTTACCGTACACACCGGCCCCGCTGTGAAGATTCTCGCCGATGGCCGCAATGCCCACCTGATCCAGCAGCCGCCGGACTGGTGGTTGCCGAAATTCATGGGCCGGTTTGATCTGGTCGTGTTCCAGCGTATGCCGCAGGGATTCTGGGTCGTGGTCGAGCCTAAAGGCAGCAAGCCGGGCAGCCAACCGGATTCCGCATCCGACGATCATCCGCCTGCGGGCATATTGAAAAGAATGTTGAAATCGATATTTCGTTTTTAGTCACATAGTTTGTCAATAAGGAAAAACACGATGAGTTATGCCATTGATTTCGCCGGCGTCGTCACGCTGCCGGTCGTTGAAAGCAACAAGCCGTTTCCCGTCGGCCGCATTTACTGCGTCGGCCGCAACTATGCCGAGCATGCCCGCGAGATGGGTCACGACCCGGATCGCGAGCCGCCGTTTTTTTTCATGAAACCCGCCGATGCGATCGTGCCCAACGGCGCGACGATTCCGTATCCGCAGGCGACCAAGGATCTGCACCATGAAATCGAGATGATCGTCGCCATCGGCAAGGGTGGCGCCAACATCCCGGTGGAAAAAGCACTGGATCACGTGTTCGGTTACGGCGTCGGCCTCGACATGACCCGTCGCGATCTGCAGGGCGAAGCCAAGAAAATGGGCCGTCCGTGGGAAATGGGCAAGGCGTTCGATGATTCCGCGCCCTGCACCGCGCTGAAAACCGTGGCGATGGTGGGCCATCCGGCGAAAGGCGCGATCTGGCTGAAGGTCAACGGCCAGGTCAAACAGAAGGGTGATCTGTCGGAACTGATCTGGAATGTGCCGGAAACGATTTCGTATCTGTCGAAGCTGATCACGCTGCGTCCCGGCGACATCATCATGTCGGGCACACCGGCTGGCGTCGGTCCAGTGCAGCGCGGCGACAAGCTGGAAGGGCATGTCGATGGGGTTGGTGATCTGACGATCAGTTACGGCAAGTAAGGCGTAGGTGGTGAGGCGTGAGCGGTAAGCGGTAAGCGGTGAGCGGTGAGCGGTAAGGGGTAAACCGTGGACCGAACGCCGGCGTTAACGGGGATCTGGACAATGCATGGGTTTCAATGTGGGATCTCCCAAGCCTCATCACAGCTTGCACGCATGGCAGGAGGCAATGACGCTGGTTCGTGCTGTCTACGACATTACTCGGGATTTTCCGAAGGAAGAAACTTACGGGCTGGTTTCGCAGTTAAGGCGCGCCGCAATCTCGATACCCAGTAATCTGGCGGAAGGCGCTGGCAGGGACGGCCGGAAGGAATTCGTGAGGTTTCTGAGTATTGCTCGCGGATCATTGAGCGAGATGGAGACGCAATTATTGATTGCGGCCGATCTGGGATATCTTTCGCAGGATCACGGCGTGTTCCAGTTGTTGGAGCGAGTATCGCGGCTGCTGACTGGATTGCGTCGGAGGTTGGTTGGTGAGCGGTGAGTAGAAGAAGTAAGCGGTAAGCAGAAGAAGTAAGCGGTGAGCAGAAGAAGTAAGCGGTAAGCAGAAGAAGTAAGCGGTAAGCAGCAAGCAGTAAGCAGTAAGAATGAACTACGGATACGGATCAGTGTCTCCCGCTCACCGCTCACCGCTCACCGCTCACCGCTCACCGCTTACCGCTTACCGCTTACCGCTTACCGCTCACGCCTCACGGAGAACACAGTGCAAAAAAGAAAACTAGGCAAAAACGGCCCCGAAGTCCCGGCACTGGGACTCGGTTGCATGGGCATGTCCATCAGTTACGGCGAACCGGACGACGAGGAGTCGATCGCCACCATGCATCGCGCCTTCGATCTCGGTTGCAATCTGCTGGTCACCTCCGATGCCTACGGCAACGGCGTCAATGAAACACTGATCGCACAGGCGATCAAGGGTCGCCGCAATCACGTATTGATTGCGACCAAATTCGGCAACCTCGGACTCGCCGCGCGCGGCAGCAATGACGCGCCGGCGCTGTCCGGCGGCCATCCCGATTACGTGCCGCAGGCCTGCGACAAAAGCCTGAAGAATCTGGGCGTCGATGTCATTGACATTTACGGCCTGCATCGCGTCGATGCGACCGTGCCGATTGAAGACACCGTCGGCGCCATGCAGCGCCTCGTCGAGCGCGGCAAGGTGCGTTATCTCGCGCTGTCCGAAGCCGGCGCGCAGACCATACGCCGCGCGCATAAAGTGCATCCGATCATCGCCGTGGAAACGGAATATTCGTTGTGGAGCCGCGATGCCGAAACCGGCATCCTGCCGGCCTGCCGCGAGCTCGGCATTGGCTACATGGCTTACGCGCCATTGGGCCGCGGTTTCCTGACGGCGACCATCAAGAGCGTGGATGCGTTGATTGCCAAAGACCGGCGCCGTGACCATCCCCGCTTTCTTCCTGAAAATATCAATAAAAACAATAACTTATTGAATATTCTCGAGGCGATAGCGAGCGCTCACCAAAGCACCGCGGCGCAGGTCGCGCTGGCCTGGCTGCTGGCGCAGGGTGCCGATATCGTGCCGATTCCCGGCACCAAGCGGCGGCCGTACCTGGAACAGAATCTCGCGGCGGCGGATCTGCAATTGAGCGTTGCCGAACTCGCGCAACTCAGCGCCGCGTTTCCGCCGGATGCCGTCGCCGGAACGCGTTATCCCGAAAAGCAGTTGAAGGCGCTGGGGATCTGAGCGGTCGATTGGCATATCGGGAAGTTGCCTGCAGTCGCTGGGTGAGGCACTGCCATGAGAGAAGTTATCCGCGGCAGGGAGCAACCCCGTTGTTGCATTGACTGTCGCGCGCTCCGCGCGCTGTGAAATCAGGGGCTTCTTGCGGAGTGCCGTGCCAGGATTTGTGCGACGGCCTCGGCGGGAACGTACGCTGATCTGATCTCATCTCCATCGATGAATCCCAGGGCAGGACTCACGAGCAGCACAGGCGCAGATTTCTCGACTTGCTCGAGAGTGACCATCGTGGTCTTGTCAAAAACCGGGCAATGGGCGATGGCACGGTCAAAGAAAATCTGATCCAGTTCCATGTAGGGAGCAAAATCTGCAGCAAAATGATCCCGGCGAAGGTCGTTGGTCGATTTGCCGACCTGGAAGCTGTGATATGCGACATACGGAATCGAAAAATCTGCCAGGATCGCCCCCAATATGCGGTCAAAGGTTTCCATGTGGCCGCGGTATTTCACGTTTTCGAAATTGCGCAGGGCTGTTTCAAGATGTCGTGATTCCAGTCTGCAATCCGCGGATGTTTCGCCGCTGAGTTGCCGGACCATTGAATTGCTGACCAGTTGGCCGGATTCAAAAAGTGTCCTGATCGGCGTCGTGGCGCTCCAGGCATGCCGGTCCACACCCATATTGAACATCGAGATCAGGCGCGACAGAGGGTCGCGAATGATGCACACCTCGTTGACACGGCAACCGTGAGCAGGAAAGTGACCGTAGGGAATGTGCCCGGATGCATACAGCCAGTTCTTTGGATATTCAAATCCTGCGGCTTCCTTCCAGGTCTCTGCCTTGTTCAGGCCAGAAAATCCCTGACCATAGATGGTGCCGTAGAACCGGAAACCAGGCCGTCCCCATGCTTCGGCTGCGCCCAGCAGCGCCTCGTCCAGCGTAGTGCCCGCGCACTTGGGTACATGGACGTGTACCAGCGGTGTCGGCTTGTCGGCGTTGGCTGTTTTCGACACATGTGCGCCGGTGCGGAGAATTTTCATTTTGTTATATGCCCTGAGTCACGTAAGGGTTGTGCTCGTGACTTGAGATCAGGCACGCTCCGGGAAAAATGAGTAATTTTCCTAGTATTGCATGTCATTTTTTCTATAGCGGCGCGGCGCCGGCGTGCAACATGGCATCGCGTTCGGCGAGCCATTCTCTTGAATATTCGCAGCCACTGTATTCTTTGAAGTACGGACCACCCAGCGTGTAATGCACCAGCGCTGCGTCGGCGCGCGGCGCATCGTAGCCGACGAGATGATTCCAGCGTGACGGCAGCGCGCCGATCAGATCGTCGTTCCCCAGCCATTTGAACTGATGCAGTTCGAGGCCGGACGCCGTGTTCACATATTCCGGCGTCAGGGCGCGGCAGCGCGCATTGTTGAACAGCATTACGCTGGACCAGTTTTTTTTCGCATATTTCGACTGCGGCTCATTGAGGAATTTGCGCTCCTCTTTCGGCACATGCTCGTGCTTGACCACCATCACTGCGTAACGCTCGTCGCGCAGCGCCCAGAGTTTGGCGATGTCGTCGAGCATCAGCATGTCGCAGTCCATGAACAGCGACCAGCCGGCGTAATCCGACAGATGCGGCGTCAGAAAACGCGAGAACGAAAAATCCGTCGATTGCAGCGGATGGCGCTCGCGCCGGAAAATGCCCTGCAACTGCGACAGCATCACCGGCGCGATGGCCACCGGTGTCGAGGCCCGGGCATGAATGCTGTGCGCGAGCACATTGCAGGCGACGGCTTCCCGGCCATCGTAACCAATGTAAACGTTGATCATAACCTGTTGATTTTATGATTTAATGCGAGTACCGCGCAAGCTCGCCAGTCGCTGTTGCAACTCTGGCTGCCTGTGACGCAGGGCGCGAATTGCCCCGCGCGAATGACACTTCGACATGCCAGAATGCCCATGATATCGATTAAGCCGTTGCCTGCCGTGCAGAAACCATCATGCCCGAGAGTCGTTCGTCGTGCAGCGTCTGGTTTTTTCACCACTATGCCATCGGCGGATGCGTAGATGAAGCAAAACGGGACTTCCGTGCTTTTTCTGGGCAAGGCGCGGGATTGGCACGTCGACAGAGCCGTGGAATTCTGTCGGCGCAATTTCGGGACAGTGCAGGTTTTTCTCGGCGACTGGGGTGACCCTTTCCCCGAGGGTATCAACGATACACGCTGGGACTGCATCATCAGTTATCTGTCCCGCTGGGTGGTTCCGGCGACCCTCCTGGACAAAGCAACCCACGCGGTCAATTTTCATCCGGGGCCGCCGGAATATCCGGGCTATGGCTGCAACAACTTCGCCATTTACGAAGGTGCGAGCCTGTACGGCGCCACCTGCCACCATATGATCCCGCAAATCGATGCCGGGCCGATCATTGCGGTTGCACGCTTCCCGGTGTTGCCCACCGACACCGGCGGCACGGTGCTGCTGAGGGCATACGACCACCAGCTGATCCTGTTCTATGATGTCGTCGGGCGCATCATCCGGGGCGAGGATTTGCCGCTGGCGCAGGAACGGTGGGCGCGCCAACCGTTCACCCGCAGGCAGTTCGAGGCTCTGGGACAGATCACGCCCGACATGAGTGAAGCGGAAGCGGCACGGCGCAGAAAAGCGACGGATGTGAGCGCGCTGCGGCGCTCTGGCTGAACAAGCCGGACCCGCGAAAAGGATGACCTGGATGGACACCATGAAATCACCGGAAACGGGGCAGCATGACGGGGGCACTGCTGGACTGGCCATTTTCGGCTCCCCGCCGGCTTTCGCCGAGGCCGTCCACGTCGGCCGGCCGAATATCGGCGACCGCGACCGGTTTTTCGCGCGCCTCAATGACATTCTTGACCGCCGCTGGCTGACCAATCACGGCAAGTACGTGATCGAGCTGGAACAGCGGATAGCCGACCTGATCGGCGTCCGCAACTGCATACTGGTGAGCAACGGCACGGTGGGTCTGGAACTGCTGATCCGCGCGCTCGAACTGCGCGGGGAGGTCATCGTTCCCGCATTTACCTTCGTCGCCACCGCCCACGCGCTGCAGTGGCAGGAAATCACGCCGGTATTTGCCGACATCGACAGCGACACTCACTGCATCGATCCCGGCAGCGTGGAAGCCATGATCACGCCGAGAACCAGCGGCATCATCGGGGTGCATGTATGGGGCCGGCCGTGCGCGATCGAAGCGCTGACTGCGCTTGCCGAACGGCACCAGCTGAAACTGCTGTTCGACGCGGCCCATGCCTTTGGCTGTTCCCACGGCGGACGCATGATTGGCTCGTTCGGCGAGGCCGAAGTGTTCAGCTTCCATGCCACGAAACTGATGAACACCTTCGAAGGCGGGGCCATTGTCACCGACAACGACCGCCTCGCGGAAAAACTGCGGTTGATGCACAACTTCGGGTTTGCGGGTTATGACAATGTGATTTACATCGGCACCAACGGCAAGATGTCCGAGGTCTGCGCGGCCATGGGGCTCACCAATCTCGAGAGCCTGGACGAAGTCATCGGCGTGAACCTCCGCAACTACCGGACGTACGAACAGCATCTCGCGGGGATGCGTGGTGTGACGCTCGCCCGGTACGACGCGCAGCATCGCAACAACTACCAGTACGTCGTGGTTACCGTGGATGAGGACGCGGCCTTGACGCGCGACGAACTGCTGGAAGTGCTGCACGCGGAGAACATCATTGCACGGCGCTATTTCTATCCCGGCGTGCATCGCATGGAACCGTACCGCTCCTGTTTCCCGCACGCCCACCTGCTGCTGCCGCGCACCGAACGGCTGTCCGGGCAGGTGCTGGTGCTGCCGACGGGAACCGCAATTTCGGAACAGGATATTGCGCGGATATGCGGGGTGATGCGCACCGCGCTCGGTGCGGCGCGGCCGGTGCGGGAGCGGCTCGCGCAGCAGGCCCTCCCGGGTTCGTGAAAGCATGCCGGACCGCGATGTCAGGGGGAATAAGCGGCTGCTGCGGCCTGTTTGCCGGTTGTCGTTTCCAGCCGGGATGGGACTTGCACGGTGATTTCCAGCCTGACGGAGGATGCCATGGGGCGAATACTGCTGACCGCGTTGCTGTTACTGCTTGCCGGCTGTGCCCAGTTGCCGCCCACTCCGGAAGACATCCAGGCCAAGAAGTTTGTCACCCTGCCTGACGCTTCCGTGATCTATGTTGTGCGCTCCGCCATGGATTCTCACGAAGCCAGCGGACTTGTGCTGGACGACCAGGCGCAAATCACCACCTTGCGCGGAACCTATTACCGCTGGGAAGTGGCGCCAGGCGTGCATCGCGTCGCCGGGTATGCGGCGGCGAACGAGTCGGTCACGCTGACCACCGCGCCCGGAAAAATTTATTTCCTGGAGCACACGGTCAACGGCACCCGGCGTTCCGGCCCGCAATCGACCTGGCTGCGGGAGATTGGCGAGCAGGACGGGCGCGCGCTGGTGATGCGTTCGAAATTGCTGCAGTAGCACCTGCCGGGGCTGCGGTTCAGACGAGCTGCTACGGAAGTTTTTCGCCCCTGCCCGCCAGTTCCGCCATTTCCCGCTGAAACTCGGGGGGGCCATACGCAGAGACCGCCTGCTGCCGTGTATAAGCGTCGTTCTCCACGATCTGCTCCGAATGCAGCAGCATGCGGTTGTTTTTCTCGGCAAACGCCTGCAGCCACTGGAGTGCCCGCGGGGGTATTCTGCGCCCAACCGGTACCGCGACATCCACCGGCAATCCCCGCCAGGTGTGCTGGTTGAACAGTACGATCACTTTCGCATTGTTGGGCTTCATCCATTCCGGCAGGGGGCTCCCTTCCATGCGCCAGCCACAGATGAACTGCCGGCAGGGGTCGACCGGCCGGTTCGCATAGTCGTTACAGCCGGAACCGGTACTGTGCGGGCAAGGCCGGCCCGGGAATACCGCCACACCATTGATGTTGATCTGCAGCCAGCCGTCGCAACAGCCGGTGCAGGGCTGGCATTCGCGGGGGGCAGGTGATTTGGCCAAGGGAACTCCCGATCAACGGAGGTTAATGTGCGGAACAGGCTGATCCGGACCACGCGACAGGTCCGCGGCCAGGGCGGCGAGGGCCGGCATCCAATCGCCGTCGAATCCCTGCCGGTAAACTGAAAAACCGGGAAACCACGGCGATTCACGCCCGCAGGCCATCCAGCGCCACTCGGCCGGGCAGGGAACGAGCACCCGGGCGGATCTGCCGGCAGCTGCGCGCAGGTGCATGTTGGTATTGCTGACGCCTACGTACTCGTCTATCAATGACAGCAGCGCCAGCATGCCTTCGAGATCCTCATTCATTGCGGTAAAGTCATGTACGGTCTGTGCCAATGCCGAGGACAGCGTGTCAATTTCCGCAGCGGCCGGTCGACGCTGCAAGGCAATCAAGGTACCACGGAAATCACGGAGTGCTGCCGCAAGCTGTGTCACGGGAATGCTCTTGTGCAGAGCCCAATCCTCGCCCTGCTGCAGTTGCGGTGGAGTGCCGGCACGCCAGGTGATGCCCAGGTACGGGGGCAGACCGGCATGCGCAAGACGCCCGCGCATTCTGGCCACTTGTTCGGCAAGCGGTTCGAGGGCGATGCTGGGTGGCAGCGCGGGCCAGAAGACCGCTGTATGTTGCGCAAATTCGCGGATTGCCGTCTTGTCACCCGGAGTGCAGATCGCGCGAAAACTTGTTGCCGGCAGCGCGTGCAGCGCATGTGGAAGATCGCCAATCAGCATGGTGACATCGGCAGCCGGCAGCGGCGCGTTTTCCCCGATGACCGCGTCGAGCCCATCCGTGCGGGCAAGCATACTGCACAGCTTGGCGCTTGCGTGGTAGGTGATACGGGCGCCGCGGGCGCGCAATTCGGGTGAAAACCGCAGGAAAAAAATTTCATCGCCGAGGCCCTGTTCATTGACCAGACACACGTGTTTGCCGTCCAGTCTCTCGGGCAGCGCTGTCATCAGCGGGGATACCCGCAGCTGTTCGCGGAGTGCGGCGACGTAGGGACGCTGGACGTAGGCAGCCCAGCCTTCCGCGTAGAGGCCGGCGCCCAGCAGCGCATCCCCCAGGCTGTCGGCTGCGTGGGCGCCGCCCGTCAAGTTGCATGCGCGGGCATACCAGCGCAGGCCCGCAGTGATGCTGCCGTTTTCCATGAGCAGTTCAGCGTATGCGAGTGCGGCACCTGCATCGTTCGGGGCGAGTGTCGTCGCCGTCCGGTAGCAGGGCAAAGCATCGCGCAGCCGCCCAAGATGGCTTAATGCGGCGCCCAGCCACAGGTGCGCTTCGACCTGTTCCGGCGCGCGTTCGATGATCCGGCGCAACAGGGCTTCGGCCTCACCGAAGCGGCCGATGTCAATCAACAGCGAGGCCAGGTTCATTTGCGGCAGCAGAAATTCCGGCGCCGTCGCGATGCACGCGCGAAATTCACGTTCGGCTTCATCGATTCGCTGCAACGCGCGCAGGGCGCACCCGAGGCCATTGCGCGCATCGATGCGCTGCGGATCAAGCGCCAGCGTTTTCACGAAGCAGTCGAGCGCCTCGGCCGGCCGGCCGAGATCGCGCAGCACGTTGCCCAGATTCAGCCAGACGGGCGCCGCACCGGCGAATTCGCGCGCCTGTTTGCGCAGCAGCGTCTCGGCTTCCGCGAACCGGCCCTGTGCGGCAAGTGCAGTGGCTGTGCCGAGACGATAATTCACGTTGCCCGGATCCAGCCGGCTCGCCCTGCGGAATGCCTCGCGCGCCTGTTCATGGCGTCCCGCGGCGAAACAGGCCTGGCCCAGAGTGGCATGTACGCCGGGGTGGTTTTTCATTTTTCGCGCCGCGCGCTGCAGATGATCGACTGCGGCATCGGTGTCTCCGAGCTGGAGCAACGCAGTACCCATCAGGTTGAGGGCATCCGGGTACTCCGGCGCGAGCCGCAGTGCTGCCTGGTAAGCGCTTGCAGCGGCGTCCCAATCGCCTTCAGCCTGGGCGCGCAGCCCGGATTCAAGGTAGTGGCGCAGTGCGGCGGGTAAAACCGGGGGCATAAGTCGTAAGTTGTTGAATAATAATGATTTTATGATCAATTGGCCACCCGCTGAGGGAGTCCGTATCGGCGCTTTCCTTTGGTTGAACAATTGGGCAGTGGGCCTGCCGGACGGAATTTTATCCGCAGGCGGGTTTACTTTGAGCGAAAGGAAGGCTTATATCATGGGGTCGTTGCGGGTCAGCGGATCATCATGGGAATCGTGGTAACTCATTGAATAATATATATTTATTATATTGAATCGCGCTCGGCCACGCCCGCAGCAGCAGCGTTGGTCGCCGAGTATTGTGGCGCGGCCATTGTAGGTTGCATAAGTGGCTAAATACAAAGCTGATCCAGCACTTCATCAGGCGCGGAGTTCGTGTTGTTTGGATGCAACAAGCCGGGGTTGTTATTGTGTATTAACTCACGCCTTCGTTGCGGCCTGAGGGGGCGGCTGGGCATACTCTTTCAGCAGCCTCCAGGTTTCGGGAGGGTGATTTGTTGGAAAGCAACCTAGGTTGGCAAGTCAGTAGTTCAAATAACTTGGAGATACAGATATGCAAAAGAAATTAATGGTTATTGCTGTTGCAGGCGCGCTGGCAGCTCCGGCTGTGGCGATGGCACAAACTTCGACTGTGCAGGTCTACGGCAAGATCACGTATGAATATGCGCGTATCGATGAAGGCACGGGCAGGATCAATACCGACTACGCCGACACCCCCGGCGGCACAGCCATCGGTTTCAAGGGTGAAGAAAAGCTGGGCGGCGGCATGGCAGCGTGGTTCCAGTGCGAATCATCTGCTGACGTACGCGGCGTGGACCAGACCGGCTTCTGCACCCGCAACAGCGCGATCGGCCTCAAAGGCGGCTTCGGCAACATTCATTTCGGTCGCTGGGATACCCCGATGAAACGCGCCCTGAACGTCGGTTCCGTCGGTGCGCAGGAAACCGGTTCGTTCGGCCTGGCCGACATGGTCTTCGGTGGTTCGGGTGGCACGTCAGCATCCGGCAGTGCTGCAGCGCCGACCGGCCGCAGCAACCGCGCGCGCTGGAAGCGTCGTGAGACCTCGTTGTCGTACTACGAGTCGCCGAAATTCGGCGGTTTCCAGGTGCTGGGTGCGTTCTCTGACGGCAACTACTCGACCGACAATACGCTGGCCTCCGGCTCCACCAATCCGAAGCCGCGCGTAGTCTCATTTGCTGCAATCTACGAAGCGGGTCCGTTTGGTGTCGGCCTCGGTTACGAGAAGCATGACGGTTTTGTCGGCACCACGTTCGGCGCAGGCACGGCTGGTGCAGGTGACGACAAGGCCGTGGGCGTGTCGGCGTCGTACAAACTGGGCAGCGCGAAAATCGGCGCCACCTACCTTGACGCCACGTATCAGCAAGCCAACGGCGACATCGACAAGAAGACCTACTCCCTCGGCGTGGAATGGGCTATCTCCGGACCGCACGGTTTGGAAGCCAATATCGGCGTTGCGGGCGACACCAAGGGCACCGGCACCGGCAACATCGACCGCGTTCGCGCGGGCACCAATACCGGCGGCAAGCAGTATTCGCTGGCTTATGTGCACAGCTTTTCGAAGCGTACGGAAGGTCGCCTGATCTACGTCCGCATCGACAACGATTCGGCCGCGCATTATCGTCTGGGCAGTTCCAGCACGTCCAACGCAGGGCAAAACATGAGCGCGTTCGGTTTCCATCTGAGCCACCGCTTCTAAGCATTACCTCCGCTACTCGCGGAACTCAAAACGGGCGCCGAGGCGCCCGTTTTTTTTCGTCTGCATGTTCCCTGTTGCGGGAAGGTGCGGCAGCTCAGGCGGGCGGTTTTCCGGGAAACTGCGCGCCTCCGGTGCTCACTCCGCCATCGTGCGGGATGCAGCGAGTTCCATGTAAACCCGCTCCAGATCGCGGGCAAAGGCTGCGGCATCAAAGAGCGCGCTTCCGCCCGCCGCCGCAACGCGCGCACGCATTTCCCGGAGCAGGGCGGGGTCGCTGGCAAGCCGATACGCGAGCTCTTCGTAATCGTCCGGCGTATGGGTGATCAGTTCCGGCAGACCGCCATGCGTGAGTATGCTGGCGGAGACGCGCGCGGCGAAGGTGTCGCCGCACAGCGCGACCAGCGGACATCCCGACCACAGGGCGTCGCTCGCGGTCGAATGCGAGGTGTAGGGATAGGTATCGAGCGCCAGATCGGCGACCCGGTAGCGGGCGAGGTGCGGCGCGAATGCCAGCCTTGGTGAAAATACCACCCGCTCCGGTGCAATGCCGTGTGCCCGTGCGGCGGCCTGCAGATTCGCCGTCGCCAGCGGGTTGTCTGCCGCCAGCCACAACACGCTGCCCGGCACGCGGCGCAGCAGGTTCATCCAGCGCGAGTATATTTCCGGCGTGATCTTGACCGACTGGGTGAAACAGCAGAAGACGAACCCGGTCTCGGGCAGCCCGTACTCGGCGCGGGTGAGGGGTTCGACGCGCGGGCGCTGCCGGTCATTGCACTGCCAGCAGTGGTGCAGCCGGATGATGTGTTCCGAGTACGCGGATTCTGCGCCGGGCGGTACGATGTAGTCATCGGTGAGCAGAAAGTCGATGAACGGCGCGCCCATCGTGCCGGGATAGCCCAGCCAGTTCACCTGTATTGCGCACGGTCGCCGGGCGAGGATGGCGGTGCGCGCACCCAGCGTATAGCCCTTCAGGTCAACGAGGATGTCCAGCGCATCATCGCGGATGCGGCGCACGACGAGATCATCAGGATCCCACGCGATATCGATGAAATGTTCGCAGGCATTTTTCACGCGCGCGCGCAGCCCGCTGCCGTCTTCGGGACCGTAGGAGTAGGCGAAAATTTCGAAACGCCCGCGATCGTGCTGTTCGAGTACGCCGGCAAACAAGTGTGCCGTTGCGTGTTCGTGCAGGTCGGAAGACAAATAACCGATGCGCAGGCGCCGATCCGTTCCCGGTGCCGGCATATCGCCGGGCGGCGGCAACGTTGCGCCGGATCCGAATTGCGCTTGTGCCCAGCGGCGTGTATATGCAAGCTGTTGTGCCGCGGTGGCAGGGGTCATCAGCAACCAGAACGGACTGCCCAGGTCCGCGTCGTGATCCAGTCGCCGGGACAGTTCCTGCCAGGCGTCGTGCCAGCGGGGCCAGTCGCAGGCGCGCTGCAGTTGGTGAGCCAGCGTGCCGAGCAGCCCGCCCGCGCCGGTGCGCCGCCAGCCGGCGTCGAGAACGGCAATCGCGCGCTCTGCCTCGCCGCGCACGATATGCACCAGACCCAGTACCGAGTAGGGGCCGGCCATGGCCCCGTCGATCCCGTGCGCGCGCTGCGCAGCCGTTTCCGCCGCGGCGATATCTCCGCTCTGGAAAAGCGCCTCGGCCAGGCTGGTCCAGATGGCGCCGCTGCCCGCGCCCAGTTCGATGAGGCGGCGCAAATGGGCTATGCATTCTTTCAGGCGACCGAGCTTCCGGCATACCGCCGCCAGTCCTTCGTGGGCCTCGACCCAATCCGGAGCCATGGCGAGGGTGGCGAGAAACTGCCCCCGGGCGGCTTCAAGCTGGTTTTGCAGCGCCAGGGTATGCGCAAGGTTATTGCCGGCGGCGGCTGATGCCGGGTTGAGCTCGAGCGCGCGTCGCAAACAGGCGGTCGCCGCGTCGAGGCGCTGCTGCTTCTGGTGAATAATGCCAAGATTCACATAGGCGTCGGCTTGCCCCGGATCTTGCTCGATCACGCGCCCGAACCACTGTTCCGCCGCGGGCAGATGGTCCTGCTCCATTTCGATGACGCCGAGATTGAACAAGGCGTCCGTGCGGCCGGGATCCAGGCGCAGGGCGGCTTCGATTTCGCTGCGCGCGGTCGCCATATTGCCCGTCCGTGCCAGTGCCTGCCCGAGATTGAGCCGGCAATCCACATCGCCGGGGGCGAGCGCGACGGCGCGCTGCAGCGGCGGCAACGCGTCCGTGGCGCGTCCCTGGTGCAGCAATGCGAGGCCGAGGCGCATCCATGCGGACGCCGGCGCGCCGCTGATGGTCGTAGCCCGGTGCAGGTGCTGCCCGGCTTCGGCGAATTCGCCGAGATGGAGCAGCGCGAGACCCAGATATTCCAGCAGCGCAGCATCGCGCGGCGTTGTAGCCAGTGCCTGGCGGAAGTCCCGGGCGGCATCCGTGGGCGCGCCGCCCATCAGCGCGGCGATGCCGCGCAGCGTCAGGGCTTCCGGATTGCGTGGCGCCTTGGCGAGTATCTGCGTGCAGATTGCATGCGCGCTGCCCGGGTCACCGCTTTGCAGCAGGTCGCGGGCGTTGCGCAGCTTGTTGTTCAGGGCAGCCGACATCTCAGGGGTAACCAGCAATGAAAGTTTGAGCAGGCCAGGGCCTGTTAACCATCACTTCATCTCGCGAAATGATGATTAACAGGCGGCCATAAAGATACCCGTTTCCGCAGGGCCTGTCTCGATCGCGGAGCCGTGCACGAATGCTTGGACACTGCTGCACGATCTACCTAGAATGTGGCCGCAGATTCAATTGTCCAATCCGCCCTTGGAATCGCTCGTGGCCGAAATGCAGAAAACCCGTCCTGGAGTCGAGACGCAGCTCGAGCAGGTCATCGAGCTGTTGCGTCGTCACGAGCTGGTGGAGAACCTTGTTCACCGTCAGAAAAGTCCGCGACAGGATTTGGTCGAGACCCTGGTGTATCGCCAGCACCTGACGGCGCTGCAGCAATTGCTCGACCGGCTGCATCCGGCGGACATTGCTTATATCCTCGAAGCGCTGCCGCTCGACCAGCGGCTGGCGGTCTGGGATCTGGTCAAGGCCGAGCGCGACGGCGATATCCTGCTGGAAGTGTCCGATGCGGTGCGCGAAACGCTGATCGCGCACATGGACGAGGGCGAACTGGTCGCTGCTACCGGGCAGCTCGACACCGATGAGATTGCCGACCTCGCGCCTGACCTGCCGCGCGAGGTCATGCGCGATGTTTTCAAGGCGCTGTCCACGGAGGAGCGCGAGCAGTTGCGCGCGGCGATGTCTTACCCGGAAGATGCGGTCGGCGCGCTGATGGACTTTGAGATGATCGAAGTGCGCGAGGATGTCACGCTGGAGGTGGTGCTGCGTTACCTGCGGCGTCTTGACCAGTTGCCTGACCACACCGACCAGTTGTTTGTGGTGGATCGCGAAGAAAAACTGCAGGGTCTGCTGCCGGTCAACCGCCTGCTCGTGTCTGATCCGGAGGTGCTGGTCGGCGCCGTGATGAACCGTGAATTTTCCAGCTTTCACCCGGAACAGGATGCGCGCGAGGCGGCGAGCGCCTTTGAGCGCTATGACCTGGTTTCCGCGCCGGTGGTCGATCAACAAGGCTGTCTGGTCGGGCGCATGACGGTCAACGCGATGATGGATTACATGCGGGAAGCGAAGGACAGTGAAATCCTGTCGGCCGGCGGCCTGCGCGAAGACGAGGACTTGTTTGCCTCGGTGTGGAACAGCGTGCGCAATCGCTGGACCTGGCTGGCGGTCAATCTGATCACTGCCTTCATCGCCTCGCGCGTGATCGGCGTCTTTGAACACTCCATTGCGCAGCTGGTGGCGCTGGCCGCATTGATGCCCATCATCGCCGGCATCGGCGGCAACTCCGGCAACCAGACCACCACCATGATCGTGCGGGCGCTGGCTCTGGGCCAGATCACCCGCGACAGCGCCCGCCAGTTGTTTCTCAAGGAAATCAGCGTATCCGCGCTGAACGGCCTGATCTGGGGCAGCGTGGTGGGCTTGTTTGCGTTCCTGATTTACCACAGTTGGCAACTGGGTCTGGTGATGACCGGCGCGATGGTACTGAACCTGCTGCTGGCGGCGGTGATGGGCGTTGCGATTCCGCTGTCCATGGAGAAATTCGGCCGCGATCCGGCCGTCGGTTCCAGCGTGATGATTACCGCGATTACCGACAGCGGCGGGTTTTTTATTTTTCTCGGCCTGGCCACGTTGTTTCTGGTGTAGTCCGCTGATGACTTCCTTCGATGTCGCAGTGATCGGTTCCGGCCCGACGGTTGCCGTGCTGGGTGCCCGCCAGGGTCTTGCCGGACTGGGTACCAGCCCCACACGAACGGCTGAATGGGGAATAACATGCCGGAATCGCGTGTTTAGCAGGAGCATTTGGTGAATCGACCGGAACCCGATGTGTTTGCCGATCAGGCCATACAGTACATCCCGCGGTTGCGGCGGTACGCGCGGGCGCTGACGGGGGACGCGGCGGCGGCCGACGATCTGGTGCAGGACGCGCTGGAGCGTGCGCTGGTCAAGCGCAGCCTGTGGCGGGACGGCACCGATCTGCGCGCGTGGCTGTTCACCGTGATGCACAACGTGTTCGTCAATCAGGTGCGCAGCGCGGCGGGCAGCCGGTCGGTGCCGCTGGATGATGCGATTGCCGACAGGGCGCAGCCGCCGGCCACGGATCGTCTGGAAATCCGTGATCTTGATCACGCTTTGCAGGCGCTGCCCGACGAGCAGCGCACGGTGGTATTGCTGATAGGACTGGAACAGATGACGTACGACGAAGCCGCGCAAGTGCTGGAAGTGCCGATCGGCACGGTGATGTCGCGCCTGTCGCGCGGGCGGGAACGGCTGCGCCGCCTGCTGCAGGGCGCGCCGGATGCCTTACCGCTGAAGGTGGTGAAATGAGCGGATCTCCGGTGACCGAATCCGAACTGCAGGCCTATGTGGATGGCCTGCTGCCCGCCGTGCGCGCTGCTGAAGTTGCGCAGCATTTGGCGCAGCACGAAGAAGACGCCCGCCGGGTTGCCGCCTGGCGCGATCAGAACGCGGCGCTGCGGGCCGCGTTTGATCCCGTGCTTGCCGCGCCGGTACCCGACCGGCTGCAGGCGGCGGTGCGCCGCAGCAACCGCCGGTGGATGATCCGGTATGCAGTTGCCGCAGGGTTGATGGTCATCAGCGGCGTTGCCGGGTGGCATTTGCATGGTTTTGTCGTGGCGGACCGGACGCAGACCGTCTATCTGGTACGGAATGCGGCCATGGCGCATGCCGTGTATACCCCGGAGGTACGGCATCCGGTGGAAGTGGGAGCGGACCAGGAGGAGCATCTGGTGCGCTGGCTGTCGAAACGGCTGGGAACCAGCCTGAAGGTTCCGCATCTCGCGCCGCAGGGGTACGCGCTGGTCGGCGGCCGCTTGCTGCCGGGCGAACGCGGACCCGCGGCGCAGTTCATGTATCAGGATGGCAAAGGGCAACGTCTCACTTTGTATGTGCGCATCAATAATGAAATGCAAACGCAAACGGCATTTCGTTTTGCGCAGGAGAAAGGGGTCAGCATGTTTTACTGGCTCGACGGACGCATCGGTTATGCATTGTCCGGAGACACCGACCGCAGCGAGTTATTGCGTGTTGCCGACGCGGTGTACCGGCAACTCAATCCCTGAGTAAATTCCTGGTAAGTCCCTGAGCGCCCCTGGATTGCATGGCACGCGCCATGCGTTGCCGGCGCGGCTGCGGTGTTCCCGCAGAAAACTTCAACTCATTGATTTAATTGATATTTTAAGCGCGTAGGGCGGGCAAAGCGTAGCGTGCCCACCATGTAACGCTCGGCATGTCCGCGTGGGCACGCTGCGCTTTGCCCACCCTACATACTGCGGAAAATATGCGGGGGAATTGCGGAAAACAATTGCGCGGCGGGCGTTGCAAATACAAAGGCCGGTGTTAACCGGCCTGCGCAAAATCGCTGCTACTGGGAATTGCAAATGCGAAGGCCGGTGTTAACCGGCCTTCGCAAAACTACTACTTCTTCTTGGATGCTTTTTTAGCTTTTTTCTTTGCTTTTTTCTTCGCTGCCATCATCGTCTCCTTAAAGTTAACTTAGGCATCGTTCTAATGCGGGTTTTGTTCCGCACCACCAACGCACGAATTTCGAGAACGCTTCAATCGTTGTTGCTACGTTCCAACCAAAAAAATTGGCGAAACCGTGTTCGGTGTGCCAATTCTATGCTAGACACAAAAAAAAATGCAATACCTTTGTCAAATTTATTTGATCGTGCCGATTTTGTTGTGGAAATGCGGCAACAGCAGGTTGCACCGCAAAAGTACGCGCAAAGTACGCATTGAGTACCCGTTGCGTACCTGTTTCGTACCATTAATCCGGCAGGCGATGCTCGTTGGCGATCAGCATGGCGATGTTTTCGCGGTCGCGAACGATGTGAAAACGATCGCCATCGACCATGACTTCGGCGGCGCGGGGCCGCGTGTTGTAGTTGGAAGCCATGCTCATGCCATAAGCGCCGGCTGATGCGATGGCCAGGAAATCCCCGGCATTGACAGCCAGCTGACGGTCGAGCGCGAGGAAGTCGCCGCTTTCGCAGACCGGGCCGACGACATCGTATTTGCGGGCGGCAGCCGAAGTCTGGCGCAGCGGCAGCACGTCATGCCAGGCGTCATACAACGCCGGCCGCATCAGATCGTTCATCGCCGCATCGACGACGGCGAAATTGCGATCCTGACCGGGTTTCAGGTACAGCACTTCCGCGAGCAGCACGCCGGCATTGCCGGTCAGCAGCCGTCCGGGCTCGAACAGCAGCTTCTGCGGCCGGTCGCGCAGCGCCTGCATCAATGCCCGGGCATATTCCGTGATCGCCGGCGGTGTTTCGTTTTGATAACGGATGCCGAGGCCGCCGCCGAGGTCGATATGGGCAATCCCGATGCCGTCACGCGTCAGTGCATCGACCAGCGCCAGCACGCGTTCGAGCGCCGCGATGAAGGGCGCGATTTCCGTCAGCTGCGATCCGATATGGCAATCCACGCCCTCGATCCGCAAGTGGGGCAGTGCCTGCGCCCGGCGGTACAGCGCGACGGCATCGGCGTACGCCACGCCGAACTTGCTTTCCTTGAGGCCGGTGGCGATGTAGGGATGGGTTTTGGCATCGACATCCGGGTTGACCCGCAGGCTGACCGGCGCGGTGACGCCCATTTCGCCGGCCACGCGGTTCAACAACTCGAGTTCGGCCGCCGACTCGACGTTGAAACAGAGGATACCGGCCCGCAGCGCATCGCGCATCTCGGCCGCGGTCTTGCCGACCCCGGAGAACACGACTTTGCGCGGATCGCCGCCGGCGGCGAT
>CAZAOZ010000053.1:0-21982 GCA_964486865.1 uncultured Bordetella sp.
TGCCTGACCGCTGCCCTTGTACGGCACGTGCACCATGTCGATGCCGGCCATGCCGTTGAGCAGTTCCCCCGTCAGATGACCGACGCTGGCAACGCCCGCCGAAGCAAACGAAATCTTTTTCGGGTTGGCCTTGCCGTAGGCGATGAGTTCTTTCAGGTTTTTCGCCGGCAGCGACGGATGGACGACCACGATGTTGGACGCGCCCGCCACCTGGGTGATCGATGCAAAATCCTTCACCGGGTCGTAGGGCATTTTTGCATGCAGGGCGGGACCAATGCCGAGATTGGCGATGTAGCCAAGCACGATGGTGTAGCCGTCGGGCGGCGCCTTGGCGACGAGGGTCATGCCGATGTCGCCGTTGGCGCCGGGCCGGTTATCGACCACCACCTGCTGGCCCAGATGCCCGGTCAGCGTGAGGCCGATGGTGCGCGCCAGGGTATCCGTGCTGCCGCCGGGGGCGTAAGGCACGACAAAGCGCACCGGCCGCGACGGATAGCTTTGCGCCAGCACCGCGCCCGCCGCCAGCAGCAGCGCCGCGCCGAGAATGAATCCGTTCCGCGTGTATGCAGTCATATTCATCACCGCAGCCCCGACGGATCGTTGCGCCAGCGTTCCCACGCCGCGCGCTGGTCTTCGCGGATGGAGTCGTCTTCGAGCATGCAGCGCACCAGCGCCGTTGCGTCGGACTCGTAAATGCCTGCGCGTTTTTTGAAGGCCCATTTTTTCCCCGCCGGGAATACCGGCGAAGGCACGGGCGTCTGCGGATCTTTGAGTTTGCTCATGTGGTTTATACGATAGATGTTGAAGGGGATGATCAGGAAAAATTTTATTTGTTCAGCTTACATGAAAATCAAAAGCCTCCCTCTCCCCGCCGGGGAGAGGGGGAATAATTTGCAGTACGTGTTGAATAACCACAAAAATTCAATCTGCCCGCTCAGCATCAGGCTGCCAGCCGTAACAGGAACAGGTTTGCGATAC
Organism: uncultured Bordetella sp.; assembly: GCA_964486865.1. Taxonomy (GTDB): domain Bacteria; phylum Pseudomonadota; class Gammaproteobacteria; order Burkholderiales; family SG8-41. Next base: position 979 of record CAZAOZ010000053.1, read on the forward strand.
GGAACCGCCGGCGGCGCGATCGATGCGCGACGGCGCCGGCCGGAACAAGTCGTTGATGGCGTCCACCGTGCCGGCGATCAGCACGCCCAGCACCAGCACCGCGGAAGCACCTTTGGAAAAATGCACCTGCCCGCCCTGTGCATGGGGCGCAGGCGCTGATCCGAATGAGCTGCTGACGCGGGCATTGCCGATGGTCTTCGCACCCTGCACGCTGCTGCCGGTGGTCGTCGCTGTCGAACCGCCGCCGCTGGTCTGGTTGCCGTACAGCGTCACCGCGCAACCGGACAGCAGCGCGAGGGTGAGCAGCAGCAACAGGAAGCGGGTCATGCTTGCAGTATAGCGCCGTCACTGCAAGCCATGAAATATCAATAAATTCAATTTGTTATATCGATATCCGGCAAGGCATGCCGGAAAATGCGGAGAATTAACGCGCCTGTTCCGCGGCTGGAACGGCGCAGCGCTGCGCTATCGTGCAGTCATCGCGCATCGTCTCCCGCGCAAACAACCTCCAGCGGGCACCCCTGCCCGCATTCCACTCCCCAAGTGGAAACCCCTCGCGCAACCGCAAGGTTGCGCGTTTTTTTATGGGCGTGCGGTTACGGACGCGCGGGCGCGGCCAGCCGGTCACGCGACAGCAGCAGGGGTGCAGCCGTCTTGCCCGGCACCACATAAGCCCACTGCGAGCGTGCCTGCTCCAGCAGCACGCGCATTTCGAGGCGCTGCCGGTTCTCGGCAAATTCCTTGTCGCGTTTTTCGGCGTCCTCGGGCTTTTCCTTGGGCTCGGGCTTGCGCGTTTTCGGCGGCGTGCCGGCCACTTTGAAACGCAGCACGAAGTCGCCGTTGGCGTGCGGCGCGAGTTTTACCGTATAGCTCAGGTTGTCGAAGGTTTCCGCAGTCAGCGTGACGGTTTTGTCGGTGCCGGTCTGGTCGTCGGTAATGACATCGCTGAAGGCCAGATTGGCCAGCGCATTGGTCACGGTCACCGCGGCACTGGGATCCAGGCGGCCGCCGCCCGCGGCGAATTTCCACTGCCCCCACTCTTCGTCGCGCGCGATTTTCCACGACGCGGTGCCGTCGCGCTGCAGCGTGCGGATGCGCTCGATCTTGAAAAAATCCCGCGCCACCCAGGCGCCGGGCTGCGCCACCGCTTTTTCCAGCGGATCGGATACCACAAAAACCAGATCGCCCTTGCCCGTCACCAGCACATGCCGGCCGGCCGGCACGCCGTCCTTGGCACTGGGCAGCGGATTCATCGCATCTTTTTTCAGCGACACCTTGCCGAGCACCATGCTGGCGAGCAGCTTGCCGGAAGCGTCGCTCAGTTCAAGCAGCGTGCCGGTGCCCTCTTTCGCACCCTTGCCGGGCAGCGCGAGATTCAACCGCGGATGCAGGCTGGCGCCCACCTGTTCGGATTGCACCACCTTGGCCTCGAGCAGCTTGAGAATCAGGCCGCTGATTTCGGCAAAATCCGCCGGATAACCGCCGCGCTGTTCGACGCGCCACACCTTGTCCTTGATCGCCAGCGTCACTTCCTGATTCGCGTCCTGCAGCCGCAGCTTCGCCACGTCGCTGATCTTGATGTCGGGCATCAGCCGCGCGCCGATTCTGGCGCCGCTGTCGCGGTACGCCGTCAGGTCTTTCCATACCAGCGCCAGTCCCGCCCCGCCCAGGACCAGCACCGCCAGCATCAACCACAGGAACTGTTTGCGGTTCATGACGCGCGCACCCGGGCATTGGCACGGCGGCGCTTGATCACCGCCAGCGCAATCCCCAGCACCATCACCAGCAGCGGTACCAGCGCGATGTTGATCACCTTGGTCCACAGTTGCAGCGCATCGGTGTCTTCACGCAGGTTCTTGCGCACTTCCTTCAACTCGCGGCGCACCTCGACCGATTTTTTGCGGAAGTTTTCCATTTCCGCCTGCTGCTCCGCCGTCAGGATCGCTCCGGCGGCGGCGGATTTCCCGCCCTTCTGCAACGCCTGCAGTTTTTCGGTGGTCTGGTTCAGCGTGTCCTCCAGCCCCTTGATCTTGCCGAGGTAAGTCTCCTGCGCCCGCGCCTCCATCTGCTTGATCACCGTCAGCGGCCGGCTGAACCCCGCGCGGCTGCGCAGGTTGATCAGCGCGCTGTCGCCGGCCATCTGCTCGACCAGGCCCTGCGCAAAGGCGAGATTGCCGTTGCGGGGCACCGCCACGCGCTGGCCGAAGATTTCCTGGATATCGACCGCGGCGCCGTCGGTCAGCATGTCGGCATCGCCGACGATGACCACGGTGTTTTCCGCCGCCGCCTCGCGCAGATGCGCCTTGCGGTCGGCCTCGAACTGCGCCGGATCCACCGCCTTGCCGCGCGCAAACGGATCCGCGGGCTTGCCGTTGGGGAACGCCGTCCTGAATTTGCCGGTCAGCCGGAACGCCAGCGGTTCTTCCTTGCCCGAAGGCTGGAAGCCGCGCGTCGAAGGCTCGCCCGACAGCGTGGCGATGATCAGGTCGGCCAGCATCGAATTTTTCGAGGTATGCACCAGCGTGTTCAGCTTGATGCCCTCGGGCGGTTTCACCACGAAGCTGCCGCCGAACGGGATCAGCAGCGTGCCGACCTGGCTGGTCACCACGTCGTCCATGTTCAGCGCTTCGGTGTTCAGCGACAGCAGCGTCGGCAGCAGCCGCGGGCCCTCGCCACTGGCGAACGTCAGGTCGGCGACGACCTTGCCATGGCTGGGCTCCACGCCCCAGGCCTTGAACAGGCTGGTGAACGAAGACTGCCCCGCGGCACTGCCGCCGAACGGGTTCTGCAGGTCGGGCTGCTGGTCGAAATAGGCATAGGTATCGACAAAGGCGATCAGCTTGCCGCCGCGCAGCACGAACTGGTCGATCGCGTATTCCGCGGGTTCCATGATGTCGCGCGGATGGATCACCAGCAGCACCTTGATGTCGTCGTCGATTTTGGTCGCGTTCATTTCGACCTTGCGCACGTCGAATATCCGCTTCAGTTCGGCGGCCAGCACCCACGGCTCGGTCGGCTGCTGTTTTTTCACCGGGTCGAGCGAGCGGCCCAGCACCGGCAGGTGGCTCATGATGCCGATGACCGGTTTTTTCGCCTGCCCCACCTGCGAAATAGAGCGCGTGATGTCGTATTCGAGCAGGCGTTCTCGGTCCGGCGTCAGCACCGGGATCGACGACTTCTGGTCGAGAAAGGATACCGACAGGCCGAGGTAGAACTTCTCGCCGGTGTTGGTCATCTGGCCCTCGACGTTGTCGAGCGCCGCCGAATCCTCGGCATCCGAATCCGGCTCGGGATTGAATTTCTCGATGATGACCTTGCCGTTGGACGCGGCCTTGTATTCATTGAGCAAATCTTCCACGCGCCCCGCGAAAGTCTTCAGCCCCGGCGGCACCGCGGCGCTGCCCTGCGTGTAATAGAGGCGGATTTTCACCGGCGCTTCCAGCTTCGACAGGATCGAGCGCGTGCCGTCCGACAGCGTATAGACGCGGCCCTGGGTCAGGTCGATGCGGGCGTTCAGCGCGCTGAAAATGAAGTTGGCGGCGACGAGGATCAGCGCCAGCGCGATGACGCCGCCGGCGGAATACATCAAAGTTTCGAGATTCTTGTTTTTCATCGCTCTATCCTGCGCGCTGGTTGCGGATGATCACGCCGGTGGTGAACAGCATGAAACCGATCACCGTAACGAAGAACACCACGTCGCGCGTATCGAGCACGCCGCGCTGGAAGCCTTCGAAATGCGTCATCACCGAGAAGGCCGCAACCACATCGACCACCACCGGGCTGGCGAACCGCGACAGCAGGTCGGTGACCGGCGTGTAGCCGGCGAGGATCAGGAACAGGCAGATCATCACCGACAGGATGAAGCTGATGACCTGGTTGCGGGTCAGCGCCGAAGTCATGCAGCTCACCGCGAGGTACGAACCCGCCAGCATCAGGCTGCCGAAGTAGCCGGCGAAAATGATGCCGTTGTCGGGGTCGCCGAAATAATTCACGGTGATCGCCACAGGAAAGGTCAGCGCCAGCGCCAGCGCGAGGAACAGCCACGAGGCGAGGAACTTGCCGACTATGGCCTGCCAGCTGGTGATGGGCATGGTCAGCAGCAGCTCCATCGTGCCCAGCCGCCGCTCCTCCGACCACAGCCGCATGCCGACCGCGGGCACCAGGAACAGGTACAGCCACGGGTGCCAGGTGAAAAACGACACCAGCGAGGCTTCGCCGCGCTCGAAAAAATTGCCGATGGTGAAGGTGAAAAATCCCGTCAGCAGCAGAAAAATGACCAGAAACACGTAGGCAATCGGCGAAGTGAAATAGCCGGACAGCTCGCGCTTCATGATGGTCCTGATATTGATCCAGGCGTTCATGCGTGTGCCTCCGCCTTGATGGTATCGGGCAGCGTAATTGCGCGGAACACGTCTTCCATGCGGCCCTCCGGTGAACGCGCCTTCAGCGCCGCCGGGGTGTCGTTGGCGACGATGCGGCCGCGATCGATGATGATGACCCGAGTACATGCCGCTTCGACTTCCTCGAGAATGTGCGTGGAGAAAATCACCACCTTGTTTTCGCCCAGGCGCTTGATCAGGCCGCGCACCTCATGCTTCTGATTGGGATCGAGGCCGTCGGTGGGTTCGTCGAGAATCAGCACCTCGGGATCGTGGATCAGCGACTGCGCGAGACAGGTGCGATGCTTGTAGCCCTTGGACAGCGTGTCGATCGACTGATAGAGCACGGTGTCGAGAAAACACAGTTCAACCGCGCGATGCACGGCACGCTTGCGCGCATCACCCTGCAGGCCGCGCAGTTCGGCGCAGAAATTGAGAAAACCGTTGACCGTCATGTCGGCATAACCCGGCGCGTTCTCCGGCAGGTAACCGATCAGGCGCTTGGCGGCAATCGGGTTCTCGACCATGTCATGGCCGCCGACGGTGATCCTGCCGGAGGTGGGCGGGTAATAGCCGGTGATCATGCGCATGGTGGTGGATTTGCCGGCGCCGTTGGGCCCGAGAAAACCCAGCACTTCGCCGCGTTCGACGCTGAACGACACATCGTTCACCGCCAGCTTCGGACCGAAGGCCTTGACCAGGTGTTCTACTTTAATCAATTGCTCTCTCCATTCCTCTGCGCGGCCTGCAATGCGGCTGCGTGTTTTTGGCGGCGTATTAGATGAGGCAGCCGCAAAAAAAATCAATGCCCCCGCGTTCCAGCACCATACCCTTCGCCATATGCCGACGAATTACATAACCCATTGATTTTATTGGATTATATTACTTGCGCGCCGACTGCCAAGACCGCCGCCGAAGGCGGTGGTGCCGACAGTCTGAATCGAACAGACGACCTACCGCTTACAAGGCGGTTGCTCTACCAACTGAGCTATGCCGGCGCGAGGGCGGATTATAGCGCCTCGTTGCGGGGACAGGGCCTGTTAACAATGACTTCGCGAGTGCGACGGCGACAATTGGATCCCGGTGCCAGGAGCGTCGAGCGCGGTTTGCCCGTATTAACAGACCCTGGCCCCCTATAATTGCGCAGACTCCACTCTGCACAGGTCGCACAAAAACATGAACAACACTCCTGTCGGCATCATCGGCAACGGCCTGATGGGCACCGCCTGCGCGCGGCGCCTGATCGCCGCCGGCCACGCCGTCATTGGCTATGACGTCGATCCCGCCAAGTCTGCAGCACTCGCGGCATTCGGCGGCACGGTCGCAGCCTCGCCTGCTGAAATTGCCCGCACCTGTCGCACGGTGGTCATCGCCGTGTTCAACACCGATCAGGTTGAAGCCGCGCTCGAAGGCCCGCAGGGACTGCTCGCCGCGCTGCCGGCCGATGCGCCGCCGCTCACCGCAATCTGCATCAGCACCTGCGATCCGGACCGCATCACCGCGCTGGCGCAACGCCTGCCGGCGCAGCGCCTGCATTTTATCGAAATGCCGGTCTCCGGCACCAGCGACCAGACCGCGCGCGGCGAAGGTTTGGGCCTGGTCGGCGGCGATCCGGCGGCGGCGGAAGCCGTGCGCGATGTGCTCGACGCCATCTGCCCGCGCCGCCACCATCTTGGCACCGCCGGCAACGGCGGCCGCGCCAAGCTGGCGATCAACCTGATCCTCGGCATCAACCGCGCCGCACTCGCCGAAGGCCTGGTGTTCGCCGAACGCATGGGGCTTGATCCGGCGCGGTTGCTGGCGGTGGCGCGCGATTCGGCGGCCTATTCGCAGGTCATGGACGTCAAGGGCAAAAAAATGATCGCCGGCGATTTCACGCCGCACGGCAAAATCGCGCAGACGCTGAAGGATTTTTCACTGATGCTGGAACTGGCAGAGCGCCTGCAGCAGCAGTTGCCGCTGGCCGCGACCTACACCGATATCGTCGAAGGCTGCATGAAACAGGGCGAAGCCGAACTCGACAATGCCGCGGTGATCCGCGAAATCCGCCGGCGCCGCGAATGACGATCATGGGCACCCATACGCTTCAGCCGACCAAGAAAAACGGCTCGTGATTTCCGCGCCGACAGCTATTTAACGACTTGCAGGCGCGGCCGGCCGCCGGGGCCCGGCGCATCCGGCTTGGGATCGTCGGGATTCCCGGGCGACGCCGGATGCGGCGCCGCACCTTCAGGCGTCATCGACTGCGCCTGTGATTCGGCGGGGAAAAACAGGCCTTGTCCGTTTTCACGCGCGAATATTCCCTGCACCGCAGCAAGCGGCACCGAGCATTCGCGCGACACCCCGCCGAAACGCGCGGAGAACTGGATCACGTCATTGCCGATGGTCAGCTTGTGGGTAGCGTCATAGCTGAGGTTGAGCACGATTTCGCCGTTCTTGACCAGTTCGGCGGGCACGCGGGTGTTTTCATCGACCTTCACCGACAGATACGGCGTCAGGCCGCTGTCGCACGCCCATTCATGGATGGCGCGGATCAGGTAGGGCTTGTTGGAACGCTCCATGGTCAAGCGAGTGATGAATGATGAGTGATGAGTGATGAGTGAAAACCACGCAGAAATCGCAGGGTTTTGTTGCTCGCCCCGAAGGAAGTCCCCTTGGGGGGCACTCCGCGCTCCGCACTCATCACTGTCTTTTACTTCCGCATGACTTTTTCGGACGCCGTCAGCGCGTCGATGTACGCCGGGCGGCTGAACAGGCGCTCGGCGTATTTCATCAGCGGCGCGGCCTGCTTGCCCAGCTGGATGCCGTAGTGGTCCAGCCGCCACAACAGCGGCGCGATCGCCACGTCGAGCATCGAGAATTCCTCGCCCAGCATGAATTTCTGCTTGGCGAACACCGGGGCGATCTGCGTCAGGCTGTCGCGGATGGTCTGGCGGCCCTTGTCGGCCTGCTTCTGCGTGCCTTTTTCGATCAGCGTCACGTGCGAAAACATCTCCTGCTCGAAGCGGAACAGGAACAGCCGCGCACGGGCGCGCATCACCGGGTCCGCCGGCATCAGTTGCGGATGCGGGAAGCGGTCGTCGATGTATTCATTGATGATGTTCGATTCATAGAGAATCAGGTCGCGCTCGACCAGCACCGGCACCTGGTTGTACGGATTCATCACCGCGAGATCTTCCGGCTTGTTGAACAGGTCAACGTCGATGATCTGGAAATCCATGCCCTTCTCGTAGAGCACGAAGCGGCAGCGTTGGCTGAAAGGGCAGGTAGTGCCCGAGTAGAGTGTCATCATGATGGTTTATCCGTAACGGAACAGCAGGTAAGTCATTCAACAAGGGCAGCGCCAGAGGAACAAAGGGGCCGTGACGCGGCTCGCGCGCACGGCCCCGGCGGGCTGCCCGAAGGTCAGTGCACGTCTTTCCAGTACTCCTTCTTCAGCGCATACGCGAAAATGAACAGCACGCCCAGCGCCAGCAGCACGAACATGCCAATGGTCTTGCGATCGTTGCGCACGGGCTCGCCCATGAACACCAGGTAATTCACCAAGTCGGCAGCCATCTGGTCGTACTCGGCCGCGCTCAGCGTGCCCGGCTTGTCGAGCTTCAGCGCCATTTCGGTTTTCACGAAACCCTCGCCCTGCACCTTGCGTGCAACCAGCACCTGCTCGCCCTGCAGTTCCCACAGCGCGTGCGGCATGCCGACGTTGGGATACACGGTGTTGTTCCAGCCCGTCGGTCGCTCGGCGTCACGGTAGAAACTGCGTAGATACGTGTACAGCCAGTCAGCGCCGCTGCCGTCCGCGGACGCGCGCGAGCGCGCGGTCACCGACAGGTCCGGCGGCGTCGCGCCGAACCAGTTCTTGGCATCCTTGGGATCCATCGCGATCTTCATCACCTCGCCGACCTTGACGCCGGTGAACACCAGGTTGTCGAGTATCTGCTGTTCGGTCAGGCCGATGTCGCGCAGCCGGTTGAAGCGCATGTAATTCGCGCTGTGGCAGTTCATGCAGTAATTGACGAAGTGCCGCGCGCCGCGCTGCAGCGACGCCTGATCCTCTTCATTGATCGGCGCACGGTCGAGTTTGATGTGGTCGCCGGCAGCCAGTGCAAGCATCGGCGCAAACAGCAGGGCAATAAATAACTTATTGATTTTATTCATGTTTTTTACCATCACATGGTCACGCGATCGGGTTCGGGCAGGGTCTTGTCCATCGCCGAATACCACGGCATCAGCAGGAAAAACGCGAAATAAATCAGCGTGCCGATCTGCGAAATCAGCGTGCCGGCCGGCGTCACCGTCTGGGTGCCGTAATAGCCGAGCACGATGAACACGATGACGAATATCGTCAGCGCGGCCTTGGACAGTGTCCCCTTGTAGCGGATCGACTTCACCGGGCTGCGGTCGAGCCACGGCAGCAGGAAGAAAATCAGCGCCGCCACGCCCATCAGGATCACGCCCCAGACTTTTGCCTCAATCGCAACCGGCCCGCCCTTCATCAGCACGATGGTCACGAGACCGATCACGAACGCGGCCATTTTGATACTCCCGTTGCGCACGGTCAGCCAGATCAGCGCCACATAGGCGGCAACGCCCGCGGCGAGCACGATCATGAAGTCCTCGGTGATCGCGCGCAGCACCGAGTAATACGGCGTGAAGTACCACACCGGCGCGATATGCGGCGGCGTTTTCAGCGGATCGGCCGGGATGAAGTTGTTGTATTCGAGGAAGTAGCCGCCCAGCTCCGGCGCGAAGAACACCACCAGGAAAAACAGGAACATGAACACCACCACGCCGAGAATGTCCTTCACCGTGTAATACGGGTGAAACGGAATGCCGTCGAGCGGATGGCCCTGCGCATCCTTGTGTTTCTTGATCTCGACGCCATCCGGATTGTTGGAGCCCACTTCATGCAGCGCCATGATGTGCGCGGCCACGAGGCCCAGCAGCACCAGCGGAATGGCGATCACGTGGAACGCAAAAAAGCGGTTCAGCGTGGCGTCGGAGATGACGAAATCGCCGCGGATCCAGGTGGACAGATCCGGTCCGATCAGCGGCAGCGCGTCAAACAGGTTGATGATCACCTGCGCGCCCCAGAACGACATCTGGCCCCACGGCAGCAGGTAGCCGAAAAACGCCTCGGCCATCAGGCACAGGTAGATCAGCATGCCGAAAACCCAGATCAGTTCGCGCGGCTGGCGGTACGAGCCGTAGAGCATGCCGCGGAACATGTGCAGATAGACCACGATGAAAAAGGCCGAGGCGCCGGTCGAATGCATGTAGCGGATGAACCAGCCCGCCGGCACGTCGCGCATGATGTATTCCACCGAGGCGAAGGCTTCCGCCGCCGACGGCTTGTAGTGCATGGTCAGGAAAATTCCGGTGACGATCTGGATCACCAGCACCAGCATCGCCAGCGAGCCGAAGAAATACCAGAAGTTGAAATTCTTCGGTGCGTAATACTGTGACAGATGGTCGCGCCACAGCGCCATCAGCGGGAAGCGTTGATCGACCCAGGTCAGTACGCCGCTGATGGGGGCGTTCAGCGGGCCGGCACCGGTAAACTGCACGGGTTCTTTGGGGGTAGTCGCAGCCATGTTGATCAGGCTCCCTTGGTGTCTTCGCCGATCACGATGCGCGTGTCGGACAGGTATTTGTGCGGCGGCACAACCAGGTTGTCGGGCGCGGGGCGATTTTTGTACACGCGGCCTGCCAGATCAAACAGCGAGCCGTGGCACGGGCAATAAAATCCGCCCTGCCAGTTCGGATCGAAGGCTTCGGCCTGCTTGGCGAACTTTTCCACCGGCGAACAGCCGAGGTGGGTGCAGATGCCGACGACTACCAGATACTCGTCCTTGATCGAACGAAATTCGTTGACCGCATACGGCGGCTGCATTTTCTTTTTCGATTCGGGATCGGCGACGTTGCCGTCGTTGCCGCGCACGGTGTCGAGCATCTCTTTGGTGCGGCGGACTATCCACACCGGCTTGCCCTGCCATTCGATGGTTTTGCGCTCGCCCGGCGCCAGTGTGCTCAGATCCACTTCAACCGGCGCACCGGCGGCTTTCGCGCGCTCCGACGGCAACATGCTCGCCACAAACGGCACGGCTGCCGCGCCTGCGGCGACACCGCCCGCAACCGTGGTGGCAGCAACCAGAAACTGCCGCTTTCCCTGATCAGTATTCTTCTCGGACATGCCTGAAACTCCCCTGTAAGTGCCGGTGTCTGCGAAAAACGCGATATTTTACACGTGAGCGCAGGCAAAAGTTAAGCAAAACCTTGAAAAAACCATTCAGTTCAATGAGTTATTGGGCCATCTCCGGATTGCGATTCACGCCATGGCGGGCGCAGCCCCACGACGGGGAGCAGCGACTGACGGGGACGGCGGGTACTACAGTGCGGCCCGCTACTGATCAGGAACGGCGGGGTGATCAGGAACGGCGGGGTGATGCAGCCCGCTACTGACGGGGCGGCGGTGGCGGATGCGGCACGACCCGCTGCCATGCCGAAGCGCAGTTTTGCACGTAGGGATAGTAGGTCTGCGCATCCGGGCAGAAATACCAGACGGGCGCTGCAGCGTCCTGCTGCGGTGGCGACTGCGCCGGTGCTTGCGGTTGCGCCGGCGCCGATCGTGATTCCGGTGGCACCGGACGGCCCTGTTCGTCGTAGAACACCAGCGGCTCACGGACAATCACCCGCTCACGTACCACCACGGGCGCCGGATAGTAGTAATAGGGATGCGGCGACACCCACAGCGGCGCCAGCAACACCGGTGCGCCGATAAATACGCCGACCCGCGCGCGATGATGAGGGCGGTGGTTGCCGCCGGCGTCGGCCGGCAGGCTCGCGATAAGCATGGCTGCTGCCAGAGTCAGTAACAGGGTTCCGCGAATCAGGGGCCCGCGCATAGGGTTTCCGCGCATAAACATCATCTCCTGCGGTGCCTGGATGACCTGATGATAGACCTGCCTGGCCGGGCCGGGACGCGTGAATTTGTTACGACTTGTAACGCTCTACATTGCTGCGCGCAGCGCCTCCGGACACACCCCGCGCCTACACCGGATTTTCCACCTCGACAAAACGGTGCTGCAACCCGAAACGCTGCGCCAGATGCTCGCCCAGCGCCTGCACGCCGTAACGCTCGGTTGCATGGTGGCCGGCGGCGATGTAGGACACGCCGGATTCGCGCGCCGCATGCACCGTCTGCTCGGAAATCTCGCCGCTGACATAGGCATCGACGCCGAGCGCAATCGCCTGCTCGAACATCCCCTGCGCGGCGCCGGTGCACCACGCGACGCGGCGCAGCGGGCGCGCGGGATCGCCGATCACCAGCGGCGCGCGGCCGAGTTTCTGTTCGACCAGCCTGCAGAACGCGCCGAGGGTCGTGCCCGCTGCCGGCGTTCCATGCGCGCCGACATCCTGCTCGCCGAAGCGCCCCGCCGGCGTCAGCCCGAGTTGCCGCGCCAGCGCAGCGTTGTTGCCTACTTCCGGGTGCGCGTCGAGCGGCAGATGATAGGCAAACAGGTTCAGGTCGCTGGCCAGCAGCAGTCCGATGCGCCGCCGGCGCATGCCGGTGATGCGCGCGTCCTCGCCGCGCCAGAAATAGCCGTGATGCACGATCAGCGCATCGGCGCCCGCCGCCACCGCCGCTTCGATCAGCGCCGCCGACGCAGTCACGCCGGTGACGATGCGCACGACTTCGGCGCGGCCTTCCACCTGCAGGCCGTTTGGGCAATAATCCCGGAAATCAGGGACTTGCAGAAAATCGGACAGATAGGCGTCGAGCGCAGCGCGTTCCATGACCGTCATCCCATTTATTCAATACAGACAGAACCATTGTAACCGCGACACCGCGGCCATCTCATGCGAAAACTCTGGCTCATATTCAGTCAAACCGCGACCATCTGCATCGCCGCGCTGTTCGTCGTCAGCACGCTGCGCCCCGACCTGCTGGGCGGGAGCGTGCCGGCGCCAAACGCCGTCATCACCGTCAAGCAGCCGGCGGCGGATGCAGGAACGCCGCGCGCCGCCTCGTACAGCGACGCCGCAAAAAAAGCGATGCCCGCGGTGGTCAACATTTTCACCACCAAGACCGTCAAGGCGCGGCAGCGGCATCCGTTGCAGGACGATCCGCTGTTCCGCTTTTTTTTCGGTGACCAGCCCGATGCCCAGAGCCAGCCCGGCACCAACCTCGGCTCCGGCGTCATCGTCAGCAGTTCCGGCTACATCCTGACCAACAGTCACGTGGTCGATGCCGCCGACGGCATCGAGGTCGTGCTGGCCGATACGCGGCGGATGCCCGCGAAAGTGGTCGGCACCGATCCTGAATCCGATCTGGCCGTACTCAAGATCGATCTGCCCAATCTGCCGGCGATCACCTTCGGCGCGCCCGACGGCGCGCGCGTCGGTGACGTGGTGCTCGCCATCGGCAATCCGTTCGGCGTCGGCCAGACCGTGACGCTGGGCATCGTCAGCGCGCTGGGCCGCAGCCATCTCGGCATCAACACCTTCGAGAATTTCATCCAGACCGACGCGGCCATCAACCCCGGCAACTCGGGCGGCGCGCTGGTCGATGTCAACGGCCATCTGATGGGCATCAACACGGCGATCTATTCAAAAACACCGGGCGGCGCCTCGCTGGGCATCGGCTTCGCGATTCCCGTGAGCACCGCGAAATCCGTCATGGAGCAGATCATCCAGACCGGCACGGTGCAGCGCGGCTGGATCGGCGTCGGCGTGCAGGACATGACCCGCGAAATTGCCGAATCATTCAAAATGCCCGTCACCACACGCGGCACGCTGATCACCGAAGTGTTCCGCGGCACGCCCGCGGACCGGGGCGGCATGAAGGTGGGCGACGTGCTGGTCGCCGTCGATGGCAAACCCGTGACCGACTCGGCGACCATGCTCAACCTGATTGCCGCACTGGTGCCCGGCAGTCAGGCGACGCTGCGCGTGCTGCGCGAAAAACAGCAGTTCGACCTGAAGGTCACGGTCGGCAAGCGGCCCAGGCAGCAGAAGCGCCAGGAGTAAGTCTTGGCCGGCAAATGCGTCCGGCGGCCTGCTCAGCCCCCGGAGCGGCGGCGCTCTTCGGCGGCGATGCGGTCGAGTTCGGCATCCTGCTCGGCATCGCTCGGCGGCGTGTAATCTCCATCCTCTGCCGGAGCCGCGCGCGGCGGCACAAAACGCGCGGCGAGCAATCCCACCTCGTAGAGCAGGCACATCGGGATGGCCAGCAGCAGCTGCGACACCACGTCCGGCGGCGTGACGACGGCGGCAATCACGAACGCAATGACGATGAAATAGGGGCGGATGCTGCGCAACTGCTCCAGTGTCACTATGCCCATGCGCGTCAGCATCACCACCACGATCGGCGTCTCGAACGTCAACCCGAACGCCAGGAACATGGTCAGCACGAAGTTGAGGTAGTTCTCGATGTCCGGCGCCACCGAAATGCTTTTCGGCGCGATCTGATGGATAAAGTGGAACACCGTGTTGAAGACGAACACATAGCAGAACACGATGCCGATCACGAACAGGATCGTGCTCGCCACCACCAGCGGCAGCACCAGGCGTTTCTCGTGCAGATAGAGGCCGGGCGCGATGAACGACCACGCCTGATAGAGGATGTAGGGCAGCGTGATGACGAAGGCCACCATCATCGCCACCTTGACCGGCACCAGAAACGGCGTCACCACGCCGGTAGCGATCATTTTCGTGCCTTCGGGCAGCGCGCTCATCATCGGCGTCGCCAGCAGATCGTAGAGATCGGAGGAAAACGGGATCAGCACCAGCAGCACGACCCCGAATACGGTGAGCGCGCGCAGCAGGCGGTCGCGCAGTTCGATCAGGTGGGAAATAAAAGTGTCTTCGCTCACTACGACTGCGCCGGTTTGGCGGGTTCGGGCGCCCCGGCATGTTGCGCGGGGGCAGCGGGAACATTTTCGGCGACTGATGCGGGCGCTGGTTCAGGCGGCTCCGGGTACGCCGGCGGTTGCGTATCGCTGGCAAGCTTGTTCATCTCGGTTTCGGCGGAGCGCACTTCCTGGTTGACCGAATTTTCGACTGAACGCACCGTGTCCTGCATGCTCGCCTGCAGTTTGCGCAGGTCATCGAGCGCCATTTCGCGGCTGATGTCGGCTTTGACGTCGTTGACATAGCGCTGCATGCGCCCGAACAGCGCACCTACCGTCCGCGCCACCTTGGGCAGGCGCTCCGGCCCGATGACGATCAATGCCACCACGGCAATGACCAGCAATTCGGAGAAACCGATATCGAACATGGGACGTAAGCGGTGAGCGGTGAGCGGTGAAGAGATGCGGGACCGGGGAAATGCCCGCGATTTACCCCGCGCCCTTCACGCATGCACTTTTCACGACTTCGTGGTTTCCTTGCGCGCTTCGCCGTCGATGGTCTGGCCGGTGGAAGGCGGTATTTCAGTCTTGGCTTCGGCGGACTTGTCGTCGCCGGCCTTCATGCCGTCCTTGAAACCCTTGACCGCGCCACCGAGATCGGCGCCGATGTTGCGCAGCTTCTTGGTGCCGAATATCAGGACCACCACCAGCAACACGATCAACCAATGCCAGATGCTGAATGAACCCATAACATGCTCCTCATGATCCGTGCGCGGGCACGGAAAAATTGAATTCCTGTCCTGAACCCGATCGCGCGAGCTTCTCGCGCGTTACCAACTATTTTCGCTCAGCCTTCTCGGCGACGCCCGACACGCCTTCGCGCCGTTGCAGTTCGGCGAGCACGTCTTCCGGACCGGCGCCGTGCCAGGCCAGCAGCACCAGCGTGTGAAACCACAGGTCGGCCGTTTCGCGAACGACATGCAGTTTATCACCCTCCTTGGAGGCCAACAGCGTCTCGGCGGCCTCTTCCAGCACCTTGCGCAGGATGGCGTCCTCGCCTTTTGCCAGCAGGCCGGCAACGTAGGACGCCCCCGCATCCGCGCCCTTGCGCGCCGCGATGGTTGCGCCCAGCCGCAACAGTATGTCCTTGTCGATGGTCGTCATCATTTTTTACCGTAGATCGCCTTCGGATCTTTCAGCACCGGATCCATCTCGACCCAGTTGCCGTTCTGCAGTTCGTAAAAAAAACAGCTGTGCCGGCCGGTGTGGCAGGCAATGCCGCCGATCTGCTCGACTTCGAGCAGCACCACATCCTGATCGCAGTCGAGGCGGATCGATTGCACGCGCTGCACGTGGCCGGACTCCTCGCCCTTGTGCCATAACTTCCTGCGCGAGCGCGACCAGTAATGCGCCTCACCGGTAGCTGCGGTACGCTCCAGCGCCTCGCGGTTCATCCACGCCACCGTCAGCACGCGGCCGCTGCCCGACTCCTGCGTCACCGCGGGAATCAGCCCGTCGGCGCTCCACTGCACCCGGTCCAGCCAGTTCGACGCCATGATGTCATGCAGGGCCGGCAGGGCCGCGCCCATCCATCAAAAATTATAACTGTTTGATTTTAATTGATTTTTTCTGCCGCTACAACCGGACCTCGATGCCGCGCGCAGCCATGTGCTGCTTGGCCTGGCGGATCGTGAATTCACCGTAGTGAAAAATGCTCGCGGCGAGCACCGCATCGGCGCGACCGATGGTGACGCCTTCGGCGAGATGCTCGAGGTTGCCGACACCGCCGCTGGCGACAATCGGAATGTCGAGCGTCGTCGAAAACGCGCGCGTAAGCTCAAGATCGAAGCCGGCGCGCGTGCCGTCGCGGTCCATGCTGGTGAGCAGAATTTCGCCGGCGCCCATGGCCTGCATTTTCCTGCCCCACTCCACCGCGTCGAGTCCCGTGGCCCTGCGCCCGCCGTGGGTATAGACCTCCCAGCGCAGCGGATCAGCCCCGGCCACGCGCTTGGCATCCACCGCAACGACGATGCACTGCGCGCCGTAGCGGCCGCTGGCATCGGCGACCAACTGCGGATTCTGCACTGCGGCGGTGTTGATGCTGACCTTGTCGGCGCCGGCATTGAGCAGCCGGCGCACGTCATCGACCGAGCGCACGCCGCCGCCCACGGTCAGCGGAATGAAGACCTGCGCCGCCACCGCCTCGATGATGTGCAGGATCAGGCCGCGGTCGTCGCTGCTCGCGGTGATGTCGAGAAAGGTCAGCTCGTCCGCGCCCTGTTCATCGTAGCGGCGTGCGATCTCGACCGGATCGCCGGCATCCTTCAGCTCGACAAAATTGACGCCCTTGACCACGCGGCCGGCGGTGACGTCGAGACAGGGGATGATGCGTTTGGCGAGGGGCATCAAATATTGTGAAGGGTGAATGCGTGAGGGGTAAGCGGTAAGCAGTGAGCGGTTACCCCCGCTTACGGCTTACGGCTTACGGCTTACCGCTTACCGCTTACCGCTTACCATTTACTTGCTTTTGGACAGTTTGTCAGCCAGCTTCTGCGCCGCGCCGAACTTCAGCGTACCCTGATAGACGGCGCGGCCGGTGATCGCACCCATGATGCCTTCGGACTCGACCGCGCAGAGTTTCTTGACGTCGTCGAGGTCGGTGATGCCGCCGCTGGCGATGACCGGCACATTGAGCTGCCGGGCGAGCGCCACGGTGGCCTCGATATTGACGCCGGTCAGCATGCCGTCGCGGCCGATGTCGGTGTAAATGACGGCTTCGACGCCGTAATCCTGGAATTTTTTCGCCAGATCGACGACGTCGTGCCCGGTCATCTTCGACCAGCCGTCCACCGCCACCTTGCCGTCCTTGGCATCGAGCGCGACGATGATGTGCCCCTGAAATGCCGTGCAGGCATCCTGCAGGAATCCCGGCGTCTTCACCGCCGCGGTGCCGATGATGATGTAGCTGATGCCGGCATCGATGTAGGCCTCGATGGTGTCGAGATCACGGATGCCGCCGCCCAGCTGGATCGGCAGATCGGTGCCCACCGCCTTGACGATGGACTTGATCGCCGCCTCGTTCTTCGGTTTGCCTGCCGCAGCGCCATTGAGATCGACGACATGCAGGCGGCGCGCACCCTGCTTGAGCCACTGCGCGGCCATCGCGCCGGGGTCTTCCGAAAAAATAGTGGCGTCGCTCATGTCGCCCTGCTTCAGGCGCACGCATTTGCCGTCCTTCAAATCGATGGCGGGGATGATCAGCATGGTAATTGAGAATCAGCAGGCGGTTGAGTCAGGAAGCCGGGATGAGCTGGCGTGAAATGGCATGATGCGGAGGCGGTGATGAGTTTGACCAGGAAGGTCAGCGACGGATAAGCCGGATCGGGTTGTCGTCTGCAAAATCGTTGCGGTGGGATTAATCATACTACAGCGGCGATGATCGCAAGCCTGATTGCCGGCCTGTTTCAGCCGCGTGCAGACATCTGCGGCTTCCACGCCACAAAGTTCGCCAGCAATCGCAGTCCGGCAGCCTGACTTTTCTCGGGATGGAACTGCACCGCGAAAATATTATCGCGCGCCGCGGCGCAGGCAAACCGGAACGGATAGGCGCTCCAGCCGGCGACGATGCCGGGATCGGCGGGTTCCGGATAAAAACTGTGCACAAAATAGAACCGGCTGCGCTCCGGTATGCCCTGCCACAACGGATGCGCCATGCCCTGCTCGACCTCGTTCCAGCCCATGTGCGGCACCTTGAGTTTTTCGCCCTGCGCATCGATCATGCGCGCCGCCGGAAAGCGCCGCACCGCGCCCGCCAGCAGGCCGAGCCCCGGCGTATCGCCTTCCTCGCTGCGCTCGAACAACATCTGCAGGCCGATGCAGATGCCGAGGAATGGTTTGTCACGAGCCGCGGCGATGAGCGCACCACGCAGGCCGCGCGCTTCCATTTCGCGCATGCAATCCGGCATCGCCCCCTGACCGGGGAACACCACGCGGCCGGCCGCGGCCACATCCGCCGGATTGCCGGTCACCACCACGGTGCGGCCCGGCGCGACATGTTCAATGGCCTTGGACACCGAGCGCAGATTGCCCATGCCGTAATCGATGACGGCAATGTCGATGCTCATCGCGACTCGCTTAACTGGTCATTCAAAGTGGGCAAGACTGCCGCTCCGCGCGGCAACCTTGCTCAGAGTTTGCCTTTGGTGGACGGTATGCCTTTTACCCGCGGGTCAAGTTCGACGGCCATGCGCAGCGCACGGCCGAACGCCTTGAACAGCGTCTCCACCTGGTGATGGGTATTCGCGCCCTTGAGATTGTCGAGATGCAGCGTGACGCCGGCATGATTGGCGAAGCCCTGGAAAAATTCGCGCACCAGATCGACGTCGAACTCGCCCACCCGCGCGCGCGTGAACTTGCCGGTCATTTCCAGCCCCGGCCGCCCGGACAGGTCGATCACCGCGCGCGACAGCGCCTCGTCAAGCGGCACGTAGGCATGGCCGTAGCGGCGCACGCCTTTTTTGTCGCCAACAGCCTTGGCGAACGCCTGGCCCAGCGTGATGCCGATGTCTTCGACGGTGTGATGCGCGTCGATGTGCAGATCGCCCTGCGCCTTGACCTCGAGATTGACGAGGCCGTGCCGCGCGATCTGGTCGAGCATGTGGTCGAGAAACGGCACGCCGCTGGCGAGTTTCGCGCGGCCGGCGCCGTCGAGATTGAGCTTGACGGTGATCTGCGTTTCCTGGGTGTCGCGAACGACGGCTGCTGCTCGGCTTTTCATGGGCATGATGGCCTTAATGTTACACGGCGACGCGCAACGCCGCGATGAACTGCGCATTTTCTTCGGGCGTGCCCACGGTGACGCGCAGGCAGTCCGCCAGCGCCGGGTGCGAACCGTCGAGGTTCTTGATCAGCACGCCCTGTTGCTTCAGTCGTTCAAACACCGAGGACGCGCGTGCAACCCGGAACAATATGAAATTCGCCGCGCTGGGAAACGCCGTCACGCCGGGAATGGCGCGCAAATCGGCCTGCATCCGCTCGCGGCCGGCGCGCAGCAGCGCCGCCTGCTCATCGAGCAGCGCGTCATGCTGCAGTATCGTTTCGGCGGCGAGTTGCGTCAGCACGTTGACATTATACGGGAGGCGCACCTTGTCGATGTGCGCCAGCCACGCCGGTGCGCCGGCAAGCACGCCCAGCCGCAGCCCGGCGAGTCCCGACTTCGACAGCGTGCGCATCACCAGCAGATTGGGGTGGCGCGGCAGCCGGTCCATGAAGGTCTGCTGCGCGAATGCATGGTAGGCCTCGTCGATCACCACGAGGCCGGGCGCGGCGTCGATGATGCGCTCGATCGCAGCCGCATCGAACAGGTTGCCGGTCGGGTTGTTGGGCCAGGCGATGAAAATCAGTGCCGGCTGCTCGGCCCTGATCGCCGCAAGCATCACACCGGTATCCAGTGAAAAATCGGCGCGCAGCGGCACGCCGGCAAACCGCACGCCGCAGAACGTCGCAATCATGCGGAACATCACAAACGCCGGTTCGACGCCGAGCACCACCGCGCCGGGCCGCGCCACGGCCATGGTCAGCATCTGGATGATTTCGTCGGAACCGTTGCCCAGCACCAGATCGGCGCCGGCAGGCACCCGCAGCGCCTCGCGCAGCCGCGCTTTCAACTGCGTCGCCCCTGGATCAGGGTACCGGTTGATTGCAGCGGCGCCCGCAACAGCGCCCAACTCGCTGCGCACGGCATCAGGCAGACAGTAAGGATTCTCCATCGCGTCGAGCTTCACCATCCCCGCCGCAGCGGGCACGTGATACGCCTTCAGCGCGAGGATCTCGCTGCGGATGATGTCTTCAGGGTTTTTGGGCATAAAAAGAAACTGCAGCCACAGAGGTCACAGAGTTCACAGAGAACTTCAACAGCACAGCGCAATCGACAACACTGGGCATTATGAGTTTCCGGGTTTTCTCTGTGCTCTCTGTGACCTCTGTGGCAAAAGATTTTGATCTGGCTCTTTGACTAAAAAGATTCAGGCCTGCCGTTTACTTCATCCGGTACCCGGCCGACTTGGCGTGCGCAGTCAGGCCTTCGCCGTCAGCCAGTTCCACGGCGATTTTGCCGAGCTTCAGCGCGCCCTCGCGCGACACCCGGATCACGCTGGAGCGCTTCTGGAAATCATAAACGCCCAGCGGCGACGAAAAACGCGCGGTGCGCGAAGTCGGCAGCACATGATTGGGCCCGGCGCAGTAATCGCCCAGCGCTTCCGAGGTAAATCGGCCGAGGAATATCGCGCCGGCATGGCGGATGTTCGGCAGCAGCCGCTCGGGATTTTCCACCGACAGTTCCAGATGCTCCGGCGCAATGCGGTTGACCAGCGCGCAAGCTTCGTCGAGGTCGCGCACTGCGATCAGCGCGCCGCGGCCCTTCAGCGACGCCTCGATCACCGCGCGCCGCGGCATGTCCGGTAATTGGCGCGCAATGCTGGCCGCGACGGCATCGAGATATTTTGCGTCCGGCGCGAGCAGGATCGCCTGCGCCAGCTCGTCGTGCTCGGCCTGCGCGAACAGATCCATCGCCACCCAGTCGGGGTCGGTGCTGCCGTCGCCGACCACCAGGATTTCCGAGGGGCCGGCCACCATGTCGATGCCGACCACGCCGAACACGCGCCGCTTCGCCGCGGCAACGTAAGCGTTGCCGGGGCCGACGATCTTGTCCACCTGGGGGATGGTCGCCGTGCCGTAGGCCAGCGCCGCCACCGCCTGCGCGCCGCCGATGGTGAA
>CAZAOZ010000054.1:0-21747 GCA_964486865.1 uncultured Bordetella sp.
GATCTGATGCTTCCCCAACAACTACAACAACTCTATTCTGCGACATACAAGGGCTAGGGTGAGGGGCAGCCTAAGGCATCATAAATGACCTGCATAACACCCTCAGACTGAGCCAATACATCGTTATCCCAAAACCGCACAACTTTATATCCGGCTTTTTCCAGGAATGCCGTGCGCTCTGAATCGTAACGCAATTGCTCCATGTGCTGGCTGCCGTCAAGTTCAATCACCAGCTTTTGTTCAAGGCAAACGAAGTCGACGAAATATGGGCCGATTGGGTGTTGTCGCCGGAACTTGAATTGTTGCAGGCTTCTGTTTCGTAACAACTGCCATAAACTTTGTTCGGCATCAGTCGTTGATTTGCGCAGTGAGCGGGCGCGGTTTCTCTTGATGGTCGAGTAGCGCTTCATTTGCCCCTCACCCCAACCCTCTCCCCACTGACGCGGGGAGAGGGGGGCGAAGTTTGGTTAATCGAGTGCTTTTGCACCCAGCAACGCGGTGCGGAAACGATGCTTGATCGCCGTGCCGTCGCGCATCGGCAGCGCCATGGGCGCGGGCAGCGCAGAGACCTTGATGTCGCCGAACACCGGGCCGGGCTTGCGATGAAAAACGGCCAGCCATTGCTGGAGCGCGGCTGCGGTGCGGATGGTGGTTGCCGAGCGGAATCCCGCGGCTTTGGCCATGCCGGTGATATCGACGCCGCGCCCGGTGTGCGCCTGCTGCATGCCGGTTTCGCCGTAGTGGCCGTTGTCGATGACGGCGATGGCGAGATTTTTCGGGGCCTCGACCGCGATGGTTGCCAGCGCACCCAGCCCCATCAGCATTTCGCCGTCGCCGGTAATCACCAGCACGCGGCGTTTCGGCTGCGCCAGCGCGAGACCCAGGCCGATCATCGCCGCGCCGCCCATGCCGCCCCACAGATAAAAATTCAGCGGATGGTCGCCGACGGCATACGCGTCATAGGTGGCTGAGCCAAGTCCGGTAACGACCAGCGCATCACCGCGGTCGCGGACGAGGGCGGCGACAACCTTGCGGCGATCCAGCGCAGATTTTTTCTGATTATTTGTCATGTCATATCCGGAAAGTCATAATTTTTACCAATCACCAATCACCAATCACCAATCACCAATCACCAATCACCAATCACCAATCACCTAATCACTGAATCACCCAATCACCGCTTTACTTGCTCCAATTCTTGAAACCGATCACACGCTGCTGGATCAGCACGGCCACCGGGCGGTAAGTCTGAAAAGCCAGCAGCGCAGAGGCGTTGACGGTTTCCTGAACGTCTTCCGCTCGATCCACTGAGTGCACGATCACGCCGGCATGCTCCAGCGCCGCGGCGGTGCTGCCGCCCATCGGCACCTGCCACGGGTTGAATTCACCCCATACGCCGCGCATGGTCACCAGCATCAGCAGCGGCAGCCGGCATTCCTGGAACATGGACAGCATGTTGATGCAGTTGCCGACGCCGCTCGACTGCATCAGCAGCACGCCGCGGGCGCCGCCCATCCACGCGCCGGCCATCATGGCGACACCTTCTTCCTCGGTGGTCAGCACGACGGTGTGCATTGATTTCTCGGCATGGCAGCGGTTGATCAGCTTGGCGTGGCCGGCATCCGGCACGTAGGCCACCTGGGTCACGCCGGTGGCTTTCAGCACATCGAAGATCTGGTCCGGCCACACCGTGGCGCGGGATTGCTGGTCTGTTTTCAATGGGGTTCCTTTGCCCGGGATGGAACAGTTTAGACGCTTTGTCGCTGGCTTCCAATCGGACGGGGCGAGCGCAGTGATCGTTTATAATTCCCGCCATCCCGATAATTCAGGAAATGGCCAGGCCATTTCCTGCGAATGTCTCCCCTCTCCCTCGGGGAGAGGGGAGGGGGATTTATTCTCGATCAACCGCGCCTTTTTTCGTTTGCCCAATACATCATGCTGTCCATGCCCGACCAGAACAGCCACGCCGACCTGCGCGCAGGCGTGCGCGCCGTGTGCGACCCGTTTGACAACGCCTACTGGCAGGGCATCGACGAGGCGCGCGGCTATCCTGAAGCCTTTGTCACAGCATTGACGGAAGCCGGCTGGCTGTCGGCGCTGATCCCGGAGGAATACGGCGGTTCCGGACTGACGCTGACCGAGGCGTCGGTCATCATGGAAGAAATCAACCGCAGCGGCGGCAATTCCGGCGCCTGCCATGGCCAGATGTACAACATGGGCACGGTGCTGCGCCACGGCTCCGACGCGCAGAAGAAAAAATACCTGCCGAAAATCGCCAGCGGCGAACTCCGCTTGCAGTCCATGGGCGTCACCGAGCCCACCGCCGGCACCGACACCACCAAGATCAAGACCGTGGCCGTGAAAAAGGGCGACCGCTATGTCGTCAACGGCCAGAAGGTGTGGATCTCGCGCATCCAGCATTCGGAACTGATGATCCTGCTGGCGCGCACCACGCCGCTGGCGGATGTCAAAAAGAAATCCGAAGGCATGTCGATATTCATCGTCGATCTGCGCGATGCGCTGAAAAAAGGCATGACCGTCAAGCCCATCCGCAACATGGTGAATCACGAAACGAATGAACTGTTTTTCGACAATCTTGAAATCCCTGTCGAAAACCTGATCGGCGAGGAGGGGCGCGGTTTCAAATACATACTCGACGGCCTCAATGCCGAACGCATCCTGATCGCCGCCGAGTGCATCGGCGACGGTTACTGGTTTGTCGAGCGCGCGACCAAATATGCCAAGGACCGCGTGGTGTTCGACCGGCCCATCGGCCAGAACCAGGGCGTGCAGTTCCCGATCGCGCGCAGCTACGTCAACGTCGAGGCGGCCAACCTGATGCGCTACAAGGCGGCGGCGCTGTTCGACGCCAAGCAGCCCTGCGGGGCGGAAGCCAACATGGCCAAGCTGCTGGCGGCCGATGCCTCATGGGAGGCCGCCAATGCCTGCCTGCAGACCCACGGCGGTTTCGGCTTTGCCGCCGAATACGACGTCGAGCGCAAGTTCCGCGAGACGCGGCTCTACCAGGTCGCCCCGATCTCGACCAACCTGATCTTGTCCTATGTCGGCGAGCACATTCTGGGCATGCCGCGGTCGTTTTAAATGCGGTAAATGGTAATGGGTAATTGGTGATGACTGGCGCACCGTACGTGCTATTACGAATTACCATTTACCAATTACCCATTACTCATCACCAATATTAGATGCTCCCACTCGAAGGCATCACTGTCGTCTCCCTCGAACAAGCCGTCGCCGCGCCGTTCTGTTCGCGCCAGCTCGCCGACCTCGGCGCACGTGTCATCAAGATCGAGCGCCCGAAAGTCGGCGACTTCGCCCGCGACTACGACCAGACGGTGAAGGGCCAGTCGGCGTATTTCGTCTGGCTCAACCGTTCCAAGGAAAGCCTGACGTTGGACGTCAAACATCCGGAAGCGAAAATCATTCTGGGCAAGTTGATTGCCGGCGCCGACGTGTTTATCCAGAACCTCGCGCCGGGCGCAGCCAAACGCCTGGGCCTCGGCGCCGATGTGCTGCGCGCCAGACATCCGCGGCTGATTGTCTGCGACATTTCCGGTTACGGCGACAGCGGGCCGTATGCCAAAAAGAAAGCCTATGACCTGCTGGTGCAAAGCGAAGCCGGCGTGCTGTCGCTGACCGGCACGCCGGAGTCACCGGCGAAGGTCGGCATTTCCATCACCGACATCGGCACGGGGCTGCATGCCTACGCCGCGATCCTCGGCGCGCTGTACAACCGCGAACGCACCGGCGAGGGCACGCGCATCGACCTCACCATGTTCGAAACCATGGCCGAGTGGATGGGGCATCCGCTGTATTACACACATTTCTCCGGCAAGCCGCCGCCGCGCAGCGGTCCCGACCACGCCACCATCGTGCCCTACGGCCGCTTTCGCGCCAAAGATGGCGATGTGATGTTCGGCATCCAGAACGAGCGCGAGTGGGGCAGTTTTTGCGACAAAGTGCTGGGTCAGCCGCAACTGGCCAAGGACCCGCGCTACGACAACAACACCAAGCGCACCGCGGCGCGCGCCGAAGTGGTGGCGCTGATCGAAAAACCCTTTTCCGTGTGGACCGCGGCGGAGGTGGTGGCGAAACTCGACGCCGCCGACATCGCCAACGCGCGGCTCAATACGCCGGATGAAGTATGGAACCATCCGCAGCTCGCGGCGCGCAACCGCTGGCGCGAGGTGGACACGCCGAAGGGCATCATTCCGGCGCTGCTGCCGCCGGCATCATTCACTGGCATCGAGCCGCGCATGGATCCGGTGCCGGCGGTGGGGGAGCATACGGATGCGATACTGGCGGGGCTGGGTTATGCCGAGGCCGATATCGCCGCACTGCGGGCTGCAGGCGCGATTTAAAGCAGCCTATTTCTCTGCGGCGCCCTGCTGCACAGCCCGCTGCTGGATGGCCTCGGCGGCCTGATTGATTTTCTTTTCCGCGCGTTCCCTGGTCTGCTGCGCGGCATCGACTTCCTGTTTCTTGACCGCCGCACTGGTGGCGGCCGTGGTGGCCACGTCGGCGCCACAGCCGGCGAGCAGGGTGATGCAGATCATGTTGAACAGCAGTTTCATCGGATTCTCCCGGGATGGTGGAGTGAGGGGTGGCGCCATAGGCGCAATCTTGGAATTATGCAGGCAAAAATGCCGCCCCGCTGCCGCAGGCTTCCTTGATCTGGGTCAAAAGAACGTCCAGAACCGAAGCGCGGAACGCGGTCCGGAATTACAGTATTAACCATGGCGCAAAGGAGCGGGCTCGACAGACGCGGCGGCAGAGGATTCAGGGAGATGCGATGAGCGCATGGCTGATGAACGTGATTTTTGCCCTCGGTTTTATCCTGGCATGCACGGGCCTGTTTTTCTTTGTAGTGACCAGGGGCGCGCTGCTGGTGCGCGGGCTGGCGCCGGGCGCACACGGCGAAAAGTCGCACGTGTATCCCATTTATTCGAACATGGGGCTGATCAAGCTGGTTGATTTCCAGCCCGTCATCTCGGCGATCCTGCTGTTCCAGTATCGCCGCCTCGTTTCAAAGATCATCTCCGGGCTCAGGCAGCAGGATCTGCGCGACAGAAAACTGCTGATCACCTCGTGCGCATTCGGGAATGTGATTCCCAGGGTGGTGGGCGCGGCTGTGCAGGCCGGCATCGGGCGCGTCATCGTCGCGGATATCATCCGCAATGAACTGGTCCACGCCAGGAGCAAGCTGGGCAGCTGGCTGGGGAAGGTGGATTTCATCGAAGAAAATGCCACGGCCATGAAACAGGCGGATGGCGCTTTTGACGCCAATGTCATGTTTTTTCTGCTGCACGAATTACCGCACCACCTGAAGGAGCAGGCTTTGCGCGAGGCGGGGCGCGTGCTGGCGCCGGGCGGGAAGCTTTTTGTTGCGGAATTCCATCGACCCGAATTGTGGGTGTTGCGCGCCCTGAGCTGGACCTACTTCAAGGTGTTTGAGCCGCTGGGCCTGGCGCTCTGGGATACGCATGACCCGCTGCGCTGCCTGGAAAACATGGGCGGATGGTCGTGCGAGCGCACCACGTATTTCTGTGGAAATTTCCAGATCATCACTGCAACAAAGCAATAGCGGCTGGTCGCCGGCTTTCAGCGCCAGCCTGACGCAGGGGCTGCCGTGACCTTGTCCAGCGGCGACGGCGGTTTTCTTCCCGGTGAGCGATGGCGTTTCATTTAAAATAGCCGCTCTACCGGAGCCCGTCATGCAAATGTCCGTCAAGAAATCTCCCGCGCCTGTCGCCAGTCCGTCGCAAACCCTCAGCACGTTCCTGTCGGCGATCCGTTACGAAGACATTCCGCAGTCCGTGGTGGCGCGTACCGAGGAGCTGTTTCTCGACTGGTTTGCTTCGGCGCTGGCCGGCAAGGGCGCAAGGATAACCATGAGATCCCCATCTATTTTGACGCGTGCGCGTCAAAACCTGATACAACGAATTGATCCTGCATGATGATGCGCATGCACGATCCGTGGGGTCCGTTGCTCGATCAGGTCCTGAACGACTTTGCGGAAGACAACTATCCGGCTGCGCTGAACAGGTGCAAACGCATTCTCGATGCTGCCCCTGATCATGTGGACGCGCTGTACCTCGCCGGTTTGTGTCTCGGTCATACCGGGAACAGACCTGCGGGCATTGAATGGACCACGCGGGCCATGTTGCTTAAACCTGCGCTGGCCGATTACGACAACATGCGAAACGCACTGATCCAGCGCGGCGTCAGCGACGAGATGGAGTTCCGGGAGGAACTGTATTTTCAGTACCGGCTGTTTCAATCGGTGGATGCCTTTCTCATTTCGTATCCGAAATGTGGCCGGACCTGGTTGCGGATGCTCCTTGGCAAGTACGTGATCGGTGAGAACGGTGTGGGGGATCCGCTTGAAATTCTAGAGCTCACCAGTGCGCATCCGAGCTTCAGTACTCTGGAAGTCAGCCATGACGATTACCCCCAGTTGAAACGGGCTGACAAAATATTCACCAACAAGCAGGCTTATGCCGGGAAAAAAGTCATATTCCTGGTGCGCGATCCGCGGGACGTGCTGGTTTCCTATTATTTCCAGTACACCAGACGTGGTGCCAAGCAGTTGGCCAATGACCGTGAGTTCAATGGCACACCCTCCGAATTCATTTGCCACGAGATCGGTGGATTGCAGTCGCTGGTCGCTTTCTACAACGTTTGGGCGAAAAACCGCAGTGTCCCGGCCGATTTTCTGCTGATCACCTACGAAGACATGATCAAGAACGCCCGGACAGTTCTGTCGCAGACCGTTGAGTTTCTCGGATGGCCGATGCGCGACAGCGAATTGATTGATGACATCGTTGCGTTCGGAAGTTTCGACAATATGCGGAGGCTGGAGGAGACTAACGCGCTCAACAACGAGCGGTTGAAGGCACCTGATGACGGGGATCGGGAAAGTTTCAAGGTTCGCAAAGGCAAGGTCGGCGGCTACCGGGATTACCTCACCTCTGAGGACTGTCAATATATCGATGATTACCTCCGGGGCAATCTTGACGATTATTTCTCTATTTACAAGTGAAGGGGCAGGCCCGTGATGTGCTATCCGGCAGTTTTACCGCTGCAGCGCAATTTTCTGTTCTGCAGGCTCGATTCCAATTGTCGGATGCTCTAAGACACTATGTAATCGTGGGGCAGCAAGCAGTTTGGCGCTGAGTATCGATCAGATTGCTCATGCTCAATACCAATCAACCGAAAATAAATGAGACAACGCTCGTGGTCACGGAAATCTTGCGGAATGCCATAGCGCTCCACCAAGCCGGTGATTTGGCGAATGCAGAACATGGCTACCGGGCGATTCTCAGCATCCAACCCGATTCCGTCGATGCGCTTTATTACCTCGGACTGCTGGAAGCACAACGCGAACGCCATGCGGAAGCGCTTACCCTTTGCGATCGAGCACTCGATATCAATCCGCAGTCGGTCGATGTGCTGATGACTCGTGGCAATGTGCTGAATGCTCTCGGTCGTCCTCGCGATGCGCTCGCGAGTTATGATCTCGCGATCGCCATCGTCCATGATTCGGCGATGATGCATTTCAATCGCGGTGTGATCCTGCAGCAGCTGGGAGAGCACGAACAGGCGCTCGCGAGCTATGATAAGGCGTTGGAGCTGGAACCAGACGATGCCGATACGCTCAACAACCGTGGTAATGCGCTGTTCGATCTCCATCTTTTCGGCCAAGCGCTGGCAAGCTACGAACGCGCTCTCGCGGTCAGACCTGACTTCCCGGATGCACTAAGCAATCGCGGAAATACTTTACGCGAATTAAATCGGCCAGAAGACGCGCTGGTTAATTTGAAACAAGCACTCGCACTCAAACCTTTGTTTGCCAATGCGCACAACAACTTGGGCAGTGTGCTGAAGAATCTGGGCAGGCTGGACGAGGCAATCGCTAGTTTCGGAAAGGCATTGACTCTGGAGCCGGGTTTTGCCGAGGCTCATAACAACATGGGTAATGTTCTCCTCGAACAGGGTCGGCTTGCAGAGGCCTTAGAAAGTTTTCGGCGGGCGGTGGAAATTATGCCGGGCTCGGTCGATGCCAACATCAATCTGTCGCGTGTGTTGCACCGTCTCGTTCCGGAATGGCATGTGCCGATGATGAACGATACCCACCGCAACACAGCTTATGTCGATGCGCTGACCGCAGCCGTTACGGGAGAAACCACTGTTCTTGAGATTGGTACCGGATCCGGTCTGCTTGCCATGATCGCCGCCCGGCTCGGGGCGCCTAGAGTGGTGACTTGCGAGGCCGTGCCATTAATCGCAGAAACTGCTCGTGACATCATTGCGACCAATGGCTGGTCGTCGTCGGTCAACGTCATCTCCAAGAAATCCACTGAAGTAGTCATTGGTGTTGACTTGCCCCAGCGGGCCAATCTGCTGGTATCAGAAATCCTTTCCAGCGAATTGTTGGGGGAAGGTGTTCTGGCCAGCATTGAAGACGCAAAGAAGCGGCTCTTGGCACCTAATGCCAAGATCATACCCGCCATGGGCTCTGTCGTATTTGCGCTTTTTGGGGGTGAGGCAGTAAAGAAAAATATGATGGTTGATGAGGTCTTGGGGTTCAACTTGAGTGGGTTCAATGCTATCGCTTCACGGAAGCGATATTTTCCTCGCCATGATGTGGATATCGGGCTATTGACAGATACGACCGAAGCGTTCGTGTTTGATTTTGCCCAACGCGATTATTTTCCGGCCGAGCGCAAAACGTTGCGCATACCAATAACGGTTGCAGGATGTTGTTATGGCGTAGCGCAATGGATACGTTTAAGGCTGGACGATAAAATCACATTTGAAAATCATCCCATGACAAATACCCCCGCGTCTTCGTGGCAGACTTGCATTTACCGCTTTCCTGCTCCAATTCATGTCCGCCCCGGTCAAACAGCGAAAGTCTGTGCGGCACACAATCGGTTGGCTGTATGGTTTATTTTGGAAGGGTTAGAAGAGTAAGGGATTCTTCAGAATTCGAGTGCTCCTGGCCGTTACTTCCTCAAGTCGCCGAGATGTCAGCAGCGAAAAAATTCGGTCAACAAAATCGTCGGTACCGAATCGTCGGAATCGTCGGTACCGGGTTCGATTTCTTTCCAAAAGCCGCCGGATTCAACCTGTATAATCGATGAGGTAATCGAGATTGATGGCGTCAGTCCATCAATCCGCCTTGATCTCATGTGGCAACTCAGGACTACCTGAAGATGGGCGTGGTATTGGTTGCATGCCAGTGTCGGCAACAGCCATCATCTATCCACGTTGCCTTGCTGCTCGGCACGCTGTCGGCTTGGCTTTGTCGCTTGATCGATTTTCGTCTCCAGCATTTCCTTGTCCTGTTTTCCGGTTTCCCCCTGTTTTTTGATGGCTGCGCTGGTGGCGGCTGTCGCTGCGGCCTCGACGCCGCAGCCGGCGAGCAAGGCAACTTGAACAGCGATCAGCAATAATTTCATGACGTTCTCTTTTGGTATTACCCGATACGATCAATGTCCGAAAGTTTAGTATTGGGCCAGATGCACCGGATTTCTGCTCAATGAATCACAGGGTTTCCTTTAAAATAGCGGCTCCACCGGAGTCCGTCATGCAAATGCCCGTCAAAAAAGCCGCTGCCATAGCCGCGAATCCTACCCAGACTCTCAGCACCTTTCTGTCGAACCTCTGTTATGCGGATCTTCCAGAGCCAGTGGTCACGCGCACCGAAGAACTGTTTCTCGACTGGTTTGCTTCGGCGCTGGCCGGCAAGGGCGCGCGGCCGGTGGCGGTGATCGACAGCTTTGCGACAGCGATGGGGCCGCGGGAAGGCAGCGCGGAAAACCTGCTGACGCGAAAACACACATCGCCCATTTTTGCGGCGCTGGTCAACGGCGCGGCGTCGCATTTCGTCGAGCAGGACGATTTGCACAACAGTTCGGTGCTGCATCCGGGCACGGTGGTGTTTCCGGCGGTGCTGGCGGCGGCGCAGGATGTCGGTGCGACGGGCAGAGAACTGATCGCGGCGGCGGTCGCCGGTTATGAATGCGGCGTGCGCGTCGGCGAATTCCTTGGCCGCTCGCACTACAAGGTATTCCACACCACCGGCACCGCGGGCAAGCTCGCTGCCGCGGCGGGTGTGGCGCATGTGCTGAAACTCGACGCCGGCAAAATGCAGCATGCCCTCGGCTCCGCGGGCACCATGGCGGCGGGGTTGTGGGAATTCCTGCGCGATGCAGCGGATTCCAAACAGTTGCATACGTCCAAAGCCGCGGCGGATGGACTGATGGCGGCATATATCGCCCGCGACGGCTTCACCGGCGCGCGTGACATACTCGAAGGCAAACAGGGCATGGCCGCGGGCATGTCCAGCGACGCCGACGTGCGCTGCCTGACCGACGGACTCGGCACGCGCTGGGCGACGGCGGAAACCTCATTCAAGTTTCACGCGTCGTGCCGGCATACCCATCCCGCTGCGGATGCGCTGCTCGCGCTGATGCAGCAGCACCAGCTCAAGGCCGATGACATCGTCAAAGTCACGGCCCATGTGCATCAGGGCGCGATCGACGTGCTGGGGCCGGTGACCGATCCGCAGACCATTCACCAGTCGAAGTTTTCCATGGGTTTCGTGCTGGCGATGATTGCCGTGCGGGGCCGTGCCGCGCTTGCGGATTTTACTGAAAAATCATTGAAAAACAAAGAGATACGTAATTTTCATGATCGCGTGACCATGGTGCTCGACCCGGATATCGATACCGCCTATCCGCGGCGCTGGATCGGCCGCGTGTCGGTCGAGACGCGCGACGGCCGCACGCTGGAATGCCGTGTCGAGACGCCCAAGGGCGATCCGGGGAACACGCTGTCGCGCACGGAACTGGAAGACAAGGCGCAGCGGCTGGTCGCGTATTCGGGCGCGGCGACCGCGGATGAAATGAAAGCCGTGATTGCGCGCATCTGGCGTTTGCGCGATGAGCGCAGCGTGCGCGATTTTCTGGCCGAATCATGAGCAGCGAATTCCGATCGCTGCTTCTCTCCCTCACCCTCGGTCCCTCTCCCGATGGGAGAGGGATGCAAAGCCCTTCTCCCACCGGGAGAAGGGTTGGGATGAGGGAGTAAAGCACATTCAAGTTGCGCAGCGTTTAATCAATATGCCCATGCGCCGCATTTTGCTGCTTGCCGTGATCGTTGTCGTGATCGTCGCGGCGATCCTGTTCGTGAACCGGCAGAAGCCCGTCATGGTGGATCTGGTGACGGTTGCCGCTGCCGACGTGCAGACCAGCGTCGTCGCCAGCGGCCGCGTGCTGCCGCCAGCGCGGGTGGATATCGGCGCCACCATTACCGGGCGTGTCGAGAAAGTGCTGGTGCGCGAGGGCGCGCGCATAGTGTTTGAGCAGATTCTGGTGGAACTCGAACGCGGTGAACTCGCCGCGGCGGCGGCGCAGGCGCGTGCCGCGGTGGCACGGGCGCAGGCCCGTGTGTCATCGGTAAAGACGCTGGCATTGCCGACGGCGCAGGCCGGATTGCAGCAGGCCGAGGCCAACTTCGCACTCGCCGAACGTGAAGCGAAACGCGCGCGCGATCTGGTAGCCAAAGGTTTTGTCAGCCAGTCGCGCGTCGATGAGGCCGACCGTCAACTCGATGTGGCGCGCAGCCAGCTGGACAGCGCGCGCGCCCAGACCGGTGCGCAATCGGCGAGCGGCGCCGAGGCGCAACAGGCGCAGAGCGCGCTGGTCGAGGCCGAGGCGGCGCTGGCGGCGGCGAATGCCAAACTGGCGCAGACGCAGATCCGCGCGCCGGCGGCAGGCGTGGTGCTGGAGCGCGTGATCGAGCCCGGCGACATTGCACAGCCCGCGCGGCGCCTGATGAGCCTCGCGCTCGACGGACCGGCGCGGCTGATCGTCCAGGTCGATGAAAAGAACCTGCCGCTGATCAAGGCCGGCGCGGTGGCGACGGCGGCAGCCGATGCGTTTCCTGCCGAGCGTTTCGAGGCCGTGGTCAATTACATCTCGCCGGGCATCGATGCCTCGCGCGGTACCGTCGAATTGCGGTTCGATGTGGCCAAACCGCCGGCATTGCTCAAATCCGACATGACGGTGTCGATTGATCTGCAGGGTCCGCTGCTGAAGCAGGCGCTGATGCTGCCCTCGGATGCGGTACGCCAGTTGCAGACCGACAGCCCCTGGGTGCTGGTGGAGCGCGATGGCGTTGCGGTGAAGGTGCCGGTGCGCGCGGGTCTGCAGACGCAGGGCCGCGTGGCGATTGCCGACGGCCTGAAGGCCGGCGAGCGCGTGATCCTGAACCGCGATGTCGAAGCCGGCGCCAAAGTGCGCGACCGGCGATGACCGCGCCGGATATTGAACCAGCCCGGCCATGACCGGATTGGGATTTGAACTGACCGTCGCGCTGCGCTTCCTGCGCGAGGGCCGCATGCAGACGGCGCTGATCATCGGCGGCGCGGGGATCGGCGTCGCGGTGATTTTTTTCATCACCGCCGTGCTGACCGGGGTGCAGGCCGACCTGATCCGGCGCGTCACCGGCGCGCAGCCGCATATCATCATCAAGCCGCCGGAAGAAACCGTGTCACCGCTGGTTGCCGGCGGCAGCGACATGCCGCCGCGCATCGCCGCGGTGCAGGCCCGTCCGCAGCGGCTGAACACCATCGACGGCTGGCAGGGGCTGGCGCGGGCGACCGAACAGACCGCGGGCGTGAGCGCCGTGGCGCCCGTCGCCTCGGGCTCGGCGCTGGGCATCAAGGGCGATGCGTCGCGCTCGGTGGTGGTGCTGGGCACGGAACTGGAGCGTTACCTGCGCGTGGTGCGTCTCGACGACAAGATCAAGACCGGCATGCTGCAGCTCGACCCGGGCGACGCCTTCATCGGCATCGAACTGGCGAAAGACCTGGGCGCGGTGCTTGGCGACCGTTTCCGGGTGCAATCGGCGCAGGGCAACAGCGAAGTGCTGCGCATCCGCGCGCTGCTCGATCTCGGTTCGCGCGACCTGAACCGGCGCTATGTTTATACCGACCTGCGCGCGGCGCAGAGCCTGTTCGGCATCCCCGGACGCATTACCAATCTCGATGTCTCGGTGCGCGAGATGATGCAGGCCGATGAGGTGGCCGGCCGCCTGCGCATCCAGTCGGGCCAGCTGATCGAGAGCTGGATCCAGAACAACAACTTCATCTTTACCGCGATCAACAACCAGAACATCATGACTTTGCTGATCAAGGTGTTCATTACCATCGTGGTGGCGCTGGGCATTGCCAGCGTGCTGGTGGTGTCGGTGGTGCAGAAGCGGAAGGAGATCGGCATCCTGCGCGCGGTCGGCGCGACGCGGCGGCAGATGCAGATGGTGTTCCTGCTGCAGGGCGTGATAGTCGGCGTCTGCGGCGCGCTGCTGGGTTCCGCCATCGGCCTCGTGCTGGTGGAGGTGTTCAGCCGCGTGCTGCGCAATGCCGAAGGGCAGGCCCTGTTTTCGCTGAATTTCGATTTCAATCTGATCGGGATCGTTGTTCTTGCCGCGGCAGCGCTGGGTTTGCTCTCCGCGGTATTGCCGGCGCGCAATGCGGCGCGGCTCGACCCGGCGCAGGCCATCCGGGGCTGATCGGCCGTGACGACCGGCGTACCTCTGGTGCATCTGCAGGGCCTGCGCAAGACCTACAACGCAGGGCTGCCCAATGCCGAGGAGGTGCTGCACGGCGTCGATCTCGTGATCCGGCCCGGTGAGTTCACGGCGCTGATCGGGCCTTCGGGTTCGGGCAAGAGCACGCTGCTGAACATCATCGGTTTGCTCGAGGGCGGTTCGGGCGGCAGCTACCATCTTGCCGGTCGCGATGTGACGGGTTTCAATGATGACGAGCGCACCCATGCGCGGCATGCGGATCTGGGATTCATTTTCCAGTTTCATCATCTGCTGCCGGCATTCACGGCGCTGGAAAACGTGATGTTGCCGGGATTGATTGCCCATCGGCGCGGTGATCACGCCCAGGGCCGCGCGCAGGACGCCATCGACATGCGCACCCGTGCCGCGGAATTGCTGGATGCGGTGGGTTTGCAGGAGGCGTACGGCAAGAAGCCGGGCGAACTCTCCGGCGGCATGCAGCAACGGGTGGCGATTGCGCGCGCACTGGTGCGTGCGCCGCAACTGGTGCTGGCGGATGAGCCGACCGGCAATCTCGATACACACACCAGCGACAGCATTTTTGAACTGCTGCGCCGCTTCAATCGCGAGCGCGGCACCGCGCTGCTGATCGTCACCCATGATCCACGGCTGGCGGCGCGCTGTGATCGCATCGTCAATCTGGTGGATGGACGGATTGCCATGGATCAGCCCAATGCCGCGGTGCGGGCATGAGTGGTGATGTATTTTTTTACCCCGTTGTTTTTAAACATTGAATTGACATCATGAAAATCACCGCCATCCATTCCAGAACCGTGCCCATCGCCTCGGCCATCCGCAATGCCTATATCGATTTCTCGAAAATGACGGCGAGCGTGGTGGCGGTGGTGACCGACGTGCAGCGCGACGGCAGGCCGGTGATCGGCTACGGCTTCAATTCCAACGGCCGCTATGCACAGGCCGGCTTGCTGGCGGAGCGTTTTATTCCGCGGGTCATGGCCGCGGATCCGGCGACGCTGGTCAATGATGAAGGTACTAATCTCGATCCGCACAAAGTGTGGGCGTGCATGATGTCCAACGAGAAGCCGGGCGGGCATGGCGAGCGCTCGGTGGCGGTCGGCGTGATCGACATGGCGGTGTGGGATGCAGTGGCAAAAATCGAAGGCAAGCCGCTGTACCGGCTGCTGGCCGACCGTTACCGCGGCGGCAAGGCGGACGACAAGGTGTTTGTCTATGCGGCAGGTGGTTATTACTATCCGGGGAAAAATCTCGATGCGCTGCGCGGCGAGATGCAGAAATACCTGGACCTCGGTTACACCGTGGTCAAGATGAAAATCGGCGGTGTATCGCTGGCCGACGATCTGCGGCGCATCGAAGCGGTGATCCAGGTGACGGGCAGGGCGGAGTGCGTCGCCGTCGATGCCAACGGCCGTTTTGATCTGAAAACCGCGGTCGAATATGCCAGAGCGCTCGAACCCTATGGCCTGTTCTGGTACGAGGAGGCGGGCGACCCGCTGGACTACGCGTTGCAGGCGGAGCTGGCGCAGCACTACTCCAAACCGATGGCCACCGGCGAAAATCTGTTTTCGATGCAGGATGCGCGCAACCTGATCCGTTACGGCGGCATGCGTCCGGATCGCGACTGGCTGCAGTTCGACTGTGCGCTGTCGTACGGGCTGGTGGAATACCTGCGCACGCTGCAGATGCTGGAAGAAAACGGCTGGTCAGCGCGGCGCTGCATCCCGCACGGCGGCCACCAGATGTCGCTCAACATCGCCGCCGGCCTTGGCCTCGGTGGCAACGAGTCGTATCCCGATGTGTTTCAGCCCTTCGGCGGCTTTGCCGACGGCACGCCGGTGGTCAACGGCCATGTCGGTCTGCCGCAGGTGCCGGGCGTGGGTTTCGAGGCCAAGGCGGCGCTGTACAAGGTGATGCGCGAAGTGGCCTCCTGATCAGGCGCCTGCGGGACTCTGGGTTCCGCATTGCCAGCAGGCGGTGAACTGGCCTTCGATGGCTTCGCCGCATTGGGTGCATGTCCAGGCCTGCCCGCCGTGGATGCGCGCCAGATTGCCCTTCAGAAAATCCTGCAACAACTGATCGGCGTCGGCGAAACGCGCGTCGTCGGTAATCCATACCGCGCAGACATCAACCGGCAGCTCGCCCCAGCCGCCGGTCAGAAAGTCGCCGCGGACGATGGCGGCGATGCCGTGCGACTCGAGAACACCGCGGATCAGATGCGCCTCGGTCATGTGCCGGGCATGGTGTACGCGCTTCATCTTGCCGGGTACTCTAGGCTGCGTTCATGGCATGGGCAAGAGTTACTGGAGGGGTAGGAGCGGCAGAGTGTTGCTGGTAACATCGGGCGGTTATTAATTCCGGGGGAGCGGACATGGCGGTATTGCGCGTACTGAGTGCCGGGGCAGCCCAGGCCGTATGCGAGCAGGTGATTGCGGCCATGCGTCGCGACACCGGCCATGATGTGGAAGCTGCATTCGGCGCCGTGGGCGCCATGAAAGCGCGCATGGTCGGCGGCGAGCCTGTCGATGTGATCATTCTCAGCGCGCAACTGATCCAGGATCTGGTGTCGGGCGGCATGGTGGCGGTGTCGTCGGTGGTTGATATCGGCAAGGTCGGCACCGGTGTTGCAGTACGCGCCGGCACGCCGCTGCCGGAAGTGCGCACGCGCGAAGCGTTGCGCGGCAATATCCTGGCGGCTTCGGTCATTGTGTGTCCGGATCCGGCCACTGCCACCGCGGGCAAGGTGGTGATGAAATTGATGGAGCGCTTGGGCGTTGCTTCGCAGGTCGAAGACCGCATGCAGTTTTTTCCGAACGGCTATGCGGCGATGCACTGGCTGGCAAACAGCAACGGCGCCCTGGAAATGGGCATTACGCAGAACACTGAAATCCTGCCGAACCGGGGCGTGACGCTGGCGGGGCCGCTGCCCGACGAGTTCCAGATCAAGACCGTGTACACCGCGGGCGTTGCAGCCCGTGCCGCGCAACCTGAACTGGCGCGGGAATTTGTGCGCCGCCTGACTGCGCCTGAATTCCGTTCCCAGCTTCGTGTCGCTGGTTACGAAATCGATTCCTGAGAAATATTTTTCAAACAGGCTTGTCCATGAACCGCATTGTGCATCTGGCGCTGAAAGTCGAAGATCTGGAAAAAACCACGGCGTTTTACCAGGATGTTTTCGGATTCAAGGAAGTCGTGACCAAAAAAACGCGCGACCACGTGTCGCGGCATCTGACCGACGGCGATCTTGATTTCACGCTGATCAAATACGATGAAGGCACGCAGTCGGCGGAGTCCAAAGCGTCGGGTGAGGGTCCGTGCATCCATCATTTCGCCATTGAAGTCGATGATGTTGAAAAATACGCCGCCGAAATCAAGAGGCACGGCTGCACCATCATCAGCGATCCCGGCGTGATTCCGGTGAAATTCCGCGCGCCCGGCGGCACCACTGCGGAAATCGTGCCCGTAGGCCGCTATCAGCGCGCCCCGCGCTGACAGGCTGGCGAAACGCGTGGCACAGAATCATTGGCGCAAAGGTGATGTGGTGTCCGGCGCGGTGCTTGCTGCGCTCGGCATCTATGTCATCAATGAAGCTCGGCAGTGGACCTACAGCAGCGCGGAAGGGCCGGGTCCCGGATTTTTCCCGCTGTGGTATGGCATCGCCATGGTGGTACTGTCGCTGGTGTTGATCGCAGGTTCCTTCATCCGGCCGGCGCCGGGTGCCGGCAAGCCCGTTGACTGGCGCGGCACCGGGCGCGCACTGACAGTCTGGGCTGCGTTTGCGGGCTGTGTCGCATTGCTGAAAATAACCGGCTTCCTGATTGCGCTGGGTCTGCTGACGTTGTTCGTCGTGGCCGTGATGTACGGCAAGCCTCTGAAAGTGGCGCTGGCCGTTGCCGTGGGCAATGCCGCCGGTTTCTACCTGGTCTTCCCGTTTGCGCTGGACGTGAGCCTGCCGGTCGGACCGTTGGGATTCTGATATGGAAATGCTCGCCGGCCTTGGCCATGGTTTTGCCGTTGCGTTTCAGCCGCTGAACCTGTTCTGGTGTTTTGTCGGTGTATTCCTGGGTACCGTGGTCGGCATCATGCCCGGCCTCGGGCCCGCAGCGACGATTGCGATGCTGCTGCCGCTGACTTTCAAAATGCCGCCCACGACCGCGGTGAT
Organism: uncultured Bordetella sp.; assembly: GCA_964486865.1. Classification (GTDB taxonomy): domain Bacteria; phylum Pseudomonadota; class Gammaproteobacteria; order Burkholderiales; family SG8-41. The sequence continues at coordinate 17,795 of CAZAOZ010000054.1, forward strand.
CATGCTTGCCGGGATCTATTACGGCGCCAAGTACGGCGGTTCGACGACAGCCATACTGCTGAATGTGCCGGGCGAATCCGCATCGGTGGTGACCTGTCTCGATGGTTACCAGATGGCGCGCAAGGGGCGCGCCGGCGCCGCGCTGGGCATTGCGGCGATCGCTTCCTTTATCGCGGGAACCGTGGGGGTGCTGGGGCTGATGCTGGTGGCGCCGCCGCTGGCGAAATTCGCGCTGTCGTTCAGTTCGCCGGAATATTTCGCGTTGATGGCGATGGGGCTGGCGATGGTGGTGCTGCTGGCAGGTGATTCGATGATCAAGGCGCTGCTGGCGATGCTGGTCGGGCTGTGGATCGCCGGCATGGGCATCGATCTGTTCAGCGACGAATCGCGCTTTACCTTCGGGCAATCCGAGCTGCTCGACGGCGTGGATTTCGTCATAGTCGCCATCGGCGTGTTTGCGCTGGGCGAAGTGTTCGGCAACATGGAAAACCGCAACGAGGGCACGCTGCTGCCGATGCCCAAGGGGCTGCGCAACCTGCTGCCGACGCTGGCAGAACTGAAAGCCTGTCGCTTTGCCTTTATCAACGGCTCGGTGATCGGGTTCATCATTGGCGTGTTGCCGGGTGCCGGTTCAACGATCGCCTCGTTCATTTCCTACGGCGTGGAGAAAGCCTTTTCGAAACATCCGGAGAAATTCGGCACGGGCGTGCCGGAAGGCGTGGCGGCGCCCGAAGGCGCCAACAATTCCGAAACCGGCGGGGCCATGGTGCCGCTGCTGACGCTGGGCATACCGGGCTCCGGTACCACGGCGATCCTGCTCGCGGCGTTCATTCTCTGGGGCCTGCGCCCGGGGCCGCTGATGATCCAGGAAAATCCGGACTTGTTCTGGGGGCTGGTGGCCAGCATGTATGTCGGCAACATCATGCTGCTGGTGCTCAACCTGCCGCTGATCCCGCTTTTTGCGCAGATCCTCAAGCTGCGGGAATTCATCCTTTACCCGATCATTTTCGGCATTTCGCTGGTCGGGGTGTATGCAGTGTCGGGCAGCCTGTTCGACTGCGGCCTGCTGGTGGCCTTCGGCCTGCTGGGCTACGCGATGCGGCGACTGAATTATCCGTCGGCGCCACTGATCCTCGGTCTGGTTCTGGGTGATCCGATGGAGCGTGCGCTGCGCCAGTCGCTGATGATGTCGCAGGGCGACCTGTCCATACTGGTGTCTAGACCAATATCCGCAACAATGTTACTTTTAACCGTCGTATTGCTGTTGCTGCCGCTGTTTCGCAGCGTGAATGCCTGGCGAATGAAGGCGATTGAAGAGAACGGCTGAAGTTCGTTAAAAACGGCAGATCAGATTCCAAAATCAACGAGGAGGAAACGAAAATGAAATTACGTGCATCAATCATCATTGCCGCCTGCGCCGCGGCGCTGGCGGCGGCTCCCGCATGGGCGCAGTTCAAGCCGACCAAGCCGGTCGAATTCATCGTCCATACCGGGCCCGGCGGCGGCGCTGACGTGCTGGCGCGGTTCATCTCGCAGGCCATCGAGAAGGAAAATCTGGCGCCGGTGCGCTTTACGGTCAACAACAAGACCGGCGGCGGCGGACTGACGGCCATGGCCTATGTCGCCGAGAAGAAGGGCGACACGCACGCCATCGCGGTATTCACCGGCAACTGGCTGACCAACCCGCTGACGCGCAAGGAAGCCAAGCTCACCATCAAGGACCTGACGGCGGTGTCGCGGCTGGTGCTCGAGCCGGCGTTGATCGCGGTCAAGAACGATGCGCCGTACAAGACGCTGAAGGATTTCATTGAAGCGTCCAAGGCCAGTCCCGGCGCGCTGAAGCAGTCGGGCGGTTCGCAGACCAGCCGCGACAACGTCGTGCGCCAGTTGCTGATGAAAAGCACGGGCGCCAACTGGGCCTATATTTCGTTTCCGGGCGGCGGCGAGCGCATTGCCGCGCTGCTCGGGGGGCACGTCAACATGATGGTGGTTGAGCCGCAGGAGGCGGGTGAACACATCAAGGCGGGCAACATGCGCGTCATCGCACAGGTGTCCGAACAGCGTCTTGCCGGCTTTCCGAACGTGCCGACCCTCAAGGAAGCCGGCTATGACATTCCTGTTGTGCCGCAGGTGCGCGGCATTGTGATGCCACCGGGCGTCGCACCGGATGTCGTCGCCTACTACGAGGATCTGTTCCTGCGTCTGTCGCAAACCCCAACCTGGCGCAAGTATCTGGAAGATCAGCAGTTCGTGGACGGTTACCAGAAATCGGCTGAACTGTCGAAGTTCTTTGACACGTTCAGCGACCAGATGCGCGGCATACTCAAGGAAGCAGGTGTCAAGGTTCTGCGCTGAAATTCTGATTGTGAGTGAGCTCCCCGGCGGAACGGGGAGCGTTCCAAAGCGGGGGGTTGCGCCCCCGTTTTTTCGTTGATTGCCGGTGAACTCATGAATGCAAAATTACCCGCAGTGGCCATAGCCGAGCGCCTGGCAGAGCAGGCGGCGGCATTGACCGCGGATGCCCTGCCTGCGGTGGTGCGCACCCGCGCTGAGGAACTGCTGATCGATGTGGTGGGCTTGTGCGTCGCTGCGCGCAACACGGATTACGTGCGCGCGGTGATCGGCGGCGTCGATGCCGGCGGGCCATGCACGGCCATCGGCCATCGCCAGACGTTTTCCGCGGAGATCGCGGCGACCATCAACGGCACGGCAACCCACGGCGAGGATTTTGACGACACCTTCGAAGGCGGCCCGGTGCATTCGAGCACGGTCATCGCGCCCGCGGTGCTGGCCGCGGCGGAACGCTTCGGCTGCGACGGCCGCGACCTGCTGGCCGGGTTCGTGACCGGCGTGGAGACGTTGTGCCGGCTGTCGATGGTGATTCCCAAGGCCATCCACAAGTCCGGATTCCATCCCACCGGCGTGCTTGGCGCGATGGCGGCGACGCTGGCGGTGGCGCGCACGCTGAAGCTGAATCGACAGCAGACGGTGGATGCGCTGGGCATCGCCGGCAGCATGACCGGCGGCATCATCGAATATCTGGCGGAGGGCGCGTGGACCAAGCGCCTGCACGCCGGCTGGGCGGCACATGCCGGCATCCAGGCGGCGCGGCTGGGGGCGCAGGGGTTTCTCGGCCCGCGCACCGTATTCGAGGGCACGCACGGCCTGTTCAACGGTTTTGCGCGCGCGACGGAAGGCAACTACGACGTGCTGACGCGGGACTTCGGCCAGGATTGGTATTTGTCGCGCATCACCTTCAAGCCGTATGCGACCGGCACCATGAACCAGCCGTATGCGGATTGCGCGCTGCGGCTGGCCAAACGGGGATTCGCCGCGGAAGACGTGGCCGAGGTGCTGTGCGAAACCGCGGAAGGTTATGTGCACCGGCTGTGGGAGCCGCTGGCCTCCAAGCATAAACCGGCCAACGACTATGCCGCGAAGTTCAGCGCGCCGTTCAATGTGGCGGTGGCATTCGTGACCGGCGGCGCCGGGCTGGCGGCATTCACCGAACAAACGGTGCGCGATCCGCGCATACTCGCGCTGGCGGCGAAAGTGAAATACGTGATCGATCCGCAGAATCCGTACCCCAGGGCCTATACCGGCCATGTGCGCATGACGCTGAAAGACGGCCGGGTATTCGAGGAGCGCCAGCCGCATATCCGCGGCGGCGCTCAGGAACCGCTGTCGCATGCCGAAATCGAGGACAAGTTCCGTCACAATTGCGCCTTTGGCGGCTGGACGCCCGGGCAGTGCGACGCGGCGTTGCGCACCGTGGCCGGGCTGTTTTCGGGTAAAGTGGATCTCGCTGCGTTGCGTGAATAAAATTATCAATAAAAACAAATACTTATAGAGTAATATTGGGCGATCCCAAGGAAATCCCCTCTCCCCCAATTGTTTGGGGGAGAGCAACCGTGTCAAGAGGAAGGCTGAATTTTCCATGTTTGATTTGTTTT
>CAZAOZ010000055.1:0-21510 GCA_964486865.1 uncultured Bordetella sp.
CGCGCATTCTCGAATATCAGTTCCGCGTTCTGGTAGAAACGCCAGCCGCGCTTGTTGAACACCTTGCCGATGCGAAAGCCGGGCGTGCCCTTGGGCACCATGAACAGCGTGCCGCCCAGCTTGACGTTGACTTCCGGATTGGTGCGCGCATCCACGAAAAACAGCGAGCCCACGCTGCCGTTGGCGATGAAACACTTCTCGCCGTTCAGTATCCAATCGTCGCCCTGGCGTTCCGCCCTGAGCCTGAAGCCGGCCTTCGGATCCTCTTCGGGCGGCAGGCGGTTGTCGGATCCGGCGTTCGGCTCGGTGATGCCCCTGCCCATCACATAGGTGTCGTCGGCGAGAAACGGCTTGAGAAAGCGCTCCTTCTGATCCTGCGAGCAGGAAGCCGCGATCAGGTGGCTCCACTTCCAGTTCTGGCTGAACGCCTTGGAAATGGCGCTGTCGGCCTTGGCGAGTTCCGCCATCACCAGCGTCTGCGACACGAAGTCGGCGCCGGGGCCGCCCCACTCTTTGGGCACCGCCAGCGTGCGGAAGCCGAGCCTGGAACCTTTTTTGATGATCTCCCAGTCCCAGGGCTCGAAGGCGCCTTCGATCTGGTCGCGCTGCAGCGACAGCGGGCGTATTTCCTCTTCGGCAAACTTGCGCGCCGCCATCTGCCAGCCGCGCTGCTCTTCGTTCAGTGAAAAATCCATGTTTATTCCTTGAAAAAATCAACGACTAGCCACAGAGAGCACAGAGAACACAGAGGATGCAAGGCTGAAACCAAAATCAATTCACATCTTGATCTTCTCTGTGCACCCCTCAAGGGGGTATCGAGAAACTCTGTGTCCTCTGTGGCTGATGTTTGTTTTGTTTTAATGCGCCCTACGCCGCGAGCGGCCGCCGGTAGCCGGCGATGGCTTCGGTGATCGGCAGCTTCGCCGCGTTGTCCCCCGTGTCGGAGTGCAGGAACACCATGCCGTCATGCACGTACTTCTGCAGCGGCATGTCGCGCATCACCGCCATGGCGCCGAAACATTCGGCAGCGTCGAGGGTGATTTCGTGAACCGCCGCGGCGGTAAACACCCGGGCAATGACGTGGAGCGGCAGTTCGGACACGCTGCGATCGGCAACGGCTTCGGGATGGTCCGCGACCCAGGCTGCCTTCCAGATCATGTTGCGCGCGACTTCGAGCTTGATCGCACTGTCGGCCAGCTTCACGCCGATCGCCTGATGCCCGATGATGCTGCGCGCGCCCTGGCGGCGCAGCTTCGCGTAATCAACCGCAGTCTCGTATGCCGCCCGGCCGACGCCGAGGTTGATGGCTGCCAGCTGCGGAGCGTCGCGCGCGGCTTGCGCACCGTCCGCGAACGGGCATTGCCCTTCCGCGCCGAGCAGATGGTCCGCCGGCACGCGGCAATCCTTGAACACCACCCCGGCGCCGGTGCCGTGGTGCCAGCGGATGATGGCCTCGCCGTCGGGACGGGATCCACCCACTGCCCTGATCGGATCACGCACCGCCAGACCGGGCGTGTCGCGCGGCACCAGCAGCGTACTGAGGCCGCTCATGCCGGTTTTCTGCGGGCCGGTCCTGACCTGGACCGCGAACAATTTGGCGACCGGCGCATTCGCCACCAAAGACATCGCGCCGTTGATCACCCAGTCGCCGTTGCCCTGCCTGACCGCAACCGGCACGGCCTCGTCTTCGACATCCAGCGGACGGTGGTAGCTCCACCCGATGCCGGCCCCGGGATCAAGTCCGGCGAACGCGAGATGATACTGGTCGTCCTTGATGAATTCCGGAAGCCAGCGGCCGCGCTGCGCGGGCGTCATCCAGCGGTCGAACAGGGCGCGGCCCAGCGCGGCCGTCTGCCCCAGCACCACCGCCACATCCACGTCGCCCGCGGCCAGTTCTTCCAGCACGATGCACGAGGTCAGGCTGTCGGCGCCCGCGCCGCCCGCACCTTCGGAAAGCGCCAGCGTGCGCAGGCCCATTTGCGAAGCCTGGCCGAGTATGTCGCGCAGCAACGGCTTCTCGAATGGTTGCAGGCGGTCCGGATGCAGCGCGGCGGGTTTGACTTCCCTTTCGACAAAGTCCCGCAACGTATCGCGAAACTCCAGTTGCTCCGCAGTCAGATGAAGATCGTACATGGTCGTCAATATTCCGGAATCAGGGTTGATGTGCATGCGTCCGGATCATGCGGATCCCGGCGTCCGGCACCGGGATTCGCCGATCAGTCGGCATGGTCGCTTGGTTTCTTCAAATGAAATATTCGTTATTTTTCTGCTGCTTCGTGTTTTTTGCCGCACCGCGCTCCATGAGCACGCAGCAGGAAAAAACTCCGGGGGATCGGCAACCGGCCGAATTTCCCCGAACGAAAATCAGCTTCGATACTAGACTAGATCACCGGGTCCAAGTCAATCCTGCAAGCGGTGGACTCCTCCGGTCCGCAGTTGACAAGCCCGCTGAATTAAAGGAACTTTGCCCAGGCCCTGGCCTATCCAGCGTGAGGAGAAAATAATGAATACGCATTCCATACCAAAAATAATCGCCTTGACCATGCTGTGCCTGTACACGGCTGCGGCTTCAGGCCAGGCTTATCCGACAAAACCGCTGCGCCTGATCGTGCCCTTCCCGCCCGGCGGCGGCGTGGACTTCATCGGGCGCATCGTCGCCAAGGGCCTGGCCGAGCGGCTGGGCCACCAGGTCAATGTTGAAAATCGCGCCGGCGCAAATGCCATTCTCGGTCTCGAAGTCCTGAAAGGCGCACCGCCCGACGGCTACACCATCGCAGCCGCTTCCGCCGGACCGCTGACGGTGAATCCCTTCATCTATCGCAAGCTGCCCTACGACACGCTGAACGACTTTACGGCCATCTCGAACATGGTGAGCTTCCCGCTGCTGCTGGTCGCGCACCCGTCGCTGCCGGTGAAAAACGTCAAGGAGCTGATTGCGCTCGCCAGGGCGCGGCCCGGCGAAATCACCTATTCCTCGCCCGGATCCGGCAACTCCGGCCACCTCACCGCCGCGCTGTTCGATTCGATGGCCAAGATCAAGACGGTACATGTGCCCTACAAAGGCACGGCGCCCGCGGTCGTCGCCGTGCTCTCGGGCGAAACCCACCTCACCTGGAGCAGCATCCCGTCGATCCTGCCGCATGTGCGCAGCGGGCGGGTGCGCGCGCTCGGCGTCGGCAACAAGGAACGGCTGAAGGCGCTGCCCGAGTTTCCGACCATCGCCGAGGCGGGCCTGCCGGGCTACGAAGGCTACGCATGGGGCGGCATGATCGGGCCGGCGAATATGCCGAAAGACATCGTTGCGCGTCTCAACAGGGAAATCACCGTCGTCCTCAACCAGAAAGACGTCATCGACAACATGCTGTCGCAGGGAACGGTTCCGACGCCTTCGAGTCCCGAGGAATTCACCGCCTACATGAAGTCGGAACTGAAAAAGTGGGGCGATGTCGTGAAGCTGGCCGGCATCAAAGCCGAGTGACCGGAACGGCCGGCCCCGACAGTCGGCGGCGTAACGCGTTCGTAACCGGCGCCGCCACCGGCATCGGCGCCGCCATCGCAGTGGCGCTGGCCGGCAAAGGCTATGACGTTGCGATATCCGCCAGACAGGCGGAGCGCCTCGCGGATACCGCAGGGCAGATCGGCGCACTCGGCGCGCGCGTGCTGCCGATCACGCTCGACCTGTGTTCGCTGACCGCTGTTGAATCGGCGATGGCGCAGGTGTCCGATGCATTCGGCCATCTCGATGTGCTCGCCAACAACGCGGGCGCCACGCTGCGCAAACCGGCGCTGGAGGTCACCGCCGACGAATGGGAGTCGGTGATGCAGCCCAACCTCAGGGGCACGTTCTTCCTGTGCCAGCAAGCGGGCCGGCACATGATCGGGCGCGGCATCGCGGGTTGCATCATCAACGTCGCCTCCGCACACGGCGTGGTGGGATTTCCCAATCGCTCGGTCTACGGCATGTCGAAGGCGGGGCTGATCCACATGACCCGGATGCTGGCTGTCGAATGGGCTGAATACGGCATACGGGTCAATGCCATCGCCCCCGGCACCGTGACAACAGACTCCCGCGCCGCAATGCTCGCGGACCCAAAAGTGAAAGAGATGATGCTCAACCGGGTGCCTCTGCACCGCTTTGCCACGCCCCAGGAAATCGCGGAAGCGGTGTGTTTCATGGCCAGCCCGGCGGCGTCATACATGACCGGCCAGACGCTGCTGTTCGACGGCGGACTGACAGCCTGCTGACTCCGGCGGCACGCTGACACGGCGGCCTGAGCCGTCACGCGAATTCAACAGCATCGCGCGCCGCCTTTAATCGTTGACTTAGAGTCGGCGCGTAACAAAATGAAAATCCCCCTCTCCCCGCTTGTGGGGAGAGGGTCGGGGAGAGGGGCGGCAGAAAGTCATTTTGTTACGCGCTCTAACATAATGAAACCCATGCCGGGTTTCATTATGTTAGGGGCTCTTATGCCGGCTCCGACCCTTGGGGCTCCTGGACGGGGAATTGACCGGGATGCCGGGATTCCCGGAGCAATGGCCACATCGTTGCCGGTGCTTGAATTCCCAAAAATGGCCATTTACAATGCCAATATGGACATTTCAGTGACCGAGTTCAAACACCGCTGCCTGGAGATCATCCGCCGCGTGGAACAGACCGGCAAGCCGGTCGCCATCACGCGCCGCGGCAAGGTGGTCGTGCGCCTGAACCCTTCGGGGCCCGCGGGACACGGCGGCTTGCAGCCGTGGGCGCAGTTGCGCGCGCTCGGCGGGCGCCTGCTGGCAGAACCGGGCGAGTCGGTGCTGCATGACGAGGATTTCGAGGCGCTGCGTTGAGCGTTGTGCTCGACACCCACATCTGGGTATGGTGGCTGACGCCGGGCTCGCCGCTGTCGCGCGCCGAGCGCGATGCGCTCGATGCCAAAGCAGAGCGCCGCGAATTGTTCCTCCCGGCCATCAGCCTGTGGGAAGTCCAGGTACTGCACGCCAAACGGCGATTCGAACTGCCGCTGCCCTTTGCCGAGTGGCTCGCCCGCGCGGCCGATGACCGGGTGATCTCGGTGCTGCCGCTCGACGTCGAGGTGGTATATGCCCTCGACGCGCTGCCGGCATCATTTCACGGCGATCCCGCCGACCGGCTCATCGTCGCCACCGCCCGCGCGCATGCCATGCCGCTCGCCACGCACGACACCGCGATCCGCCGCTCGCGGGTTGTGAAAATCTGGAAGCCGTGAACGCATTGACCGGCTCTGCCCCCTCGTGCCGCGGCACCGGAGTTTGTATCTCAAAGTTACCGGAGTCGTTTTCTTTCTGATTCCCGGCGGACTGCGCCTTCACTCCGGTCCCACAAACCCGATGTACGCGCCGCCGGTGTATTCCGGCGTCGCCAGCATCGCCTGTTCGCCGGTGTTGCGGATGCCGCGCTTGGGCGGCGGCATGCCGTGCTCTTCCATCCAGCGCGCCGCCGCGCCCATGCTGGAGGTGCGGTACAGCGCCTGGAACGGGCCGGGGCCGCGGCTCGCCAGATGATCCGCCGCCGGGCCCGGCGCGTAGGGTGTGACTATGCCCAGGCCCGTATCACCGATCTCGAATATCGCCATGTGCGACATCACCACCGTACCCTTGTGCAGTGTCGGCTTGGGCATGCCCAGCACGTTGGCATAGATCGCCGCTTCGGCTTCGGCATCGTGGGTGACGATGTAGGCGCGCTCCAGTTTGTACACGCCGTTGGGATGATTGCCGGCCACCGGCACCTGTTTGCGGCGCTCGGCCATCGGTGTCAGGTGCTGAATAAAAAAGATGGGCTGCGGGTTTTTCGGGCCCAGCACGGCATATTTCCAGCGCAGTTCCTGCCCCGCCGGCGTGCGGCGGCTGCCTGCCGTGGCATCGCTGACATCGACGCCGCGGCCGCGCATCGCCGCCACATCCGCCGCGAGGTCGTCGCTTTGCACAATGATGCGGCGGATACCGCCGCCCGCCGCGATGAAATCACTGAGTCCGGTATGGCTGGAGCCGGGTTTGCCGGATGCGGCGTGCTCCGCCGGATCATGAATCGACAGCAATTCAAGATAATCTTCGGTGTTGAGCGCGATGGCGTTGTGCGTGCCCTTGCCCGGATGCGCGCCGCCCGGATAGATGTTGAAACCCATTTTGCTGTACTGCGCGATGCCTTGTTGCAGGTCGGGTACGCAGATCATGACGTGGTCGATACGGGTAAACATGGGTGCTCCGTGAAGGTGATTAATTTGTATGGATCAGAAAATCTGAGAAAACCTTTTAGCCACAGAGGGCACAGAGTTCACAGAGAAAATTCAAGGACATCAGTTGTTTGTGTAACTCACCAACATGGCGGTATACAGGCAGGTCGCAATGCCAGGTTTTCTCTGTGTCCTCTGTGTCCTCTGTGTCCTCTGTGGCTGAAATCCGATTTCAGGGTCAACACGGCACGGCAAGCCGCGCAAGCTGCGCGGCATCATCCAGCCTGCCGATCGCCCAGCATTGTGCCAGCAACTGTTCGGCGCGGTCCGCCGGCAGGGTGTCGCCCGCGAGGCCGATGAATTTGCGTTCGAGATCGCCGTCGCTCATCGGGTTGTCCACGCTGCCCAGCGCGTGTTCGATATGGATATCGATGCGGCGGCCGTCGGCCAGCGTCACCGCCACATGCGCCTCGTCCTCGCGCAATCCCGCATCGGCTTCCGCCGTCACGCGCTCGCGCACGGCTGCAACCAGCGGGTCGAATACGCGAGCATCGGTGTACTGCACTTCGCCCGCCGCGCCGTCGCAGAACGCCACCGCCGCGGAGTGATACAGGCTCCATTTGCTTTCCAGCCCGCCGCGCGGCGCGCGGATGCCGGTCAGCTTCAGCGCCAGCGGATGCGCGCGCAATGCCACCGCGGCAATCTGCGCCGGCGTGACGCCGTGCTGATCCCGCAACTTCAGGCAACCGTCGATCACCGGGTGAGCGACCACGCCGCAGGCATGCGGTTTGTAGGTGTTCAGCGCAAGCTCCCAGCGCTCGCCCAGGCCATCGAGGATCACGCCGAGGTCACAATCGCCGACCAGCACGCGTGCGAAACCGCGCGGCGCCTCGATCACGCGCTCCGAACTGGTAAAACCGGACTGCGCCATGAATGCAGCAAGCATGCCGTTCTGCGCCGCGCGCCCATGCACAAAACTCTTGCACATGGTGCCCGCCATTTCGCGCAGGCCCGCGGCCTGGGTGCCGGCGATGCCGAAGGCGCGGACGATGCCCGGCGCATCCAGCCCCAGCACGCGCCCCACCGCGGCGGCGGCGCCGAACACGCCCGCCGTGCCGGTGATGTACCAGTGGGTAATGTGCGTCGGATAGATCGCGTTGGCGATGCGGCATTCGACATCGACACCGACGATGAAAGCATGCAGGAAATCAGCGCCGCTGAGTGTGGCACCCGACTGCGCCCGGTATTCGGCCAGCGCCAGCAGCGACGAGGCCACCGGCACGCTGGGATGCAGCAGCGTGCGCAAATGGGTATCGTCGAAATCGAGCACATGCGCGCTCATGCCGTTCAGCAGAGCTGCATTTGGCGCATCGAGACGTTCCCTGCGGCCGATCAGCCCGGCCTGCGGCGGCCCGGCAAAAGGCAGCAGCGCGGCGAGCGCGGCATCCAGCGTTTCATGGTGCGCGCCGCCCAGCGCGCAACCCGTCCAGTTGACCAGTGAACGCGCCGCCTCGTGGCGGACCGCGGCGCCGATGTCATCGTAGCGCGAAGCAACTACAAATTCGGCGAGCGCGCGGGTGACCCCGGGCTCATCCGCCTTGTCCGGAGTAATCAATCGACGCGCATCCCCGCGGCCTTGACTACCTTCGCCCACTTCTCGACCTCATTGGCGATGAACGCGGTGAACTCCGCCGGCGAGTTGCCGACCGGCTCGAACCCCGCCACCGCCATGCGTTCGACCACGTCCGGGAATTTCAGCACCTTCAGCGACTCGGCATGCAGCCGCGTGATGGCGGCCTGCGGCGTGCCGGCGGGCACCAGGATGCCGTACCAGCCGCTCATCTCGTAGCCGGGAATGCCCGCTTCGCTGACGGTGGGCAGTTCAGGCGCGGCCGGCGAGCGTTTGGCGCCGGTCACCGCCAGCGCGCGCAGCTTGCCGGACTTGATATGGCCGATCACCGACGGCGTGGTGGCGTAGCCGATGGAGACTTCGCCGCTGATCAGCGCAACCACCGCCGGCCCGCCGCCCTTGTACGGAATGTGATTCATTTTGGTCTTGGTCAGTTCGAGCATCAGCACCGCGGCCAGATGCGCCGAGCTGCCGGCCCCCGAGGAAGCGTAATCGAGCGCGCCGGGACGCGACCGCGCCAGCGCCACCAGTTCCTTGACCGACTTCACCGGCACCGACGGGTGCACCACGACAATGTTCGGCGCCGAAGCCAGCAGCGACACCGCCGCGAAATCCTTGATGAAGTTGTAGTTCAGTTTGCTGTACAGCGTCATGTTGATGCTGTGCGCGATGTTGCCCATCAACAGCGTGTAGCCGTCGGCCGGTGACTTGGCTGCGATCTCGGCGCCGAGATTGGAACCCGCGCCCGGCCGGTTGTCGAGGATCACCTGCTGCCCCAGGCCTTCGGCCAGCTTGCCGCCGAGTATGCGCGCCAGCGTGTCGGTGCCGCCGCCCGGCGGGAACGGCAGGATGAAACGAATCTGCTTGTTGGGATACTGCGCGTGAACCTGAGCGATGCCGGCGAACAGGGTTGCCAGTGCCAGGCAGGCACCGATTATTGCGGATTTCATTACTGTCTCCCCCCAGAGATGACCGCCGCGCGGAACGCGACAACGGTAAGTTCAGGCTACCACGGCACCGCAGGACTGTCACGGCGCGACGGCAGACACTCCTCACTCCTCAATCCTCACTCCTCAATCCTCACTCCTCACTCCTCACTCCTCACTAAACACTACTCCCCGCCGCATGACCCGACGCCCAGGCCCACTGGAAGTTGTATCCCCCCAGCCAGCCCGTCACATCCACCACCTCGCCGATGAAATACAAGCCCGGCACGCGGCGCGCTTCCAGCGTCTGCTGTGACAGCGCATCGGTATCCACGCCGCCCAGCGTGACCTCGGCCTTGGCATAACCCAGCGTGCCCGAAGGCTGGATGTGCCAGCCCTTCAGCGTCTGCGCGATGGTGCCCAGCACCGCATTGGAAATCTGCGCCAGCGGCTGCGTCCAGCCGTGCAGCTCGGCGAAGCTCACGGCAAAACGCCGCGGCAGATGTGCCGCCAGCAGCGCGCCCAGCCCCTGCTGATCGCGGCGATGCTCATTGAGCCACGCGCCGGCGTCGATCGCGGGCAGCAGATCCAGCGCCACCGGCCCGCGCGCGCCGCCGAACTGCCAGTACGAAGACACCTGCAGGATCGCCGGCCCCGACAGGCCGCGATGGGTGATCAGCGCCGCCTCGCGAAACGCCGGCCAGTCCGCGCCGCGCGGCATCTCGACGCAGGACGTGACCGCATCGAACGACGATCCGGACAGCACGCCGAAGCGCTCCAGCCACTCCGGGGGTGCGGCCAGCGGCACCAGCGCGGGCCTGGGCGGCACGATGTTCAGGCCGAATTGCTCGGCGATGTGATAACCGAAAGGTGTCGCGCCGATTTTCGGGATCGACAGCCCGCCGGTGGCCACCACCAGCGCGCGGGCGCGGTATGTGCCCTGCGTGGTCGCCACCTCAAAACCCGGCGCGTCCCCCGCCGGCCGCGCCACGCGATTCACCGTCACCGGCATCGCCCACTGCACGCCTGCCGCATCGCATTCGGCCTTGAGCATGGCGATGATCTGCTGCGCGCTGTCGTCGCAGAACAACTGGCCCAGGTTGCGCTCGTGGTAACGGATGCCGTGGCGCTCGACCAGCGCGATGAAATCCCGCGGCGTATAACGCGCCAGCGCCGAGCGGCAGAAATGCGGATTGCGCGACAGGAAATTGCCGGGCCCGACTTCGCGATTGGTGAAATTGCAGCGCCCGCCGCCGGAGATGCGGATTTTTTCAGCGAGCTCGGCGGCGTGATCGACCAGCAGCACGCGCCGCCCGCGCGCACCGGCCACCGCAGCGCACATCATGCCGGCGGCGCCGGCGCCCAGCACAATGACGTCAAAATCCATGTATGGCCTGATGCGAAAAAGTGAGCATGGCCCTGCGACTGGCTCAGGACACTAGAAGCCTCAAAAATCCCCTCTCCCCAACCCTCTACTCCGCTTCAAGTGTTCCCTTGTCCCCGCAGATGCGGGGAGAAGGGGTGTTTTTGAGATGGCTTCTAGACATTCACCCGATCACGCCAATAGTCGGGTTTTCGGTGCAGATGCATGACTGCCAGCACAACGATTCCCTCGGGCTCGGGCGCATAAATCACCCCATAGGGAAACCGGCTCAGACGGCATCGCCGCACATTCGTTCCGAGCGGATGCCATGCATCGGGATAACGCGAAATCAGATCAATCACGCGCAGCGTCTCCAGCAGAAACGCATCACCCAACCCCGTCACCTGCGCTTCGTAATAGACGATCGCCTCATCCAGTTCGCGCTGGGCAGGCGCAAGCAGACTAACGGGCGTCACACGCGATACTTGGCCAAAACCTGTGCCAGCGGGATAGCGCGAATCTCCCCTCTGCGGTAAGCGGCAAGCCGGTCTCCCGCCTCGACAGCCCAAGCCGCATCGACGCTATCGTCCGTACGATCAAGCTCGTTCAACAGTGCCTCGACCAACTCCAGCTTCTGCGCCGGGGCCAATGCCTTGGCCTGCTTGAGCAACTCTTCAGCGGACATCACAGACTCCTTTGACTCCAAGTGTCAGACTGGCATTCAATATCCGCAGTTTACCCTGCACTGATCTGACCGCTCAATGAATCAAACGCAGCACACGCTTTCAACGCGCGTGCGTGCGCGTCCGCTTGCCCCGTCACGCAGCCCCGGTTATTTCAGGATCTGGTTTTGATCGGCTCATTGGCCTTGGGCTTGTTGAGAAATCCGCCGGCCACCGGGGCAGGCGCTTTCTGCTTTTTGGGTTTTTTCTGTTCCTTGTTGCTGCGTTGCTGGCCTTTAGCCATGGTCGTTCTCCTTGTGGAGCCCCCATGTTATGTCAATTCGCAGGACAAGGGCGGGTAATAAACCCGCCGGCATCCGCCCTGCGCACTACTCCGGAAACTTGTAGTAAGTCACATTCAAATAGGCAATGACATCCTCGATTTCCTGCGGCGTCATCTTCGGATTGAAAAAGTCATTGCGCCGCTCCACCGCATCCCGCAGCGCCACCAGCGACTGGATGCGCCCCTTGAACCGGGCGGGCGGCGCCGGCGGCATGTCGGAGAGGCCGCTGGCCCGCAGCAACGAATCGGAGAACGTGGACACCGCGTACGTCACTGCCTGCGTGTAGCGCTCGATGCCGTGACAGTAAAAGCAGGCACGATGCAGCTTCGAACCCCTTTCCGGATCACCGCGCAGGGCCTGCGACGCCGCAGCCTTGGCGGACTTGGCGTACTCGGCGCGGATTTTCTCCTGCTCTTCCGGCGTGGCAGCCGCCTGCATGCGGCTGCGGTACACCTCGCGCTCGGCAGCGCTCAACCGCTCCGCGCCCGGGATCAACTCCCGCGCGATGGGCGGCGTTGCCGGACCTTCGGCGCCCAGGGCGCGCTGGGGCAGCGCTGCGGCAATCACCGCCGCAGCCACCAGCCATACGGAAATCCTGACTGACTGCTTCAGGGCATGTACAACAAACGCGTCAACCGTGG
Source organism: uncultured Bordetella sp. (assembly GCA_964486865.1). Taxonomy (GTDB): domain Bacteria; phylum Pseudomonadota; class Gammaproteobacteria; order Burkholderiales; family SG8-41. The sequence goes on from CAZAOZ010000055.1 coordinate 11,761, forward strand.
TCATGGGAACCCTCGCTCCGAGGACAGCCCCGCACTGGGGCGCGTAATCCCCGTGCGCAAAATTCTCACCCCGGTGCAGCGGGGCGGGATTGACGTGGATCAATGAGGGGTCATTGGGCCATGCCCACTGCGGCGCACCATCAGTCGTTGTCCGCAATAAAACCAATATCCTGCAATCTTGAGGTCACAATTTGTGACCTCAAGCTCTCGGCTTCTACGGCCTTGGGAACCCGTAGGGCGGATGAGCCGCGAAGCGGCGCTATCCGCCGGATGCGGCTCGCCGTTGTCACGCACAATGCATCCACAGTTCCCCGCGGATGCGCAGCCCGTACGCTACCCCCCGGCGATGAAGTTCAATCCACCGTAATACCGGTCGCCTTCACCAGCCTGGTGAAGCGGTCGATCTCGCTCTTGATGTGCGCGGCGAACCGTTCAGGCGTGCCGCCCACCGCATCGAAGCCCAGCTTTTTCAATGCGCCGCTCACCTCGGGCAGCGCCAGGGCTTTGGTCGTCTCGGCATTGATGCGGCTGAGGACTGCAGCGGGTGTGCCCGCCGGCGCGAGCAGGCCGAACCACGAGGTCACCTCAAAACCCGGATAGCCGGCCTCGGCCATCGTCGGCAGTTCCGGCATCAGGGGCGCGCGTTTCGGGGTCGTGACCGCCAGCACCCGCGCCTTGCCCGATTTCGCGTGCGGCTCGATGCCGACCACGGTAAAGAACATGACCGACACTTCGCCGCTCAGCAGCCCGGTCAGCGCGGGCGTGGTGCCCTTGTACGGCACATGCACCAGCTTGATGCCCGCCATCATGTTCAGCAGCTCGCCGCTCAGGTGGTGCGTGCTGCCGTTGCCGGCAGAACCGTAGTTCAGATCACCCGGCCGCTTCTTCGCGAGTGCGACCAGTTCCTTCACCGTCTTCACCGGCAGCGACGGGTGCGCCGTCAGCACGTACGGTGTGGACGCGATCAGGATGATCGGCGAGAAATCCCGGATCGCATCGTAGGGCAGTTTTTTATAGACCGCGGGGTTGGAGCCGTGGGTGGAATTGTTGGCCATGAACAGCGTATAGCCGTCGGCCGGCGCGCGCGCCGCCGCTTCGGTGCCGACCGCACCGCCCGCACCCGGCCGCGCCTCGATGATGAACTGCTGGCCCATCTGCGCGGCGAGCTTGCCGCTCAGCACCCGGCTCACGTTGTCCGTCGCGCTGCCCGGCGCCTGTGCAATCAGGATCCGGATCGTTTTCACGGGATAAGTCTGGGCCGCAGCCGGCAGCACCATCAGCGCCGCGAGGCCGGTTAATACTGAGAGTTGAACACGCATGTTTCCTCCATTTTTATGTCAATCAATTATCAAATTAAGCCCCCTCCTCAAGACACTCCCTCTCCCCACCGCTTGGTGGGGAGAGGGTTGGGGTGAGGGGCTGCGAATAGGTGATGTGTTACGCGCTTTAAGCGTTTTCGACAAGAATCTTACTTCAACCCTGCCGCGATCTTGCGAATCTCGTCCGCCGAACGCTCACCGGCCAGCGCGGGCAGGCTCATGCAGGTTTCCGATCAGAGGCAGCAGCGGCTGCGCGAGCACCCGATTGACGAAAGAATCCGCTTCCGCACGGCGCTTGTTGAATTCAGCCATCGTATAAAGCGCCGGATTGACCTTGCGGCCGAGCAGCTCTTCCGCCGGCAAGAGCACCTCGATCACCCGCGCGAGCGTGAGCTTGCTGCCGACGATCATCACGTCGATATCGCTGTCGGCCGTATCGGTCTGTTTGGCATAAGAGCCATAGATCCACGCACCTTCAACATCGGGGGCCAGCGCCTGCAATACATCGCGCAGCAGCGGCTCCGCCCCCAGCGTCTTGCGCGTCAGCGCGACCAGCTCGCTGAACACGGGGCTTTGTGGATTGGCGCGAATGCGGCGCAGGTTGCCGACGCGTTCCGACAGCACCAGGCCGGCATCGGCCAGCGAGTTCAGCTCGCGCTGCAGCGTCGCGCTGCCGAGGCCGGAGAGCCGGCGCAGCTCGCTCAGATAGAACTCGCGCCCGGGCTGGCCGAATACCCAGCGGTAGACGCGGGACTGGCCTTCAGAAAACAGTGCCGTGCTGATCGACATGGCGGAAGCTTAGCACGATCGTGCTAATTATTGGCATGTTCGTGCCATTTTTTAGCACGATCTAAAGAGCCCCATCCAGCCAATATCGTATAACCAATTGTTTTTATTGTATTTTTATCAACATCGCATGCAGGCAGCAGATGCCGGCCCACTCTCATTCAAGCGGTCTCCAGCTTTTTATTGAGAGCGACCAGCACCGATCCCGCGCTTACTTCAACCCCGCCGCGATCTTGCGAATCTCATCCGCCGAACGCTCACCGGCCAGCGGCTCGCGTGGCTGCAGGTGGCGGCCCATCGCCAGACCGCCGATCAGCACCGGCTCGTAACCGATATCGCGAATCAGACTGGAAGCCACGGCAATCGCCTGCGCATCATCCCCCGCGATCGGCATGCCGACCTTGCCAGGTTCCTGCCACGCCGCGCCCATGCGCGCGGCACCGATGGCGTTGAACGCGCGCACGATGCGCGCACCGGGCAACAACTGCGCCGACATCAGCCCCGCGCCCACCTCTCGCGCCTTGACACCGACCTCGCCGTCGCGCTGTTCGAACGGATTGCAGGTATCGATCACCACCTTGCCCTTCAACAACGCGCCCAGGTCTTTGCCCACCGCCGGCAGCGCGTGATACGGCACCGCGATCAGCAGCACATCGCCAAACGCCGCGGCCTCCTTCGACGTGCCCGCGCGCGCGCCACTACCCACCCTGGCGGCGAGCGCCTTGTCTTTTTCGAGATCAAGCGAAGAGAACATCACCGTATGCCCGGCCTTGGCCCAGGTGGTGCCGAGCGCGCTGCCGACGTTGCCCGAACCGACAATGCCGATTTTGAGTTTGCCGCCCGCGGCCGCGGCGTGCGCGGCGAGCGGTAGATTGCCCAATACCAGCGCGGCAGCGGCGGCCTGCAGGAATCCGCGGCGGGTAATGTGAGTAAGCTGAATAGTGCGACGATGGTGCATCACGACTCTCCTGTGGGTTAATCAGGTGCAATAAACGCAATGGTCGCACCAGATGCGGCGCGCGTGTGCAGCCGGCGCGTGATCACGGGTGCTTCGCCGGCGATATCGAGGGGGATATTATATAAGCCATTGTTTTTATTGATATTTTTTAGCGTTGATTGAACCGGAGCACCGACGCGGCTACCATGGCCCTGCACACCCCAAACCTGAGAGGGACCCATGGCCGCCGCAAAGAAAAAAGCGAAATCCAAGTCCAGCAAAAAAGCTCTGGCAAAAAAACCGGCGCCCTCCAGGAAAGCCGCGCCGCCCCGCAAAAAGCCCGCCGCGAAAAAACCCCCGGCCCGCAAGCCTGCGGCAAAGAAATCCGCTGCCAAAAAACCGGCGGCCAAACCGGCAGCACAGCCATCCGCCGCCAAACCCGCGGCGCCGCCGAAGCGGCCCGTCGTCACATTGTCAGCAGTGGCCACTGCGCCCCGCGTCATGGCGCAGCCCAAGCCGGCCCCCGCCGCAGCGCCGGAGCGCGGCCCGCTGCCGGGCGAAGAACCCGTCGGCGTCGTCACGCACTACTACGGCCATCTATCGGTCGCCGTCGTGCAGCTCGACCGTGGCAGCCTGCAAGTCGGCGACACGATCCGCATCCTCGGGCACACCACGGACCTGCGCCAGCGGGTTGACTCGCTGCAGATCGACCATCAGTCCGTGACCGAAGCCGGGCGCCGGCAGGAGTTCGGCATGAAGGTCAAGGCGCATGTGCGGGAGCATGATGTGGTTTACAAGGTGAGCGGATAGCAACTGTTCTACGCGGCTTGCTGCTGGTTTTCGTGACAGTGGGGTTGGTGCGGAAATACAACTGAGCCTGTGCGCGTGATATCATTATGATATCTCGTCTTTGGAGACCCGTCATGTCCGCCAAACAAAGCACATCCCGCCGCCCCTTGGGGGGCAAGCCGTCGGCCACCGAGGGCATCCTGTTGCGCTACCGCGATGCCGACACGCCGTACGGCGTTACCCGCAAGACCGCGAGCCGGCTCGCCAAAACACTGGGCCTCACCGAAACCCAGGTCATCCACGCCGCCCTCGCGCATTTCGCGCGGCAGAACCTGCCACGCTATGAAGCCGACACCGGCCCGCTCACAGCGCAGCAACAAGAAGCCATCCACGAATTGCAGCCGTCGGGGCGAATGACCGTCAAAGAAAGCCTGTTCTGATGGCGCCACCGGCGCCGCGCTGGTTTGCTGCCCCGCGCCCCGGCGACATCGTGTGGTGCCGGTTCCCGCAGCGGGGGCTGCCCGGCCCCGGTCCCAAGCCGCGCCCGGCGCTCGTGCTCCGCGTGGGTGAGCATGCAGGGCGCCCCGTCGTCGAGGTGTGCTACGGCACCAGCCAGAAAACGGATCAACTCTACGCCGGAGAATTCGCCATCACCCCCGCCGATGACGCCGCGTTCACCGTCGCGGGATTGAGCTATCCGACCAAATTCAACCTTGGCGAAACTTTCGAACTCGATTTCAACGATCAGTGGTTTGCGATAGCGCCCGGAGCACTCCACGGCCAGACGCCGAAACTGGGCCTGCTGCACCCGAGCCTGATGCGCCGGGCCGCGACAGCCTCCCGCGCCGCAAAAAAACGCTGAACACCCCGCAGGTCGCCTCGTGCTCATGCCGGGAAAGCGATGAAGGCCCCGCCACTACAGTCACTGCTCTTCCCTGACTACCGCCCCAAAAACCCCAATATCCCGGAAACAATACCTTTGTCGGCGCGCGGCTTGTTCGCCTGATTAACCTGCTGAATCCGGCTGACGAAGGGCGACTCCTTGCTGGATGTCAGTATCAATTGGTCCATCGCCCGCGTCATCGCTACATACAGCAGCTTCGCTTCCTCGTGAATGCCGTAATCCCGGTGCGGCATGTAACCGAGCCCGGGAATCGCCACCACCGGAAACTCCAGACCCTTGCTGCTGTGCATCGTGATGACCTTGACGCTGTCATCATTGGGATCAAAACGCTTTTTGCCACCGGCACCGCCCAGATACTGCACCGGTATCCTGGCCATCTTGAGCTGCTTGGCCATTTCCTCACCAATAAAGGCCGTGCGATAAACAATCGCCATATCCCGCCACGGCCGGCCGGAATGATTGAGCCGGCGGAAGTGCTCCGCCAGATAAGCGCCCTCCTTGGCCAGCGTCGGAAACTGCCGCAGCTCCGGCGGCAGGCCGCGGCGGCCGGCGCTTTCGGGCTGGATCAGCGGCACACCATCCTCCTCGGCCTGCTCGGGGCGGATGTATTCCTTGGCGAATTCGTAAGCGGTGCCGAGGATTTCGGCGGTGTTCCGGTAATTCAGCCGCAGAATGGTCGTGCGCCCCTGCGCCTGGACACCCAGGCTGGAAAAACTGAATTTGCGCCGGGTCTTGCCGCCATAGATCGACTGCGCATCGTCATAGAGCAGCAACAGCGAGTTGGTCTCGGGATCAACCATCTGCGTCACCAGCTTGAGCCACTCCGGCTGAAAATCGTGCCCCTCATCGATCATCACCGCGCCGTATTGCGCACGGGGAATCTGGCCCTTATCTACGTTACGAATCACTAACTCAACGAGCTGATCAAAAAACTGCTCGCCCTTGGGCGGCATCGCCACGTTATAGAGCCGCAACTGGTCATAACACCAACCATGAAAGGTGCGCACGCTGACCTTCTGGTCGAGCTGCTTGAGCGCCATCACACTCTGCAGCTTGGCGGCGAGCGCAGCGTTGTAACAGAGCACCAGCACCGGCTTCGCCAAAACCGGCGCCAGCCGCTCACAGCGGAACCCGAGAATCAGCGTCTTGCCCGAGCCCGCCACGCCGTGAATAACCCGATGCCCCTCGCCCAAGCTGCGCGCCAACTGCTCCTGCTGCATGTCCATCACCCGCAGCAGATCCGGCAGTTGCGTGGGCTCCCTGCGCCCGTCCGAATCAACCATTGCCACATCGCCTAAGCTCAATTGCTCCGGCTGCACGCGGATTTCCGGAAACAGATGCCAGCGCACACGATCAATCTGCGGCATGGTCAGCGCCGCACCGAATTGCACCGAGAACATGCCCCAGAGCCGTTTCTGGAAGTCTTCGGCCTCGACGTTCTCCAGCATTTCATCCCGGCAGATCACCCGGTGCGGTTCAATTACGGCATCCAACTGCGCCGACTCAAACTGTTTACGGGTGATATTGGCCAGCACCACGCCATAACCAAAGGGCACGCAGAGCCGCCCCTTGTACGCACCATCGGCCTGCTGCAACTGCGAATCCTGCTGCAGCACGTTGACCACGGCATGCGCGTATTGGCGCGCCTGCTCAAAAGGATTGACGACTTTTTTAAGGCCGGATTGGCCATGAATCGTGAACTGCGACTTGTCAGCGCGCTCGATGGTCTCGAGCTTCCAGTCTTTGACCTCCAGGATCAGCACGCCGCGCCGCGGGCTCAGCAATACAAAATCGGGATGCCGGGCGGACACACCAATGGGCACGTCATACCAGCAGCAGTAATCGTCTTCGAGCTTATCGACCAGACGCTGGGCAAAGCGGCGTTCGCCGCCGGTCATGCGGCGAAGACTGGCATTCAGCGAAGGGATTAGAATAGCCACCGTTCGTCACCTGCCGATCTGCGCCGCCAAGAGCACTCGGTTTCGATGAAACTCCAAGAACTGGCGCTGCCCCTCCGAGAAAGTTCCCACGTTAATCCGCTCGTCGACAGGCACTCCCATACGCACAAGGGACGGACGATGCGCCACCGGCGAAATCAGTAGCTCGCCATTGCTCTCGAACGAAATGAAGCCTCGATCAAAGAGATGATCGATACTAGGCGTTAATAAAAGACCATTCTCCCCATTGAGCCGCTCATCGGCAGATTCACAATCACGCCAAGGTTTGCAATGGCTTGCGCGCAAATGCTCCGGTTGGTCTACCCGTGTTATTCGGCAACGTCGCTCCAGTTGCTGCACGTTTTTCCGGAACTGCCCCTGCCCACGACGAGCCAAGATCAATTGCTGCTTCTCGGTCTCACTAATATCCGTGCGCGAGGTAATTTCGCCGCGCAAATGCTCTTCCCACTCGACTAGCCCGTCGCCATATGAACCAACTGCCTCGCCCATCGAGGTCATCCGCAGTAAATCCATCGCCTCGGGGCCGATCAACCCAGCGAGGGTCTCGATGAACGGTTGGGAAATTGAAGTGAGATACACCCCTTGCAAACCACGCCCATCAGACTGCAAGGGCGCGTATTTCTGCGCCAGATGCGGCAGTAACGCCGGCATGTGATCCGCAGGCTTCACCTGATGGCGAAGCATGTGGAAATGAACATCAACTTTCCAGCCGATCAGATCCCAGTTGGGGCCGGCAGCGCCGAACTCAGCGGGTTTTGGACATTCATAACAATGCGACTGGATGACGCCAATCGCGCGGATATAAGTGCCTTCAAAAGAGAGCACCAAATCACCTGGCGCCACTTCCCGCATGAATTCGTAAAAAGGATTACGCCCACCATCCTTTTTAAGTTTCGGAGACCAAAGGTAGCCCCCGGCCGTTTCCTGCCGAAAGGTTTGGTTCTGATTAACCCACCAATATCTCACTAAGTATTTGTTTTATTGAAATATTTTTAATAATGCCGAACGGCAAAAAACCAGCACCGACCTAATAATTACCTTTGCCGGGTATTACATGTCGCACTCCTCCACGGGGACTCTCAACATCCCCTTTCCGCCTCGGTATCAGGTGTATGTGACAGTGAAAAATGGACTGTCCCGCAACCTCTCCGCAATTCATACCAATGTTGAATCCTTCAACCGAACCATCCTCACCCGAAATGTTCGACCTCAGTTCATCCAGCAACTGGTTACACGCATTGATCTCCGGACGACCAAGCTCGAAATAAGTTTTTACATGTCTTCTCGGCATGATCAATGAATGCATTGGAGTAACCGCATAGGAATCACGAACCGCGTAAGCAAGAGAATTAGACGCAATCACTCTCTCATGCGAAATTTCGCAAAAAAGACAACCGGATTCCCGATTCGAGTACGACTCCTTAACTCCCCGGAAATCCGTATCGTCCCTATCTTGCTTCATTGAGTTACAGCTGTAGCACAGCGCCTGCAGGTTACTAAGATCATCTGTGCCGCCATGATTCCTGGGAATAATGTGATCAACCTCTAAAGATTTTTCCTCCGCCGAAATGCCACAAAGCTCACAGCGGAACTTGGCAGCCTTTAATACTTCATACCGTAGCGTTCCCGACACATAGCCTGACGATAGCTTGCGATGCAGGAATATTTTCTCGCCTCGTTTGCCAATATATTCATCGAGACGTTGCTGGCATAAGTCGACCAACTCGTCGACTTGCCCATGCGTTAACTCCCTAGAGAGCAAGAGAGAATAGTTTTTCCCACTTTTCTCGACGATGCCATGTCTGCGCAAAACTTTGCCCACCATGTTGTTGGTGATTTGCTCGTAATACTCGATCTGGGCCTCGTCATACTTGAGAATCGCCTTTGCAATCTTTGTCGTGCTGCATACGCCATCATTTTTAAGGAGAGCCATCAGCATTACGGGCTGATATATGTGCGACATGCGCATACGGCGAGCAATGAAGTCTTTTAGTTCAAGATAGTTCATAAGTCTCCCCGTTGATGGACGAAAACCACCGCGCGATTACCTACTGCACCTTGAACACAAGCTTCCCGCGCAAGTGCCGCCCCTCACTCACCCGATGCGCAGCCGCCGCATCCGCCAGCGCATAGGTGGTGATCTGCGGCAGCTTCACCGCACCCGAGGTCACCCGTTCAACAATGCGGTCGAGGTGGGCACGCTTGCGGCTGGCGTCGGGCTTCAACGAGGCCATGTCCTCAAAGGGCGGTGTCGGCGCCGGGCCGTTGATGAAGGCCGCGCGGCCGCCGCGGCGCAGTACCTTGAAGGCGTTTTTCGCGACTTCGCCGCCCACGGTGTCGAACACGGCGTCGCAGTCCTTCACCACTTGGGTGAAATCTTCCTTGTTGTAATCAATCACCTGGTCGGCGCCGAGGCTTTTCACATAATCGATGTTCGCCGCGCTACAGGTGGTGATCACCCGCGCGCCGAGGTGTTTGGCCAGTTGCAGCCCGAAGCTCGCGACACCACCCGCCCCGCCCTGCACCAGCACGGTCTGTCCGGCCTTGACCTGGAGCGCGTTTTCGATCGAAACAATGGCGGTGAGCCCGACCAGCCCCAGGGCCGCTGCTTCGATGTGGCTCCATTGCGCGGGCTTTTTGGTGACGATGGCGGCGTTGATCGCCACCTTTTCGGCATAACAGCCTTCGTCGGTATGCAATGACACGCCGAAGACTTCATCGCCCACTTTGAATTCCGTCACGCCGCGCCCGAGGGCGCTGACCATGCCGGAGAAATCCCGCCCCGGGATGTGCGGGAATTTTTGGGTGGGCCCGTGATGGCCCGAACGGACTTTCCAGTCCGCGCCGTTGACGCTGGCGGCGTGGATGTCCACCACGACCTGGCCGTCGCCGGCGACAGGATCGGGCTGCTCGCCGTACTGCAGGACTTCGGGGCCTCCGTTTTGCATGAAATAGACGGCTTTCAATTTCTTATTTTCCTGGTTGGGTTGCTTGGTGTTCGCGTGGGCACGCTGCGCTTTGCCCACCCTTGTATTGTTTCTCTGACCGATTTACGGT
>CAZAOZ010000056.1:0-21069 GCA_964486865.1 uncultured Bordetella sp.
ACGATCTGATGCTTCCCCAACAACTACAACAACTCTATTCTGCGACATACAAGGGGCTCCAGAACACCGCTCTCAAGCAACAACCGACACCCGTTTCGCAGCAGACTGGCCGCTCCACACGCTGGCCGGAATCATCACGTGGCCTTCAAAAATCCGCCGCGCGGTACGGATCAGCGCGGCGCGGCGCAGATCCTGTTTGCCGCCGCCGAAATCGGCGTCGAGGTCGATCCGGATCATGCCCGACGGGTGTTCGATGTTCACCATGCCCTGCGGCGCCGGCGGCAGTGGCGCGAGCTGCGCGGCGATGGTGCCGGGAATCGCGCAGGCCGCACTGATGCATACCGTGCCGGTGACCGGATGCGACTTGTGGCAGGTCTCGGGCACGAAATAACGCGAGCTGATGGTGCCGCCGTGGCGCGGTTTGGCGAGCAGGGCGAGCTTGGGCACCACCATTTTCGAGACGTCGCCCATGCCCATCAGCACGCCCGCCTTGCGGCGGATCGTTTCCATGCGAGCCATCAATTGTCGGTCGGCGTCGAGTTCGGCGGCGCTTTCATACCCGGTCTTGCCCAGGTCCGCGGCGCGCATCATCACCAGCGGCATCGCGATATCGACGCAGCTCACTGCGACGCCGTCGACGATGTCCAGCGCTTTGCCGGTAGGCAGCATTTTTTTGGTCACGGCGCCGATGGCGCTCTGGAAATTGATGCCCACCGGCGCCGCCGTGCCCGGCACGCCGTCGATGGCGGCATCGCCTTCGTACTGTACCTGGCGGCCGGGCGTCTGCACGATGGCCTCGACCAGCGACTGGGTGTTGACGTTGTAAATGCGTACCCGGGTTTCGCCGTCCTGCGCCGGCACCAGCCCGGCGTCGATCGCGAACGGGCCCACGGCGACCAGCATGTTGCCGCAGTTGGGTTTGGTATCGACGAATTTTTCGTGGATCTGCACCTGCGCGAACAGGTAATCGACGTCGGCGTCCGGCCGTTTCGACTTGCTGATCATCGCCACCTTGCTGGTCACCGAGTGCGAGCCGCCGATGCCGTCGATCTGGATTTCATGGGGGGAGCCCATGATCGCCAGCAGCACTGCATCTCGTGTTGCTGTGTCTTCGGGCAGATCAGACTTCAGCAGGAACGGGCCGCGGGAGGTGCCGCCGCGCATGATGACGCAGGGGATTCTGGTTTGCATGCTGGACTCCGTGCTGCGCAGGGCAGCGGTGCCGACAAAAGAAGCGCTGATTATAGAACCAACGAGCCGTGGCGGCCGGTCGCGGATCCGGGTTGCCGCAGGCGGTGCTCAAGTTATCTGCGGGGAGGGTCGTTATTGACCGTGAAAGACGATGGCGCGTTTCCCGGCGCCATCGCGCGGGCATTTGGTCGCTTGCCGGCACTACTGGCAGACCGGCATTGCAGCCCGTGTGATGCTCGGCTGGCGGATGCGCCGTCTGTCACCGGAACAAGTGATTTGTCCAGAGGACAGCATGCAGATTCCACTCGCGCCGGTACGGTACCTGATTGGTGGCCGGCGCCATTTCCGCAAACTCCTGCCGGCCGGCGCGCTGGTGGTGTTCGCCGTGTGCATCGTGCTTATCATCCAGTTTGTCTCCGCCCTCAGGGCCGACATGGACCTCAAGGAAAAGGAACTGCTTGGAGTCGAATATATCCGCCATGTGCGGGATGTCATGGAAGTGGTGCAGCAGCACCGGGCACTCAGCGGCATTTTTCTCAGTGGTGATACCTCGGCTGCTCCCCTGATCACGGAAAAGCAGGGCCAGGCGAAACTGGCCGTCAGCGCACTGGAGGCGATCAATGTCCGCGCTGCGCCGCGCCTCGATACCGCTTCGCGGCATGCCGCCGCCAGGATCCAGTGGCAAGCCATCAGCGGCGGCGGCTTGAAACTTGGCGCACAGGACAATTTCGATCAGCACAGCCTGCTTATCGAGCAGTTGGTAATGCTGGTCACGCATGTGGCTTATACCTCCGGGCTGGCCGTTGATGGCGATGCCGAGGTGTATCACCTCGCGGATACCCTGGCTGACAAGCTTTTATACATGATCGAACGCCTGGGGCAGATCCGCGGCCTGGGCACAGACATCCTGGTGCGCCGTACGGTTTCCGAGGCGGAGATCGTCCGGATCACGGCGCAGCAGACCCTGATCGATGATGTGCTGCCGAGAATCAGCGATAACATCGGAAAGGTTCCGCTGGAGCATGGCGGGGGAGAGCATGTTCTGCGGGAGCATGTCGCGCTCCAGGAAAGTGTTGCCCATCTGTCGCGGGACATCCTGGCAGTGCGGGATCTGGTGAGAAACCACGTCCTGGCATCCGGTAACCCGCTTGCGCCACAAGCGTTTTATGCCCGAGCCACCCGGCCGATCGAGGCGGGGTTTACGTTGTTCGACCTGATCGTCCCGGAACTGGAGCGTGTGCTCAGGTCGCGCAGCGAACAATTGGCGTGGAGTCTCAAACTGGGTCTGCTGCTGGCATTGGTCGTGGTGCTGGCGGGCAGTTACCTGTTCGCCGGTCTTTACCGCTACCTGGCGGAAAGGGAGTCGATCCAGGCCCAGTTGCGGCTCGCAGCCCAGGTATTCGAGCATAGCCGGGAAGCCATTTTCATCACCGACAAGGACAAAAACATCATGTCGGTAAACCCTGCATTCACCGAGGTCACGGGCCGCGCACCCGGTGAAGTGCTGGGGAAAAATCCGCGCATCTGGAGTTCGGGGATGCACGACAGCGGGTTTTACCGGCAGATGCACACCGCCCTGGACAATGAAGGTCACTGGAGCGGCGAGATCTGGAACCGGCGCAAGGACGGTGAAATCTACCCGGAATGGGTTTCCATCAGCGCCATCAGGAACGACAAGGGCGAGATCACGAATTATTTGCGCATTTCAACCGACATCAGCGGCCGGAAAAAAGACGAGGAGCGCCTGCAGTTCCTGGCCAATTACGACGTGCTCACGTCATTGCCGAACCGCGCCATGTTCAACCAGCGGCTCGACTATGTACTGGCGCATGCCGGCCGCTATGACGAGCAGTTCGCGGTCCTGTTCATGGATCTCGACCGCTTCAAGATCATCAACGACACGCTGGGCCATGAAGCCGGGGATCAGTTGCTCAAGGATGTGGCGGTGCGCCTGCGTGGATGTCTGCGCGAAAGCGATACCGTCGCGCGCCTCGGCGGCGACGAGTTCGTGATGCTGATTACGGAATTTACCCATAGCCGGAACGTGGCCGACGTCGCCAGGAAAATCCTGGAGACCATGGCGAGACCGTTCCTGCTGAACGGGCAGGAATGCCATGTCACGGCCAGCATCGGCATCAGTTCCTATCCGGACGATGCACAGGACGTCAAGATGTTGCTGAAAAACGCTGATATCGCAATGTACCAGGCCAAGGAGCATGGGAAAAACAATTTCCAGTTCTACTCGGCGCAGATGAACGTCGATTCGTTCGACCGGCTGGCGCTGGAAGCGGCTCTGCGGCGCGCGTTGGAGCGCAACGAGTTTTTGCTGCATTACCAGCCCAAGATCGATATCGTCAGCGGCAATATCACCGGCATGGAGGCCTTGGTGCGCTGGCAGCATCCGGACAAAGGGATGGTTCCACCGGCGCAATTCATCCCGCTGGCCGAAGAGACCGGCCTCATTGTGCCGATCGGAGAATGGGTGCTCAGGACCGCCTGCGCCCAGAACCGGGAATGGCAGAGGCAGGGCTTTCCGTCACTGCGGGTCGCGGTCAATCTGTCGCCGCGCCAGTTCCGGCAGAAGAACCTGGTGCCGGAAGTGGCGGCAATACTGCGCGAGGCCGGATTGGACGCCGGATTGCTGGAACTTGAAATCACCGAGAGCATGATGGTGCACGATCCCGTGCAGACGGTGAAGTTGCTGACGGAATTGAGGGCGACGGGAATCTACCTGTCAATTGACGACTTCGGCACCGGCTACTCGTCGCTGGCCCACCTCAAGCGTTTTCCGATTCACAGCATCAAGATCGACCGCTCTTTCATCCAGGACCTTCCCGGCGACGCCGACAGCGCGGCCATCACCCTGGCCATCATTGCAATCGCCGACAGCCTGAAGCTCGACGTGATTGCCGAGGGCGTTGAAAACGAGGCGCAAATGGATTTTCTGCGGGCGCATCGGTGCACCGAAATCCAGGGGTACTACTTCAGCAAGCCGCTGCCGCCGGCTGAATTTGCCGCACTGTTGCGCGAGAGCATGCGGCCCGTGGAAAAAGCGTCTCCGCTGCGGCTTATTTCTGCCGGTGGGGTTCTGCCGTAAGCGGCGAGTGCGGGTGAACTGGGGAGGGCGGGCTGTTCCCCGCAAGGGGGCCTGCGGCTGACGAGTTGCGGCCGCCTCCCGGCCGCGCTGCGCTACTCGGCGGTTCAGAAGGGGGGCGTGGGATGAGATGCGGATTGTGGTGCGCTTACGAACCCCAACGGCAGTTCATGGCAATAAACCGTGCTCCGTCCCCGTGTCCTCTGATTATAGATGCGGAGGGGGTTGTAGGGCGGATGAGCCGCGCAGCGGCGTTATCCGCCGGATGGAATGAACCGGGGAAAAACCACCGTTCGCCCTGAGCTTGTCGAAGGGCGGGCAACCTTTGTGCTTCAACTTCGCCGGGGGCAGCCCGGCGGCTGATTACTTTTCTTGCTCCGCCAAGAAAAGTAATCAAAAGAAGGCGGCCCCTGCCTCGCCGGCCCTGCGCACTCGCACAGTGCTCGCCGACGGCCCCCGGCCGCGCTGCGCTACTCGGCGGCTCGGAAGGGGAAAGCGTGTGGGAGATGCAAGTTGGGGTGAGCTCGCGAACCCCAACGGCATTTCATCTCAAGAAATAAGGCTCTGCCTCTATGTTACGTTAACACTCACCATTCGAAATCAATCTGCTTTAAACCGGCTGTGCTGCTCGTGAGGCTGATATTACTTGGCCTGTAAACAATCTTTGCAGAGGAGTAATCAAAGTCTTTCACTTTACCTAAAGCGGCAATCTTCTCTTCTGCGCGAATTGGCGGAATGGAGACCACGAATCGAACCCCAAAGAAAATAAATGCCATTCCAAAAATTTCCTCTAGTCTTTGAGGATTCTGGATAACATTCCACCATAGCCCTTCACCGAAGTTCTCGTTGGAAATGTTTCCCGTTATGAAATATAGGCCAACGCCATCTGCTACCGCCTCATCGTGAAATATATGACGGACAAGATGTGGTGGTGGCTCCAATAAATTGTGTTGCTCGCGATGTAGTCCTCGAAGGTAGCCAAGATTAAGAAAGGTCTTGAGAGCCCATTTTTCAAGACGGCGACCATTCAATGTAATGGTACTCTCCTTCAGAGGTTGGTCAAGCACATTGGAGGCAAGGAATTTCGATAGCTTGGCTGCTTCAGCATCAAAATCTGAAAGTGCCGAATTGTGTTTTCCGCACAGAATCTTTGCAACGGCACTATTCATTCCTATGGTTACAGGTTCATGACGGCACCATGAGAGCCCGATCGCCGTAACTGACTCGCCATCGAAAATACCGTCGCTGATGTAGTGTTCTCGAGATTTTCCTTTGGCGCAATTGCCGAGAATTGATGCCCAGCAATCGAGGCTCATAAGGGTATTCGTAAGGTTGAAGGTATCGGTCGAAGATGTCGAAGTGGATTTCTTTTCAGCATAAAAGGCATCGCACCCCAATCCCCGCCCATCACCCCTTGATCGGCTTGATACTCCCGCAATCGCTCGACACAAACTTGCCCTGCGCATCCATGGTCATCTGCTCCGGCTTGCCTTTTACGTCGCGCGACATTTTCATTTTCATGGTGTAGGACTCGGCGCTGTGTACGGTGACTTCGCCTTCGCCGGTGGACGGTGGTTTGGTGCAGGTGAATTTGAACTTCGTGGTGTTGCCGCTTTTCTGCATCTGTTCCTGCTTGCAGTCACCCTGGTGCTGGGCCGGCGCTTCGTTGCGGGCGGCCATTTCCCTGGTGATGCAGATGCGGGTGGCCATGCCGCCGCCCGGCGCGCCGGGGCTCATGCCCACGCCATGCTGCCCCATCATTTTTTCCATCTGCTTGCGCTGCTCCGGCGACATCGAGGCCATCTGCTTTTGCATTTGTTCCTGCGCCGCGGCCATCTTGGCGCCCTGGTCGCCGCCCATTTTGTTGGTGATTTCCCACAGGCCCGGTTTCATGGTCTGCGCGGCTGCCGGTGTCGCGATCAGGCTGGCGCAGAGGATGGCTGCAACACTTATTCCCAGATGCTGGTTCATTACGGATGTACGCATGATGGCTCCGATCTGCTGGTTGATTGAATAAACGGGCTTCGCCGCGATCAGTGATTGGTCGCAGGTTCGCGGGAATTTCGTGCTGCGGACTTGCCGCTCCACGGCTGGATGCGGCGGATGGCGGCGCCCGCCGCGTCTTCGGCGCACTGGATGTCGTATTGCCACTGCAGGTTCATCCAGACTTCTGCCGAGGTGCCGAAAAACCGGGCCAGGCGCAGGGCGGTATCGGCGCTGATGCTGCGTTGTTCGCGCACGATTTCATTGACGCGTGCCGGGGTGACTTCCAGCGCGCGGGCGAGCGCATTGCTCGACAGCCCCAGCGGCTTCATGAATTCCTCCCGCAGCACTTCGCCGGGGTGTATCGGGTTCAATTTCCTGCTCATACTCAAAACCTCTCAGTGGTAATCCACAATCTCCACGTCTTGCGGTCCCTGCGCTGTCCAGACAAAACAAATGCGAAACTGGTCGTTGATCCGGATGCTGTGCTGCCCGGTGCGATTGCCTTTGAGGGCCTCCAGCCGGTTACCGGGCGGTATTCGCAGATCCTGCAATTCGTGCGCTGCGGCGAGATAGTTCAATTTGCGGCGGGCTGCGGACTCGAAGTTCACGAACCGCGGAACCCGTTTGCGATTGAACAGGCTTTCGGTGTCGGCGCATTTGAAAGACCGGATCACCGGGGCAGACTATATCGCGTCTCGATACAAGTCAAGCGGTTCGCGCGACCGCGGCGTTGCAACCGCCTGCCGGGATTCCGCGGTATTCTCCCGCCACACGCCGCCTCGCGCGGCGGCAACATTCCAAATCCGGGAGAGGGTCATGGTGCAAGCCGCCACCATCGCTGTGCAGCAGAACGTGCCTGAACTGAACTACCGCGTCGTGCCGGATATTTTCAAGCTGCCCGAAGGCATGAATCTCGGGCCGTGTTCGGCTGTGGCGGTGCGCGCCAACGGCAACATCCTGATCTTCACCCGCAGCGAGCAGGCGCTGATGGAGTTCAATCCGCAGGGCATGTACCTGCGTTCGCTGGGCCGTGGCATGTTCGACAATCCGCACGGGCTGCGTCTCGATGCCGAGGGCAACATCTGGGTCACTGACACGGTCGCGCACATCGTCGTCAAGATGAATGCCGAGGGCCGCTTTTTGATGGTGCTGGGCGTGAAGGGCCGCGCCACCGACTGGCACCAGGCCGGGCACCTGCGCTGTTTCAACGAACCCAACGACATCGCCTTCGGTCCCAATGGCGAGTTTTATGTCACGCAGGGCCACGGCAAGGGCGAGTCGCGGGTGATCAAGTTCGACAAGGATGGTGATTTCCTGACGACCTGGGGCGGCGAGGGCAAGGAGGCCGGCCAGTTCAACCAACCGCATGCGGTGATCGTTGACCGCAAGGGGCTGGTCTACATCGCCGACCGTTCCAACCAGCGGCTGCAGGTGTTCGATGCCGACGGAAAATTTTTACGCGAGAAACAGCACCCGGGCACGCCCTGCGGCCTGTGCTGGTGCAGTGACCGGCAGCACATCATGATGGCGCACGGCCATACCGGACGCATCATGAAGCTCGATATGGATTTGAATCTGCTGGCGGCGACCGGCGGGCAGGGCAAAGGCCCGAATCGTTACGGCGAGGCGCATTACCTGACGCTGGATGCGCAGGACAATATTTATGTGGCGGATACCCTGAACTGGAATGTGCAGAAGCTGGTAAAGACGTAACCTGTTGTTTTAATTAATAAATTAAGTTTAATCCCGTATCGTGCCCTCCCGCCTTGGCCCGTTTGACTATGTGATCGTCGGCGCCGGCAGCGCGGGCTGCGTGCTGGCCAACCGGCTGTCCGCGGATCCCGACGTGTCGGTACTGCTGCTCGAAGCGGGCGGGCAGGACAACTGGCACTGGATCCACATCCCTGTCGGTTATCTCTACTGCATCGGCAATCCGCGCACCGACTGGTGTTATCAGACCGTGCCCGAGGCGGGATTGAACGGCCGCGTCATCAACTATCCGCGCGGCCGGGTGCTCGGCGGTTCGTCGTCGATCAATGCCATGCTCTACCTGCGCGGCCAGGCGCGCGATTACGACGAGTGGGCGCAACTGACCGGCGACAGCGGCTGGGCGTGGCAGCACGCGCTACCGGCGTTCATGGCTGTCGAAGATCACTGGCGCGGCGCCGACGAAAAACATGGCGCGGGCGGCGAGATGCGCATCGAGACGCCGCGCACGCGCTGGGACATACTCGATGCGTTTCGCGCGGCGGCTGTGGAAACCGGCATTCCGGCGACCGAGGATTTCAACCGCGGCGACAACTTCGGCGTGTCGCGTTTTGAAGTCACGCAGAAAAACGGCGTGCGCTGGAGCGCGGCGAAGGCGTTTTTGCGGCCGGCGCTGGGGCGGCCCAACCTGCAGGTGGTGACCGGCGCGCTGGTGAAAAAGCTGCGGCTCGACGGGCGGCGGGTGACCGGCGTGGAGTTTTTCCGGGGCAATGAAGAAGTTTTTGCCGAAGCGCGGCGCGAAACCATCCTGTCCGCAGGCGCCATCGGCAGTCCGCAGATATTGCAGCTCTCCGGCATCGGGCCCGGCGCACTGTTGCAGCAGCACGGCATTCCGCTGGTACACGAACTGCCGGTGGGCGAGAACCTGCAGGACCATCTGCAACTGCGGCTGTCGTTTCGCATACAAAACGCATTGACGCTGAACATGATGCTCGATTCGTGGTGGGCAAAAGCCAAAATGGCGCTGGAATATGCGTTCTGGCGCACCGGGCCGCTGACCATGCCGCCGTCGCAGGTGGGGGCGTTTGCCCGGTCCGATCCGTCGCAGGCCACGCCCAATCTGGAATATCACGTGCAGCCCATATCGCTGGACCGCTTCGGCGTGCCGCCGCACAAGTTCCCGGCGTTCACCGCCAGCGTGTGCAACCTGCGGCCGACCTCGCGCGGCCATGTGCGCATCACGTCCGCCGACCCGCGCGCCCATCCGGCGATTGCGCCGAATTACCTGTCCACCGCGGAGGATCGTGCGGTTGCCGCGAACGCCATCCGGCTGACGCGGCGCATTGTCAACGAATCCGCCGCATTGCAGCCCTATCATCCCGAGGAATTCATGCCCGGCCCGCAATACCAGAGCGAAGCGGAACTGGTGCAGGCCGCCGGGCAGATCGGCACCACGATTTTCCATCCGGTGGGCACCTGCAAAATGGGGCGGGCGGATGATGCCTCGGCGGTGGTCGATCCGCAGTTGCGGGTGCGCGGCATCGAACGGCTGCGGGTGATCGATGCCTCGGTGATGCCGACCATCACTTCCGGCAATACCAATGCGCCGACCATCATGATCGCCGAGCGCGGCAGCTGGTTGTTGCGCGGTGCGGGGCATTGACGCAGCACATGGACGCATTACATCGATACCGTCAGGAGAGCAGCATGAGCATCAGTCAATGGAGCATGGCGGTGCTGGGCGCGCTGGCCGCACTCGGCAGCAGCGCAGCGCTGGCGCAAAGCGCATGGAAGCCCGAGCGCAATATCGAGATCGTCGTCGGCTCCAGCGCCGGCACCGGCACCGACCGCACCGCGCGCCTGATGCAGAAAATCTGGCAGGAGCAGAAAGCGATTCCGGTGCCGACCGCGGTGGTCAACAAGCCGGGCGGCGGCGGGGCGGTGAGCTGGGCCTATCTCGGCCCCAGGGCGGGTGACGGCCACTACCTGCTGGTGACGTCGTACAACCTGGTCACCAACCACATCACCGGCCGCAGCAGCGTCAATTACACCGATTTCACGCCGGTATCGCTGCTGATCAGCGAATACATCGGTTACGCCGTGCGCGCCGATTCGCCGTACAAAACCCTGGGTGAGCTGGCGAAGGCGCTGCGTGACGATCCGGGCGCGGTGCCGATCGGCACTTCAAGCAGCGCCGGCGGCGCCAACCACATCGCCATCGGCCTGCTGGCCAAGGCCGCGGGCGCGGATGTGAAAAAGCTCAAGGTGGTGATTTACAACGGCGGCGGCGAGGCGCTGGCCGGGGCGCTCGGCGGTCACGTCGCGCTGTGGGTCAATTCAGCCTCGTCGATTGCGCCCCCGTATGCGGCCGGTACCATGCGCCCGCTGGCCATCGCCTCGCCGCAGCGGCTGCCCGGCGCGCTGGCCGCGTTGCCGACGGCGGCCGAGGCCGGCCTGCCGGTGGTGGCCGACAACTGGCGGCTGGTGGTGGCGCCCAGGGGCTTGTCGCCCGCGCAGGTGGCCTACTGGGATAACGCCTTCAAGGCGCTGACCCAGAGCGAGGAATGGAACAAGGATCTGGCTGCGGCGCACATGTTGAACAGCTACCGCAACAGCGCCGATACCACGCGCTACATCGCGCAGCAGTACGGCGAGATCAAGGGCATGCTGACGGAACTGGGCCTGGCGAAGACGGATCGGTAGCCGCTGGCAGTTGCTGCACCCGGCGCGGGATTCGGTTAATATGCCGCCCACGCGCCGAAATCAGTAAACGGGGAGGTTCGGCAAGCACTTTTTGTGCGCCGCAGCAATGCGGAATGTCAACCAGTCGGCTGTCAGCGCGTTTTTGGCGGCAGTGGTCAATTCATTTTGCCACGGTCGTAAAATCCAACCTTGAGGAGATTTAAATGAGCAAGCTGTTAGCCGCAATTATCGCCGCCGCGTTCGCTTTCACCAGCGCCGGCGCCATCGCCGCCAAGCATGAAGACGGCATGAAGAAAGACGCCAAGAAAACCGAAGCCAAGAAAGACGCACCGAAAGCCGCACAGAAAGCTGCGCCGAAAGCTGAAGCCAAGAAAGACGCGCCGAAAGCCGAAGCCAAGAAAGACGCGCCGAAAGCCGCACAGAAAGCCGCGCCGAAAGCTGAAGCCAAGAAAGAAGAAAAGAAAGCCGACAAGAAGTAATCGTCTTTCGCTTCATGAAGGCAGGGCTGATGCCCTGCCTTTTTTTATTTCAGCAGGATGTTCATGCGCATAATTCTCCTGGCGCGGGTGTTGGCGGTGGCGGCGCTGCTGGGCAGCATGCCGGTAGCCGGCGCACCCTACCGCCCGGCCGGCCCCTCGGTCGTGCTCGAGCGCCTGCCGCTGAAACCGGGCGACGAGCGGTCGCGGGCGCTGGCGGCCGATCGTGCCCGCCTTGCCGCGGCGCCGCGTGATCCCGCGCTGGCCGTCAAGGTTGCCCGCGCGTACTATGAGCTCGCCGGCGCCGAGGGTGACCCGCGTTATATCGGCTATGCCGAGGCTGCGTTGGCGCCCTGGGCCTCCGACCGCGATGCGCCGGCCGATATCCTGTACATGCGCGGCAAACTGCTGCAGTGGCGCCACGAGTACGCGCCGGCGCTGGAACTGTTCGACCGGGCGCTGCAGCGCGAGCCCGGCCATTACGACACGCTGAGCGGGCGTGCGGCGGTGCTCACCGTGCTTGCCGACTATGCCGGCGCGCGGCGCGACTGCGAGCAGATGCGCGCGCGGGAGGAGGAGCTGTACTGGGCAAGCTGCATCGCCTATATAGACGGCCAGACCGGGCAGGCCGCCGCCGCGGAGCACCGGCTGGCCGGCCTGCTCGCGCGCGACTCCGGCATCGGCTCCGCCGGGCAGTTGTGGCTGCTGGCGCGGCTCGCCGACCTGGCAACCCGGCTGGGCCGCCCGGCGGAGGCTGACCGCCATTACCGCCGCGCGCTGGCGCTGGGCGTGACCAGCCAGTATCTGCTGGCGAATTACGCCGATTTCCTGATCGATGAAGGCCGTCACGCCGAAGTGGTGGCGTTGCTGCGCGACTGGGCGCGATCGGACGTGCTGCTGCTGCGCCTGACACTGGCGGAGCAGGCGCTGGGTGCGCCGGATTTCAAGACCCATGCCCGGACGCTGCGCGAGCGTTTTGCGGCGGCGGCGCTGCGCGGCGATACGCTGCACCGGCAGGAGGAATCGCGGTTTCAGTTGCGGGTCGAACGCAATGCGGCGCGGGCGCTGGAACTTGCTGTCGCGAACTGGGCGATCCAGCGCGAGCCGTACGACGCACGCATCCTGCTCGAGGCGGCGGTTGCCGCCGGCCGCCGTGACGCGGCGCAGCCGGTGCTCGACTGGCTGGTGCAATCTCGCCACGAAGATCCGCAACTCGCTGCGCTCGCCGCGGCACTGAAGGCAGGCAAACCGTGAAGTTGCTGCTGGCGGTATTGCTGCTGATGGCGAGCGCGCTGACCCACGCGCACAAGCCCAGCGACAGCTACCTCGCCGTCAAGGCCGAGTCCGGCCGCATTGAAGGACAGTGGGACATCGCGCTGCGCGATCTGGAATACGCCATCGGACTGGATGCCAACGGCGACGGCGAGATTACCTGGGGCGAATTGTCAGCGCGCCACACCAATCTGGCGTCCTATGCGCTGGCGCGGCTGAAGATCGCGACCGGCAGCGGGGCCTGCACGCTGCAGGCTGTTGACCATCTGGTGGATCATCACAGCGATGGTGCGTATGCGGTGCTGAAATTCAATGCCGCATGCCCTGAATCCGGCGGCCGGCTGAGCATCGGTTACGCGCTGTTTTTTGAGCTGGATCCGACGCACCGCGGCCTCGCGCGCATCGAGTCCGGGGGCATCACGCAGACCGCGGTGTTTTCCCCGGAACGCCGCGAGCAGAGCTTTGATCTGGTCGCGCCGTCGCTGGCGGCGCAGATACTCGCCTACGTGCGCGAGGGCGTGTGGCACATCTGGATCGGCTTTGACCATGTGCTGTTCCTGCTGTCACTGCTGTTGCCGGCGGTATGGCTGCGTGCCGCGAACCGGTGGCAGCCCGTGCCGCGTTTTATGCCGGCTTTCTGGGAAGTGTTCCGGGTGGTGACGGCGTTCACGGTCGCGCATTCGATCACCCTGAGCCTGGCGGCGCTGGAACTGGTGGCGTTGCCGTCACGCCTGGTCGAATCGGTGATCGCCGCCTCGGTAGTACTGGCAGCACTCAACAACCTGTTCCCGGTAATCAGTACAGGACGCTGGGCGATGGCCTTCGTTTTCGGCCTGATACACGGCTTCGGATTTGCGTCGGTATTGATCGGCCTCGGCCTGCCGGGCGGATCGCTGCTGTCCGCGTTGTTCGGTTTCAATCTCGGCGTCGAGCTGGGACAGCTCGCCATCGTCGCGGTGTTTTTGCCGGCCGCTTATGCGCTGCGCGGCACGTGGTTTTACGCGCGGGTCGTGTTTGCCGGCGGATCGGTGGCGGTGGTGGTACTGGCGGCGGTATGGCTGGCGGAGCGGGCGCTCGACATCAAATTGCTGTCCTGACGCCGGTCTGTGACAGCGTGACAGCAGAGACTCTTATTAACTTATGATTTAAAACAACTATTTATCAAGTCCGTCGTGGATGTTGCGGCTGTCACGCGGCGCCTGCGCGCGTTCGGTCATGCCGTAGTCGCGGATGATGCCGGCCACGCGCAGCCGGTAATCGCGAAAAATGCCGCCGCGCCCCTGTGCCTGCGCGCTGCGGTGCTGTTCCAGCGCACGCCAGCGGGCGACCGCGGCTTCATCGCGGAACACCGACAGCGACAGGATCTTGCCGGGTTCGCTGAGACTCTCGAAGCGTTCGATGGAAATGAAGCCGTCGACCTGCTCCAGCAGCGGGCGCAGGCTGGCGGCGAGGTCGAGGTATTCCTGCTTGCGCCCTGCCGCCGGCCAGACTTCAAAAATGACTGCAATCATCGCTGGTGTCCTCAGAACGCAAACCGCCGCAATCCGCCATCGACCGGCAACACGGCGCCGGTGATGTAACGCGCAACCGGCGATGCAAGAAACACCGCCAGCGCGGCGAGTTCTTCGGGTTCGCCGTAGCGGCCGACGGGAATGTCATGTGCGGATTCTTTGGCGCGGAATTCGTCCGAATACTTGTGGCGGATCTGTTCGCTCATGATGCGTCCCGGCGGAATGCAGTTGACGGTGATGCCGTGCCGGCCGACTTCGCGCGACAGCCCCTTGGACCAGGCATGCACCGCGGCCTTGGCCGGGCTCGCGGCGAGCAGCGCATCGGGTTCGGATTTGCCGGAGATGTTGATGACGCGCCCCCACTGGCCCTTGATCATGTCGGGCAGCACGGCGTGAGTCAGTTGCCGCACGCGGATGAAATTCAGCATCATCACGCTGTCCCATTCCTCCTCGGGGGCATCGATGGGAATCGCCGGGCGGCTGCCGCCGGCGCTGTTGATCAGGATATCGACGCGGCCCAGCGCGGCGCGCGCGGCGTCCGCCAGCCGCTGCGGCGCGCCGTCCTGCATGATGTCGATTTCGACGACGGCCGGCGTTGCGCCACCGGCCGCGGTGATGGTTGCGGCCAGCGCTTCCAGCAGCGGGCGCCGGCGCGCGGCGATGCAGACGCGGACGCCCTCGGCGGCAAGACCGCGGGCGATGGCGTGGCCGATGCCCTGGCTCGCGCCGGTGACCAGAGCAGTCTTGTTTTTTAGTTGCAGATCCATGATTACCCTCAAATCACCAATCACCAATTACCCATCACCCATCACCCATCACCCATCACCCATCACCCATCACCAAATCACCCCTTAAGCCACGTCGTCCACGCAATCCACAGCTTGCGCAGCGGCGTCAGCGAGGTGCGGTGGGTCAGCACGCGGCAGCCGTCGGCGCGGATTTCTTCCAGCAGCGCGCGATAGATCGCCGCCATGATCAGCCCCGGCAGTTGCGCCTTGCGGTCTTCGTCCGGCAGTTTGGCGTAAGCACTATCGTAGGTGGCGATGGCGCGCGTGACCTGCTCGGCCATCAGTGCGCGGAATGCCGGGCTGTCGGCGCCGTGCACGATCTGCGCGGCGTCGAGGCCGTGGCGCGCGAGTTCGTCGAGCGGCAGATAGACGCGGTTGCGCCGGGCGTCTTCACCGACGTCGCGGATGATGTTGGTGAGCTGAAAGGCGAGACCCAGTTCGGCGGCGTATTCGAGCGTGCGTTCGTTGCTGTAACCGAAAATCCGTGCCGACATCAGGCCGACGACACCGGCGACGCGGTGGCAGTACACCTGGAGCGTCGCGAAATCCGGATAGCGGTTGTACTCAAGGTCCATCGCCATGCCGGTGATGACCGTTTCCAGTTGTTCCCGGGTGATGCCGTAGGGCGTGATGACATCCGCCAGCGCCCGGGTCACCGGATGCTGGGGACGGCCCGCATACAGGCGTTCGACTTCGTCATGCCACCACGCCAGTTTGGTGCGCGCCACGCCGGGATCCGTGCATTCATCCACGGCGTCATCGACTTCGCGGCAGTAGGCGTACAGCGCGGTGATTGCGCGCCGGCGTTCCGCGGGCAGGAACAGGAAGCTGTAATAAAAACTCGAGCCGCTGGCGGCGGCCTTGTCCTGACAGTATTGGTGCGGATCGGTCATTTTTTCCGGGAGACGGTCATCAGACCGTCTCCCGCACGTACCTCCTCTCTCCCTTCGGGACAAGGGAACACTTGCCGCGGAGCAGAGAGGCCGGGAGAGAGGGGTGGTGGGGTCGCTGGGGAAAGGGCGGTTGTATTCATTCAGATCCTCAGCAACGACTTGGCCAGCATCAGCACCCAGTCCGACTTGGTCAGCACCGGGCGGTGCCGGAACACGTCGCCGTTGACCGCGGCGATTTTGCTGAGTATGCGGTCGCCGCCGGCAATGATGGTGCGCATTTCGAGCCCGATGCGGCCCTTGAGGATGCGCCCCAGGGGGCGGCCTGAATACAGCAGTTCCCGGGTGCGGTTGATCTGGAATGTCATGAATCGCTGCCACGCCTCGTTGGCGTCACCGCCGGCAATCTGCGTCTCGGTAATGCCGTAGCGCTGCATTTCGTCCTGCGGGAAATAGACGCGGTTTTTCTGCCAGTCAATGGCGACATCCTGCCAGAAGTTGATCAACTGCAGGCCGGAGCAGATGGCGCTGGAGTAAACCAGGTTCTGCGGGGTGGCCGCGCCATAAAGCACCAGCAGCAACCGGCCGATGGGATCGGCGGAGCGACGGCAGTAGTCGAGAACTGCCGCGTAGTCGGCATAGCGTTTTTGGGTAACGTCCTGGGCAAAGGCCGACAGCAGATCGTGGAAGGCGGCGAGCGGCAACTGGTGTTCGCGGATGATCAGGGCGAGATCGGCAAACCACGCAATGCCCGGCGCTTCGCCGCGTTCGATACGCTGCAGTTCGCGGGTAAACGCGCCGAGCTGCGCCAGCCGCGTGGCATCCGGTGCATCACCCTCATCGGCAAAATCGTCAGCTTCACGGGCGAAGCGGTAAATCAGCGCAATGGGGCGGCGCAGGCGATCCGGCAACAGGATCGAAGCGACGGGAAAATTTTCGTAGTGATCGGCGGCCACGGTGTCTGGAAAAGAGAGTTCCATCAAAGGCTTGGCGCAGTTTCTGCCGGGAATTGCCAGCCTGGGGCCATGTCGCTAAAGCGGCAATTATATTACAATCAAGGAGTTGCAAAAGGCGTTGCCGTGTATGGACCGCGGCGGCGATGCGGCAGGCAAGGGTGTCATGTTGCAGCGCGAAAGTGGCGGAATTGGTAGACGCACCAGATTTAGGTTCTGGCGCCGAAAGGCGTGTGGGTTCGAGTCCCTCCTTTCGCACCAGACAACGATTACAGAAACTCAACAGGGAATTATTGATGCAAGCGAATCTGGAAACGCTGGGCAGCCTGCAGCGCAAGCTGAACGTTGCCATACCGATGGCGGAAATTGAAACCGAGGTCGAGTCGCGGCTGAAACGCCTGACGCGTACGGTCAAGCTGGCCGGATTCCGGCCCGGCAAGGTGCCGCTCAAGGTGGTGGTACAACAATATGGTCTGCAAGTACGCCAGGAGGTGCTCGGCGACACCCTTCAGAAAACCTTCGGCGATGCCGTAAGAGAGCAGAAGCTGCGGGTCGCAGGTTATCCGAAGTTCGATGCGGCGGCGCCGACCGACGGGGCGAACGAGTTCCAGTACAGCGCGACGTTCGAGGTGTATCCCGACGTGGTGGTGGGGGATTTGACCAAATCCACGGTGACCCGGCCGCAGCTGGAAGTGAGCGATGCCGACATCGACAAGACGCTGGAGATCATGCGCAAGCAGCGGGTGACGTACGCCGCTGCGGCGCGCGCCGCCGAAAACGGCGACCGTGTGACCATGGATTATCGCGGCACCATCGACGGCACGGCCTTCGAGGGCGGCACGGCGCAGGGTCAGAGCGTGGTGCTCGGTGAAGGGCGGTTCTTGCCGGATTTCGAGAAGCAGTTGCCGGGCATGAAGGCCGGTGACAGCAAGAGTTTTGAGGTGAAGTTTCCCGATGATTACGCGGGCAAGGATGTGGCAGGCAAAACGGCGGTGTTCGAAGTGAAGGTCACCGCAGTGGCGGCGCCGCAGTTGCCCGCAGTGGACGCTGAATTCGCCAAGTCTCTCGGTGTCGCCGACGGCGATCTGGGCAAAATGCGCGCTGAGGTTCGCGGCAATCTGGAGCGCGAGGTGAAGGCGCGGCTGAAGGCGCGGCTGAAGGAGCAGGTCATGGATGCGCTGCTGGCGGCGACCAGCATCGAGGTGCCGCAGGCGCTGATCGGCATGGAAGTCGAGCGGTTGCAGGACATGGCGCGGCAGGATCTCGCCGCGCGGGGCATCCCGGTACGCGACGACATGCCGCTGCCGGCGGAGATGTTCAGCAAGCAGGCGCAGCGCCGGGTAACCCTGGGGCTGATCCTGGCCGAGGTGGTGCGGGCGCAGAATCTCAACGCCAGGCCTGATCAGGTGCGCGCCGCGGTGGAAGAGCAGGCGCAGAGTTATGAGCACCCGCAGGAAGTGGTTAAATGGTTCTATCAGTCGCAGGAGCGGCTGCGCGACATCGAAGGCGTGGTGCTCGAAGAGAACGTGGTGGCCTGGGCGCTGGCGACAGTGAAGGTCGAAGACAAGAACATGACGTTTGATGAATTGATGGGGAACACCAAATGAAGCGTTATACCGAGCCGCACGCGATGATCGAGCCGCAGGGCCTCGGCCTGATTCCGATGGTGATCGAGCAGAGCGGTCGCGGCGAGCGCGCCTATGACATTTACTCGCGCCTGCTGAAGGAGCGCGTGGTGTTCCTGGTCGGGCCGGTGAATGAAAGCACGGCCAACGTGATTGTCGCGCAACTGCTGTTCCTCGAATCCGAGAACCCGGACAAGGACATCTCGTTCTACATCAATTCGCCCGGCGGCTCGGTGTCGGCGGGGCTGGCGATTTACGACACCATGCAGTTCATCAAGCCGGATGTGTCCACGCTGTGCGTGGGGCAGGCGGCGAGCATGGGTGCGCTGCTGCTGGCAGCGGGCGCCCATGGCAAGCGCTTCTGCCTGCCCAATTCGCGGGTGATGATTCACCAGCCGATGGGCGGTTTCCAGGGCCAGGCCTCGGACATCGAGATTCACGCCAAGGAAATCCTGTTCCTGAAAGGGCGCCTGAACGAGATCATGGCCAAACACTCCGGCCAGAAGATCGAGACCCTGGAACGCGATACCGACCGGGACAACTTCCTTTCCGGCGATCAGGCGGTAAACTATGGCCTGGTGGACAAGGTGCTGACCAGCCGGATGGATACTGTCACGGCAGTCAAGTAGGCGCCCAGGGCAGGCGGCGGAATTATTGCGGTTGCGGGTGGTCACAGGTTGGCGGTATCACAATGACGACGGATAGGGGATTGCGGGCATGACGGAAAAAGTGGGCGGTGAGAAGCTGCTGTACTGC
This sequence comes from uncultured Bordetella sp., assembly GCA_964486865.1. Classification (GTDB taxonomy): domain Bacteria; phylum Pseudomonadota; class Gammaproteobacteria; order Burkholderiales; family SG8-41. The sequence goes on from CAZAOZ010000056.1 coordinate 18,953, forward strand.
TCGTTCTGCGGCAAGAGCCAGCACGAAGTGCGCAAGCTCATCGCGGGACCGTCGGTGTTCATCTGCGACGAGTGCATCGAGCTGTGCAACGACATCATCCGCGAGGAAACCCAGGGCGACCAGCCCGGCAAGGGCGCAAAGTCCGACCTGCCGGTGCCGCACGAGATTCGCGACATCCTCAACCAGTATGTGATCGGTCAGGACACCGCCAAGAAAATCCTGTCAGTGGCGGTTTACAACCATTACAAGCGTCTGCGCAACGTCGGCAAGAACGACGATGTCGAGCTGGCGAAATCGAACATCCTGCTGGTGGGGCCCACCGGTTCAGGCAAGACGCTGCTCGCGCAGACGCTGGCGCGGCTGCTCAACGTGCCGTTCGTGATGGCGGACGCGACGACGCTGACCGAGGCCGGTTATGTCGGCGAGGACGTCGAGAACATCATCCAGAAGCTGCTGCAGAAGTGCGACTACGATGTCGAGAAGGCGCAGCGCGGCATCGTGTACATCGACGAAATCGACAAGATTTCGCGCAAGTCGGACAATCCGTCCATCACCCGCGACGTGTCGGGCGAAGGCGTGCAGCAGGCGCTGCTGAAACTGATCGAGGGCACCATCGCCTCGGTGCCGCCGCAGGGCGGTCGCAAGCATCCCAACCAGGAATTCGTGCAGGTCGATACCACCAACATCCTGTTCGTGTGCGGCGGGGCGTTTGACGGGCTGGACAAGGTCATCCGCGCGCGCTCGGAGAAAAGCGGCATCGGCTTCGGCGCCGACGTGCGCAGCAAGGACAGCCGCAAGGACATGGCGGCCGTGCTGCGCGACGTGCAGCCGGAGGATTTGATCAAATACGGGCTGATCCCCGAATTTGTCGGCCGCCTGCCGGTGGTGGCGACGCTCTCCGAGCTCGACGAGACGGCGCTGATGGAAATCCTGACGCAGCCGAAGAACGCGCTGCTCAAGCAGTTCCAGAAAATGTTCAGCATGGAAGGCGTCGAGCTGGAAGTGCGTGATGCTGCCCTGCATGCGATCGCGCGCAAGGCGCTGCAGCGCAAGACCGGCGCGCGCGGGCTGCGCTCCATCCTCGAACATACGTTGCTGAACACCATGTTCGACCTGCCGTCGCTGGAAAATGTCGTCAAAGTGGTGGTTGACGAAGGCACGATTGCCAGCGACGCGCTCCCGCTGCTCATCTACTCGGACAAGCCCAAAGTTGCCGGTTCAACCGTCTGAAGAAGTCTTGGGCGGAATAGAGCCCGGCGACCGGAGTGGACGGAACGGCAGCGGTTTTTCCGCTGCTGATAGCATTGCGGCATCCGGCGCTTGATTTGACTCCGGACGCCCCAAGCTGGACTATTGTCGACTCTACCAGGTGAAAATCCATGAATGACCAAAATGTAAGTGAAATCAACAAGTTGGATATGCCTCTGCTCCCACTGCGGGATGTCGTGGTGTTCCCGCACATGGTCATTCCGCTGTTTGTCGGAAGACCCAAATCGATCAAGGCGCTGGAAACCGCGATGGAAGCGGGAAAAAGCATCGTGCTGGTGGCGCAGAAATCCGCAGCCAAGGACGAGCCCTCGCCGGAAGACCTGTATGACGTCGGCAGCATTGCCAACATCCTGCAGATGCTCAAACTGCCGGACGGCACGGTAAAAGTGCTGGTCGAAGGCAGCCAGCGCGCGCGCATCCACAGCGTGCAGGACGTCAAAACCCATTTCACGGTGCAGGCCACGCCGATTGCCAGCGATCCGGCGACGGATCACGAGACCGAGGCGATGCGCCGCACGATGATCCAGCAGTTCGACCAGTACGTGAAGCTGAACAAGAAAATTCCGCCGGAAATCCTCACTTCACTGGCCGGTATTGATGAGGCCGGTCGCCTGGCCGATACCATTGCCGCGCACCTGCCGCTGAAGCTCGAGCAGAAACAGGAAGTGCTGGAGATGGTCAGCGTCAAGCAGCGCCTGGAGCATCTGCTGAAGGTGGTCGAGGGCGAACTCGACATCCTGCAGGTGGAGAAGCGCATCCGCGGCCGCGTCAAGCGCCAGATGGAGAAAAGCCAGCGCGAGTACTACCTGAACGAGCAGGTGAAGGCGATCCAGAAGGAGCTGGGCGAG
>CAZAOZ010000057.1:0-20972 GCA_964486865.1 uncultured Bordetella sp.
ACAGTTCAATCATCAACTTATAACCGTCTCTCGTGAAAACGTTGGGACACTACTGTCCGACGATATATCAGGCGCTGCAACTGCGCTCGGTATCGTCGCAGGTTTCGGTATCCGCGCTGGTGGATGACGCAGTCCAGCAGTTGTTGTGCGAGGATCGCGAAGACCTGGCTGCTTTTGTAAACCGGAAGAACGAGCCGGAAATCAGTTACGACGCCCTGCTTGCCGATCTGGAAAGACGCGGCAAGCTCTCTTAACCGCTTCCCGTCGCCTTACTTCTTGCCGGTATTGCGCAGCCGGTTGGCCAGCGCGCGCAGCAATGCCACGCCGAATACCGGTTTGGTCTTGATCAGCGTCAGGAAGTCGTTGCGGTTGATCGACATCAGGTTGCTGTCGGCCGCCGCGGACGCCGTCGCGGCACGCTTGGACTGATCGACCAGCGCCATTTCGCCGAACACGCCGCCCGCCTTCACCAGTTCGACGATGTTGTCGTTGACGGTAATGCGTATGGCGCCGTCGATGACCACATACATGAAGATGCCCGCCTCGCCTTCGCGCATGATCACCGTGTTCTTCGGCTGATACACCGGCGGGCGCGCCGGGAAATTCGACGTCAGATCCTGCAGCAGCGCCTCATCAAACACCGCGCCCGATGTCGGCACCGTTTCAATGGCGCCCGTCGCCTGCCCCTTGCCGAGCATCTGCATCGCCAGCGCGAGACGCAGCCGCTTGATCAGGATTGCCAGCAGCATCAGCGCAAACTCCGGCGCCTTCTGGATGGCGTCGGAAAAAGCCTGCCCATCCAGCTCAATGACTTCGCAGGCGGTCTTGGCGGTGGCCGTCGCACTGCGCGGCACGCCGGTCAGCACCGACATCTCGCCCAGCACTTCACCCGCCTTGATCACATCCAGCGGCTTGCCACCGCGCGTCAGTGCGACGTCGCCGCTGGCCAGAAAATACATGGTGCTGCCGGCGGCGTTCTCCGCAAACAGCGCAGCGCCCGCGGGTATGCTGCGCGCCTTGCCGTGCGCGTGGAAAAACAGCCGCGCCACATTGGCGTTGTAAACCTCGCTCTGCGCGGGGCGCGTGAAATCAAAATCGCTCATTGCATGTCACCTCTCTCATACGCACACACAGCCGCAGCGCCTGAAACCGCTGCCCGCTACGCTGTCCGGACCGCCGCATACCGCATTATGCACAGCGAACTTTATATGCAGCATCAGGTTGCGCGTCAAGCCGTCCCGCAATAACCCCTCCGGCAGGCCACACCGCACCCCGCCTCGGGGGGGCGCGATCCGGGTCGCTACCGGCTGTGAATCGCGGTATGCTCATCCGGCGCAGTTCACACAGCAATGGAAATCCGCAGTTCCGGAAAATCAGCAAGTCAGTACAAGACCATTTCGCAATTGTCCCGCCATCGGCCGTTGGCCGCCGGGTGCCGGGTGCCGCAAACCAAATTATCTGAAATTGCATAGCGCCAATCAATGATCCCAGTCCCATTCCGCAGCTTCGAGACCCGCATCGTCGTCTTTTTTGTCGTGCTGCTCTCGGTCGTGCAGATTACTGCGTTTCTGGTCGTCAGTGCCGCCAACAAAACCATCGCCAATCGCGAGCTCGCCAACCAGATCCGCGTCGGCGAACGCGTATTCAAACGCGTACTCGAACAGAACGGCCACCAGCTGGCGCAGGTCGGTGCCATGCTCGCAACGGATCCCGGCTTCCGCGATGCCCTCACCACACGCGACTCGACCACAATTGCCTCCGTGCTGGGCCATCACGGCGCGCGCATCAATGCGAGCCTGGTCATGCTGGTGGATCTCAACAACAGGCTGCTCGCCGATACCGGACGGGGCGACCGGATAGGCCAGCCTTTCCCGTTCCCTGAACTGGTCACCGCCGCGCGCAATACCCAATCAGCCAGTGCGGTGGTCATCATTGACCGCCAACCCTATCAACTGGTGGTCGTGCCTGCGCTGGCGCCGCTGCCGGTTGCCTGGATCGCCATGGGTTTCAAAATCGACGACAGGCTGGCGCAGGATGTGCAGGAACTGACCACGCTGAATGTCTCATTCCTGACCGAACAGGGCGATCGTCAGTGGGACGTCACCGCATCGACGCTGCCGCAAGCCGAGCGTGAACTGCTGAGCGGGCGCATGGCGGATCTGGTGCTTGCACAGGCCAACGACGTCGTCCTGGCCATCAGTGAGCAGGAATACCAGACCCGCGCCATCACGCTGACCAGACAGGACGGCGAACGCGTCATCGCCGTGCTGCAACAGTCGCTGAAAACCGCACTCTGGCCTTTCTACGAACTGCAGAAGGCATTACTGGACCTCGCCATCGCCAGCATCATCACCTTTCTCTTTGGCAGCATCGTCATCAGCCGCAAACTGGCCAGCCCGATCCGGAGTCTTGCCGCAAATGTGGAACGGCTCCGCCACGGCGATTTCTCCGGTCAGGTGGACATCCGCCAAGAGGACGAAATCGGCGAACTGGCATCCGGATTCGTCCACATGCGGAATACCATCACGACGCGCGAGCAAAAAATCCTGCGCCTGGCTTACCAGGATACATTGACCGGTCTGCCCAACCGCGCGCTGTTCAACGACCGCCTCGACCTTGCGATCAAGGCTGCGAAGCGTGACCATGCTTCGGCAACCATCCTGAGCATGGATCTGGATCGCTTCAAGCACATCAACGACGCGCTGGGCCATCCGATGGGTGATCGCGTGCTGCGAGCGGTCGGTGCGCGGTTGCAGGGCCTGCTCCGGGAGTCCGATACCATTGCTCGCCTCGGGGGTGACGAATTTGCGGTCATCCTGCCCAAGGCCGGGATCGACCATGCGCGCGAGGTCGCCAACAAAATTCTCGCCGCGCTTGATACACCGATCATCATCGATACCCAGCCGCTCGACGTACGCACCAGCATCGGTATCGCCAGTTATCCCGAACACGGCTCTGATCCGTACACCATCATCCGCCACGCCGACATTGCAATGTACGTTGCCAAGCGCGGCAACCTGGGCTGCGCGGTATTCCAGCCGAGCGAACACCGGCCACATGAGGATTACCTGACATTACTGGGCGAATTGCGCCGCGCAGTCGAACAGGACGAACTGATACTTTATTATCAGCCCAAGGTTGATCTGAAAACCGGTACAACCACACAAGCCGAGGCGCTGGTGCGCTGGAAACATCCGCAGCGCGGTCTGATACCGCCGGGAGATTTCATCCCTTTCGCCGAGCAGACCGGTTTCATCCGCACCATGACGCTCTGGATCATTCGCCACGCAATCCGTCAGTGTGGCGAGTGGCAGGCGCGTGGAATCAATGTGGCAATTTCGGTAAACATCTGCGCGCGCGATCTGCTTGATCCGGCATTGCCTGAATTGGTCACCGCCGAACTGAAGCAGTACGGCGTGGATGCGCGCTGGCTGTGCATGGAAATTACCGAAAACGGCGTCATGGAGGATCCTGCCAAATCGCTGGACACTCTGCGACTGCTGAACAACATCGGCATCAAGCTGGCGATCGACGACTACGGCACCGGTTATTCATCTCTCTCTTATGTAAAAAAACTGCCGGTCACCGAACTGAAAATAGACCAATCGTTCATTCGCAACATGGCCACCGACGCTGGCGATGCCATGATCGTCAAATCAACCATCGACCTCGGCCACAACATGAATATGCAGGTCGTCGCCGAGGGTGTTGAAGACCTCAGCATCTGGGCGCTCCTGCGGGAAATGGGTTGCGACTGCGCACAGGGTTATTGCATGAGCAAGCCGCTCCCCGCGGACCAGTTCGAGAAATGGCTGGCGGCAAACCCGGTGTTCGGCGATCCGACGGTTCCGCCGGCGCGGCTGGCAACGCGCTGAACCGCTCAGCCGATGCGCTTGACGCGCACGCCGGCCCAATTTTTCGCCAGCGTCACTTTCAGTTCCTGCCCGGCGGACAACTGCACGCTGTCACGGATGATCGCGCCGTCGGCCGATTCGGTGATGCTGTAACCACGCTTGACGCTCCTCGCCTTGGGGCCAAATCGTCGCCGTCGCACTCATGAAATGATTATTAACAGGCCCTAAAGCTGTGCCCTCTGGCTGCCGTTAATGCTGCATCGCCGTAATGCGGCATGAACCACGCAGAGGAAATCGTGCATCTCCCGGGCCGACGCAGTGGTGGATCGCCCGAGTCACGCACACGATGACTCCAATGATGCCTGCCCAGATCCGCAGCTTTGAAACCCGTATTGTCATCTTCTTTGTCGCGCTGCTGGCTGCAGTGCAAGTGGCGGCGTTTCTTGTCGTCAACGCTGCCACCGAATCCATCTCCACCCGGGAGTTGGCCAACCAGATCAGCGTCGGCGAACGCGTATTCGCGCGCATGCTCGAACACAACAGCCGCCAGTTCTCGCAGGCCGGCGCCACCCTCGCTGCAGATCCGGATTTTCACAAAGCAATTCTTGCGCGCAATTCGGCCGCGATCCTGTCGGCGCTGGGCGATCACCATGCGCACGCCAGCCGGGATACGATCATGGTGATTGACCACAACAACCGCCTGCTGGCAAACACGCTGCACGACAATCGTCTGGACGAACCGTTTCCGTTTCCGGATCTCCTCGCTGTCGCACGGAAAACGGGGCAGGCAAGCGCCGTGGTCATGCTCGACCAGCAGCCCTACCAGCTGGTGGTTGTACCGGTATTGGCGCCGTTGCCGATCGCCTGGGCCGCCAAAGGTTTCAGGATCGACAACCAATGGGCGCAGGAAGTGCATGCATTGACCTCGCTGCAAGTCTCTTTCCTGAGCGAATTGGACGACCATCGCTGGAACGTCAACGGATCCACGCTGCCGCAGGCGGCGCGCGACAGCATGCCGCTACGCATGGCGGACGTGTTGCGCGCGCAGGCCGCGGATACGCCGCTGTCCATCGGCGCACAGGAATACCAGACCCGCGCCGTAACGCTGAGCGAACCCGGCAGCAAACGGGTCATCGCCGTGTGGCAGCAGTCACTGGGTACCGCGCTTGCCCCGTTCACCCAGTTGCAGAAAACGCTGCTCGACCTGGCCATCGCCAGCGTCTTTGCCTCGGTATTCGGCAGCATCGTCATCGGGCAGCGCCTGGTCCGTCCGCTCAACCGGCTTACGGCCGTGGCGCGCAAGGCGGTTAATGGCGACTACTCGCAGCGCGCGGAGATCAGCCGGCAAGACGAGATTGGCGAGATCGCCTCGAGTTTCAACCACATGGGAGAGGCCATCTCCACGCACGAGCAAACAATCCTGCGCCTTGCCTGCCAGGACGCGCTCACCGGCCTGCCCAACCGTGCGCTGTTCAACGACCGCCTCGACCTCACGCTCAAGGCCGCGGAGCGCAACCACACGCCCGCCGCCATCCTGACGATGGATCTCGACCGCTTCAAACACATCAACTACACGCTCGGGCATCCGGTCGGCGACCGTGTGTTGCAGGAGGTCGGTCAGCGGCTGCAGGGCCTGCTGCGCAAATCCGACACCATCGCCCGGCTTGGCGGAGACGAATTCGCCATGATCCTGCCCACCGGCAATATGGATCAGGCTCGCGAAGTAGCCGGCAAGATCCTCGATGCGCTCGATACGCCGATCACCATCGACAGCCAGACGCTGGACGTGCGCACCAGCATCGGCATCGCCGGCTATCCCGAACACGGCACCGATCCCTACACTCTGATCCGTCATGCCGACGCCGCAATGTATGTCGCCAAGCGGGCCAATCAGGGTTATGCGGTATTCCAGCCCCGCACGGACCAGGTGCGGAATGATTCACTGACCCTGCTTGGCGAATTGCGTCGCGCCGTCGAATTGGATGAACTGGTGCTGTTCTTCCAGCCGAAAGTCGATCTGAGAACGGGCGTCACCACGCAGGCCGAGGCGCTGGTGCGCTGGCTCCATCCGCAGCGCGGCCTGGTTCCGCCCGGTGACTTTATCCCGTTCGCCGAGCAGACCGGCTACATCCGCACGATGACGCGCTGGATCATCCGCCGCGCGATCCGGCAATGCGGTGAGTGGCAGGCGCGCGGCATCAACGTGGTGATCTCGGTCAACATCTGCGCCCGCGATCTGCTCGACCCCGGTTTGCCGGACATGGTCGCCGCCGACCTGAAGCAACGCGGCGTTGACCCGCGCTGGCTGAGCATGGAAATCACCGAAAACGGTGTCATGGAGGATCCGGGAAAATCGCTGGATACGCTGCGCCGTCTCGACCAGCTCGGCATCAAACTGGCGATCGACGATTACGGCACCGGCTACTCGTCGCTGTCCTATGTCAAAAAGCTGCCGGTCATTGAACTGAAAATCGACCAGTCTTTCGTGCGCGACATGACCACCGATGCCGACGACGCGATGATCGTCAAATCAACCATTGAACTCGGCCATAACATGGGCCTGCAGGTCGTCGCTGAAGGCGTCGAGGATCTCGCCATCTGGGCGCTGCTGCGGCAGATGGACTGCGACCTGGCCCAGGGTTATTGCATCAGCAAACCGCTCCCGGCCGACCAGTTCGAGATCTGGCTCGCCGCGAATCCGGTATTCGGCGACCCGACGATTCCGCCGGCGCAGCTGGCTTGGCGGCATCATGCCGCGCGCACCACAAAACTACAGGCAGTTCCCCAGCCGCATACCGTCACTTCTGCCTGAGCCGGGCACCTGCGGGGTGGACCGTGCGGATATCCGCATCTGCGGCGCCGCTGGCGAAGGTGATATGCACCGGCTGGCCGCCTGTCAAACCCGCACTGTCGCGCACCACGTCACCGGTCGTCGTGGTGGTGATGCTGTAACCGCGCTCCAGCACGCGTTGCGGAGCCAGTGTCAGCAATTGCGCCGCGATACCCTTGAGATGGCTGCGGGCAAGATCGGTAATCCCGCGCACAGCCTGCTGCAGCCGTCGCGCCAGGTCCTGTTGCTGCTGCAACAGTGCGGCAGGATCGGGCGCCGCGGCACGCAAGCGCTGCGCGGCATCACGCAACTGCCATAGTTGTTCATCGGCGCTGCGCCCCCACACGCTGCGCAAGCGGCTGCCCAGATGCTGCAGATGAACCATCTGGTTGCGGATGCGCTCACCGGGATGCGTCAGCCGCCGCGACAGGTAATCCAGCCGCTGCATGCGATCCTCGATCCCGCGCGCGAACACCCGCACGAGCTGCAGGCCAAGCATGCCGACCTCGCGTTTGAGCTTGGCGCCGTCCGGACTGACCAGTTCGGCCGCCGCCGTCGGCGTCGGCGCACGCATGTCTGCGGCGAAATCGGCAATGGTGAAATCGGTTTCGTGACCGACGCCCGACACCACCGGCAGCGGACAGGCGCGGATCGCCCGTGCCACGACTTCCTCGTTGAACGACCACAGGTCTTCGATGCTGCCGCCGCCGCGGCAGACGATCAGCACCTCGCACTCGGCGCGCGACCCGGCCAGTGCAATCGCCTCGGCGATTTTTGCAGCCGCACCCTCGCCCTGCACCGGTGCCGGGTAAATGATGACGTCGATGCCCGGCATGCGCCTGCGCAGCGCGGTGATCACGTCACGCAGGGCCGCGGCCTGCGGCGAAGTCACCACGCCAACGGTGCGCGGAAACGGCGGCAGCGCGCGTTTCAGCGCCGGATCGAACAGGCCCTCTTTTTCGAGCCTGGCCTTGAGCTTCTCGAACGCCGCATACAGTGCGCCCAGTCCGGCGCGGCGCATCGCATCAACCACCAGCTGAAACTTGCCGCGCGCCTCGTATACCGTCGCCGTCGCGCGCACTTCGACCTGCATGCCGTTCTCCGGCTGCCAGTCCAGGTACTGCGCCTTGTGGCGGAACATCACCGCATCGACCTGCGCGGACTCATCCTTCAGCGTGAAATAACAATGCCCGCTGTCATAGCGTTTGAAATTGGAAATTTCGCCGGCCACCCACAGCAGCGGCACGCCGCGCTCGATCGCGCTGCGCGCGAGCCGGTTCAGCTCGGCGACGGAGATGACGGTTTGTTGAGTGGCCTGGTCGAGCAGGTCAGTCATTGGAAGATCGTTGTACTTCAGCCCGGCGCTGATTGCGGGCCGGCACGCCATCTGAGCATGATCAGCACTACGATCGCCGATACCAGCAACACGGCGATCACGCCCATCTGCCAGACCGGCCCGCAATCGCCGAACGGCAGCCTGCCGCTGGCACAGGCCTCGATATAGCCGAAAATGAAATTCTGATTACTCATGCGCTCCACCCTGCATTACCGCCGGCAACAGTATGCCTGCTGCCGGAACAAATTCTACACGCCCGCCGCCTGCCCCGCCCGCTGATCGAGCTCCGACCAGCGTTCGAATTTCTTCGCCAGCAACCTTTCAATCTCCACCACCCGCTCGCGATCCGCCTTCATTTGCGCGGCCCCTTGTTCATGATAATCCGCGCCGCTCATGCGCGCCGCCAGCGCTGACTCCTCCCGCTCCAGCGCCTCCAGTTCGTTCGGCAACAGTTCCAGTTCGCGCTGCTCCTTGAAACTGAGCTTGACCTTCTTCGGCACAACGGCCCGCTCTGCATTTTTTGAAGACCCGGGCGCCTTGCCAGCAGTTGTAACAGCAGCAACCGGCGCTGCACGCTGCATCAGCCAGTCGCTGTAGCCGCCGACATATTCTTTCCAGCGTCCTTCGCCCTCGGCCACCAGCGTCTGCGTCACCACATTGTCCAGAAACGCGCGGTCGTGACTGACCAGCAGCAGCGTGCCGTGATAGCCCTGCAGCGTGTCTTCGAGCAATTCCAGCGATTCGATATCCAGATCGTTCGTCGGTTCGTCGAGCACCAGCACATTGGCGGGCCGCGCAAAGAGGCGCGCCAGCAGCAGCCGGTTGCGTTCGCCGCCGGAGAGCATGCTGACTTTCGCCTGCGCGCGCTGCGGCGGGAACAGGAAGTCCGACAAATAACTCATCACATGCTTGCGCCCGTCGGCCGTTTCCACCCAATCCGAACCGGGGCTGATGGTTTCCACCAGCGTGCGATCGGGATCGAGCTGCTCGCGCAACTGGTCGAAATAGGCAATCTCCTGTTTGGTGCCCAGACGCACCTCACCGGCATCCGGTGCGAGTTCGCCAAGGATGACTTTGATCAAGGTTGATTTGCCCGCGCCGTTGGCACCGATCAGGCCGATGCGGTCGCCGCGCAGAATGCGCAAATTCAAGTCCCGAATCAGCGGCTTGCCGTCATAACTCTTGCGCACATCCGTCAATTCAGCGACCAGCTTGCCTGAGCGCTCACCGGCATCCAGCGCAAGTTTGACGTTGCCGATGCGCTCGCGCCGCGCCGCGCGCTCGACGCGCAGTGTTTCCAGCCGCCGCACCCGGCCTTCGTTGCGGGTACGCCGCGCCTTGACGCCCTGACGGATCCACACCTCTTCCTGCGCCCAGAATTTGTCGAAGCGGCGGCTGGCTTTTTCCTCTTCGGCCAGCTGGTCGGCCTTGCGCGCCTCATAAGCGGCGAAATTGCCGGGATACGAGCGCAGCAGCCCGCGGTCGAGTTCGACGATGCGCGTGGCGACACGATCCAGAAAAGCGCGGTCGTGGGTGATGATGATCGCGGATTTGATCTGCCCTTTGAGCAGCAGGTCTTCGAGCAGCGTGATGCCGGCAATGTCGAGATGATTGGTCGGCTCGTCAAGCAACAACAGGTCAGGCTGCATCGCCAGGGCCAGCGCCAGCGCGGCGCGCTTGCATTCGCCGCCGGAGGCCGTCTGCGGAGTGCTGGCTTCGTCCAGCCCGAAGCGGTGCAGATATTCAAACAGCCGCGCATCCGCGCGCCAGCGCTGGCGATCATCGTGAATGTCTTCAAGCCGGCCGCGCGCGGTCAGGCTCGCGTGCAATGAAACAGCGTCCGGCAGCAGCGGCTCCTGCTCGACCATCACCACACGCAGGCCGTCCTGGCGGCGAATCTCGCCGTCATCGAGCGCGCCGCGACCGGCGATGATGTTGAGCAGCGAGGATTTGCCGGTACCGTTGCGGCCGATCAGGCCGATGCGTTCGCCTTCCTGCACGGTCAGGTTGGCGCGGTCGAGCAGCGGGTGCAGGCCGAAAGCGAGTTCGGCGGAGTCTATCGTCAGTAAGGCCATCGCCCGAGTATAGCCGCTGAAATTTTCCTGCCGCACCTGCCAACTCGCGCAACTCACGGGCGCAAAACGATTTTTCCCGGTGCTAGCCATCCACAGTACCGCCCGCCGCGCAGCGTGAGGCGGCACAATCCCCTCTGTCAGCAGAGGGGAATATACATAACCGGTTGTTTCAGTTGATATTTTAATAGAGTTGAACAAATAGGCAGTCACCGGAAATCCCAGGCAGGGACATGACTTAGGCGCTCCGTGTACAGGCCATGCACAGGGTTATCCACAGCTTTTGTGGAAAAGCGGAAAAATGCGTTGCGACTCAATGGCTTCAACCGATGCATCGCATCGCCGTGCTTGCTGATTCAGCGCATGGCGGATACAGTTACGCGGATTTTTTGCCGCCCGATTCAAAACTCTTTCCGGGAAATACCGCGTGTTATCCATCATTGAAGCTGCCGGCTGGCCCATCTGGCCCCTGATCCTGTGTTCCGTCATCGCGCTGGCCATCATCGGCGAACGCCTCTGGTCGTTGCGTGAAAACGTGGTGCTGCCCAGGAATCTGCTGGTGCATACCGTGCAGGCCTACCGCCAGAACGGGGTAACGCCGCAATTGCTGACGCAACTGGCCGCCGGTTCGCCGCTGGGCCAGATACTCGCCGCCGGCCTGCGCAACGAGAAGCATTCAGCCGCGGTCATGAAAGAATCCATCGAGGAAGCCGGCCACGTCGCGGCCATTGATCTCGAACGTTTCCTGACCAGCCTCGGCACCATTGCCGCGATCTCACCGCTGCTCGGCCTGTTCGGCACGGTCATCGGCATGATTGAAATCTTCGGCTCGCAATCGCCCACGGGCGGCGGCGGCAACCCGCTGGTGCTGGCGCACGGGATTTCAATTGCCCTCTACAACACCGCGTTCGGCCTGGTTGTCGCCGTGCCCAGCATGGTGTTCTACCGCTACTTCCGCACCAGGGTCGATTCACTGCTGGTCGATATGCAGATGCAGGCGGTAAAGCTCGTCGAAATCATCCACGGCGAAAGAGATGTCTGAGATGAAGTCTGAAATTCAGTCCCCTGGATTCCGTGCATGAAATTCCGCAGCCGCGCCTTCCGCGAAGAACCGGAGATCAATTTCATACCGTTGATCGACGTGCTGCTGGTGATCCTGATCTTCCTGATGGTGACCACCACCTACTCGCGTTTCGCCGAACTGCAGATCAACCTGCCGACCGCGGAAACCGGCAAGCCGCCGGAACATCCGGTGCAGATCGACGTTGCCGTCGATGCCAAGGGCAATTACGTGATCAACAAGGCGGGCATTGCTGCCGGCAGCAATGCTGCCGCACTGGGCGAAGCGCTCAAGCGCGCCGCTGCCAACATGAAAGATCCGGTCGTCGTCATCAATGCCGACGCCAACGCCGCGCACCAGTCCGTGGTGCGCGTGATGGAAGCCGCACAATTGGCCGGCATGGCCAAGATCACCTTCACCACCCAGGCGCCGCGCAAATAATCCGCACTGCCGTTTCTCGACGGCACTGCCCAAACGGGCTACGCTACACCCGTCATGACTGCGCCCGTCACGCCCCCGCCCGTAACACCTCCCCCTCACTGGCAGACACGCGGCCCGCTGGCCATGCTGCTGCTGCCCGTCGCCGCACTGTTCGCGGCCGTTGCGGCATTGCGGCGCCTTGCCTACGGCTGCGGCGTACTGTCAGTGCAGCATGCCGGCGTGCCGGTAATTATCGTCGGCAACATCACCGCCGGCGGCACCGGAAAAACACCGCTCACGCTGTGGCTCGCGCAGTTTTTGCGCAGCCGCGGCAGGCACCCCGGCATCATCAGCCGCGGTTACGGCGCGCCCTGCACCGATCCGCGTGCAGTGCCCGTTGACGGCGGCACCGCAGCCTATGGCGACGAACCCTGCCTGCTGGCGCGACGCGCCGGTTGCCCGGTGTGGGTGGGCACAGACCGTGCCGCAACGGCGCACGCGCTGCGCGCGGCACACCCTGCAACCGATGTCATCATCAGCGACGACGGCCTGCAGCACTACCGGCTCGGGCGCGATTTTGAAATTGCCGTCATCGACGGCGCGCAGGGACTCGGCAACGGCTGGCCGCTGCCCGCCGGCCCGCTGCGCGAACCGGCATCGCGCCTGGCGCTGGTGGATGCGGTTGTCGTCAACGGCGGCGATGCGGCGCGCGCCTTCCCGCAGGCCATTGCCATGCATCTTGAGGGCGGCGAATTCCGCAATCTGCGCAATCCCGGCCTGACTGTCACCGCAGCGCATTTCCGCAACCGGCGGGTACATGCTGTCGCGGGCATCGGCAACCCGCAGCGGTTTTTCGAGCACCTGCAACGATTGGGCGTGGCTGGCACCGCGCACCCGTTTCCCGACCATCACGCCTTTGTGGCCGCGGATCTGCAGTTTGCCGGCACGGATGACATCGTGATGACCGAAAAGGATGCGGTAAAATGCACGGCATTCGCGACCGAAAACCACTGGGCACTGGTCGTCAACGCTGCAATCGACACGCGGCTGGGCGACATGATCCTCGCCCGCCTCGCACAGGCCACACGCCATGGATGAAAAACTGCTCGACATACTGGTCTGTCCCATCTGCAAGGGGCCGCTGCTCTACCGCAAGGCTGCCGCAGAACTCCTCTGCAAACCCTGCCGCCTCGGGTATCCGATCCAGGACGGCATCCCGGTGATGCTGGAGGAAGATGCGCGGAAAATGCCTCCGGAAGAGGAAGTTTGATAATCGTCAGCGGTGAGCGGTAAGCCGCAAACCATTTACCACTCACCGCTTACGGCTTACCGCTTACCGCTTACCGCTCACCGCTTACGGTTCACCGCTTACCGCTCACCAGACCATGAAATTCACCGTCGTCATCCCCGCCCGCTACGCCTCGTCGCGCTTTCCCGGCAAGCCGCTCGCCGATATTGGCGGCAAGCCGATGGTGGTGCGGGTAGCCGAGCGCGCCGCAAAAAGCGGTGCGGCGCGGGTCATTGTCGCGACCGATGATGCGCGCATCGCTGCCGCGGTCGGGGATCACGGCTTTCACGCCATGATGACGCGTCGTGATCACGCCACCGGCACCGACCGCATCGCCGAAGTCGCGGCGAAGCTGCGGCTCGCCGCAAACGCCATCGTCGTCAACGTGCAGGGCGACGAGCCGCTGATCGCGCCGGCGCTGATCCGCCGCGTCGCGGAGAATCTTGCCGCCCACCGCGCCGCCGCCATCGCCACCGCCGCCTGCCGCATCCGCGATGCGCGCGATATGGCCAATACCAACATCGTCAAGGTGACGCTCGACCTCAATGGCTACGCGCTGTATTTCAGCCGGGCGCCGATTCCATACGCGCGCGATGCGTTCGCGCACGGCATCCGCACGCCGCTGCCCGCCGGACTGCCAGCGCTGCGCCATCTCGGCATCTATGCCTATCGTGCCGGTTTCCTGCGCGCTTACAGCCGCCTCAAACCGGCGGCGATCGAGCAATTCGAGGCGCTGGAGCAGCTGCGTGCGCTGGCCCACGGCTATCGCATCAGCGTTGCCGTGACCACCGCCGCGCCGCATCCCGGCATCGATACCCCGGAGGATTTGCGCAGAGTGCGGAAATTACTGCGGCGCGGCGCTTCCAGATGACGCGCTGATTTTGCGCACCGTTGCCGCGGGGCTATACTTGTCTGCTCCCTCAAATAACACCAACACGGCGTAATCCCATGCGCATACTGCTACTCGGCCTGCCCGGTGCCGGCAAGGGCACGCAAGCCCACTACCTCATCGAGCACTACAAGATCCCGCAGGTTTCCACCGGCGACATGCTGCGCGAGGCGATGAAACAGAACACGCCCCTGGGCAACGAAGCCCGTTCCTACATGGATCGCGGCGCGCTGGTGCCCGACCCCCTGGTGATCAAACTGGTCAAGGAGCGCGTCAAGGAGCCTGATTGCGCGCAGGGCTTCATCCTGGACGGCTTCCCGCGCACACTGCCGCAGGCGGAAGCGCTGCGGCAGGCCGGCATCGACATCAACTTTGTCATTGAAGTCGAAGTCGGCGACGGCGAAATCCTGCGACGCATGAGCGGACGCCGCGTGCATCCGCCGTCGGGCCGCTCGTATCACATCGAATTCCATCCGCCGCGCGTCGCGGGCAAGGACGATGTCACCGGCGAACCGCTGGCGCAACGCGCCGACGATAACGAAGAGACCGTGAAGAGGCGCATCGCGACTTATCACTCGCAAACCAAACCGCTGATCAACTATTACCTCAGCTGGGCGGCGAGCGGCGATCCGCGGGCGCCGAATTACATCAATATCTACGGCCGCGGCTCGGTTGAACACATCCGCGACAAGATTTTTGCAGCCATTGAATCGCACGCGGCACGCATGCGCGATAGCAAGACCGGCCCGGAATCAAAATAACCTCCCACGGTATCCGCCGCCGACCAGGATCAATTGATTGCAGCACCGCGGTGCTGCCAAGCCCGTGCCCGCACAAAACGCCCTCTACGCCCAGTCCGGCGGCGTCACCGCCACCATCAATGCCACGGCATGCGGGATCATTGAAGCCGCGCGGCGACATCGCGCGCGCATCGGCCGGGTTTATGCGGCGCGCAACGGCATCATCGGCGCGCTGACCGAAGACCTGATCGACATCACCACCGAATCTCCCGCCGCGATCCGCGCACTGCGCCACACCCCCGGCGGCGCCTTCGGCTCCTGCCGCTTCGATCTCTCGCCGCTGCCGCGGGGCCGCGCCCAGTACGAACGCCTGATCGAAGTCTTTCGCGCGCACGGCATCGGCTATTTTTTCTACAACGGCGGCAACGGTTCCGCCGAAACCGCGCACCAGATCGCCACCATCCTGCCGCAGCTCGGTTATCCCGTCACATCGATCGCCGTACCCAAAACCATCGACAACGACATCCTGTACTCGGATTCCAGCCCCGGCTTCGGCTCGGTCGCCAAGCACGTCGCCACCAGCCTCCGGGAAGCGATGGCCGATCTGGCGTCCATGGCCAATAGTTCGACCAAAGTCTTTGTCATGGAAGTCATGGGCCGGCACAGCGGCTGGATCGCCGCGGCCTGCGGCATGGCGCAACCGGCGGATACCGGCGGCCCGTTGCTGCTGCTCGTACCCGAAATCCATTTTGACCGCCGCCGTTTCATTGCCGCGGTGCGCTCGCGCATTGCGCGGCACGGGTATTGCGCAGTGGCCGTCGCCGAAGGCATCCGCCTCGCCGACGGGCGGCGCCTGACCCAGGCCGGCGGCGACGGCATTCCGGCACATGATCAACTGGGCGGCGTCGCGCCGCTGATCGCAGCGATGATCCGCCACACGCTCAAGGTCAAGGTGCACTGGAGCGTGCTCGATTATGTACAACGCGCCGCGCGCCATCTCGCCTCGCGCACCGACGTTGAACAGGCGTATGCCGTCGGCCGTACCGCCGTCGCGTATGCCCTGCGCGGCCTCACCGACGTGATGCCGGTGATCGTGCGCACGAACGATCATCCCTATCGCTGGCGCATCGCGCCTGCGCCGCTCGCCGGCATCATGAACCGCGAAAAAACCCTGCCGCGCAGCTTTCTGACCGCCGACGGTTACCGGCTCACCGCCCGCGCCCGCCGCTATTTCTTGCCGCTGATCCGCGGCGAAGCCTGGCCGCCGTTTGCCGACGGCCTGCCGGTGCATGCGCAACTGCAATTGCGCGCCGTGCGCCGGAAACTGCCGGCCCGCTGCCGGAAACTGCCATGATCATGGTTCGTGCGCGCGAATAAATGAAGGGCCAAGGGCGCATTTGCAGCGAAGCGGGTCTTGCGCAAAACCGCAAATAAAGGCACCCTAGCGCGGCCCGGCCACAGGCCGAACGTAAAATGTTCAATTAAATTCAATTAAAACAATAGCTTAGGAGTCATCATGACCAATGGTTTGATTTTTGCGCTGGTCTGCGCCGTCGCCGCGCTGGTCTATGGCGGTCTGTCGATCCGCTGGATCGTCGCGCAACCCACAGGCAATGACCGCATGCGCGAAATCGCCGCAGCCATCCAGACCGGCGCACAGGCTTATCTCAATCGCCAGTACACCACCATCAGCATGGTCGGCGCGGTGCTGTTCGTGCTGATCTGGATCGCGCTCGGCGGCACCACTGCCGCGGCCTTCGCTGTAGGCGCCGTGCTGTCAGGGCTTGCCGGCTACATCGGCATGAACGTGTCGGTGCGCGCCAACGTGCGCACGGCCGAAGCCGCGCGCCACGGCATCAATCCCGCACTGGACATCGCGTTCCGCGGCGGCGCCATCACCGGCATGCTGGTAGTCGGCCTGGGCCTGCTCGGCACCGTGCTGTTTTTCTGGTACCTGACCGGCACCGCAGCTCCCGGCGCCAAAATGAATGACATCATCAAGCCGCTGATCGGGCTGGCTTTCGGCTCGTCGCTGATTTCCATCTTCGCGCGTCTGGGCGGCGGCATTTTCACCAAGGGCGCCGACGTCGGCGCTGATCTGGTCGGCAAGGTGGAAGCGGGCATTCCCGAAGACGATCCGCGCAATCCGGCGGTGATCGCCGACAACGTCGGTGACAACGTCGGCGACTGCGCCGGCATGGCCGCCGACCTGTTCGAGACCTACGCCGTGACCATCATCGCCACCATGGTACTCGCCGCGCTGATGCTGCCCAAACCCGAAGTCGTGCAGGGCGCGGTAATGTATCCGCTGGTGCTCGGCGGCTTCGCCATCATCGCCTCCATCGTCGGCGCCTTTTTCGTCAAGACCTCCGACGGCAAGAACATCATGGGCGCGCTCTACCGCGGCCTGATCGTCGCCGGCGTGCTGGCGCTGATCGCGTTCTATCCGATCACCAGCTGGATGCTCGGCAACATCACGGAACACTACCCCAACCTGTCGGTGATGAAGCTGTATGCCGCCTCGATCGTCGGCCTGGCGCTGACCGCCTTCCTAGTATGGATCACAGAGTACTACACCGGCACGCATTACGCCCCGGTGCAGCACGTCGCATCGGCCTCGACCACCGGCCACGGTACCAACATCATCGCCGGACTCGGCGTATCGATGCGCTCCACCGCGTGGCCGGTGATGGCGGTGTGCGCAGCAATCTACGTGTCGCACACCCTGGGCGGCCTCTACGGCATCGCCATCGCCGCGACCTCCATGCTGTCGATGGCCGGCATCATTGTCGCGCTCGACGCCTACGGCCCGATCACCGACAACGCCGGCGGCATCGCCGAGATGTCGGACATGCCCAAGGAAGTACGCGCCGTCACCGATCCGCTGGATGCCGTGGGCAACACCACCAAGGCGGTGACCAAGGGTTACGCCATCGGCTCCGCCGGCCTCGCCGCGCTGGTACTGTTCGCCGACTACACCCACAAGATCGAGGAAACCGGCCGCATCATCACCTTTGATCTGTCGAACCCGGCGGTCATCATCGGCCTCTTTGCCGGCGGCATGATCCCCTACCTGTTCGGCGCGATGGCGATGGAGGCCGTCGGCCGCGCCGCGGGTTCGGTGGTCGTCGAAGTGCGCCGCCAGTTCAAGGAAATCCCGGGCATCATGGCAGGCACCGCCAAGCCCGATTATTCACGCGCGGTGGACATGCTGACCCGCGCCGCAATCCGGGAAATGATCGTGCCGTCGCTGCTGCCGGTGCTGGCGCCCATTGCCATCGCACTGATCGTCGGCGCGCTGATGGGCAAGGATGCCGGCGTGCAGGCCCTCGGCGGCATGCTGATGGGCACCATCGTCACCGGTCTCTTCGTCGCCATTTCCATGTGCACCGGCGGCGGCGCCTGGGACAATGCCAAGAAATACATCGAGGACGGCAACCACGGCGGCAAGGGTTCCGAAGCCCACAAGGCGGCGGTCACCGGCGACACCGTGGGTGACCCCTACAAGGACACTGCCGGCCCCGCGATCAACCCGCTGATCAAGATCATCAACATTGTCGCGCTGCTGATCGTGCCGCTGCTGTAAGCGGCAAATGCTCCAGTAAAAACGGCCGGATGAATTCCGGCCGTTTTTTTTGATGCGGGACGACAAGGCACGCATCTGGCCGACTGCGCAATCACGGCCATTGCCGCGCCTGACAGCAGGATGCCTGCCGCGATTGTGGTCATGCACCGCCATGCAATACGTTTCCTGATCATCTCGCCTCTCCCTCCCGGCGCCGGAAAAAGATTCAGATAAACAGCAGCAAAACCCCGGTATAACCGTAGAGCCGGTTGTGGGAGATCTCGCCGTTGCCGAAAAACCCGGCAAGCGGCACGTCCCCCAGCGCATCCTTGATCATGCGCAACTCTTCCGAAGCACCGCCGAACAGCGCGCCGGTGCGCCCCAGGCAGGAGTAATAGAGCGCGCCGCGCGCCGGCGCATAAAGACCTTCGCGGATGCTGTCGAGCATCCGTGTCATGTCGGCGCGCGCCGTGTCGCGGTCGCGCCGGCAGAAACGCAGCCGTTGCCCCTTGCGCGCATGGTCGCCGATGGCAATCAGCTTGTTGCCGGGATCGATGCCGATCAGGTTGCGCACCAGGTAGTCGCCGGTATCGCTGCCGGGAACCGACAGGCCGACAAAAATCTGCCCGCCCAACTGCGCGATATCCTCGTTCGCCGCCACGCCCACATCCGCGCGCAGCGCCTCCAGCGCGGGACGCTCGTCCAGCGTCAGCACGATGTTGTTCTGCGCGCCGGTGATCTCGTGCGCCGGGCCGATCGGCCGGCAGCCCTGCGTCAGCCGTGTCGCCACGGCAACCGCATCGGAAAACGCCACGCCCGACAGGCCGCTGCTGACCACGCCGTCCGCCAGCAGCAGGTTTCCGTTGCGCGAACTGGCCAGGCCGCCGACCAGGAATCCGCTCTCGGTGCGTTTGGCGAGCAGGCGGATCTGCTGCGCGATATCCCCATCCAGCGGATCGCCATGCACGACCGCAATGCTCGGCGGCACATCGCCGCATTGCAGATCCGCGCCCCGCACTGCCGCCGATCCGGACAGCGCGCCGAACACGCGGAAGGCATCGGACGGAAAGTCGCCGATCATCACGGCCATGGCGGGCTCATCCATGTATTCCCGTCCGCTGGCGCAGATGCCGATACCCACGGTGCCTGTCCAGTGGACAACGCCGGTGTGCTCCGCAAAGTGCCGGTGGATGTCCGGCAACGCGGCGGCAAAATGATCCGTGACGTACAGAAAACCCAGGTTGCCGGCGCCGGCGCCGAGCTGGCGCAGGCAGGCCTGCGCCGCGTCCCGCCAGTCGGCAGTGCCGGCATGCCCGCAGCGGAACTTGTTCACCACGGCCCGTGGCGCGTCAGATGCGCTTGATCCATCCGGGCAGCGCCTCGACCCGTTTCACCCAAGCCGCCACCGCGGGATAGGCACCCAGATCGAAGCCGCCCTCCGGCGCAACGGAGGTGTAGCAATAGCAGGCGATATCGGCGATGGTCGGACGACCGCACGCCAGCCAGTCATTGGATTTCAGGCGACCCTGCAGCACGGCCAGGCCATTGCGGCCGTAAGCGGCATATTCGTCGTAATTGCCGATGTTGCGGATGCCGGTTTTTACGCCGCGCGCCCATTGCAGGCCGTAGTGCAGTTCGTTGTTGGACAACGCCAGCCATTGCTGCACCTCGGCCATGCCGGCCGCATCCGTCGGCAGCCATTGCTCGCCGCCCTGTTTGCGCGCGAGATAGACCAGGCATGCGGTGGAATCCCAGAACACCTTGTCGCCGTCCACCAGCACCGGCACCTGACCGCGGGGATTCAATTTGAGGAACTCCGGCGTCTTGAGATCGCCCTTCTTGGAATCCAGGACGACGGCGTCAAAAGACGCTTTCAGCATCGACAGCAGCAGGCGCACTTTCCACGCGTTGCCGGAGGTGGGGGTGATGTACAGTTTCATGAATTGCTCCGTGATTGAATGAACCGCAATCCTAGCATGTACTTCAGGTCACAGCGCCCGGCGGCGTCGGGGCTGACGTTATAATGCACGCCTCTTTCCGAAGGAAAAACCATGAATCTGGATCGCGTCAGTTCGGGATTCGATGTGCCCGATGATTGCAATGTGATCATTGAAATCCCCATGCACGCCGAACCGATCAAATATGAAATGGAAAAAACCACCGGCGCCATGTTCGTGGACCGCTTCATGTCCACCGCCATGCACTACCCGTGCAATTACGGCTACGTGCCGCACACGCTGTCCGGCGACGGCGATCCGGTCGATGTGCTGGTGCTGTCGCCGGTGGCGCTGATCACCGGCGTGGTGGTGCGCTGCCGTCCGGTCGGCATGCTGAAAATGGAAGACGAGGCCGGCGACGACACCAAGATACTCGCTGTCCCCATCGACAGGCTGACCCCGCTCTACGCCAAAATCCGGTCGCCGCATGACCTGACAGAAGGCACGCTGGCGCAGATCGCCCACTTCTTCGAGCACTACAAGGATCTCGAACCCGGCAAGTGGGTCAAGATCATCGGCTGGACCGGCGCCGAAGAGGCCAAACGCGAAATCCTCGCCGGCGTCAAACGCTACAAGAAATCTGCGCGCAAGCCGAAGTTCTAGGGCCTGCTAACAATTACTTCGTGAGTGCGACGGCGACGATTTGGCCTCAGGGCTAGGAGCGTCGAGCGCGGTTTGCCCCGTGGCAAATGAGCGAAGGCGCGACAACGCCCTGAGGCCAAATCGTCCCGTCCCTGCGGGTTGTGGCCAAAATCGTCAGTGGCAAGGCGCTTGCCGCGGCCCATATCGAGAATATGGGCAAGGCAAGCAACGCTGCCGGTGGCGATTTTGGCCACAACGCATCTCACGAAGTAATTGTTAACAGACCCTAGGTGTGAGATTGCAAGACGTTATTTATTCGAGAAGCGGGCACGCTACCTC
>CAZAOZ010000058.1:0-20508 GCA_964486865.1 uncultured Bordetella sp.
ACCGCTCACCGCTCACCGCTCACCGCTCACCGCTCACCGCTCACCGCTCACCAATGAAAACCACCGACTTCGGATTCCAGAAAGTCGCCGAGAACGACAAGGCGCGCAAGGTCGCCGGCGTTTTTGACGCGGTGGCCGACCGCTACGACCTGATGAACGACCTGATGTCGGCGGGTCTGCATCGTTTGTGGAAACGCTTTGCGGTGGAACAAAGCATGGTGCGGCCCGGCGAACGCGTGCTCGATGTTGCCGGCGGCACCGGCGATCTGACGCGGTTGTTCGCAGAGCGCGTGGGCGCCACGGGACGCGTCGTCACCACCGACATCAACGGCCCGATGCTGCGCCGGGGACGCGACCGCCTGCTCGACGCCGGGCTGATCGTGCCGGCGGCGCAGTGCGATGCCGAAAAACTGCCGTTTGCGGACGCCACCTTCGACTGCGTCAGCGTTGCCTTCGGCCTGCGCAACATGACGCACAAGGATGCAGCGCTCGCCGAAATGACCCGGGTGCTGCGACCCGGCGGCCGCCTGCTGGTACTTGAGTTCTCGCGTGTCTGGCAGCCGCTGGCGCCGCTGTCTGACACTTATTCATTCCAGGTGCTGCCGCGCCTGGGCAAGCTGGTCGCCAATGATGCCGACAGTTACCGCTATCTCGCCGAGTCGATCCGCATGCATCCGGATCAGGAAACGCTGAAGCAGATGATGGAACATGCCGGACTGGAACGTGTCGAGTATTTCAATCTTGCTGCGGGCGTCGTTGCCCTGCACCGCGGCATCCGTTTCTGATTCCCGCAAGCGCTGGCTCCGCAAGAATTTTTTCCGCGCGGCGCGGTGATGTATCTTATTGATTATATTCAATATTTTTAACATCGCCGATATGTCGCGCCTGTCGTTATAATGCGCAGGTCTGTTGATTACCGGAGGTTTCCATGAAAAAGATATTCGCTGTTCTGCTCATGTTGTGCGGTGTTTCGCTGATCGCCATCGAGGCCGACGCCAGGCGTCTCGGCGGCGGCAAGAGCATCGGCACGCAACGCAGTGTGCAACAGCAGGCCGCGCCCAAGGCGCCGGCACAGCAGCAACAGGCCCAGCCGGCAGCAGGTGCGCCGGCGCAACAACCGGCTGCCCCTGCGGCCACGGGCAACAAATGGCTGGGGCCGCTGGCCGGTCTGGCCATGGGCGCCGGGCTGATGGCGCTGTTCATGAACAACGGCCTCGCCGGCGGCCTGGCCGGATTGCTGCTGATCGCCGCGATTGCCGGCATCGCTTTCATGGTGTTCCGCGCGCTGCGCAACCGCAGCACGCAAACCCCCATGCAATACGCCGGCCATACCGGCAATGCCGCGCCGGAACCTGCTGCCCTGGGCGCATCCGGTGGCGCCGCGCCGCACTCGGTCGCCGCCACCACGGCAACCGCCGCCGCCAGCCGCTGGCCGGCGGATTTCAATGCCGAAGAATTCATCCGCCACGCGCGCCTGAATTTCGTGCGCCTGCAGGCTGCCAATGATGCGCGTGACGGCACGGCGCTGGCCGATTTCCTGACGCCGGACGTGCTGGCGGATGTCCAGGAACAATGGCGTACCGAAGGCGATGCCCAGGGCAAAACCGAGGTCGTCACGCTGGAATCCGAAGTGCTCGACGTCGTCAGCGAAGGCCTGCTCTACATCGTCAGCGTGCGTTTCTCCGGTCTGATCCGCGAAACCGCGGACGGCGAACCGCAAGCCTTCGCCGAAATCTGGCATCTGGAAAAACCGATGCGCGGATCGCTGGGCTGGCTGGTGTCCGGCATCCAGCAGGTCTGACCCGGCGGCGGCGCAACCGCCGCCGCTTTCAGCCTCTTTGGTCATGTTCGACGTACTGGCCGGCGCGCCGCTCAACCACCTGCTGCGCGCCAACGCTTGGGCGCGCGACGCGCTCAAACCGCATGCCGGCAAGGTTGCCTGTCTGCGCGGCCTGCCTGTTGAAACCCGTCTTGTCGTGCTCGACAGCGGCGAGGTCGCGCCCGCTGCGGCAGACGCCGCGCCGGCTGTCACGCTGACGCTGACCCCCGGCCTGCTGCTGCGCGCGGCGGCGCAGGACGACACGGTGTGGCGCGACATCGGCGTCGATGGCGATACGGCATTTGGCAATGTCATATTCCAGCTGTGGCGCCATCTGCGCTGGGACGCTGAAGAAGATCTGTCAAAAATATTCGGCGACATTGCGGCGCACCGCATGGCCGAATCCGGGCGCACGCTGCAGCGCTGGGCACAGATGAGCGGCGACAACCTGGCGCGCTCGTTCACGGAATACTGGACCGAGGAACAGCCGCTGGTTGCGGCCAGGACCGACGTCGCCCGCTTCAATGCCGATGTCGATCAATTGCGTGACGACGTCGCCCGCCTCGAGAAGCGCATTGCAGGGCTGAATTCACGCTGAACAGCGCCGCCCGGCGCAATTTCCCGTAGTACATGGATCTTTCCCTGATTCACTACAGTGAATCAGGGCTGCTCTCACCCTCTCCCCCTGGGAGAGGGCTGGGGTGAGGGATTGAGCGCTCAAACTTTCATCAATGATGGAACGCTCAATACACGGCCGGTTAGAATGCACAGGTGCATATCTTCCGCCTGCTGAGAATCATCCGCGTCGCCCTGCGTTTCGGACTCGACGAGTTTCTGCTCGGGCACGAACGCGTGCGCACGCTGCGGATTGCGACCAGCACGCTGTTGTTCTGGCGCGATCTCGCGGCGCCGCGGGCGGAACGGTTGCGGCGCGCGCTGGAAACGCTGGGGCCAATATTCGTCAAGTTCGGCCAGATGCTGTCCACCCGCCGCGATCTGATTCCCGCGGACATCGCCGAAGAACTCGCCAAACTGCAGGATCGCGTGCCGCCGTTTCCCGGGGCGGACGCCGAACGCATACTCGCCGCGGCCTACGGCAAGCCGACGCGCGAAGTTTTTGCGCATTTCGAGTATGAGCCTGTCGCCAGCGCTTCGGTCGCGCAGGTGCATCTCGCCGCGCTGCACGACGGCACCGAGGTGGCGGTCAAGGTGCTGCGCCCCGGCATTGCCGGCGTCATCGCCAAGGATGTCGCACTGCTCGATGCCGGCGCCGTGCTGCTGGAACTGCTGTGGTCGGACGGCAAGCGGCTCAAACCGCGCGAAGTGGTCGCCGAGTTCGCGCGCCATCTCGAGGACGAACTCGATCTGATGCGCGAAGCCGCCAACGCCAGCCAGTTGCGGCGTAATTTTCTCGATTCACCGCTGCTCGCAGTGCCCGAAATACACTGGGACTACTGCTCGACGCAGGTCATGGTCATGCAGCGCATGCACGGCACGCCGGTATCGGACATCGCGCAGTTGCGGGCGCAGGGCCTGGACATTCCCAGGCTCGCCCGCGCCGGCGTGGAGATTTTTTTCACGCAGGTGTTCCGCGACGGCTTTTTCCACGCCGACATGCACCCCGGCAACATCTTCGTCGCCTCCGACGGGCAGTACGTGGCGCTCGACTTCGGCATCATGGGTTCGCTGACCGATGTCGACAAGCACTACCTCGCGCGCAACTTCATCGCCTTTTTCCGCCGCGACTACCGCCGCGTCGCTGAAATCCATGTGGAATCCGGCTGGGCGCCGCCGGGCACGCGCATCAGCGAGTTTGAAACCGCGATCCGCGCCGTGTGCGAGCCGATATTCGACAAGCCGCTGAAGGAAATCTCCTTCGGCAAAGTGCTGCTGCGGCTGTTCCAGACTTCGCGCCGCTTCAATATCGAGATCCAGCCGCAACTGGTGCTGCTGCAGAAAACGCTGCTCAACGTCGAAGGGCTGGGCCGCGATCTCGACCCCGACCTCGACCTGTGGAGCACCGCCAAACCCTACCTGGAGCGCTGGATGTCGGAACAGGTCGGCTGGCGCGGCCTGGTGCGCCGCATCGGAGAGGAGCTGCCGTTCTGGAGCGAGCTGCTGCCGCAGATCCCGCGGCTGATGCAACAGTACCTGACGCAGGACCGCGACGCCGCGCTGCGCGAGCAGGCCGCGGCACTGCTGCAGGCGCAGCGCCGCACCCAGTGGCTGCTGGCCGCCGTCGCCGCACTGCTCGCGACGCTGATCGCGCTCCAGCTACTGTCGTAAGCGCTATTGTCGTAAGCGGCGGGGCGGCAGCTATAATCCGCCCCCAGAAGGGAGCCTCGCGATGCTGCTGTGGTTTGTGATTGCGTACCTGATGGTGTCGGTCGGCATCGGCCTGTGGGCCGCGACCCGCGTTCACAACACCAAGGATTTCGCGGTCGCCGGCCGCTCGCTGCCGCTGCCGGTGGTCACCGCCACGGTGTTCGCCACCTGGTTCGGCGCCGAAGCCGTGTTCGGCGTCTCCGCGCAGTTCGTCAAGGAAGGATTGAGCGGCGTGGTCGCCGATCCGTTCGGCTCCTCGCTGTGCCTGGTCATCGCCGGCCTGTTCTTCGCCAAAAAACTCTACAAGCTCAACATCCTCACCGTCGGCGACTACTACCGCATGCGCTACAACCGCACGGTGGAAGTCATCACTTCGCTGTGCATCGTCGCCTCCTATCTGGGCTGGGTATCGGCGCAGATCAAGGCGATGGGGCTGATTTTCAGCGTTATCACCAACGGCGCGGTCAGTCCGGAAACCGGCATGATCCTCGGCGCCGTGGTGGTGCTGACCTACACCACCTTCGGCGGCATGTTTTCGGTGGCCATGCTCGATTTTGTGCAGATGATCGTCAGCATGGGCGGGCTGCTCTACATCGCGTGGATCGTCAGCGGCATGACCGGCGGCGTGGATGTGGTCGTTAATCACGCCGCCCAGGCGGGCAAGTTCGAATTCTTTCCGCCGCCCGATCCGTGGCTGTGGCTGACCTTCCTCGGCGCCTGGCTGACCATGATGCTGGGGTCGCTGCCGCAGCAGGACGTGTTCCAGCGCATCACTTCCGCAAAGACGGCCAACATCGCCATCGCCGGCTCGCTGCTCGGCGCATCCATCTATTTCTGCTTCACGTTCGTGCCGATGTTCATCGCCTACTCGGCGACGCTGATCGACCCGAAACTGTTCACTGAATTGCTGGCAAAGGATTCGCAGCTGATACTGCCGACGCTGGTGCTGCAGCACATGCCGCTGTTCGCGCAAATCCTGTTCTTCGGCGCGGTGCTCTCGGCGATCATGAGCTGCTCATCCGCGACGCTGCTGGCGCCCTCGGTGATGTTCGCCGAGAACATCGTCAAGGGTTATTTTCCCCACCTGTCGGACCGCAAATTTCTGTGGATCATGCGCGTGACCATCGTCAGCTTCGCCGGCGTGGTGCTGCTGTTCGCGCTCAACTCCTCATCATCGATTTTCCACATGGTCGAGTCCGCCTACAAGATCACGCTGGCCGGCGCTTTCGTGCCGCTGGTGGTCGGCGCCTTCTGGAAGCGCGCGACGACACAGGGCGCGCTCGCCGCCACGCTGGGAGGGCTGATTTCCTGGATCATGATCGAGCTGCTGATCGGCGAGAAAAGCCTGGTGCCGCCGCAATTGATCGGACTGGTGGTATCGGCTACCGGCATGGTCATCGGCTCCCTGCTGCCGCAGCGCTACGGCGTCGCGCCGCATCCGCATCCGCATCACCACGCAGTCTCCTGATCCTGTGGCGTCCGTGACGGCGCGCGCCACAGTCCTCAAGCCGGCGATATTCGCGCTGCTGGCCGCGAACGCGGTGATTTACGCCACGACCGGGCGCGCCTCCGAAGGCATCGATGCGCTGGCGTGGTTTGCGCTGCTCGCGCTGTTCGAAATCGAAACCCGCTACCCGCGCTGGACGCACATGACAGGCAACGCCGTTGCGCTGGATCTGCTGCGCCTGATCGCCGCCGCGGGCATTGCCATTGCTGCGCTGGCGTTTGTCCGCGAAGGCGAATGGCTGGATGCGTGCAATGCCTGGCTGTGGATCGGCGTGGTGGCCGTGCTGGAACTCGAAGTCCGCGCGCCGTTGTTCACGGCGCGGCACCGCCGGCTGGCGGCAGTGCTGTCGGTCATGCTCTACGGCGCGCTCGGCGCCGTCGCGCTGGCCTGGTTCGCCCACGGCGAGTGGTTTGACGGCTACGATGCGCTGTTGTGGATCGCCGCCTTCGCGCTGATCGAGATGGATTTGCTGAAAACCGCGGCAACCGCCAGAAGCGCCCTCGAGAAATCTATGTAATTTCTTGTTTTTATTGGTTTATCTTAAAACAGCACTGCAGCCACAGAGAACAACAAAATCAGGCGTAGCGGGTTTGGTTTTCCTCTGTGTTCTCTGTGCTCTCTGTGGCTAATAGTTTTTCCAGGTTTATTTGTAAGCGGCGCGGAACGCCTCGGCAAACTTCGCCAAGTCGCCGGCCGGCAGCCAGTTAATACCTGCCGCGGCCGCGCGGCCGCCGCCGGTGGCAAATGCCAGGCACAGCGTGTCCGCGCCCAGCGGCCGGTTGCGCGGCGCGCGCACACTGACGGCAAACCCGTCCCCCTTGGCGATCAGCACCGCATGCGCGCGCTGCGGGTCGGCCTGCGCCAGCCGGTTGCTGAACACGCCGTTGACGCGCCGGCTCCAGGCAACGTCGGGCAGCACGTACAGCGCCGCGGCATCCGTCGCGAATTCCGGCGCCACCTCTTCGGCGCGCGCCATGTCTTCCGCGCCTGCCTGCTTCAGCACCTCGAACACCGGCTCATCGAAAATGAAATGCCGCGGATCGTGATACGGCGCGATGATGCGATAAAGATCGTCAGGAGGATAGTGCAGATCCTCGACGGTCTCGCCATAGGCGTTGTAATTGATGGCCTCGCCCAGTTCGTGCAGGCGCGCCAGTTCAAGGTGATCGAGCTGCAGCGGCTGCGCCGCGCGCACCGCCGACTCCACCAGATTGTCGCCGAACGCGGCAACCACGGCCCATAACCGGTGCTTGCCGGACAGGTGGCGATCCACCAGCAGGCTGGTACAGACATCCGGCGCCGGATCGATATGCGCTTCAAACGCCGGATGCCGCGGAATGTCGCCTGCGGCATGGTGATCGAAATACTGCATCCGCGCGCCGCGATCCAGCGCCTGCAGCACCGCCTGGATGTTGCTGCGCAGGGAAATATCCAGCACCGTCAGCACGTCGCCCGCCTGCGCATCCACGCGCGCGACGAGCTGCGTGTCGCGCTTGACGCCGGTCACCAATACAGCCTCGCGCGGCTGCTCCAGCCGCAATTGATGCAGCGCGCAGATGCCGTCGGCGTCGCCGTTGAAGATGTCGTAGAATTTCATGAATGGCGCTGGATTCCCAATCCGCTGCAACAACGCACGGCTTTCGGCCGCGCGGCTACCGGTTGGCGGGGATGGCCGCGCTAGCTTACAGTCTGGTCATCATCTATGCCAGCCTGCAGCCGTTCATCGACTGGCGCGCACCGGTCCAATTCGGCGCGTTCCTGCTGGCGCCGTGGCCGCGCTGGATGACCGGCGATGACATCGTGTTCAATCTCGCGGCGTACATGCCGCTGGGATTCCTGCTGGCCTCCAGCCTGCGCGCGCGCCGGGCGCCGGCCGCGGCCGTAATCATCGCCGGCCTCGTCTGCGCAGCACTGAGCCTGGCGCTCGAATCAGTCCAGCAATACCTGCCGGCGCGCATCGCCTCCAACGTCGATTTCCTGGTCAACTCTTTCGGCGGCGCCGGCGGCGCGTTGCTGGCGCCGCTGTTCTCGCCGGGCCGGCGCATCGGTCATGCCCTGGCGTCGCTGCGCAGCCGCGGCTTCATCAGCGGCCCGCATGGCGATGCGGTGCTGGTGCTGGCCGGACTGTGGCTGCTGACCCAGCTGCATACCCCGGTCATTGCGCTGGGCAACGGCGATCTGCGCAGCAGCATCGCCTGGCTGGAGCCGCTGCGCTACACGCCTGCGGCATACCTGCTCGCCGAAGCCGGCGTGGTCATGCTAAATGTCACGGGATTCGGCCTGCTGCTCGCCAGCGCGGCACGCGACACCGGCACCGGTTATTGGCGGGCGCTGATGCTGCTCATTACCGGCGCCTGCGTGCTGCGCGCTGCGGCGGCGGTGTTCCTGCTGCGCACCGAAAACTCATGGAACTGGCTGACGCCCGGCTTCGGCCTCGGTCTCGCCGCGGCACTGGTTGCGCTGGTGGCTTTGCTGCACATTCCGTCGCGCGCCGCACCGCGCGTGAGGGCCGCGCTCGCGCTGCTGGCGCTGTTCGCCGCAGTGATGCTCGTCAACATGCTTCCGGAAAACCCGTATCGGCCGGCGCCGGCGTATCTGCTGGCGGGGCGCGCCGGACACCTGCTGAATTTCGCCGCCATCATGCGCGCGCTGTCGGATATCTGGCCGTTCCTGGCCATGCTGTTTTTGCTGTTCAGCCTGCCAGGGCGCCGTCGGCCTGAATATTAAGAGCGCGTAACAAAATGACTTTCTGCCGCCCCTCTCCCCGACCCTCTCCCCGCAAGCGGGGAGAGGGGGATTTTCATTTTGTTACGAGCTCTAAGGCCCGTTAACAATTACCCATCGGATCCTTTCATGAAACGCACCCGCCCACCCACACTCGCTGCGCTGCGCAATGCCCTGCGCCGCTTCGCCGCCGCGCGCGACTGGCAGCAATTCCACACCCCGAAAAATCTCGCCATGGCCCTGAGCGTCGAAGCCGCCGAGCTGCTTGAATGCTTCCAGTGGCTGACACCGGAACAAAGCGCCGGACTCGCCGGACGCGACCGGCAGGCGGTGGAAGAGGAAGTCGCCGACGTGCTGCTGTATCTGCTGCGGCTGACCGATGTGCTCGGCATCGATCCGCTGCGCGCCGCGCAGCGCAAACTGGCGGTTAACGCACGCAAGTATCCGGTGGCCGTGGCGCGGGGATCGGCGCGCAAGTATTCGCGCCGCTGAGCGCGCGTGCAGGCGGTTATAATCCGGGCTGCGCATTGCCGCGGCCACCGTGCCGCATCCGCACCCCCGCCCCCATGAGCCACTACAAATATCACGTATTTTTCTGCTGCAACCAGCGCGAAGCCGGCGCGCGTTGCTGCTGTGACCACGGTGCGCAGGACATGCGCGACTACGCCAAGCAGAAAATCAAGACTCTCAAACTGTCGGGGCCGGGCAAGGTGCGCATCAACCAGGCCGGCTGCCTCGACCGCTGTGACGAAGGCCCGGTGCTGGTCGTCTATCCGGAAGCCGTCTGGTACACCTACGTAGACCGCGAAGACATCGACGAGATCGTCAGCGAGCACCTCCAGCATGGCCGCATCGTCGAGCGGTTGAAGATCTGACCCTCAAAAACGTGAATGGTGCACTTGTCACCGGTGCGGAATTGCGTTTCACCCTTCACTGTTCACCCTTCACCTTTCACGCCTCATCCCCATACCCGTTACCGAATCACGCCCCATGTCACCATCCACACTGGAACGCCTGATCATCCCCGGTCCCGCGGGCGCGCTGGAGACCGACATCAACGATCCGGGCGAACCGCGGCGCGGCATTGCGCTGATCGCCCATCCCAACCCTGTACAGGGCGGCACCAAGGACAACAAGGTCGTCACCACGCTGGCCAAGACCCTGTTCGGCCTGGGTTATGTCGCCGTGCGCCCGAATTTCCGCGGCGTCGGCGCCAGTGCCGGCCGCTTCGATGAGGGCGGCGGCGAAACCGAAGACATGCTTGCCCTGGCGCGTTATGCCCAATCGCGCTTTGGCATGCTGCCGCTGCTGCTGGCGGGGTTTTCGTTCGGCGCTTTTGTGCAGACCCGCGTCGCGCAGGCGCTGTCCATCGAGAAACTCATCCTCGTCGGCCCTGCCGTCAACCGCTTCCCGGCGGGCGCGGCGCCGGCGAACACGCTGATCATCCACGGCGAAGTCGATGACGTGGTGCCGCTGGCCGCGGTGCTCGACTGGGCGCGTCCGCAGCAACTGCCGGTGGTGGTGGTGCCCGGCGGCGAGCATTTTTTCCATGGACAACTGCATGTACTCGCGCAGATCGTCCAGCGCCACTGCGCATGAACGCCGCCGCGCCGCTGATTGCCGCCGGACTGCGCAAATCGTACGGCGCGCAGGAAGTCGTCTGCGGTCTGGATTTCGCCCTGCGGCGGGGCGAATGCTTCGGCTTGCTCGGGCCCAACGGCGCCGGCAAGACCACCACGCTGCGCCTGTGCCTGGGCCTGACCGACCCCGACAGCGGCACCATCACCACGCTGGCCAGACCGGTGCCGGCGCAGGCGCGCGAAGCACGGCAGCGCATCGGCGTCGTGCCGCAGTTCGACAACCTCGATCCGGATTTCACCATCCGCGAGAATCTGCTGATCTTCGGCCGCTATTTCGGCATTCCCGACCAGCAGATCCGCGCGCGCATCCCCGACCTGCTCGACTTCGCCGGACTGTCTGCCCGTGCCGATCAGCGCATCCAGACCCTCTCCGGCGGCATGAAACGCCGGCTGACGCTGGCGCGCGCGCTGATCAACGATCCCGAGCTGCTGTTTCTTGATGAACCCACCACCGGGCTTGATCCGCAGGCGCGCCATGTCATCTGGGAGCGGCTGCGCAACCTGCTGAAGCAGGGCAAGACCCTGCTGCTGACCACGCATTTCATGGAAGAAGCCGAACGGCTGTGCAGCCGGGTCGCCATCATGGATCACGGGCGCATCATCGCGGAAGGCGCGCCGGAAGCCTTGATCGTGCAGCACATCGAGCCGCAGGTCGTCGAGGTGTACGGCGAGGGCGCCCCCGCATGGGCGGAACACCACGGACGGGCCATGACGGAACGCTGCGAGACCACCGGCGAGACCATTTTCTGCTACGCGCACGATCCCGCGCCGCTGATCGCCGATCTCGATGGCCGCAGCGACCTGCGTTACCTGCACCGCCGCGCCAATCTCGAAGACGTGTTCCTGAAACTCACCGGACGCGAGTTGCGCGACTGACATGGCCCGCAAACACTGGATCCTGCCGCGGTTCAGCATGCGTTTCGCCCATGTCTGGCGGCGCAACCTGCTGGTCTGGCGCAAGCTGGCGATCCCGTCGATGCTCGGCAACCTGGCCGACCCGCTGCTCTACCTGTTCGGCCTGGGCTACGGCCTCGGCCGCATGCTCAACGATGTCGGCGGCCTGTCGTACATCGCATTTCTTGCCGCCGGCATCGTCTGCTCCAGCACCATGATGAGCGCGTCGTTCGAGGCCATGTACTCGGCGTTTTCGCGCATGCATGTGCAGAAAACCTGGGAAGCCATACTCAATGCGCCGCTGACGCTGGACGACGTCATGCTCGGCGAACTGGTGTGGGCGGCCAGCAAAAGCTTTTTGTCGGGAACCGCGGTATTGATCGTCACCGCCGCGCTGGGACTGGTGCCGTCACCGCTGGCGCTCGCGGTGATACCGCTGATATTCCTGACCGGCCTCGCCTTCGCCGGGCTGGGGCTGATCATGACCGCGCTGTCGCCCAGCTACGATTTTTTCATGTATTACTTCACGCTGTGCGTGACGCCGATGATGCTGCTGTGCGGCGTATTTTTCCCGCTCGCCGAGCTGCCGGCGGCAGCGCAGGCCTTCGCGCAGGCGCTGCCGCTGACCCACGCCGTCAGCCTGGCGCGTCCGCTGGTCAACGGCGAGGTGCCGCCGTCATGGCCGCTGCACATCGCCGTGCTGGCCGTTTATGCGGTCGGCAGTTTTTATATTGCCCTGGCGCTGACCCGGCGCCGGCTTCTGCAGTAATATTACCCGCATGTTCTGGATCAAAGCCCTGCACCTCTTCTTTGTCATTGCCTGGTTCGCCGGCCTGTTCTACCTGCCGCGCATCCTGGTCAACCTGGCCATGGAAGACAATGAAGCGTCTCGCGCGCGACTGCTGCTGATGGCGCGCAAGCTCTACCGTTTCATGACCCTGATCGCCGTGCCGGCGCTCGCCTTCGGGCTGTGGCTGTGGCTGGGCTACGGCATCAGCGGCGGCTGGATGCACGCCAAGCTGGTGCTGGTGGTGCTGCTGATCGGCTACCACCACGCCTGCGGCAGCCTGCTGCGCAAGTTCGAGCAGAACCGCAACACGCGCTCGCATGTCTGGTTCCGCTGGTTCAACGAGGTGCCGACACTGATCCTGCTGGCGACGGTCATCCTCGTCGTGCTGAAGCCGTTTTAGGCTTCATGCGCCTCCTTGCCGCAATCTTCGCGCTGTGTTTCGCGCTGGCCGTCCCCGCCCGCGCCACGGATGCGCGCATCATCGTCCAGCAATCGCCGCTGGCGGGTTTCCAGTATTACGACGGCAAGGCTCTGTGGGACACGATGCGCACCGGTGACACGCTGACGCTGATCCGCGAGCCGCAGAATCCGCACGACGCCAACGCGGTGCGCGTCGAATGGCGGGGCCAGCCGCTGGGTTACGTGCCGCGCCGCGAGAACAGCGATGTCGCGCGGCAGATGGATCGCGGCGCGCCGGTGAAAGCGCGCATCGTCCAGCTGAAGGAAGCGCGCAATCCGTGGCAACGCATCGAGTTCGAGGTTTATGTCGATCTGACTGCAGCAAAACCCGGACCGGCCCGACCCTGAAATGGAAAGTTTCTTCGCCACCTGCCCGCGCGGCCTCGAGGGCGTGCTCGCCGCGGAACTGACGGAACTCACGGCGGCGGAGGTGCGCCCGGTCGATGGCGGCGTCGGTTTCCGCGGCCCCTACGCGCTGTGTTACCGGATCAACCTCGAGAGCCGCATCGCCAGCCGCGTGCTGTGGCGCATCGGCCATTGCCGCTACCGCGACGAGAACGACATCTACACCGCCGCGCACAAGCTGCGCTGGGCGCAGTGGTTCGGTGCGCAGCAGACCATCCGCGTCGATACCGCGGCGATCAAAAGCCCGCTGCGCAGCCTTGATTTCGTCACGCTGCGGGTCAAGGACGCCGTCTGCGACGTGCTGCGCGAAACCGAAGGCGTGCGGCCCAGTGTCGATACCCGCCAGCCCGACATCCGCATCCATGTGTTTCTCACGCGCGACGAAGCGGTGTTCTATCTCGACACCTCGGGCGAGGCGCTGTTCAAGCGCGGCTGGCGCAAGGCAACCGGCGAGGCGCCGCTGCGCGAGAACCTCGCCGCCGGCATCCTGCGGCTCGCCGGCTGGACGCCGGAACAGGTGTTGCTCGACCCGATGTGCGGCAGCGGTACCTTCCTGATCGAAGCCATGCTGATGGCCATGCGCCGCGCGCCGGGCCTCAACCGCACATTCGGCTTCGAGAAACTGCGCAACTTCGATCCCAAAGCCTGGGAAACACTGCGCCGGCAAGTCGCCGCCCAGGAAAATAAATCAATAAAAACAATATGTTATGGATATGACCGCAGCGGCGATGCCATCGCGCAGGCGCGCGAGAACGTCGCCGCGCTGGGCCTGGAAAACCACATCGTGCTGAAGCAATGCAGCTTCGAAGATTCAAAACCGCCGGCACCGGCAGGCGTGTTGATCACCAATCCGCCGTACGGCGTGCGGATGGAGGAACTCGACGAACTCGCCGCGTGGTACCCGAAGTTGGGCGACATCCTGAAGCAGCGCTACAGCGGCTGGACCGCCTACATCCTGACCGCCGACCTGCGGCTCACCAAGCTGATGCGCCTGCAGGCCTCGCGGCGCACGCCGCTCTACAACGGCGCGCTGGAATGCCGGTTGTTCAAGTATGAGCTGGTGGCGGGGAGCATGCGCAAGCCTGCGGCGAGCGGTTGACGTATTGTTCTGCGGCGAGCCGCTGACGATGATTGCACCGGGAAAGCGCTGATGTTTGTTCGCAGCAATAGAGGGTTAAGCAGCAACCTCGACATACTCGACATGGCTTGAAGCCGGGGGAATAGGCGCCCCGTCTTCGCGCATTCCATCCAGGTGAAACACAATGGCCTCGCGGATGGACTTTTCAGTTTCTTCGACAGTTGCACCAGTAGAGACACAACCTGGCAGGTCGGGAACATACGCCGAGTAGTTACCTTCTGCTTTTTCGATCACGATTGCGTAGCGCATGGTCAATTCCTCACTTTTTCAATCTGGATTGCTTCAGGATGCTATTCAAGGTGCCGGGCGCCAAATCATCACTCGGCTTACCAGGCACGGTCACCCGACCAGCTTTGGTCGAATGCTTAAATTGGCGATGGCTGCCCCGCGTGCCAACCAAATACCAGCCGTCGTTGCCCAGCATCCGTAGCACCTCGCTAACTTTCATGTGCGAAGAATACTGTCCTACGGCTGGATGGTCAAAGCCGGCTAGAAAAGTTGCTGTTTAACGTAGAACTAACCGGCCTGGCGCGGCTCTATGCGCCAGGTCCGCGTTGAGCACCGGGTTGGGAGGCATTCGCGCTATTTTTTTACG
The DNA here is from genome assembly GCA_964486865.1 of uncultured Bordetella sp. Taxonomy (GTDB): domain Bacteria; phylum Pseudomonadota; class Gammaproteobacteria; order Burkholderiales; family SG8-41. The sequence continues at coordinate 14,297 of CAZAOZ010000058.1, forward strand.
CTCTCGACCGGCACTGCATCCAACGGCGATTCAAAGGCAATGAAGAGAACACATGGAACCGCGCTTGCGCAGAAGCCCTTGTGCGGTCGTTTGGCGGGACCATACGCGTAAGTACCCGATTTGAGAACGGCCGTTTTCTGGCCGTCATAGGTGACATGAAGCTCACCTGCTACCAGCACCATGCGCTCTGCCGAAGTATGCCAATGGAGAGGGATGGTCGACTTAGCTGGCACTTTAAAGAATACGTCGACGTTGTCTTTTGCAGGGTCACCGTGAAGAACAGCAATACCGCATCCTTTGGGCAAGAACGGTGGGCAGGGCCCCCACTTAAGCTGCGGATCATCGTGAGTCCGCGTCAGTGCTTGCTCAGCAACCGGTGCTTGTGCGAGCGCGAAGGAGCCGACAAGGCTCAACAAAAACAATGAAGCCACCTGTAAGCAACCAACAACGACTAGTTTACCCATGATGCATTTCTCCTCTCGGTTTCAAGTAATCTGCGGCTTGATTTCCGCCCAACGTTCAAGGTCACCGGCGCTGCGCGGCTTCATCGCGCAGCGTCCGGTGGACCGCAGGGTTCGGCGTCATCTCCGCACCCATACGGGCTCAAGTTGGCGACCAAGGACCAGCTTATAAAGCGCAAGCTGGGCCTCATGAATTGATACTGTTGTCTCCCGGCGCGTCGCCGCATATTCCGCGCCATCGGAAAAACAGTGAATTTATTAATAAAAACAATATGTTACATATAATCCAGTATTCAGCGCAAGGTGCGAACCAGCAACGACGCGCCGATCAGCAGCAGCAGCACGCTGATGATTTTCAGCAGCCTTTCGCGCGACACCTTGAGCTGGATGCGGTGCCCCGCCCACAATCCGCCCAGCGCAAACGGCAGCAGGGACAGAAAACCAGTCACGCGATCCAGCAGCATCAGACCGCCGGCAAGGAATACCAGCGCACGGATCGCGGTGGACAGCAGCACCATGTTGGACAGCGTCGCACGCAGGATGGCTTTGTCGGGCAGCCGGCGCGACAGGTAGATCGCGTAGGGCGGCGCGCCCACGCCGAACAGCGTGCCGGAGGCGCCGCCGCAGAATCCGGAAATCACCGCCCAAGGGTGGCGGGCAATGCCGGTGACCGCCGCACCCGCGCCCAGCGAGTGCAGCCCGTAACCGCACAGAAAAATCCCGAACGCGATGATGGTCGCCTGCTGCGGCAGCGTGACCAGTGCGGTGACGCCGGCAATCGCGCCGGCCAGCGAGAACGGCGCCATCCATTTCAGTTCGCCGCGGTCGGCATCGCCTGAAAAGCGCACGCCCAGCGCGAGCGCCGCCGACACGTCGAGCAGTACGCACATCGGCAGCACGAATTTCAGCGGAAAAAAGAATGACAGCGCCGGTACGGTGAACAGCGCGGCGCCAAACGTGGTGATGCCGAAGATGACATAGGCGCCGGCGACGATCGCCGCGCAGGCCGTCCAGGTCGGCAGGTCGAAAGGGAAAACCATCAACAGAAACGCCGGCCCGCGGGCCGGCGTCGCTGTTGCCGCAACACGCTCAGGTCAGACAAGATTCAGATGCTCAATACCGGTCATGGTGTCCTTGTCCTTGGCGGCTTTGCTGTTCAGCTTGATGTTCAGGCGCAGCTCGTTCATCGAGTCGGCGTTGCGCAGCGCATCCTCGTAGCTGATTTCGCCGGCCTCGTAGAGATCGAACAGGTGCTGGTCGAAGGTCTGCATGCCCAGTTCGCGCGACTTGGCCATGATGCTTTTGATCTCATGCACCTCGCCCTTGAAAATCAGGTCGGAAATCAGCGGCGAATTGAGCAGGATTTCGACCGCGGCGGCACGACCCTTGCCGTCTTTCTTGACGATCAGCCGTTGCGATACCAGCGCGCGGATATTCAGCGACAGATCCATCAGCAACTGCTGTTTGCGCTCTTCCGGGAAGAAATTGATGATCCGGTCCAGCGCCTGGTTGGAGCTGTTGGCATGCAGCGTGGCCATGCACAGATGGCCGGTCTCGGCGAAGGCAATCGCGTGATCCATGGTTTCCCGGTCGCGGATTTCGCCGATCAGGATCACGTCCGGCGCCTGGCGCAGCGTGTTTTTCAGCGCGGCGTGCCATGAATCCGTATCCACACCGACTTCGCGCTGGGTGATCACGCAGTTCTTGTGGTTATGCACGTATTCGACCGGATCTTCGATGGTAATGATGTGGCCGTAGCTGTTTTCATTGCGGTAGCCGATCATCGCGGCAAGAGACGTCGATTTGCCCGAGCCCGTGCCGCCGACCATGATGACCAGGCCGCGCTTGGTCATCACCACGTCCTTCAGCACTGCCGGCAACTTCAGATCCTCAAACTTCGGGATCGCGGTGTTGATGGTCCGCAACACCATGCCCACGCGGCCCATCTGCATGAACGCATTGACGCGGAAACGGCCGATGTCGCCGGGGCTGACCGCGAAATTGCATTCCTTGGTGGCCTCGAACTCGCCGGCCTGCTTGTCATTCATGATGCCGCGCGCCAGATCAGCGGTGTGCTGCGCGGTCAGCGTCTGCTGCGCCACCGGGGTCATCTTGCCGTCAAGCTTGATCGCCGGCGGGAAACCCACCGTGATGAACAGGTCGGAGGCCTTTTTCGAGACCATCGCCCGCAGCAGATCGTGCATGAATTTGACTGCCTGTTCTCTTTCCATGCGTTTCTCCCGTCGTTATCCGTATTGCCCGTGCAGAACCGTCCGCCGCTCAGCGGAACGAATCCTTGTTCATGGCCTTGCCGCGCGCCTCTTCGACCGAAACGATGTTGCGCTTCACCAGATCCTGCAGGTTCTGGTCCAGCGTCTGCATGCCCAGTTGCGCGCCGGTCTGGATCGCCGAATACATCTGCGCCACCTTGTTTTCGCGGATCAGGTTGCGGATCGCCGGCGTGCCCACCATGATCTCATGCGCCGCGGCACGACCGCTGCCGTCCTTGGTCTTCAGCAGCGTCTGCGAGATTACCGCGCGCAGCGACTCCGACAGCATGGAGCGCATCATTTCCTTTTCCTCGGCGGGAAACACGTCGATGATCCGGTCGATGGTCTTGGCGGCGGAACTGGTATGCAGCGTGCCGAACACCAAGTGGCCCGTTTCGGCCGCGGTCAGCGCCAGCCGGATGGTTTCCAGGTCGCGCATCTCGCCGACGAGAATGATGTCGGGGTCTTCGCGCAGCGCCGAGCGCAGCGCGTTGGCAAACGACAGTGTATGCGGGCCGACCTCGCGCTGGTTGATCAGGCACTTCTTCGATTCATGCACGAATTCGATCGGGTCTTCCACCGTCAGGATGTGGCCCTGCTCGTTTTCATTGATATGGTTGACGATCGCCGCCAGCGTGGTCGATTTGCCCGATCCCGTCGGCCCGGTGACCAGCACCACGCCGCGCGGCTGATTGGCGATATCGACGAACACCTTGGGCGCCTTCAGATCCTCCAGGCTCAGCACCTTGGACGGAATCGTCCGGAATACCGCCCCGGCGCCGCGTTGCTGCACGAAGGCGTTGACACGAAATCGCGCCAGGTTGGGAATCGAGAACGAGAAGTCGCACTCGAGGTTTTCCTCGTAGAACTTGCGCTGACCGTCGTTCATGATGTCGTACACCATGGCGTGGACGTCCTTGTGCTCCAGCGACGGCAGGTTGATGCGCCGTATGTCGCCATGCACCCGGATCATCGGGGGCAGCCCGGAGGACAAATGCAGGTCGGAGGCTTTGTTCTTGACAACGAAGGCCAGCAGTTCGGAAATGTCCATTTATAATTCCCTCGGGGATGGGCGGGTCAGGCCGTTATCAGCATGCAACAATGCGCTGCGACGCCTGCAACTGGGTATGCTGAAATTATGGCCACAATCGCTGCGAACTTGCAAGCCGTACACGCCCGGATTGCGCGGGCTGCGCAGGCCGCAAATCGCCTGCCGGAAGACATCCGTCTGCTCGCCGTCAGCAAGACATTCGGCGCATCGCTGGTTGCCGAAGCCTGGCGCGAGGGACAGCGCGCCTTCGGCGAGAATTTCGTGCAGGAAGCGGTGGACAAGGCCCGCGAACTGGCTCATCTCGACATCGAATGGCATTTCATCGGACCGATCCAGAGCAACAAGACGCGGTCGATTGCCGGACATTTCGCCTGGGTGCACAGCATCGAGCGGGAAAAAATCGCACAGCGGCTGAACGATGCCCGGCCGGCGCATCTGCCCCCGTTGAACGTGCTGATCCAGGTGAACGTCAGCGGCGAAGCCAGCAAAAGCGGCGTCGCGCCCGGCGGGGAATGCGCGCTGGCCGCGGCCATCCGCGCCCTGCCGCGCCTGCGGCTGCGCGGGCTGATGGCCATCCCCGAACCCGCCGCCGATGTCGCCGTGCAACGGGCGCGATTCGCGCTGCTACGCCGCCTCAAGGAAGGGCTGCAGGCGGATGACGCCGGCATCGATACGCTGTCGATGGGCATGTCCGACGATCTCGAAGCGGCAATCGCCGAGGGTGCGACCATCGTGCGCGTCGGCACGGCGATATTTGGCGCCCGGAACGCCGTGAAAGGTGAGGCGTGAGCAGTCAGCAGTAAGCGGTGAACCGTATAATGCGGCGATGGCCACCAGCCCAATGCGATTTTTCACCGCTTACTGCTTACTGCTAACCGCTTACAAACAGCACCCCCGCGACAAATGAACCTTCTTTTTATCGGCGGCGGCAACATGGCTGCCGCGATCATCGGCGGCCTGATTGCCAAAGGCTGGTCTCCGTCATCCATACACGCAGTCGATGTGCTGGCGGAGGCGCGGTCGCGCCTGCAGCAGCAATTCGGCATCCGGACATCGGCTGACGCTGTCGCGGCGGCAGCCGGCGCCGACTGCATCGTGCTGGCGGTCAAGCCGCAGCAGATGCGCGAAGTCTCGAAAAATATCGGCTCCGCCGTCAATAACCGGTTGATCATCAGCATCGCCGCGGGCATCCGCTGCGGCGATCTCGCGCGCTGGCTGGGCTCGTCCGCGCGCATCGTCCGCGCCATGCCCAATACGCCGGCGCTGGTGTCTGCCGGCATCACCGGGCTGTATGCAATGCCCGGCGTCAGCGCCGCGCAGCGTCAGGATGCGGAAAACATACTCGCCGCAGTGGGCGCGACGTTCTGGGTCGGTGAAGAGCGCGCGCTCGATGCCGTCACTGCGGTGTCGGGCAGCGGCCCGGCTTACGTGTTTTATGTCATTGAAGCCCTTGAACAGGCGGCCTGCGAACTCGGCCTGCCGCCGGAGATCGCGCGGCAAAGCGCGCTGGCAACCTTCTCCGGCGCCGTCAAACTGGCGCTGGCCGGCGATGCCGATCCGGCGACGCTGCGCGCGCGCGTCACTTCCAAAGGCGGCACCACCGAATGCGCGATCGGCGTACTCGACGCAGCCGCGGTCAAAACCATTTTCGCGCAAGCGGTGCGTGCTGCTGCGGAGCGCGCAGCAGAAATGGGCGACACGCTGGGCAAGGACTGATACTCATCATGCTGGGTAATGCACTGATTTTTATTGTCCAAGTCGTGTTCGGCCTGTTGACGCTCGCGCTGCTGCTGCGGTTCTACCTGCAATGGGTACGCGCGCCCTACCGCAATCCGCTGGCGGATTTTGTCAACGCGCTGACCGATTTCATGGTGCGCCGCGCGCGCCGCATCGTGCCCGGCCTGTGGGGTCTCGATCTGCCGACCCTGCTGCTGGCCTGGCTGATGCAATGGGTCGAACTGCTGGTGACGCTGCAGGTGCGCGGGTTCCGCTTTGGTGCGGAGACCGGCCTCGTTGTCGCCGGCATCGCCGCACTGGCCGCCCTCGCAATTTTCGAAATGCTGATTTACATCGTGCTGGTCGCCACGCTGATGCAGGCGCTGCTGTCGTGGATCAGTCCCGGCAGCCCGGTGGCCCCGTTGCTCGATGCGATGACACGGCCGTTCCTGCGCCTGTTCCGCCGCCGCATCCCGCCCATCGGCAATGTCGATCTGTCGCCGCTGATCGTGCTCGTGGTCTGCCAGTTGCTGTTGATGGTGCCGGTGGCCTGGCTGGAATCCGAGGCGCTGCGCCTGCTGCGATAACAGGCTGCGTGTGCTGCGCGGCGGCTAAACGTCGTCGCGGCGATCGGGCGAATCCGCAGCGTTGTGCCCGGCGTCCCCCAAGGGGACTTGCTTCGCGGCGCCCCCCAAGGGGACTTGCTTCGCGGCG